>DIJC01000014.1:639833-673547 GCA_002421005.1 Enterobacteriaceae bacterium UBA5654 | reverse complement strand
GGACGGGCTTTTTGCGTTTCTGCCCGCCTGATAAGTACAACCCAGATAATCGCCACCTGAACCCTGCGCGATGAACTATCCTTTAACTGCTATTCCGGCAGGGAGGATAAAAATTGGCTATAAAACCCTTTGATTACCAGCAGGATTTTTCCACCATCGACTTTCGCCAGCACCCTGAACGCTATCAGGTAGGGCGGGGTGAACAGGGTGTGTTGCTGGTCGAACCCTATAAAAGCGAAATTCTCCCCTTCTGGCGCTATAAAGATGCCGAATCGGCAACAAAATCGGCTGAAAAAATCTACGAACTGTTTGAGGCCTATCGTGCTCAGAATGATTTTGTCGGCATGGATATGGCTCGCAAATTTATCCAGATGGGTTACACCCGCGCTCGTCGCTATGCCAACTACAAGGGCGGTAAAAAATACGCTCAGGACGGCAATCTAAACCCGCGCGGCAACGATCCGACCAAAGCGGCTGCTGCCACCGTCTTCAAAGGATGGTGGGATAAAATCCGGGCGGATGATGATTACCTGCAACGCAAACGACACCATCAGGCTAAATGGGGATAACAACATTAGCTGACGAATAATTAACACTTTATTTACTTTTGTAGCGCGCGTAATCTGGCTGCCTGAAAGAAAAGGCTGAACAGCCAAATAACAAGGAGGAATAACATGCCTGAAGCCACCCCTCGTCCCGTAAAAAATGCCGCTGATGCCCCGGAAGTACGCCGCCGCGTATGGGCAATTGTTGGCGCATCGTCCGGTAATCTGGTCGAATGGTTTGATTTCTACGTCTACTCCTTCTGCTCGCTCTATTTTGCCCATATTTTCTTTCCTTCCGGCAATACCACGACCCAGCTGCTACAAACGGCGGGCATATTTGCAGCCGGGTTCTTGATGCGTCCCATCGGCGGCTGGTTATTCGGGCGTATCGCTGACCGTCGCGGGCGCAAAAAATCGATGCTGATTTCCGTCTGTATGATGTGTTTTGGCTCACTGGTGATTGCCTGTCTGCCGGGCTACGATACCATCGGCACCTGGGCACCCGCGCTGCTGTTGATCGCCAGGCTTTTTCAGGGACTGTCGGTTGGCGGAGAATATGGCACCAGCGCGACTTATATGAGTGAGGTCGCCCTTGAAGGACGTAAGGGGTTCTTTGCCTCTTTTCAGTATGTCACGCTCATCGGCGGGCAGTTGCTGGCGCTGCTGGTTGTGGTGATTTTGCAGCAGGTGCTGGATGACGCAGAACTCCGCGCCTGGGGCTGGCGAATTCCATTTGCCCTCGGTGCAGTGCTGGCCGTAGTCGCGCTCTGGTTGCGACGTCAGCTTGATGAAACCTCGAAACAGGAGGTTCGGGCGTTGAAAGAGGCCGGCTCTTTTAAAGGATTATGGCGCAACCGCAGAGCCTTTATCATGGTGCTGGGCTTTACGGCGGGTGGCTCGCTGGCATTCTATACCTTTACAACCTATATGCAGAAATACCTGGTCAATACGGCAGGTATGAATGCGAATACATCCAGCGCCATTATGACCGCCGCATTATTCGTGTTTATGCTGCTTCAGCCGCTCATCGGTGCGCTTTCCGATAAAATTGGCCGTCGGGCGTCAATGCTCTGTTTCGGCGGCTTGACCACTCTTCTGACCGTGCCGATACTCACCGCGCTGCAAAATGTCACGTCGCCCTATGCTGCCTTTGCACTGGTGATGTGCGCGTTAATTATCGTCAGCTTTTACACCTCTATCAGCGGCATTCTGAAGGCCGAAATGTTTCCGGCACAGGTGCGTGCGCTGGGGGTAGGGCTGTCCTATGCTGTCGCCAACGCTCTGTTTGGCGGATCGGCGGAATACGTCGCGCTATCGCTGAAATCTGTTGGGGCTGAGACCGCGTTCTTCTGGTACGTAACGGCGCTGGGAGCCGTCGCTTTTGTGGTTTCGTTGATGCTACACAAAAAAGGAAAAGGTCTGCGCCTCTAGTGCTGCGCCAGTTGCCACACGCTGTAACCGGTGGTGGCACCAGCGACGTCCCACGCAAAGTCCTTCCAGCTCCAGCCGCTTCCTTCGGAGCGGCTGTCCCACAGCTCTTTTGAAGCTCCCAGGCTTAAAGAAAGCATGACCCCGATAGCCGCGCTGCGATCGCGGCTGATGCCCTGATGTTGAGCCACTTCGTTTCCTGCAGCCGAAAGCAGAGCGGAGGCGATAAAATGCTGGGCCTTATCCTGCCCGCTCCAGCCATCGTTCGCCATATGACTACAGCAGCCAGTGAGAGGTAAAATACAGCACAGCAGGAGATAGCGCATGGTGGGCCTTATAAAAAAAGCCCCGGCAACGCGGGGCTTTAAGATTACAGAATGCGGCTGATAAGCCTGTCAATACGGATCCGGCGCAGACGACGGATCAGCTTACGCACTTTAACCGGGTAATCCGCGATACTTTGCAGATCGCTGTAATGTTTAACCACGGTCGTATGGGTGCGGATCAGTTCCAGTTCCCGATCCCGCTGGGTGCTGAGTTCCTGATGCGGATCGTGGATGAGGATCGCATTTTCCAAATCCAGCCGCCACGCGCGCGGGTTAAGGTTATTCCCCGTCAGCAGCATCCACTCGTCATCCACCCACATGCCTTTCAGATGATAAGTATTGTCATCATCTTTCCACAGCCGGACGATCAGCTGATCGGTATTCACATAATATTGCAGACGGCTCAGGAAGCGGCGCAGGTTGATTTCGTACAGATAAGGCAGCGCGCCGATGATTTTAAACGGCTGATCTTCAGGGATATAAAAATCGTTGGCCGTTTTATCGCCGACAATAATTTCCACTTGTTTACCTTCACGCAACAAATGGATGATATTACGCACCAGGACCGCAGGGAGGTTAAAGTACGGCGTGCAGATCGTCAGCTTTTTCTCGGCGCAGGGCATCAGATGGAAAATGGTTTTGTTCAGCAGGCTCGATTTTCCCAGCCCGACCAGCGGAGTCACCGACAGCTGCTCGTTATCAGCATCGCCCTGGAAATGGTAGCTGGTATCGCGCAATTCCTGACGATACAGGCGGACATCATTTTTGATTTCCGGGCTTTTGGGACGGGCGTCACTATCAAGACGATTCACGCCGCGACCCTGAATCAGGTTTTGATCGACCCAGTCGAACATAATGTCTGCCATCCGGCTATTGCGAATGCACTGGTAGCGATCGTAGCGGTATTTATCATGCTGATGCAGATAAACGTCGTTCAGGCTGGCACCGCTGTATAAAACAGCGTCATCAACGATAAAACCTTTGAAATGCAGAACGCCCAGCGCTTCCCGGGTATTTACCGGAACGCCATATACCGGCACATCAACACCAGGATTTTCCTGGGCGGTGCGGCAGTACCAGTCGGCATTGGTATTTGCAGCGGCGGCACCGATACGGCCCCGCTGCGCGCGGTGCCAGTCAACGAGCACGCGCACGTCCAGTTCCGGCCGCTGACGTTTCGCTTCATACAGCGCTGAAAGAATGCCCTTGCCGCCATCGTCCTGCTCCAGATAGAGTGCGACAACGCAAATCCGGCGCGTGGCGCTGGCGATTTTAGCCAGCAGCGCTTCCCGAAAATCAGCGGGGCTATAAAAGAACTTAACATCATCAACTGACTGAGAAAGCTTGGGTAGTTGGGCAAGGTGTTGTTGATGTTTATTACGCTTAAATTTTGACAACATCACAGTGCGGTCTTCTCTGTTTATTGAAGGGTCCTCTGTACCAGGCAGACGACTTAAGCGAGCAATCATATCACCGTTGCCTGCCAAAGTGATCAACATTTCCAGCAGCTTACTTATCCGTCCCCGGCGCGCGCCAGTAAAAGCGTCAGGCCAACGATCCCGTCTTCCAGTTGAATATCGACATTGAACCCCAGTTTGCGCGCCAGCGCAATCATGCCCCGATTGTTCGGCATCGTGATGCCGTTAAGCCGTTCCAGCCCGTGATCGCGGGTATACTGAATGAGTTTTTCCAGCAGCCGTCGGCCCAGTCCCAGCCCTTTTAGATCCGAGCGCACCAGCACCGCAAATTCTGCGTCAATATTATCCGGGTCGGAAATGGCCCTGGTGACGCCAAGGATCTCATCGCCATCTTTAGTTTGTCGAATCGCCACAAATGCCATTTCCCGATCGTAGTCTATCTGCGTCATATTCGCTAAATCTTCATGGGTGAATTCATTGATCTCACTGAAGTAGCGATAATAGAGATCTTCTTTCGTCACCTTCGCAATAAATTGTTGTAGTGCAGGCTCATCTTCCGGCAGGATCGGCCGAAACAGACAGCGTTCGCCATTCTTGAGATCGACCCATTCTTCCAACTGCTGCGGATACGAGCGCACGGCCAGGCGGCTTTCTCTGTCCCCCTCAAACGGGGCGATCTCAAGCGTAACGTCCAGCGCGGTGAATTCATCCGCCGAGGCCAGCAGCGGATGAATATCCAGCCGCTGGATCTCCGGGCAATCGACAATCAGGTTCGACACGCGCACCAGTAACTGGCTGAGGCCCGGTACATCCAGCGGCCGCAGCGCGCTCCGCCCGCGGATTTTTTTACTTTTAATCGCCTGAATCACCAGATAGCGCGCCAGATTCATATTTAGCGGCGGAAGCGCCACCGCTGCCTGATCGTCCGCGCGCCATTCCACGTTGCCTTCACCCAGCATAATCAGCGGGCCGAATACCGGATCGTGCTCGACGACAACGCGCAGCTCCTGTGCTCCGGCGCGGTTAGCCATACTTTGTACCAGCAGACCGTGAATACGCGCACCGGGCCATGCCATTTTAACCCGGTCAAGGATTGCATCTGCCGCCAGCTGCACTTCGGTTGCGGTGCGCAGGTACAGCATCACGCCCTGAACTTCTGATTTATGCGGGATATCCGGCGAGCGCAGCTTTAGCGCCACCGGGTAACCGATCTGTTCAGCAATATGCACCGCCTCGGCGCTGTCGCTGGCGATCCAGGTCGGCAAAGTATGCAGACCATAGGCCTGCAAAATAGGCTGAACTTCATGGGTATCCAGCGACGTCGCGCCGTCATTAAGCGCCTGCTGGAGCAGGCTGTGGGCTTCGGCGGTATTTGCGGCCAGATTGCCCGGCAGGGCAGGGGTTTCGCGGAGCTGCTTCTGATTGCGCCGATATTCCACCATATGCATAAAAGCGGTGATAGTACCTTCGGGCGTGCGGTAGGTGGGAAGCCCGGCCTCGCTAAATAAACGCCGGGCTTCCTGCGAGGAAAACTCGCCGCACCAGTTGGTCAACACGGTAACGTATTTTCCGCGCGGATGGCGCTTCAGCGCTTCGATCAGCGCCAGCGCGCTTTCGGTGCCGGGAGCGGCAGCGCTGGGGGCGTGGATCACCATCAGGGCGTCAAAATCCTGGCTGGCGAGTAAAATATTCAGCGCGTTGACGTAATGTTCACTGCTGGCGTCGTCGCGTAAGTCGAGCGGATTTGCAGCCTCGACGCGCTCCGGCAAGGCCTGACGCAGCTGCTCGCGCGTTTCCTCGCTAAGCGAGGCAAGTTTACCGTTGCGCAGCCACAGCATATCCAGCGCCAGCGCGGCGGGCGCGGCACCGTTGCTGATAATCATCAGCCGCTCACCGCGCAGCGGACGCATATGGCTTAACGTTTCGACGGCGGAAAAAAGCTCGTGGGTATCCTGGACGCGCAGCAGGCCCGCACGTTGAATGGCAGCATCCCAGGCCAGGTCCATCCCGGAATTCACGTGCAGCAGGCGCTGCGCTTCCGGGCTGCGACCGCTCTTAATCACCAGAATGGGCTTATTGCGCGAGGCGCTACGGGCGGCGGAAACAAAGCGCCGGGCATCGCTTAAATGCTCAAGATACAGCAGGATAGCGCTGGTTTTACTGTCACGAGCGAGAAAATCCAGCAGTTCATCGACGTCAATATCCAGGCTATTGCCCAGCGCGATAAAATAGGAAAAGCCCATTTCCCGCTGCTGCGCCCAGTCAAGGATCGTATTAGACACCGCCGCCGACTGGGAGATAAACGCCAGCTTGCCACGCGTACCAGGCACCGGAGAGAAACTGGCGTTCAGCCCCTGCCAGGGAGCCAGCAGACCCAGACTATTCGGGCCGAGCAGACGTATCTGCCAGCGCCGGGCGCAGGCCAGAAGTTCCGCAAATTGTTCGGGAGGCGAGGAAAGAATAATGCAGGTTTTACAGCCTTTTTCTCCCAGTGCTTCCAGCAGCGCGAGATTACGCCGCGCGTGGGTACAAAGCACCGCCAGGTCAGGCGTGAATGGCAGGCTGGCGACATCCGGCCAGGCCAGCACGCCCAGCACCGCTTTCCAGGCTGGCGTCACCGGCAGCACTGGCCCACTAAAGCCGCCCGCCAGCAGATTGCGCATCATCAGATAACCGGCCCGCTGTGGTTTCATTGACGCGCCAATTACCGCTATCGACTTTGGTCGCAGTAGCGCTTCCAGTCCTCGCTGACTCATACCGGTCTTCCTTATACAGAAGTGACCGAATGATTTTAAACGCTTTCCGGCAATGCTGCTGTGATGTTGCCCTGATGTGCAGATTTTCCTGCCAGATAGCGCTCGCGAAAACGGGTAAAGTGAGCGCCCAGTGCTATCGCCGCGTCGGTATCACCCGCCAGATCCAGCAGGGCAATCGCCACTTCAGCGGTGCAGTATTGCCCGTCACCGTGTGGTTCGCGCAGGCGATAAGCAGAAATTCGGGATAGATCGACGGAAATGATCGGCAGCGCATCCAGCCACGGGCTTTTGCGAAACATTTTACGCGCCTCGCTCCAGGTGCCGTCCAGCATGATAAACAGCGGTGGTTTGCCGGGGCGCGGCGCAGAAAGCACCTCTCTTTCGCTATCTGCGGCAGAAGCCGGAAAAACAACCACCGGCTGAAAATCCGGGTTAGCCACCAGATCCAGCAGCGCCTGCGGCGGCTCGGTGCGGGACCACTGAAACGCGGTCGTTTCCGGCAGAATATCGGCTATCAGACGCCCCGTATTACTGGGCTTCATCGGCTCGGTGTCGAACATTACCAGGCAAAACTGACTTTTTGCTTGTGCCGGAGTAATGGTTGCACACAGACAGTTTTTGAGGGGTAAAAGACAACTCTGGCAGCGACGAAAGCGATTGCCTCTGGCAAGAAAAGGACGTGTGGCGCGAGCAAGGCGCTCGGCGCGAAGACGAAGTACAGCGTTAACAGTCATGATGGGGGCGCAGAAAAAACGCCATTGTCGCAGAGCTTAATTCGGGGCACAAGATGTGCCCCGTGCGGATCACAGGGATTCGTTCAGCCAACTCTCGAAAGGCGCTTTCGGCACCGCGCCATTCAGCATGTCGACGACTTCGCCCTTTTTGAAAATCATAATGGTTGGAATACTGCGGATGCGAAACCGGGCGCTCAGCTCGCGTTCAGCTTCGGTATTTACCTTCACAAAACGGACTTTGCCACTGCGCTCTTCGGCAACGTCTTCAAACACCGGAGCAAAATTACGGCACGGGCCGCACCATGGAGCCCAGAAATCCACCACTACTGGCAGATCGTCCTTCAGCAGTTTATCCAGCGTCTCACCGGTCGCATTGATCACATCGCCGTCGAAGAGATCGTGGCCACAGCGTCCACACTTCGCCACATCATTCATACGATCGTCTGGAATGCGGTTAAGCGCCTGGCAACTGGCACAAACGGTATTCATAACTAACCTCAGGGTAAGGAGGGTGACAGAAAGGCAAAAAACGCCGGAATGTTTCTTTAATGTTACATATTATTGTTGAGTCTGTTTTAAACAACAATGTGATTTATTCAATGAGTACAATAGACGCAGGCTTTTAAACGAAATCATAGCTAAGCGGGGGCACATCAGGTAATCTGCGCGCTTCGCGCAGCGCTGGTGGAGGAAAGCATGAACGACGAATTTAAGAGTAAAAGCGGCAAGGTTAAAGTGATGTATGTCCGTAGCGACGACGACTCGGATAAACGTACACATAATCCACGTACCGGAAAAGGCGGTGGCCGTCCGGGAGCGTCCCGAGCCGATGGTGGTCGTCGTCCTTCCCGCGAGGATCGGGGTCAGCAGGATCGCAGCCGCGACCGCGACCGCGATCGCGACGCCTCTCCGTGGCGCACGGTTTCCCGCGCACCGAATGATGAGACGCCGGTAAAAGCCGATCACGGTGGCATCAGCGGTAAAAGTTTTATCGACCCGGAAGTGCTGCGCCGCCAGCGTGCGGAAGAAACCCGCGTATACGGCGAAAACGCCTGTCAGGCGCTGTTTCAGAGCCGCCCCGACTCGATTGTACGCGCCTGGTTTGTACAGAGCGTGACGCCGCGCTTTAAAGAAGCGCTGCGCTGGATGGCTGCCAATCGCAAGGCTTACCACGTGGTTGATGACGAGGAGCTGGCAAAAGCGTCCGGCACCGATCATCACGGCGGCGTGTGCTTCCTGATCAAAAAACGCAGCGGGACTTCCGTTGAACAATGGGTGGCGCAGGCTGGTGAAACCGACTGCGTGCTGGCAATGGAAGATATCTCTAACCCGCACAACCTCGGCGCGATGGTGCGCAGCTGCGCTCACTTCGGGGTGAAAGGCGTGGTGGTGCATGATGCGGCGGTGCTGGAATCCGGCGCGGCTATTCGCACGGCGGAAGGCGGGGCGGAACACGTGCAGCCGATCACCGGCGACAGCCTGTTTGATGCACTCGATCGCTTCCGCGAAGCGGGCTATACCATCGTCAGTACCTGTGGCAATAAAGGCACGCCGCTCTTTGACGCCACGCTGCCGCCTAAAATGGTGCTGGTGTTGGGGCAGGAGCGCGACGGTTTATCTGATGCTGCACACGCCGCTGCGGACATGAGCATTGGTATCAACGGCACGGGCAATGTTGAAAGCCTGAACGTATCGGTCGCGACGGGGATTATGCTCGCCGAGTGGTGGCGTCAGAATAAGCTTTAATACGCTGGTGAGATAAAAAAAGTCCGGTGCTGCCATCCAGCCCGGACTTTTTTATTTATTCAGATTCGGCAGGCAGGACGGGCGTCCAGTCGACAGGTTTTTCGCCGTGCTGTTCGAGCCACTGATTTGCCAGCACAAAATGATTACAGCCAAAAAAGCCGCGATGGGCAGAGAGTGGGGAAGGGTGCGGCGCTTTCAGCACATGGTGGCGCTTACCGTCAATAATCGCCCCTTTTTTCTGCGCATGTGACCCCCAGAGCAGAAACACCACGCCTTCACGATGCTCATTAATCAGGCTGATCACTTTATCGGTAAACGTCTCCCAGCCGAGGCTGGCATGTGAATGCGCCTGGCCTGCACGTACGGTCAGCACTGTGTTGAGCAGCAGCACGCCCTGGCGCGCCCAGCTTTCCAGATACCCGTGCGCAGGACGTTCAAAGCCCGGCACCGTGGCTTCCAGTTCTTTATACATATTCAACAGAGAGGGTGGAATAGCGACGCCCGGACGCACAGAAAACGACAATCCGTGCGCCTGACCCGGGCCGTGATACGGATCCTGTCCTAAAATTACCACTTTAACCTCGCCCAGCTCCGTAAAACGAAAGGCGTTGAAGACATCTTTTTGCGGCGGATAGATAGTTGCCCCCGACTGACGCTCTGCGGCAACGGTATTCAGCGTATTGATAAAATAGGGTTGCTCTTTCTCTTCCGCCAGGACGTCGTGCCAGGTTAATGGTGTGGTCATTTTGCTCTCCTGCAAAGGTTGATAGAGATAGCTTAACTGCTTCTTACTACTTCACAAAATGCCATTCATGCCCGCAGGCAGAACAGGGATAAAAAAAGTTTAAACTTTACGAAATTTTTTGGTCACTACTGCCAGTTAAAATTGATATAAAACAATAATTTCCCGTATCACCATTTTTCATGTGTGGTTTTTGTTGATTTAAATCAAAGAATGCGGATGGCTTGACTGTTATATATACACTCAAGCAACAATGGTTTTACCAATTGGCCAACGCTGGCCGACAAAATGAAATGTAGCCCAAGGGAGGCATCACATGATTACAGGTATCCAAATTACAAAAGCCGCTAACGACGACCTGCTGAACTCATTCTGGTTGCTGGATAACGAAAAAGGTGAAGCTCGCTGCGTGTGCGCAAAAGCGGGTTATGCTGAAGATGACATCGTTCCGGTGAACAAACTGGGCGAAATCGAATACCGCGAAGTACCGCTGGACGTGCAGCCGGAAGTGCGCGTTGAAGGTGGTCAGCATCTGAACGTTAACGTCCTGCGCCGTGAAACGCTGCTGGACGCGGTAGAGCACCCGGAAAAATATCCGCAGCTTACTATCCGTGTTTCTGGTTATGCTGTG
Source organism: Enterobacteriaceae bacterium UBA5654 (assembly GCA_002421005.1). Classification (GTDB taxonomy): domain Bacteria; phylum Pseudomonadota; class Gammaproteobacteria; order Enterobacterales; family Enterobacteriaceae; genus Superficieibacter. Next base: position 663,221 of record DIJC01000014.1, on the reverse strand, counting down.
CGCTTTAACTCGCTGACCCCGGAACAGCAGCGCGACGTTATTGCTCGTACTTTTACCGAAAGCCTCTGATTTCAGGCTGCGGGTAAATAAAAACGCCGGGTTTTTACCCGGCGTTTTTTTTATTCTTTCGTTGACTGCGGTGCGGCGTTGTCACCGCTCGGCTTACGGCGTTTGCCGATGTTTTTGGCGTCGCGGTGACGTTTCTTCACGCGCGGCTTCTCTTTGTCTTTTTCTTTCTTCTTCTCGGCGCGTTTCGCCAGCACTTTCTTCGACGGCTTGCCGGTCGATTTTTCACTCGGCGCGCGCGTAGTAGGGCGCAGTTCGTCGATGACGCGGGCTTTCAGCGTTTCTTCAATATAGCGACCAACTTTACCCAACAGCAGATGATCGTGCGCTTCGACGAGCGAAATTGCGCAGCCTTTGCGTCCGGCGCGGGCGGTACGCCCGATACGGTGCAGGTAGGTATCGCCGCTGCGCGGCATATCGAAGTTGATAACGTGACTGACGTCCGGGATATCAATCCCGCGTGCGGCGACATCGGTTGCCACCAGCACGTTAACGCGACCGTCGGTCAGACGCTTAATCGCCTCGTTACGTTTAATCTGCACCATCTCACCTTCGAGATAGCAGTTGTTGATCCCCGCTTCACGCAGCCAGCCCGCCAGTTCATGCACGCGCTCACGTTTACGCACGAAAACGATCGTGCGCGTGGCTTCAGGCTGCTTCAGCAGGTGTACCAGCAGCGCCGTTTTATGCTGAATATCATCGGCACGGTAGTACCACTGATGAATTTTCTTGCGTTCGCGAATCGACGGCGTGGCGGAAACTTCGGCTGGCTCTTCCAGCAGACGCTCGGCAAAATCTTTAATCGCGTCGCCTTCCAGCGTTGCGGAAAACAGCATGGTCTGCTTACGCCAGCGGGTTTCCCCGGCGATGTGTTCAATATCCTGCGCAAAGCCCATATCCAGCATACGGTCCGCTTCGTCGAGGATCAGCGTTTCAACCGCACGGCAGTCAAAGTTTTCTTCCTTAATATACTGCATCAGGCGACCGGTGGTGGCGACCACGATATCCTGGTTTTCGCTAAACACTTCCGCGTGGTTCATGTACGCTACGCCACCGGTGATGGTGGCAATATCCAGATGGGTGTTTTTTGCCAGTTCGCGAGCGTGATCCGCCACCTGCATCGCCAGCTCACGGGTCGGAGTGAGGATCAAAATACGCGGCGGGCCAGATTTTTTACGCGGGAAGTCGAGCAGATGCTGCAACGCGGGCAACAGATATGCCGCCGTTTTACCGGTGCCTGTCGGCGCGGAACCGAGGACATCACGGCCATCAAGCGCAGGCGGAATTGCGGCAGCCTGGATGGCGGTCGGGCGTGTGAAGCCTTTCTCCTGGAGTGCATCCAGCAGGCTATCGTCGAGTTCGAGTTCGGAAAAAGTCGTTACAGTCATGTTCTACCTCAGTGTGGGGCGCTGATTATAGACGTTACGGCCGCAATGTTCATCTGTTTGTGTGGTTAACTGTTATCCGGTATTGTGCCTAACCTTAAGCTATTGAGTCGTTATCAGGAAGTGTCGTTACGATGTCTCAGTCAAAATCCGCGCTGCGTCGGAATGGATTCACATTTAAACAATTTTTTGTCGCTCACGATCGCTGTGCCATGAAAGTCACGACCGATGGTATTTTATTGGGCGCATGGGCTCCGGTAGCGCAGGTCCAGCGCATTCTGGATATTGGCACCGGGAGCGGGTTGCTGGCGCTGATGCTGGCACAGCGAACGGCCGATAACGTCACCGTTGACGCAGTAGAACTTGATGAGGACGCGGCGCTACAGGCGCAGGAAAACATCAACCAGACGCCGTGGGCGCACCGCGTTCGGGTACACAGCGCCGATATCCAGCAGTGGGTTAACATCCAGCACGGGCGCTATGAACTGATCGTCAGTAATCCACCTTATTTTGAAAAAGGCGTTGAGTGCCGGACCGCGCAACGCGAACAGGCGCGCTATACCACTACGCTGGATCATGCTGCGCTGCTGGCCTGTGCGACCGACTGTATTACCGAAGAGGGATTTTTTTGCGTGGTACTGCCGGAAAATGTCAGCGTCGCATTTAGCGAGCTGGCGGCATCCACCGGCTGGCATTTGCGCCTGCGAACCGATATTGCGGAAACAGAAAACCGCCCGTCGCATCGCGTGCTGCTGGCGTTTTCGCCCCAGCCGGGAGAGTGCTACAGCGATCGGCTGACGATCCGTGGGCCAGAGCAGCAGTATTCGGAAAGCTACGCTGCGCTGACCCGGATGTTTTATCTCTTTATGTAGCCTGGTGGCGTCAGCACAGAAGGGCTTGCGTCCGCCCGTAACGCCGGGTAATCAAGAGTATAATGCAGACCCCGGCTTTCCTTACGCTGCATGGCGCAGCGGACGATAAGATCGGCCACCTGCACCAGATTACGCAGTTCCAGTAAATTATTTGAGACGCGGAAATGGGCGTAATATTCGTCGATTTCCTGTTGCAGCATCGCAATGCGGCGCTGCGCGCGCTCCAGGCGTCGGGTCGTGCGGACAATACCGACGTAATCCCACATCAGCAGGCGCAGTTCATGCCAGTTATGCTGGATCACCACCCGCTCATCTGCATTATCTACCCGGCTTTCATCCCAACCGGGAAGCGTGTGGGTTTGCGCAGTGGCCGACGGGCGACGCTGGATATCCTCTGCCGCCGACCAGCCGTATACCAGACACTCCAGCAGGGAGTTAGACGCCATGCGATTTGCGCCATGAAGCCCGGTATAGCTCACTTCACCAATGGCATACAGCCCGTCAACGTCTGTCCGACCGTGATCGTCCACCATCACGCCGCCGCAGGTATAATGCGCGGCGGGAACAATTGGCACCGGCTCTTTTGTCAGGTCGATCCCAAGGCCCAGCAGTTTTTCATAAATCATCGGAAAATGCTGACGGACAAACTCTTCAGGCTTATGGCTGATATCCAGATACATGCATTCCACGCCGAGGCGCTTCATTTCATGATCGATAGCCCGCGCCACGATATCGCGCGGAGCCAACTCGCCGCGCGGATCGAAATCAGGCATAAAGCGCGAGCCGTCGGGACGTTTTAACAGCGCTCCCTCACCACGCAGTGCTTCGGTAAGCAAAAAGTTGCGCGCCTGCGGATGAAAAAGCGCGGTAGGGTGAAACTGGTTAAACTCAAGATTCGCCACCCGGCATCCGGCACGCCAGGCCATGGCGATCCCGTCGCCGGAAGCGATGTCCGGGTTGGTGGTATACTGATATACCTTCGACGCGCCGCCGGTTGCCAGCACCACCGAAGCGGCGGCGCAGGTTTCAACGCTTTCTTTATTACGGTTCCACACCCACGCGCCCATCACCCGGCGGGGACCGGGCAAACCGATTTTATCGGAAACGATGACATCCACCGCGTTATAGCGCTCCAGAATTCGGATATTGGGATGCGCCAGCGCCTGGCTGACCAGCGTGGTTTCCACGGCCTTACCGGTGGCGTCGGCAGCGTGCAGAATGCGGCGGTGGCTGTGGCCACCTTCCCGGGTCAGATGATAGCTCTCTGCGCCGTCAGGTTGGATCTGGGTATCGAAAAGTACGCCCTGGTCAATCAGCCACTGTACGCAGTGCCGGGCATTGCTGGCGACAAAAGAAACCGCGTGACGCTCACAAAGTCCCGCTCCGGCAACTAAAGTATCTTCTACATGCGATTCGATGCTGTCCATTTCATCAAACACAGCGGCGATACCGCCTTGTGCATACAGCGTCGATCCTTCATTGACCGGGCCTTTGCTTAATACGATGACTGAACGCTGTTCAGCGAGACGCAGCGCCAGCGATAAACCGGCGGCCCCGCTGCCAATGATCAGTACGTCACAGGAGAGTTCTGGCGTTGTTTTCATAGTTTTGTTTAATTTACTAAACATTGTTGCCCGAGCATAGCACTGCGTTTGCGCGAATAGCACTATTTTTTTAATTTTTGTTGTAATGGCTAAACAGGAACGGCAAACGCGCCACCTGGCAAAATATTTTGCGAGGCAGATCGTTAGTCACGGATTTTGTGATGAAATCGTCCCTGTGTTACGTTACTCTGCTGGCGTGCTGCGGTGTTTACTCAGGGAAGGTGCGTAGTGCGCATTCAAGAGACTTATAATGAGAGATAACAAACGGTCAGCAAAACAAAGGCGTGACGGAACTTTACATTCAATTGACGCTCTAACCTTCTGCTTGCTCAGATTGCAGTGTATAGAGTGGCGTTTCGATTACGCGTGGAAATTAGGTTTGAGGAGACATTACCTCGGATGAGCGAGCAGTTAACGGACCAGATTCTGGTGGAACGGGTCCAGAAGGGAGATCAAAAAGCTTTCAACCTGCTGGTGGTGCGCTATCAGCATAAGGTGGCGAGTCTTGTCTCCCGATATGTACCTTCAGGCGATGTGCCTGATGTCGTACAGGAATCGTTTATCAAAGCCTATCGCGCGCTGGATTCATTCCGGGGAGATAGCGCTTTTTATACGTGGCTGTACCGCATTGCGGTCAATACAGCTAAAAATTACCTGGTTGCTCAGGGACGCCGTCCACCGTCAAGCGATGTGGATGCCAATGAGGCTGAAAACTTCGAAAGTGGCGGTGCGCTGAAAGAAATTTCGAACCCTGAGAACTTAATGTTGTCTGAAGAACTGAGACAGATCGTTTTTCGGACCATAGAGATGCTTCCGGAAGATTTACGCATGGCTATCACCCTGCGTGAGCTGGATGGCCTGAGCTATGAAGAGATAGCCGTCATCATGGATTGTCCGGTGGGTACAGTGCGTTCGCGCATCTTCCGTGCTCGGGAAGCTATTGATAATAAAGTTCAACCGCTTATCAGGCGCTGACGATAGCGGGATACTGAAAAAGGTATTAGGCATGCAGAAAGAAAAACTTTCCGCTTTAATGGATGGTGAAACCCTGGATAGCGAGTTGCTCAGTGAGCTGACTCGTTCCCCGGAAATGCAAAAAACCTGGGAGAGCTACCATCTCATCCGCGATTCGCTGCGAGGCGATACCGGTGACGTTCTCCATTTCGATATCTCCTCCCGCGTAATGGCCGCCATTGCGAGTGAGCCTGCGTCGCTGATCCCAGAGGCGCAGCCTGCACCGCAGCAATGGCAGAAAATGCCGTTCTGGCATAAAGTCCGCCCGTGGGCCAGCCAACTAACGCAAATGGGCGTAGCGGCATGCGTATCGCTTGCAGTTATCGTCGGGGTCCAGCACTATAATGAGCAGGGCGAAGCGACCCAGCAGCCCGAAACGCCGGTATTCAATACGCTACCGATGATGGGCAAAGCCAGTCCGGTAAGCCTTGGCGTACCGGCAGAGGGCGCGGTTGCGTCAAATGGCGGTCAACAGCAGCAGGTTCAGGAGCAGCGTCGCCGTATTAATGCCATGTTGCAGGATTACGAACTGCAACGTCGCCTGCACTCTGAGCAGCTTCAGTTTGAACAAGCACAAACGCAGCAGGCCGCTGTTCAGGTGCCGGGTAATCAGACTTTAGGAACACAATCGCAGTAATGAAGCAACTTTGGTGTGCCATGTCACTGGTGACAGGTAGCCTGTTCTTCTCCGCCAACGCCTCGGCTGATGTCTCGTCCGGGGCGTTGTTACAGCAGATGAACCTGGCCAGCCAGTCACTCAATTACGAGCTGTCATTTATCAGCATCAATAAGCAAGGCGTCGAATCTCTGCGTTATCGCCACGCGCGTCTGGACAACCAGACCCTCGCGCAGCTATTGCAGATGGACGGCCCGCGCCGCGAAGTCGTGCAGCGTGGCAACGAGATCAGCTATTTTGAGCCAGGCCTCGATCCCTTCACGCTCAACGGCGACTACATCGTCGATTCGCTGCCGTCGCTGGTGTACACCAATTTCAAACGTCTTTCTCCCTGGTACGATTTCATCTCCGTCGGCAGAACCCGCATTGCGGATCGGCTGTGCGAAGTGATCCGCGTGGTAGCGCGTGACGGCACCCGTTACAGCTATATCGTCTGGCTGGATGCAGAAACTAAATTGCCGATGCGCGTCGATCTGCTGGATCGCGATGGTGAAACGCTGGAGCAGTTCCGCGTTATCTCTTTCAACATGAATGAAACCGTCGCCAGCAATATGCAGAGTCTGGCGAAAGCCAATCTGCCGCCACTGCTGTCCGTTCCGGCGGGTGATAAAGCCAGCTTTAACTGGAATCCGTCCTGGCTCCCCCAGGGGTTTAACGAGGTTTCCAGCAGCCGACGCTCGCTGCCAACGGTTGAAGTGCCTATTGAATCGCGGCTTTACTCCGATGGGCTGTTCAGCTTTTCGGTCAATGTCAGCCGGGCAACGCCTTCCAGCAGCGATCAAATGCTGCGCACCGGCCGCCGCACCGTCAGCACGACGCTGCGCGATAACACAGACATTACCATCGTCGGCGAACTGCCTCCGCAAACCGCGAAGCGCATCGCTGACAGCGTCAAATTTAAGGCCGCCCAGTGATTAAAGAATGGGCGACCGTCATCTCCTGGCATAACGGCATGGCGCAGGTCAGCTGCGACGTTAAAGCCTCCTGCAACAGCTGCGCTTCCCGCGTCGGTTGCGGCAGCCGCGTGCTGAACAAGCTGGGGCCGCAGACGCAGCATACTATCAGCGTGCCCAGCGCGCAGCCGCTGGTCAGCGGGCAGAAGGTTGAATTGGGTATCGCCGAAGGCAGCCTGCTCAGCTCCGCGCTGCTGGTCTATATGTCACCGCTGGTGGGGCTGTTTCTCGTCGCCTCTGTTTTTCAGGTGCTGTTTGCCAGCGATCCTGCGGCGCTGTGCGGCGCGATCCTCGGCGGCGTTGGCGGTTTTTTAATCGCCAGAGGTTTCTCGGCTAAACTTGCGGCGCGCGAAGCGTGGCAGCCGGTGATTTTAAGCGTCGGACTTCCACCCCATGAAATTGTCGTGCGCTGAATCCTGCTATCTCTCTCATTCTGCGCTCGCAGGATGAGCATTTCCTCGCATTCATGTTGTAGTGTAGAATGCGGCGTTTCAGACAAAAAACGTCAGGCTCAGCATCGTGGCCTCCTGGTATCCGTAAGGCATAATAATCTCCATCTATGAAGAATATACGTAACTTTTCGATCATTGCTCACATTGACCACGGTAAGTCGACGCTGTCTGACCGTATTATCCAGATTTGCGGCGGCCTGTCCGATCGTGAAATGGAAGCTCAGGTACTGGATTCCATGGATCTGGAGCGTGAGCGCGGGATCACCATTAAAGCCCAGAGCGTGACGCTCGATTTCAAAGCGTCTGACGGCGAAACTTATCAACTGAACTTTATCGACACCCCAGGGCACGTTGACTTCTCCTATGAAGTTTCCCGCTCGCTCGCGGCCTGTGAAGGCGCGCTGCTGGTGGTCGATGCCGGGCAGGGCGTTGAGGCGCAAACCCTGGCAAACTGCTATACCGCAATGGAAATGGATCTGGAAGTTGTGCCGGTCCTCAACAAAATCGACCTTCCGGCTGCCGATCCCGATCGCGTGGCGGAAGAAATCGAAGACATTGTCGGCATTGATGCGACTGACGCGGTGCGCTGCTCGGCGAAAACCGGCATTGGCGTACAGGATGTGCTGGAACGTCTGGTACGCGATATCCCCGCCCCGCAGGGCGACCCCGACGGTCCGCTTCAGGCGCTGATCATCGACTCATGGTTTGATAACTATCTCGGCGTTGTCTCGCTTATCCGCGTTAAAAACGGCACCCTGCGTAAGGGTGATAAAGTCAAAGTGATGAGCACCGGTCAAACCTATAACGCTGACCGTTTAGGCATCTTTACGCCAAAACAGATCGACCGCACAGAGCTAAAGTGTGGCGAAGTGGGCTGGCTGGTGTGCGCGATCAAAGACATTCTCGGTGCGCCAGTGGGCGATACCCTGACGCTGGCGCGCAATCCGGCAGAAAAAGCGTTACCGGGCTTCAAAAAAGTGAAGCCGCAGGTTTACGCCGGGCTGTTCCCGGTCAGCTCTGACGACTATGAAAACTTCCGTGACGCGCTGGGTAAACTCAGCCTCAACGACGCCTCTCTGTTCTACGAGCCGGAAAGCTCTTCAGCGCTGGGCTTCGGCTTCCGCTGTGGCTTCCTCGGCCTGCTGCACATGGAAATCATCCAGGAGCGTCTGGAGCGTGAATATGACCTCGACCTGATCACTACCGCGCCGACGGTCGTGTATGAAGTCGAAACCACTGCTAAAGAAGTCATTTACGTCGACAGCCCGTCCAAGTTGCCGCCGGTCAACAATATCTTTGAACTGCGCGAGCCGATTGCCGAGTGTCACATGCTGATGCCGCAGGAATTTCTCGGCAACGTCATCACCCTGTGCGTGGAAAAACGCGGCGTGCAGACCAATATGGTCTATCACGGCAACCAGGTGGCGCTGACCTATGAAATCCCGATGGCGGAAGTGGTACTCGACTTCTTCGACCGCCTGAAGTCCACCTCTCGTGGCTATGCGTCGCTGGACTACAACTTCAAACGTTTCCAGGCCTCGCGGATGGTGCGTGTTGACGTGCTGATCAACGGTGAGCGCGTGGATGCGCTGGCGCTGATCACCCATAGCGACAACGCCCAGTACCGTGGTCGTGAGCTGGTGGAAAAGATGAAAGATCTGATCCCGCGCCAGCAGTTTGATATCGCGATCCAGGCGGCTATCGGCACCCATATCATCGCCCGTTCAACGGTGAAACAGTTACGTAAAAACGTGCTGGCAAAATGCTATGGCGGCGATATCAGCCGTAAGAAAAAGCTGCTGCAAAAACAGAAAGAAGGGAAGAAGCGCATGAAGCAGGTCGGCAACGTTGAGCTGCCGCAGGAAGCCTTCCTCGCCATTCTGCATGTCGGAAAAGACGGTAAATAATCCTTAAGGAGTTGGCATGGCGAATACATTTGCCCTGATTCTGGTGATTGCTACGCTGGTCACGGGCATTTTGTGGTGCATCGATAAATTTATCTTTGCCCCGAAACGGCGCGAGCGTCAGGCTGCGGCAGACGCCGCCACCGACGGCACGCTGGATAAAAAAACGCTGAAAAAAGTCGGCCCGAAACCGGGCTGGCTGGAAACGGGCGCATCGGTCTTTCCGGTGCTGGCGATCGTGCTGATCGTGCGTTCATTTATTTATGAACCCTTCCAGATCCCGTCAGGTTCAATGATGCCTACGCTGCTGATCGGCGATTTTATTCTGGTCGAGAAATTTGCTTACGGCATTAAAGATCCGATCTACCAGAACACGCTGATCGAAACCGGGCATCCTAAGCGCGGCGACGTCGTGGTCTTTAAATATCCGCAGGACCCACGCCTGGATTATATCAAGCGTGCGGTCGGTCTGCCGGGCGATAAAGTCACCTACGATCCGGTGACCAAGCAGGTGACTATCCAGCCGGGCTGTAGCTCCGGTCAGGCCTGTGGCAGCGCGCTGCCGGTGACGTATTCCGACGTACAGCCGAGCGATTTTGTCCAGACCTTTGCGCGCGGTAACGGCGGCGAGGCGACCAGCGGCTTCTTTGAGGTTGGGCAAAACGAATCCATCGACAACGGCATTCGTCTGGCGCAGCGTAAAGAATCCCTCGGCGACGTCACCCACCGTATATTGACCGTGCCTATCGCTCAGGATCAGCTTGGCGTTTATTACAAGCAGCAGGGGCAGCAGCTGGCGACGTGGATTGTGCCGCCAGGACACTACTTCATGATGGGCGACAACCGCGACAACAGCGCAGACAGCCGTTACTGGGGTTTTGTGCCGGAAGCCAATCTGGTGGGCCGCGCGACGGCTATCTGGATGAGTTTTGAAAAACAGGAAGGCGAATGGCCTACCGGTGTGCGGTTAAATCGCATTGGCGGCATCCATTAATAACCTCCCAACATTCATCTTGCCGTCAGAATGACGGCAAGATGAATTATTTAAAATATAAATACCTTCTGGCTAACGACATCCCCTGCCGTTGTGTATAGAATATTCCCCCGAAGTTTCAGGTTGTCTCCCGCAAGGGGGCGACAGCACACGAAAGCGCGTTGATACTCTCAGGTCGATTTCGTGTGCTGAATTGTTGACGCATTCATTTATTGGTATCGCATGAATCCCATCGTAATTAATCGGCTTCAACGGAAGCTGGGCTACACTTTTCATCATCAGGAATTGTTGCAGCAGGCGCTAACGCATCGCAGCGCCAGTAGTAAACATAATGAGCGGCTGGAATTCCTCGGCGACTCAATTTTAAGTTACGTTATTGCTAACGCGCTTTACCACCGCTTCCCGCGCGTGGACGAAGGCGATATGAGCCGTATGCGCGCAACGCTGGTGCGCGGCAACACGCTGGCAGAAATTGCCCGCGAATTTGATCTGGGCGAATGCCTGCGCCTTGGGCCAGGCGAACTGAAAAGCGGCGGTTTTCGCCGTGAATCTATTCTCGCCGACACGGTTGAAGCCTTAATCGGTGGGATTTTTCTCGACAGCGATATTCAAAACGTCGAGAGGCTGATCCTAAGCTGGTATCAGACCCGTCTGGACGAAATCAGTCCGGGCGATAAGCAAAAAGATCCGAAAACGCGTTTACAGGAATATTTGCAGGGCCGCCATCTGCCGCTACCGTCTTATCTGGTGGTACAGGTCCGGGGCGAAGCCCACGATCAGGAATTTACTATCCATTGCCAGGTCAGTGGCCTGAGTGAACCTGTGGTCGGCACAGGTTCCAGCCGTCGCAAGGCGGAGCAGGCTGCCGCCGAACAGGCGCTGAAAAAACTGGAGCTGGAATGAACGAAGAAAAAAGTTATTGCGGGTTTGTCGCCATCGTTGGTCGCCCGAACGTCGGTAAATCAACGCTGTTAAACAATTTGCTGGGGCAGAAGATCTCGATCACCTCCCGCAAAGCGCAAACCACCCGCCACCGCATCGTGGGCATCCATACCGAAGGGCCGTATCAGGCGATTTATGTTGATACCCCCGGCCTGCATATGGAAGAAAAACGCGCTATCAACCGCCTGATGAATAAAGCCGCAAGCAGTTCAATCGGTGATGTTGAACTGGTGATCTTCGTCGTTGAAGGCACGCGCTGGACCCCGGACGATGAAATGGTGCTCAACAAACTGCGTGACGGCAAAGCTCCGGTGATCCTCGCGGTCAACAAAGTGGATAACGTGCAGGAAAAAGCCGACCTGCTGCCGCATCTGCAATTTCTGGCCAGCCAGATGAACTTCCTGGATATCGTACCGATGTCGGCGGAAACCGGGATGAACGTTGATACCGTTGCCGGGATCGTGCGCAAACATCTGCCGGAAGCGGTGCATCATTTCCCGGAACATTACATCACCGACCGCTCTCAGCGCTTTATGGCCTCCGAAATCATCCGTGAAAAACTGATGCGTTTCCTCGGCGCCGAGCTGCCGTACTCCGTGACCGTCGAAATCGAACGCTTTATCACTAACGAGCGCGGCGGTTATGACATCAATGGTCTGATCCTCGTCGAGCGCGAAGGGCAGAAGAAAATGGTCATTGGCAACAAAGGGGCCAAAATCAAGACCATCGGTATTGAAGCCCGTAAAGACATGGAAGACATGTTCGAAGCGAAAGTCCACCTGGAACTGTGGGTGAAAGTGAAATCCGGCTGGGCCGATGACGAGCGCGCGTTGCGCAGTCTTGGTTATGTTGACGATCTCTGAGTAAACGTTAATGGAAGGCTGGCAGCGCGCTTTCGTACTGCATAGTCGTCCCTGGAGCGAAACCAGCCTGATGCTGGACGTCTTCACGGAAGAATCGGGCCGCGTGCGCCTTGTGGCGAAAGGTGCACGCGCAAAACGGTCTAATCTGAAAGGCACCCTTCAGCCTTTCACGCCGTTGCTGGTGCGCTTTGGTGGGCGCGGCGACGTCAAAACCCTGCGCAGTGCCGAAGCTGTCTCTCTGGCGCTTCCCCTGAGTGGTATTTCCCTTTACAGCGGCCTGTACGTCAATGAGCTGCTGTCGCGCGTGCTGGAGCACGAGACGCGCTTCTCCGAACTCTTCTTTGATTATCTGCACTGTATTCAGGCGCTGGCAGGCGCAAGTGATTCCCCTGAACCCGCGTTACGCCGCTTTGAGCTGGCGCTGCTGGCGCATCTGGGATATGGCCTTGATTTTCTGCACTGCGCCGGATCGGGCGAGCCGGTTGAAGAAACCATGACCTACCGCTACCGGGAAGAAAAAGGCTTTATTGCCAGCGTGGTTATCGATAACCGGACATTTACCGGACACCATCTTCAGGCGCTGGCCAGCCGCGAATTCCCGGATACAGACACCCTGCGCGCGGCGAAACGCTTTACCCGCATGGCGCTTAAGCCGTATCTTGGGGGTAAACCGCTAAAAAGCCGGGAGCTGTTTCGCCAGTTTGTGCCGAAACGCTAAAAATTTTCCAGTCGGTGACGGGAACGCACCGCAAATATCATCAGAAAAATTTGAGGATAGTCATGGCTGATTTACTGTTAGGCGTCAACATTGACCATATTGCGACGTTACGCAACGCACGCGGCACCGCTTACCCGGACCCGGTGCAGGCGGCTTTTATTGCCGAGCAGGCGGGAGCCGACGGCATTACCGTTCACCTGCGTGAAGATCGCCGCCATATTACTGACCGCGACGTGCGCATTCTGCGCCAGACGTTACATACCCGTATGAACCTCGAAATGGCCGTCACTGAAGAGATGCTGACCATTGCCTGTGAAACCAAACCGCACTTCTGCTGCCTGGTGCCGGAAAAGCGCCAGGAAGTCACCACCGAAGGTGGGCTGGATGTCGCCGGGCAGCGCGACAAAATGCGCGATGCCTGCCAGCGCCTGGCCGCCGCCGGAATTCAGGTTTCGCTGTTCATTGATGCCGATGAAGCGCAAATCCGCGCCGCTGCAGAAGTCGGTGCGCCGTATATCGAAATTCACACCGGCTGCTACGCCGACGCGAAAACCGAGGCAGAGCAGGCCAGCGAACTGGCGCGCATCGCCCATGCCGCGACCTTCGCCGCCAGCCTCGGCCTGAAGGTCAATGCCGGTCACGGCCTGACTTACCACAACGTGCAGGCCATCGCCGCGCTGCCGGAAATGCATGAGCTAAACATCGGGCACGCCATTATCGGGCGCGCGGTGATGAGCGGCCTGCAAGAAGCGGTCGCCGAAATGAAACGCCTGATGCAGGAAGCGCGCCGCTAATGGCGATCCTTGGCTTAGGCACGGATATCGTTGAAATCGCCCGCATTGAAGGCGTGATCGCCCGCAGCGGCGATCGCCTTGCGCGGCGGGTGCTCAGCGCTAACGAATGGGCCATCTGGGAGACGCATCAGCAACCGGTGCGTTTCCTCGCAAAGCGTTTCGCGGTAAAAGAAGCAGCGGCAAAAGCCTTTGGCACCGGGATCCGTAACGGGCTGGCGTTTAATCAGTTTGAAGTGTACAACGACGAGCTGGGAAAACCGCGCCTGCGGTTATGGGGTGAAGCGCTGCGTCTGGCTGACGCGATGGGGGTGAAATCCTCGCACGTTACGCTTGCCGATGAGCGTCATTACGCCTGCGCCACGGTCATTATCGAAGGTTAGATTTTATCCGCATGGTGCATTAACACAAACTTATCCCACAGCTGCTCTTCGCTTTCTACGCGTGCCGGATCTTTCAGAATGGTATTCGGGATTGGGCACACTTTCTGGCAGGTCGGCGTTTCATAATGCCCGACGCATTCGGTGCAGCGGTCGCTGTTAATCTCATAAATGCTGTCGCCCATTGAAATAGCTTCATTCGGACATTCCGGTTCGCACATATCGCAGTTGATGCAGCGTTTCGTAATAAGTAATGCCATGGGTAAAATTACCGTTATTAAATTGCAAATCAGCAGGTTGTCACTTATTCGCCGAATTAAGATACGGCGCATACTCGTCATACTTCAGGTTGCAGGTGCGTTGATCTTCCTGTCACTCGAATTATGCAAAGTAAAACAGTTTTATTTCATATGTATCACAAATAATTAACGCTAATGCATTAATCATTATGATGAATAAATAAGGGAGCGGCGCGCACTTTATCACAGATCGAAAGACGGCCCAAGCGTTAGCCGCTGGCCGCCTGATGTCTCTGCCAGCAGGATAGTTGACGGCTGATTTTTATCGGGGGGAGGGCAGGGATTTTAATTCTTCGGCTATTTCTCGCGTGCTGAAACAGCCTCTTTTTGAATAAATAAACCCCTTCAGACCAGTTTTTTCACCAGCGCCTCGCTCTGGCGGATACGATCCGGCGCGCGTTGCAGATCCTGCTGCACCAGCGCCATAAACAGCAAATCCGTCAGCAGCATCTGCGCGCTGGTGGAAGAGATAGCCGCGCTGCGGCTCGCCTGCTCTTCGGCGATGGTATACAGGCAGTGGGTCGCGCGTTGCTGGAGCGCATTCAGCGTAAAGCCGGTAATGGCGAGCACTTTTGCCCCGACTTTCTGCGCTTCCTCCGCCGCCAGATTAATCTCCCGTCGTTCGCCGGTATAGGAAATAGCGAGCAGCAGATCGTCGGGAGCCATCGCCTGTACAATGGCCAGCAGCGCGTGCATATCCTGTTCCGCCACCGCGTTGAAACCGATCTTCATCAGCTTCCAGGCGAAATTTTTAGCCACCAGCCCCGACGCGCCGATGCCGGTAACAATAATCCGCCGCGCGCCGCGCAGCATTGCCACGCTGTCAGCAAGCTTATCTTCGCTGTTCACATCCAGTGAGGCGTGCATCGCCGCGCTTTTTTCCTTAATCAGCTTCTCGCCGACCACGCGCAGCGGATCGTCGCCGCGAATATGATTATGGACCGGCATCGACCACGACGGATTGGGGCTGCTGGCCAGCGCTTCGCTCAGCGCCAGCTTGAGCGCCGGGAAGCCCTTAAAGCCCAGCTTCTGCGCAAATTTCACCACGCTGGACTGGCTGACCCCGGCTTCCAGCGCCAGTTGTTGAGAGCTGAAATGTCTGGCTTTATCCGGCTGTGAGAGTAAAAAATCGGCGAGTTTTTTATCGCTCTGCGCCAGTGTCGGATAGCGCTGACGAATACGGATCAGGCAGTTCATAACGTCTCCACGTTCAAAATCAGATAGCCACAATAAAATGAAAAATCCACTCGCCTGGGCGAATATTCTATTCCATTATAGTCAGGTTATTATGAATTAAAAATTCTGGAGGGACAAAATGAATCTCGGTTCGCTGATTTCTGAAACGCGCAACGCGCGGACAATGGAGCTGGACGCGGTATCGACGCGGGAGATGGTTAACCTGCTCAATCATGAAGATTCGCTGGTGGCCCCGGCGGTGGGCGCGGTGCTGGATGAGGTGGCGCAGGCGGTTGATGCCGCCGCTGCCTCGCTGGCGGCGGGCGGACGCATCATCTATATGGGCGCGGGGACCAGCGGACGGCTGGGCGTGCTGGATGCGTCGGAATGTCCGCCCACCTTCGGCGTGCCGCATGGACTGGTCGTCGGGCTGATCGCCGGTGGGCCGGGTGCGCTTTTAAAAGCGGTGGAGGGCGCGGAGGATAATCCCCAGCTTGGGGAAGACGATCTGAAAGCGCTGGATCTGACCGCGCGGGATCTGGTCGTTGGCATCGCCGCCTCCGGGCGCACGCCTTACGTGATCGGCGGTCTGCGCTACGCCAAAGCCACGGGCTGTACCACCGTCGCCATCTCCTGCAACCCTGCCTCGCCGATTGCCAGCGAAGCCGCCATCGCCATTTCGCCGGTTGTTGGCCCGGAAGCGCTCACCGGCTCGACGCGGCTGAAATCCGGCACCGCGCAAAAAATGGTGCTCAATATGATCTCCACCGGCGCGATGGTGAAATTTGGCAAAGCCTGGCAAAACCTGATGGTGGATATGAAAGCCACGAACATTAAGCTGGTGGATCGCGCCTGCCGGATGGTGATGGAAGCGACTGGCGTGACGCGCGGGCAGGCGGAACAGGTGTTACAGCAGACCGATCACGACGTAAAACCGGCGATCCTGATGGTGCTGACCGGGCTGGATGCCGCAACCGCCCGCGCCCGGCTTGACGAGCACAACGGCTTTCTGCGCGCGGCGCTGGAAACCCAGGCGTAAGCACGCGGTAAACCTGACCGGAAAAGTCAGACTCTCTCTGTTAGGCTATAACTTATTATTACCGCCGGGTTATGTTGGCCCGGCGATGAGAACAGAGGAGTAAGGTTTGGCCACTCACGAGCGTCGTGTCGTTTTTTTTGATCTTGATGGTACGCTGCATCAGCAGGATATGTTTGGCAGCTTCCTGCGTTATCTGCTGCGCCATCAGCCACTGAATGCGCTGCTTGTACTGCCTCTGTTGCCGGTGATTGGCTGCGCGTTACTGATTAAAGGACGCGCCGCACGCTGGCCGATGAGCCTGCTGCTCTGGGGCTGCACGTTCGGGCATAGCGAGGCCCGTCTTAAGCATCTGGAAAGTCAGTTTGTGACGTGGTTCCGCCAGCACGTCACCGCGTTTCCGGTGGTCCACGATCGCTTAACGCAATATCTGACCAGCACCGATGCCGACGTCTGGCTTATCACCGGTTCGCCGCAGCCGCTGGTCGAACAGGTTTATATCGACACGCCGTGGCTGCCGAGAGTCAATCTTATCGCCAGCCAGATCCGCCGACGCAACGGCGGCTGGGTGCTGTCAATGCGCTGTCTGGGGCATGAGAAGGTGGCGCAGCTGGAGCGGCGCATCGGCACGCCGCTGCGCCTGTACAGCGGCTACAGCGACAGCAAGCAGGATAACCCACTGCTCTATTTCTGCCAGCATCGCTGGCGCGTCACCCCGCTCGGTAAACTGCAACAGCTTGAATGAGTTCACTCCTGTGGAGGGAAGTATGACGGGTGTAAAAGATAACTGCTGTGTATAATGCGCCCCGTTTTATTATCTGGAGTCTTAGCTTTGTCCAACCCTGAACTGAATCACGAACACTGGATGCGCCACGCGCTGACGCTGGCGCAACGCGCGTGGGATGAAGGCGAAGTGCCGGTCGGCGCGGTGCTGGTCCATGACAACCGGGTGATTGGTGAGGGCTGGAATCGACCGATTGGCCGCCACGATCCGACCGCTCACGCTGAAATTATGGCGCTGCGGCAGGGCGGTCTGGTGCTGCAAAACTACCGTCTGGTCGATACCACGCTGTATGTGACGCTGGAGCCGTGCGTAATGTGCGCTGGCGCGATGGTTCACAGCCGCATCGGTCAACTGGTCTTTGGCGCGCGGGATGCGAAAACCGGTGCCGCCGGATCGCTGATTGACGTCCTGCATCATCCGGGGATGAATCACCGGGTCGGGTTTACCGAAGGTGTACTGCGCGATGAATGCGCGGCGATCCTCAGCGACTTTTTCCGCCATCGTCGGCAGGCAAAAAAAGTGCTGAAAGAGGAAGCAAAACTGCAGCGTTAGGGGCGAGGTGTGTCCAGCATGACCACTGGCGTTTTTGAATGATTCGCTTCGCTGGCCATGGCGATAAATGAAAGCAGCGTGGGTGATTCTGGCTCCAGACGATCCGGCGCAACCGCCGGATACCCTGCGGCAAGCTGAAGCGCACGCGCGTTGAGCCGTTCTTTTTCCATCAGGTAGCCCACCAGACTGATTTGATACTTGCGGATATTTTCCACAAACGCATAGGCTTCATGCCCGCGCGCGTAGCCCCAGGGCAGGCTGCTGTAGATGGATTTCTGGCTAAGCAGCGGCAGGCGCTGTTTGACGTCCGCCCAGCTATCGGGATTGCCTTTCTGCTTTGCGGTCAGTGCCCGCACGTCCAGCATATGCGCGTAGCCCATGTTATACGCCGCCAGCGCGAACCAGATGCGCTCATTTTGCGGCACCGTCTCCGGCACTTTATTCAGCAGTTCCCGCAGGTAGCGCATCCCGCCGCTGATGCTCTGCTCGGCATCGGTGCGGTCGCTTAAGCCCAGGCTTTGCGCCGTATTGCGGGTCAACATCATCATGCCGCGTACCCCAGTGGGGGATGTCGCCAGCGGGTCCCAGTGCGACTCCTGGTAGGCGATCGCCGCCAGCAGACGCCAGTCGATCTCGTCGGCATATTTCTCAAACAGCGGCTGAAAATCCGGCAGGGTACTATCCACCGCCCGTAAAAACGAGCGGGTGTCGACATAGTCAAAGTCCTGGCCGTGACCAAGATACTTCTCTTCCAGGCGGGCGAGGGTGCCTTCTGTGGTGGTCTTATTAAAGAAGGCGTCCATCGCGGCGGCGAGGGTTTTATCCGCATCCTGAACGCTGAACCAGGTCACGGGCTGTTCATCGGTCACGTCCAGCGCCACCGCCAGATCCGGGTGAACGCGCTGAAACAGGCTGATAGCCCCGGAATCTGCGATGGTGTAGTCGAGCCTGCCTGCGGCGACATCTTCCATCAACGCCGTGCTGCTGCGTTTGTCATCCACCGTCCAGCCAAGGTCCGGGAACTTCTTAGCCTTAAGATCGTGCAGATCGTTTATCACCGCGTGACCGGGGGCGATAGTCAACTGTGAAGCATTAATACTTTCCAGCGAGCGGGGGCGATAGCTTCCCAGCCGATAAACGAGCTGCTGCGAAACCGAAGAGTAGGCCGGACCGGGCTGATAATGGCTGGCGCGCTCGCTGTTTGACACCAGACCCGCTGCCAGCACATCGGCTTTACCGTTATCCAGATCGTCAAACAGTTGCCCGATGGTCGGCCTGACCGTCACTTTCAGGCGCACGCCGAGCGAATCGGCAAACTGCTGCGCCAGTTCGTAATCAAAGCCTTCGATTTTGCCGTTGATATTGATATAGGTCATCGGCGACATCACGGTGCTGATACGCAGTTCCCCGCGCGCCTTGATCCCGGCGAGACGATTTTCCGGCTGGCTGTGCCAGTACAGCGCCGTCACCAGTGTTGCTGCCAGCAGAGTCGTGATGCCGAACAGCAGATAATTAATCTTTAATTTTTTCAATCAGTTAATTCTCTGCGCTGCGCCTGGCTCCGATTAGCTCTGGCCCTGTAAATGTGAATGTATGTTTCAGAAAGAGCGGCATTTTGCTTAACAATCCGCCTGCTGGCAACTTTTTCGCGACCTGTGCCACACTGAATGTTAAAAATGGGCGCGCATTTTATTTCGACGCAAACGGTTTCGTCAGGCCGCACAATTCTCTATAATGACGCCCGTTTTCCCCCCTTGCGCACACTGAAAACTGAGAAGACGAGAGACTTATGATGGAAATTCTGCGTGGTTCGCCTGCACTGTCGGCATTCCGAATCAATAAACTGCTGGCCCGCTTTCAGGCGTTCAACCTGCCGGTAAGCGCTATTTACGCCGAGTACGTCCATTTTGCCGACCTGAGCGCGCCGCTGACGGCGGACGAACACGCGCAGCTTGCGCGCCTGCTCACCTACGGCCCGCACCTCAACAGCCACACGCCTTCCGGGAAACTGCTGCTGGTCACGCCGCGTCCCGGCACCATCTCTCCCTGGTCTTCGAAAGCCACCGACATTGCGCATAACTGCGGGCTGAAGCAGATCGCCCGCCTTGAACGCGGCGTGGCTTATTATGTTGAAGCTCCGACGCTCTGCGCTGAACAGTGGCAGTCTGTCGCCGCCGAACTGCACGATCGGATGATGGAAACGGTCTTTACCGCGCAGCAGGAGGCGGAAAAACTGTTTGCCCATCATCAACCGACTCCGGTAACGCATGTGGATTTGCTCGGTGAAGGGCGAAAGGCGCTGGCAGACGCTAACCTGCGTCTCGGTCTGGCGCTGGCGGACGACGAAATCGATTATTTACAGGACGCGTTCACAACGCTTGGGCGTAACCCGAACGACATCGAACTGTATATGTTTGCGCAGGCCAACTCCGAGCACTGCCGCCATAAAATCTTTAACGCCGACTGGGTGATCGACGGCGAAGCGCAGCCGAAGTCGCTGTTTAAGATGATCAAGAATACCTTTGAGCAGACGCCGGACCACGTACTGTCTGCCTATAAAGACAATGCGGCGGTGATGGAAGGCTCTGACGTCGGGCGCTTCTTTGCGGACCATCAAAATGGCCGCTACGATTTCCATCAGGAACCTGCGCACATCCTGATGAAAGTAGAAACCCATAACCACCCAACGGCAATTTCCCCGTGGCCGGGAGCGGCGACCGGCTCCGGCGGTGAAATTCGTGATGAAGGCGCAACCGGGCGCGGCGCGAAGCCGAAAGCCGGGCTGGTGGGCTTCTCGGTTTCCAACCTGCGCATTCCTGGCTTCGAACAGCCGTGGGAAGAAGATTTCGGCAAGCCGGAACGCATCGTGACCGCGCTGGATATCATGACCGACGGTCCTTTGGGCGGCGCGGCGTTTAACAACGAATTTGGTCGTCCGGCGCTGACCGGCTACTTCCGTACCTATGAAGAACGGGTGAACAGCCACAACGGTGAAGAGCTGCGCGGCTATCACAAGCCCATCATGCTGGCGGGTGGGATCGGCAACATCCGCGCCGATCACGTACAGAAAGGGGAAATCAGCGTTGGCGCGAAGCTGATCGTCCTCGGTGGCCCGGCGATGAACATCGGGCTGGGCGGCGGGGCGGCCTCATCGATGGCTTCCGGTCAGTCCGACGCGGATCTCGATTTCGCCTCCGTGCAGCGCGACAACCCGGAAATGGAGCGCCGCTGCCAGGAAGTGATCGACCGCTGCTGGCAACTGGGCGACGCTAACCCGATCCTCTTTATTCATGACGTCGGCGCGGGCGGGCTTTCCAACGCCATGCCGGAACTGGTGAGTGACGGCGGGCGCGGCGGTAAATTTGAACTGCGCGACATCCTTAGCGACGAGCCGGGCATGAGCCCGCTGGAAATCTGGTGTAACGAATCCCAGGAGCGCTACGTGCTGGCGGTAGCGGCCGACCAACTGCCGCTGTTTGACGAACTGTGTAAACGCGAGCGCGCGCCGTACGCGGTCGTTGGCGATGCCACCGAAGAACAGCATCTGACCCTCAACGATCGCCATTTTGACGACCAGCCTATCGATATGCCGCTGGACGTTCTGCTGGGCAAAACCCCGAAAATGACCCGCGACGTGCAGCGCCTTCAGGCGGCGGGCGAAGCCTTCGACCGACAGAATATTACCGTCGCCGATGCCGTGAACCGCGTGCTGCATCTGCCGACCGTGGCGGAAAAAACCTTCCTCGTGACCATCGGTGACCGTACCGTCACCGGGATGGTTGCGCGCGATCAAATGGTTGGCCCGTGGCAGATCCCGGTGGCGAACTGCGCCGTGACCACCGCCAGCCTCGACAGCTACTACGGTGAAGCGATGTCGCTGGGCGAACGTGCCCCGGTGGCGCTGCTGGATTTTGCCGCCTCCGCGCGTCTGGCGGTGGGTGAAGCGCTGACTAACATCGCCGCCACGCAAATCGGCGACATCAAACGCATCAAACTTTCCGCAAACTGGATGGCTGCTGCCGGGCATCCGGGCGAAGATGCTGGTCTGTATGAGGCGGTCAAAGCGGTGGGCGAAGAGCTGTGTCCGGCGCTGGGCCTGACCATTCCGGTCGGCAAAGACTCAATGTCGATGAAAACCCGCTGGCAGGAAGGCCATGAGCAGCGCGAAATGACCTCGCCGCTGTCGCTGGTTATCACCGCCTTTGCCCGCGTGGACGACGTGCGCCAGACCATCACTCCACAGCTTTGCGTGGAAGACAATGCGCTGCTGCTGATCGATCTGGGGCGCGGACACAACGCGCTCGGCGCGACGGCGCTGGCGCAGGTGTATCGTCAACTGGGTGATAAACCGGCGGATGTGCGCAGCGTTGAGCAGCTTAAAGGTTTTTACAACGCCATTCAGGCGCTGGTCGCTGCCCGTCAGTTGCTGGCATATCATGACCGTTCCGACGGCGGTCTGCTGGTGACGCTGGCAGAAATGGCGTTTGCCGGACACTGCGGCATTGACGCCAATATTGCGTCTCTCGGCGACGATCGTCTGGCGGCGCTGTTCAATGAAGAGCTGGGCGCGGTGATCCAGGTCCGTGCCGCCGACCGTGAAGCGGTTGAGGCGGTGCTGGAAGCGCACGGTCTGGCGGACTGCATTCATTATCTGGGTCAGGCAGTGAGCGGCGACCGCTTTGTTATCTCCTCCGGCGAGCAGGCGGTGTTCAGCGAAAGCCGCACCACGCTGCGGACATGGTGGGCAGAAACCACCTGGCAGATGCAGCGCCTGCGCGATAACCCGGAGTGTGCCGATCAGGAGCACGAGGCGAAAGCCAACGACAACGATCCGGGCCTCAACGTGAAGCTCTCTTTTGACATCAGTGAAGACATTGCGGCTCCGTACATCGCCAAAGGCGCACGACCAAAAGTGGCGGTGCTGCGCGAGCAGGGCGTTAACTCGCATGTTGAAATGGCGGCGGCGTTTCACCGGGCGGGCTTTGACGCCATCGACGTGCACATGAGTGACCTGCTGGAAGGCCGTACCGGGCTGGAGCGCTTCCAGGCGCTGGTGGCCTGCGGCGGCTTCTCTTACGGCGACGTGCTCGGCGCGGGTGAAGGCTGGGCGAAATCCATCCTCTTTAACGCCCGCGTGCGCGACGAGTTTGAAACCTTCTTCCACCGTCCGCAGACGCTGGCGCTGGGCGTTTGTAACGGCTGCCAGATGATGTCCAACCTGCGCGAACTGATCCCCGGCAGCGAACTGTGGCCGCGCTTTGTGCGCAACCACTCTGACCGCTTCGAGGCGCGCTTCAGCCTGGTGGAAGTCACGCAAAGCCCGTCCCTGCTGCTACAGGGCATGGCCGGTTCGCAGATGCCGATTGCCGTTTCCCACGGTGAAGGGCGCGTAGAAGTGCGCGACGCCGCGCACCTGGCGGCGCTTGAAAGCAAAGGTCTGGTGGCGCTGCGCTACGTGGATAACTTCGGTAAGGTCACCGAAACCTATCCGGCAAACCCGAACGGCTCGCCGAACGGTATAACCGCCGTCACCAGCGAAAGCGGACGCGTCACCGTGATGATGCCGCACCCGGAACGTGTTTTCCGTACCGTCAGCAATTCCTGGCACCCGGAAAACTGGGGCGAGGACAGCCCGTGGATGCGCATCTTCCGCAATGCGCGTAAGCAGCTCGGTTAAACGCCGTTGGTCTTCGCGTTAAAAAGCCGGATAAACGCATCTAATGCTGGTCAGTTAAGCATTTGTATGAATAAAAATTCATACAAATGACTGAAAATAACGCGAAGGAGTCAGGCTTTCAGCCAAATTTATCTTCTTCAGAGGCCCGGGTAATCGGACCTGGTTGTGTTAAGTACCCGCAATTCCCCCCTCCCCCCACCCCCCCCCCCCCCCCCCGCGGGGGCGGGGGGGGGGGCGGGGGGGGGTTTTT
>DIJC01000014.1:511812-639727 GCA_002421005.1 Enterobacteriaceae bacterium UBA5654 | reverse complement strand
ATCCAGTCACGACGCCGGACCATTCCCTCTCCCGGGGGAGAGGGCCAGGGAGAGGGCCAGGGAGAGGGCGGGAAACCGGTATCAGACTTTCAGCCCGTTTTATCTTCTTTGAGACCCGACTTATCAGGCCCGGTTTCCTTAACTGACCAGCATCAGATAAACGCATCCGGCTTTTTTTGTGACCCCGCGAGGCAAAAGGTGTCGGCAATGCCCGACATTGCGCTTAGGGATTGTCGCTAATCGGCGACATTTAAATTATTGATTTTATGGGATTATAAGATATTCATCTTCCGGTGTTGTTTTTTAACGACAGTCTGGCTGAAAAGCATCCTGAACCGTTTGGTTTCATATCATCAATAAATACCCGCTAAAACATAAACATAACAAATAGTTTTTAAATCTGGCACGCATACTGCATAATACTTACCAGTGGCTCATTCACCTTCTTATGTCAGCCCCTTCGGGACGCGCTACATAAACTTCGAATGACGCACAACAAGGTGCCTGCCGTCCAACATCTGATATCAGCGTTGCTATATCAACCCCAGGGCGAAACGTCGAGTTAGGCACCGCCTAATTTAATAATAAAGCCGGGTTAATCCCCGGCTTTATTGTATCCATCTCTCGCCTCAGTTAGCATCGCGTTATTCAGGTTTGATGAGAGTAACATCTTGAAGCGCTGGTCCATTTTCCCCCGTTCGCTACGACAACTGGTTATGCTGGCGTTTCTGCTGATATTGCTGCCGCTGCTGGTGCTGGCGTGGCAGGCGTGGCAGAGCCTGAATGCGCTTAGCGCCCAGGCGGCGCAGACCAACCGTACCACGCTGATTGATGCCCGGCGCAGCGAGGCCATGACCAATGCGGCGCTGGAAATGGAACGTAGCTATCGCCAGTATTGCGTGCTGGACGACGCCACCCTCGCGCGGGTATATCAGAGTCAGCGCAAGCGCTATATTGATATGCTCGATGCCCATGCGGGCGTGTTGCCGGACGACAAACTCTATCAAACCCTGCGTCAGGATCTGAACAACCTTTCCCAGCTTCAGTGCCTCAACAGCGGGCCGACGCAGCAATCTGCTATTCAGCTCGAAGCCTTTGCCAGCGCTAATACCGAAATGGTGCAGGCCACCCGCGCGGTGGTTTTTTCCCGTGGTCAGCAGTTGCAACAGGAGATCGCCGAGCGTGGTCAGTTCTTTGGCTGGCAGGCGCTGATCCTGTTTCTGGTCAGCCTGGTGATGGTGCTGCTATTCACCCGGATGATTATTGGACCGGTGAAGGGCATTGAGCGGATGATCAACCGGCTGGGAGAAGGGCGCTCGCTGGGCAACACCGTGGTATTTCGCGGCCCGCGAGAACTGCGCTCCGTGGGCCAGCGCATTATCTGGCTGAGCGAACGGCTGGCCTGGCTGGAAGCGCAGCGTCACCAGTTCCTGCGCCATCTCTCTCATGAACTGAAAACGCCGCTTGCCAGTATGCGCGAAGGCACCGAGCTGCTGGCCGATCAGGTCGTCGGGCCGCTGACCGCTGAACAGGAAGAGGTGGTGAATATCCTCGATGCCAGCAGCCGCAATCTGCAAAAACTGATTGAGCAACTGCTCGATTACAACCGTAAGCTGGTCGACAGCGCCATCGAACTGGAAAACGTGGAGATCGGCCCGCTGGTCGAGATGGTGGTTTCAGCCCACAGTCTCCCGGCGCGGGCTAAAATGATGCAGACCAGCGTCACGCTGAGCGCACCCGTTTGCCTGGCGGAGCCGATGTTATTGATGAGCGTTATGGATAATCTTTATTCGAATGCGGTGCACTATGGCGATGAATCCGGTAACATTTATATTCGTAGCCAACGGCATGATAACCGGGTACGCATTGAAGTGAGTAATACCGGCACGCCGATCCCCGATGCTGAAAAGTCGATGATTTTTGAGCCTTTCTATCAGGGTAGCCACCAGCGCAAAGGCGCAGTAAAAGGCAGCGGACTGGGGCTTAGCATTGCCCGCGACTGTATCCGCCGCATGCAGGGCGAACTTCACCTTGTCGATGAAAGCACGGGGAACGTCTGTTTTCGCATTGAGCTTCCCCTTCCGGGACCGGAATCAAACTAAAATGAATATAAATCTGGTGAATATGTCACACGTACTGGCTCGCTTTTATTCCGCTGCTTCTGCTCGCCGTTTCTGGTCATTGCCGCTCGCCAGTCTGCTGCTGGCGGGCTGCTCATCCCATTTGCCGCGTCTGACGCCGGATAAGCCCGAAGAGAAAATCCCGCAGCATCAAATGGCAGATTTTTTATCGACCGATTGTGCCAATATCTGGCTTTCGGGCGGAAATGAAAGTGATAAAAACCCGTTGTACTGGCTGCGCGGCATTGACTGCGCGGAACGGCTTTCGCCCCAGCAGGCGCGGACTGAAGCGCGTGCCTACGCCGATGATGTCTGGCAGGACGCCTTTAAGCGCGGCATCCTGCTGGCAAACGCCAAAATCACTCCCGTGGAACGACGCACCAGCGTCGCCCAACTGGATGCCCTCAGCCCACAAATACCGGCCCAGGTGCGTCCGCTGTATCAGCTCTGGCGCGATAGCCAGGCGTTACAGCTCCAGCTTTCGGAGGAGCGCTACCGCTACAGTAAGCTCCAGCAGTCCACCGATGGCGAACTCGACACCCTGCGCCAGCAGCAGCAATACCTGCAAAACCAGCTCGATCTCACTTCCCGCAAGCTGGAGAATCTGACCGATATCGAGCGCCAGCTTTCTTCCCGCAAGCCCGCAGGCTCGTTAAGCCCCGATGCGGGCCATCAGGGAGAAAAACCCGCCGCGCCAAAAGAGAGTGAGGATAAACCATGATAAGCCGTAAAACCGCGCATCTCTTATTGGTCGATGACGATCCCGGCCTGCTCAAGCTGTTGGGAATGCGCCTCACCAGCGAAGGCTACAGCGTGGTCACCGCCGAAAGCGGGCAGGAAGGGTTGCGCGTCCTTCGGCGTGAAAAGGTCGATCTGGTGATAAGCGATCTGCGAATGGACGAGATGGACGGGATGCAGTTGTTCAGCGAGATCCAGAAACTTCAGCCGGGGATGCCGGTCATCATTCTGACCGCGCACGGCTCGATCCCGGATGCCGTTTCCGCCACCCGCCAGGGGGTGTTCAGCTTTTTGACCAAACCGGTGGATAAAGACGCGCTGTATAAAGCCATTGACGACGCGCTCGAACACTCGGCTCCCACCACGGACGAGCGCTGGCGTGAATCGATCGTCACCCGCAGCCCGGTGATGCTGCGCCTGCTGGAGCAGGCGCGAATGGTGGCGCAGTCCGACGTCAGCGTGCTGATTAACGGCCAAAGCGGCACCGGGAAAGAGGTGTTCGCCCAGGCCATCCATAACGCCAGTCCGCGCAGCAGCAAACCCTTTATCGCCATTAACTGCGGGGCGTTGCCGGAACAATTGCTGGAGTCTGAACTCTTCGGCCACGCGCGTGGGGCATTTACCGGCGCGGTCAGCAACCGGGAAGGGCTGTTTCAGGCGGCGGAAGGCGGCACGCTGTTTCTGGATGAGATTGGCGACATGCCGATCCCGCTTCAGGTCAAACTCCTGCGCGTTTTGCAGGAACGAAAAGTGCGTCCGCTGGGCAGCAACCGCGATCTCGACATCAACGTGCGGATCGTTTCTGCGACCCACCGCGATCTGCCAAAAGCGATGGCGCGCGGCGAATTCCGTGAAGATCTGTTTTACCGTCTGAACGTGGTGAACCTGAAGATCCCGCCGCTGGCGGCGCGCACCGAAGATATTCCGCTGCTGGCGAATCATTTGCTGCGCCTCTCTGCCGACCGCCACAAACCCTTCGTGCGGGCATTTTCCACCGACGCCATGAAACGTCTGATGACCGCAAGCTGGCCGGGCAACGTGCGCCAGTTGGTAAACGTTATTGAACAGTGCGTGGCGCTGACCTCATCGCCGGTGATCAGCGATGCGCTGGTGGAGCAGGCGCTGGAGGGGGAAAACACCGCGCTGCCGACGTTTGCCGAGGCGCGAAACCAGTTTGAGCTGAACTACCTGCGCAAGCTGCTGCAAATCACCAAAGGCAACGTCACCCATGCCGCGCGAATGGCGGGGCGCAACCGCACGGAGTTTTATAAACTACTCTCGCGCCATGAGCTGGATGCCAACGATTTCAAAGAGTAATTTCCGCTACTTTTGCGATAAGTTATGATACGGTGAGCAACCGTTTACGCGAATCAAACAGACCATGTTTCCAGGGAACACCATGAAAAAGATCGATGCGATAATCAAACCCTTCAAGCTCGACGACGTGCGTGAAGCGCTGGCCGAAGTCGGCATCACCGGCATGACCGTCACCGAAGTCAAAGGCTTTGGCCGTCAGAAAGGCCATACCGAGCTGTACCGTGGCGCGGAATATATGGTGGATTTTCTGCCGAAGGTAAAAATTGAAATCGTGGTGACGGACGACATCGTGGATACCTGCGTTGATACCATCATCCGCACCGCGCAGACCGGTAAAATCGGCGACGGTAAAATTTTCGTCTTTGACGTGGCGCGGGTTGTGCGTATTCGTACCGGCGAAGAAGACGACGCGGCAATCTGATCCTGCTGCCCGTCAACGCACGGGCAGCAATGTTGAATTACTCGCGCACCAGCGCCGCGCGGGTCCATGCTTCTCTGAGGCACACCAGCACCGCAATCAGCGCCACGCAGCTGAGCGTCCACTCTCCCATTTGCGAGAAAAAGCGCCCGTAGGCGGCAACCGCTGCGTCGCTGATTTGTGATTCGACAGTCTGCTGTGCCACCACGCCCGCCAGCCAGTTAGCGACCGCGCCGGTGGCGAGCATATAGATCCCGGTCAGTACGCCGGTCACGCCGGGCAGATTCAGCCGGGTAATTTGCGCCATCGCCACCGGATCGATAAACAGCTCGGCAAATCCCATCAGCGCCAGCCCGCCGATCATCATTCCCATCGACGCCTGCCCGTGCAGGTGCGCGCTGTGCGCATTCAGCGCCAGCAGCAGAAAACCGCCGCCCATCAGTACCAGCCCGACGGCAAATTTCAGCCAGACGCGCAGCGTGGAGCTTATCCCGCCTTGCGGACCAACCAGCCAGGCCAGCACCACGCCTGCGGTCATCACCGCCACCGCGTTGACCGACTGGAACAGCGCCGTTGGCACTTCGATATTCAGCCAGTGACGGTTGACGAAGCGATCGATAAACAGGCTGACAGAACTGCCGCCCTGCTGCGCCAGCACCCAGAACAGCGTCCCGGTCAGCATCAGCAAAACGATTTGCCACAGGGCGCGGCGGTGTTGCGGGAATGTCAGCATAACGCGCGCCACGATCCACGCCGCGATGATGCAGACCAGCGCCAGCAGGTAGCCAGCAGCGTTATATTTCAGCAGCAGCGTAAAGAATACCGGGGCCAGACAGAGCATCACCAGCAGCCAGCACCAGGTCGGGAGGGCAAATTTCACCGCCCGCAGCGCCGGTTTGTTCACGCTTTGCGTATGCTGAAAATAACGGTGGCCGCTTAAAAAAATCAGCAGGCCGAGAAACATGCCGATCCCCGCCAGCGCAAAACCCACGTGCCAGCCGTACCACTGGGCCGCCAGCCCGCAGGCGATGGGGGCGGCGATAGAGCCGATGTTACCCGCCGCGTAAAGCAGCGAAAAACCGCCGTCGCGTCGGCGATCGTCCGGCGCGTAAAGCTCGCCCAGCAGGCAACTGATATTCGATTTAAACAGGCCGTAGCCGCAGATAATAATCGCCAGCGCGAGATACAGACTTAGCGTTGAATCGGACTCCAGCCCCAGCACAATGTGGCCGAGGGTCATCAGCACCGCACCCGCGATCACCGCCGTGCGGTTGCCGAGCAGGCGGTCGGCAAGCCAGCCGCCGAGAATAGGGGTAACGTAAACCAGAGAAGCGTAGGCGCTGAAGAGATCGATAGCGTGGCCGTCATTAAAACCAAGCTGGTGAGTAAGATACAGAATGAGCAGGGCACGCATGCCGTAAAAGCTGAAGTATTCCCAGATTTGAATCGCCACGATGTAATAAATCGCGCGCGGTTGTGAGGGTGTTTTCATGTCGACTCCTTGCGGCGTGAAAAAGGGAAGCGGCAGGCCGCTTCCCTTTGGGTATTTAACTTATTTTGTGTTCTCTTCTTTCAGTACTTTTACGGTGTAACGACCATCCGCCTGACGGTATGCGCCGTGAATATCGGTTTCGAAGCCCGGATAGTGAGCGCCGATTTCACACAGCATTTGCAGGAACTCCAGTACCGGACGGCTCTGCTCGGTGATCATCTCACCCGGCATCACCAGCGGTACACCTGGAGGGTACGGCAGGATCATGTTGGCGTTAACGCGACCTACCATCTCTTCGAGGTAAACCTCTTCTGTTTCACCGTGCAGCTCTTTCTGGAAAGCGGCGTAGGGGGTCATTTCCATTGACGGCAGCACTTCAAAGGCGCGGTACATCAGGTCCGGCAGATCGTGATGCGCAATCAGTTTATGGATGTTCTGCGCCAGATCCTGGATGCGCATATTGTCGTAAAATTCCGGCGCTTCCTGGTACAGCGAAGGCAGGATATTTTTCACCCGCAGGTTGAGATCAAACGCGCGTTTGAATTCGGTCAGCGCGCGCAACAGGCTCAGCGCTTTGGTTTTATCGATACCGATGCTGAACAGGAACAGCAGGTTATACGGACCGGTTTTCTCGACGATAATGCCGCGCTCGTCGAGGTACTTGGCGACCAGACTTGCCGGAATACCAAAGTCATCCATCGTGCCGTCTTTCTTCATACCCGGCATCAGAAGGGTCACTTTGATCGGGTCGAGATACATGTGCTCGTTATCGATGTTCTTGAAGCCGTGCCAGGCGCTGTCAGAGCGCAGCGGCCAGCATTCCGGGCCATCGATATGTTCCGGCTGCCACACGTCATAGAACCAGCCGTCGCATTCGTTTTTCAGACGTTTGATCTCTTTACGGAACTTGATCGCACGCTCAATCGACCCGTTGATCAGACGCTTACCGGCGTTGCCTTTCATCATCGCCGCAGCGGTTTCAGTGGAGGCCACGATACCGTAGTGCGGAGAGGTGGTGGTGTGCATCATGAACGCTTCGTTGAACGTCTCTTCGTTGACATCCCCTTTAACGTGGATCATCGATGCCTGTGAAAACGCCGCCAGCAGTTTGTGCGTGGACTGGGTTTCGTAGATCACTTTCCCTTCGACGCGACCACCGCTCATACCGCATTTACCGGCATAGATTGGCGAGAAGTTGGTGTAAGGCACCCACGCGGAGTCAAAGTGGATGGATTTCACATCCAGCGTCTTTTTGATGTAGTCGGTGTTATACAGCAGACCGTCGTAAGTCGAGTTCGTGATCACCGCGTGGACCGGCCAGCTGGCGCGCGGGGTTTCTTTCACGCGCTGGGCGATGGTGTCGCGCTGGAATTCGCTCTGCGGAATACCGCCGAGAATGCCGTAGGCATTACGGGTCGGACGGAAATAAATCGGCGTAATGTCGCTCATCATCATCAGATGAGTCAGCGATTTGTGGCAGTTACGGTCAATCAGCACCGTGCTGCCCGCAGGCGCAGAGTACATGCCGACGATTTTGTTCGCCGTAGAGGTGCCGTTAGTCACCATGTAGCTACGCTCTGCGTTAAATACGCGGGCGATGTATTCTTCGGCTTCTTTATGCGGACCGGTGTGATCCAGCAGGGAACCCAGTTCAGACACGGAGATCGACACGTCTGATTTCATGGTGTTCGGGCCGAAGAAGTCATAAAAAATGCTGCCGACCGGGCTTTTCTGGAACGCGGTGCCGCCCATGTGACCCGGCGTACAGAAGGTATATTTGCCTTCGCGAACATATTTGAACAGCGCTTTGGTCAGCGGCGGGAGAATGGTGTCGATGTATTCGTCGGTGTTCTGACGGATTTTTGCCGCGATGTCGGCTGCCGCGCCCAGCGCGTATTCGAAGAAGCGAACCTGCATCCGCAGATCGTTCAGGCTCACGTCCAGCGTCGAGTAAGCGTTAGCAAACGCGTACAGCGGCATGTATTCATTCAGGCTGCTGATCTCTTCGCACAGCTCAAGGTTGTATTTGTCCCAGTCGAAAATCACCCCGCACAGGCGGGCATTATTTTCGATCAGTTTCAGCAGGTCTTCACGGTCGTTCGGGTAAACAATGCGGAAGTTCAGACCTTCCAGCGCGCGATGCAGCTCACGAATAGGCTCTTCTTTGAAGTAAACGCCCATGTGATTCATGATGGCAATAACATTCATAGACATAATCATATTCCAGATAAAGAAGGCCCCTCCCGTCACGGCATGACAGGTGCAGGAAGGAGCCTTTGGGATAGGGGAGAGGCGATTAAAGCGCTTCGGCAGTCTCGTTTTCGTTGTTCTGGCGCTGGTGCATTTTGCGGCCGTAGAACATCAGGATAATCAGGCTGACGATAAAGGTGCCGGACAGTTCGAAGGAGCTGGCGCCCATCAGCGCGATGAAGCAGAACGCACAGCCGAGAACGGAACAAATCAGGCTAACAAAGTTGCGCACGTTGATGCCTTCAAAGCGGATCAGGTCAACGCAGGAGTAGAAGTAAGGCAGCATGGTCAGCAGTACCGCGATACCGGTCAGTTCACCGAACAGATCAGAGGCTTTACCGCCGCTGGAGTTCATGATGGTGATGATGATCATCAGGCCGGTCATTTTCACCGCTGCCAGCAGCAGACCTTTCTTCGGAATGCCGTTTTTATCCAGCTCGCCATACACTTTCGGGAAGTTGCCGTCATCGGCAGCACGCACACCGGCCTGGCCTACCAGCATCATCCAGGAACCCAGCGAGGTCAGACATGCGAAGGCTGTAAATGCAGACACCAGCGGTGCCGCCCAGCCGCCCAGAATGGTCGACGCGCTAACTGCGAACGGCGCACCGGAAGCAGCCATCACGGAAGCCGGGTACATACCCGCAATAACCTGAGTGGCGGCAACATAAACGATCCCTGCCAGCGCCGTACCCAGCATGGTTGCCATCGGTACGGTACGTTTCGGGTTTTTTACCATCCCGGTACTGACAGCGGCGGATTCCACGCCGACGAACGCCCACAGGCACAGCAGGATGCTTTTGATCACCGCATGAGGATCGGTGGTGGTCGAGGTGTTCCAGTTCGCATGGTAAGTGGCGATATCAAACCAGTGCCAGCCGACAACCGCAGTCAGCACAACCGGGATCAGCACCAGGAACAGGCCGATAGTGGTCAGACGGCTAACCCAGGTGCCACCCAGCATATTAATAAAGGTGAACGCCCAGACAATCGCGATACAGGCAATACCCGCCGGGATCGGGTTATTTAAAATCGGGAAATAGGTAGAAAGATAAGAAACGGCGGTAATGCCGATCGCGAGGTTACCAATCCAGTTGGCATGATAATAAAGTACGCCGGTCTGGAAACCGAATGCCGGAGATAATTCTCCCGCATAAGCAATAGGGCCGCCCTGCTGCGGGTTTTTGGTAGCCAGTCGGGCATAAACATAAGCCAGAGACATTGCACCAATAATAGAGATGACCCAGCCCCAAATGGCAATGCCACCGATGCTGGCGAGGTTCGCAGGTAATAAGGCAATCCCGCTCCCCATCATATTACCGGCAACAACGCCGGTACAGGCAAATAGCCCGATCTTTTTGGCAGAACTCATGTTTACTTCTCCTGAACGGTATTTTTAAGAACCGGATCAGTGCGTCATAAATGTTCATTGACCCGTCCAACTGGCGACGAGATTACCGATCTGCCTCGGAAAAGTCCTAAAGGAAAAGTGAAATAAATACAAACATTGCATAAATAACAGGTGGACATTTTTCGAGTAACACAAAAATATCAGGGAAGATATCAGGAAAGTATAAAGAATGTTTAAATTCAGCGGGTTACGGCTGGCATAAAAATCGGGGTTTATGTTGCCAAAAATAACATTAGCTATTTTTGGCAACATTGTTTTTACATTGAGTTGTGAGTTTATTAATGTTTTATTTAACTGGATTTAGCATATTAACGCCGGATTTTATTCCTCGGCGAGAAACCCATTAAGATAGGGCACGATTTTTTCCAGCGAGGTCTGGAAAATGCCATTTTCAATCCAGTACAACGTGTTTTCGCCAGGGCGTAAATTGAAGGCGGTAATGTAGGCATCGGCCGCCAGTCGATTCTCGCCCTTCATTTCGTAGACCTTACCCAGCAACACATAATTCAGCCATGACATTTCCAGCTCGATGCTTTTATTGATGGCCTCGTAAGCGCCACTGATATTGCCTTTACCCAACATATCAATGGTCTGGATCTTGTAATAAACGGAGGTCTGCTGAATTCCCGGAAGGCGGGTTAATTTAACTAACTCTTCGTTTAAGGCGGTAGTTTGCTGTTGATCTAAGGATTGCTGGGACTGACGCAGGGCATCAACCAGAATTTTATCTTCATACGCATAGATAAAATCAGGCGATTCTTTCATGATTTTATCCAGAATGCCGCTGGCTTTACCGAGCGACTAAACATCACCGGAAAATATAAGCTGGCGGGCCTCATAAAATTCGGTCAGTGACATGGTTTGTGGGATGCGAAACTGCGCAAGCTGGGCCTGCATCCGCTCCGGCCAGGGCTGCGTCAGCACCGCAGACAGGCTGCTGAACAGATCGTCCTGAATCGCGAGCTGATTGGTGTCGGTGATGAAATAGCGTTTATCCAGCATGGTGGAGCTGTCGGCATTATCGATGAGCAGCACCGACATAAAGCACTGCTGGGCGCGGTAGTGGCGCTGATTAACAAAACGAATGGTCAGCGTTTTACCGGAACTGCTGGGTTCATTCACGCTGTAGTTCGTTTTGTCGTGAACCATAAAGGTGGAAAAAGTGTTGAGCGAAGTGGTGATCAGCGCGCCAAGCCCAATCGCGTATGACTTTTTGGATATCCAGTTAGTGCAGGAATCATCGCCGTCAAAGCGAATATCAATGTCTCGCGGATTGAGCAGCAGTCGGCTTTTCGTCACCGTGGGCTGGTGGTGAATCAGGGTCATCACGATCAGCGCGACTAACAGGCTTAATGACAGTAAAAATCCCAGCCAGGTGCCGAAGCCGGATTTTGCCGGGGCAGAGTTCGACGTGCTGTCCGGCACGGTTTCTGCCACGGGCTGCGCAGGTGCAGAGGGCAACGCTGCGGGCGCGGCGATAACCGGGGCGGCGACGGTTGCGCTGGCGTCTGACTCAGAGTCTGACTCTGACTCCGCAGGCCAGACCACCGGCGCGGTGAGCTTATAGCCGCGTTTGGGCACGGTGACGATATATTCAGGATTACGCTCATCGCCGTCTCTTAACGATTTGCGCAGTTCAGAAATACTCTGGGTCACTACGTGGTTAGTGACAATGGTCCGCATCCATACGTGATCAATAATATTATCGCGGCTAAGCACTTCATTCGGGTGCTGCGCAAAATACATCAAAAGGTCAATCAAACGCGGCTCAAGGGTGATCTCACGCCCCTGACGACTGATTTGATTCACCGAAGGCGTCACCAGCCATTCCCCGACGCGGACAACAGAATGTTGCATAACATATGCTCTAACGAAGCAGTGGAAGCTCTAATAATAACACGGTTTACAGGCACATATTTCTTTCGAAAGTCTCGCATAGCGCACGTAAATCAATGCGTGAGGAATTAATCCGGGAACGGATATCAGTATCGCCCTGATATCCGCTATTAAAGAAGAGAGAGTCGCGGTTACAGCACTTTATGTGGGCCAAAACATTCGTAGTGAATGCGGTCTTTAGCCACGCCAAATTCAATGAGTTGCCGGGCGGCAAACTGCATAAACGCCACCGGGCCACACAGATAATACTCGCTGGCGGCATCGCTTAGCGCGCCCTGCAACTGGCGTAAATTCATCAGCCCTTCGCTGTGAAAACGCGCCGCCTGCCGATCCGCTTCGGTTGGCAGGCGATACCAGATGTGGGCGTTAAAACGGGGAAGGGCATTGCCCAGCGCCATCACTTCATCGGTAAAGGCGTGAACGTCGCCGTTTTCCGCCGCGTGATACCAGTTAACGGTGGCAGGATGCTGCGCGTGGGCCAGTGTATCAAGCATCGCCAGCATTGGCGTCTGCCCGACGCCTGCCGAAATGAGCGTGACCGGCGTTTGCGGCGCAACCTGTATAAAGAAATCGCCCGCTGGCGCAGCC
Source organism: Enterobacteriaceae bacterium UBA5654 (assembly GCA_002421005.1). GTDB lineage: Bacteria > Pseudomonadota > Gammaproteobacteria > Enterobacterales > Enterobacteriaceae > Superficieibacter. The sequence continues at coordinate 627,497 of DIJC01000014.1, read as the reverse complement.
AGATACACCACGTCGCCGACGTTCGCAGTGTTGTGTAGCCATGTTGACACCTGACCGCCTGCTTCACGCTTAACCGCAATGCGATAGCGTTTGCCGTCAGCCTTGCGGGTCAGTGAATACTGGCGGATCTCCTGATACGGAAAATCCTTTGGCTTCAGCCAGACGCCGAGATACTGCCCCGGCTGGTAATCTGCCACCGGCCCGCCATCCAGCGGCTCAAATTCAAAGCTGGTCACCAGGCTGCTGCGCGGGGTTTTATCGACAATACGAAAGGCGCGGGTGCCTTCCCAGCCGCCGGTTTTACGGGCGTTCTCCTGATAAAGCTGCGCTTCACGATTGATGAAGACCCCCGCCAGCACGCCGTAGGCTTTGCCCCACGCGTCCAGTATCTCCTGACCGGGGCTGAGCATTTCATCCAGCGTCGCCAGCAGGTGGGTGCCAACAATATCGTACTGCTCCGGTTTGATTTGAAAGCTGGTGTGCTTCTGGGCGATTTTTTCCACTGCTGGCAGCAGGGCAGGCAGGTTGTCGATGTTGCTGGCGTAGGCAGCAATGGCGTTAAACAGTGCTTCACGCTGATCGCCGTTACGCTGGTTGCTCATATTGAAAATGTCTTTCAGCTCTGGATTGTGGTCAAACATGCGATCGTAAAAGTGCGCGGTCAATTTGGGGCCGGTTTCCAGCAGCAGGGGAATGGTGGCTTTCACCGTAGCAATGGTCTGAGCGTCGAGCATAGCGATTTCCTTTTTATAAGATGTATTTAAAATGAATCTTATAAAAATAACCTTATGCTGTAAATGGCGCTTTGCTACGTGAAAAATCCGCATCGTTAACCTGAAAAGAATTCCATTGAAATTTCCGGGGGATTTATCTTTAAAACCCTTGTATAACGCCAAGCCAATCGTTTGCGTAAAATCACTTGTCAAGACCTGTTATCACGATGGCAATCGGTTATACTGGGGGCCGTTGCTTAAAATTTACTTGTTAGCTGAGTCAGGAGATGCGGATGTTAAAGCGTGAAATGAACATTGCCGATTATGATGCCGAGTTATGGCAGGCGATGGAGCAAGAAAAAGTACGTCAGGAAGAGCACATTGAACTGATCGCCTCCGAGAACTACACCAGCCCGCGCGTTATGCAGGCGCAGGGTTCTCAGCTGACCAACAAATATGCCGAAGGCTATCCGGGCAAACGCTACTACGGCGGCTGCGAATATGTGGATATCGTTGAACAACTGGCTATCGACCGCGCGAAAGAGCTGTTTGGCGCAGACTATGCGAACGTGCAGCCGCACTCCGGCTCGCAGGCGAATTTCGCGGTTTACACCTCGCTGCTGGAGCCGGGCGACACCGTGCTGGGTATGAACCTGGCGCACGGCGGTCACCTGACTCACGGCTCCCCGGTTAACTTTTCCGGTAAGCTGTACAACATCGTGCCTTACGGCATTGATGAGAGCGGTAAAATTGACTACGCCGATTTGGAAAAACAGGCGCAGACCCACAAGCCGAAAATGATTATCGGCGGCTTCTCTGCTTATTCCGGCGTGGTCGACTGGGCGAAAATGCGCGAAATCGCCGACAGCATCGGCGCGTACCTGTTCGTTGATATGGCTCACGTGGCCGGTCTGATTGCCGCAGGCGTCTACCCGAACCCGGTACAACATGCGCACGTTGTCACCACCACCACCCATAAAACCCTGGCAGGTCCGCGTGGCGGCCTGATCCTCGCGAAAGGCGGCAGCGAAGAGCTGTACAAAAAACTGAACTCTGCCGTATTCCCTGGCGGCCAGGGCGGTCCTCTGATGCACGTGATCGCCGGTAAAGCGGTGGCGCTGAAAGAAGCGATGGAGCCAGAGTTCAAAACCTATCAGCAGCAGGTGGCGAAGAACGCCAAAGCGATGGTTGAGGTGTTCCTGAACCGTGGTTATAAAGTGGTTTCTGGCGGCACGGAAAACCATCTGTTCCTGCTGGATCTGGTTGATAAAAACCTGACCGGTAAAGAAGCTGACGCCGCGCTGGGCCGCGCCAACATCACCGTCAACAAAAACAGCGTGCCGAACGATCCGAAAAGCCCGTTTGTCACTTCCGGTATCCGCGTGGGTACACCTGCGGTAACCCGTCGCGGCTTCAAAGAAGCCGAAGTGAAAGAACTGGCTGGCTGGATGTGTGACGTGCTGGACAGCATCAATGACGAAGCCGTTATTGAGCGCACCAAAGCGAAAGTGCTGGATATCTGCGCCCGCTTCCCGGTTTACGCATAAGCGTTATCGTCTCTCGTCGCTAAAGCCCACTTCGCGTGGGCTTTTTTATTTTGAGCCCTACTGGTCGCGCATGATGGCGCTGCACTTTGTTGCGCTGGCGATAGAATCACCGCTTTGTTGCGCCTGCCTGCATTCGTCCATTGGCGACTGAGAGGGCGGAGGATTAGCCGTTTGGGCGGCGCATCCTGATAATAAAAACACGGTCAGGACTATCTTAAAACAGGGCATTTTTTTCTCTCCATGGTTTACCTGCGCTGCCACAGAATGACGGAGTTTGCTGCGGCAGTCGGGATTATTTGTGCTTACCTGCATGGAGACTAAAAAGCAGAAGAACGTTGGTATGTTAAATAAAAGTTAATTGATAGCGCGCTATGGACTTGCTTAATCATGACTTTCTCGCCAGACTATCGCCATCCAACGGGAGGGAATCATGGTCTTGCAGTCCACGCGCTGGCTGGCGCTCAGTTATTTCACCTACTTTTTTAGCTACGGTATTTTTCTTCCTTTCTGGAGCGTCTGGCTCAAAGGCAGTGGATTAACGCCGGAAACCATCGGCTTACTGCTTGGCGCAGGGCTGGTTGCCCGTTTTCTCGGCAGCCTGATCATTGCCCCGCGCGTCAGCGATCCGGGGCGTCTGATTATGGCCCTGCGAGTGTTGGCCTTGCTGACGCTGGTCTTCGCGCTGGCGTTCTGGTTCGGCACCCACGTTGCGTGGCTGATGGTGGTCATGGTGGGTTTCAACCTCTTTTTCTCGCCGCTGGTCCCGCTGACCGATGCGCTGGCGGGCACCTGGCAAAAACAAATCACCATGGATTATGGCCGGGTGCGGCTGTGGGGATCGATCGCCTTCGTGATTGGCTCCGCCCTGACCGGCAAGCTGGTCAGCCTGTATGATTACCGGGCGATCCTCGCGCTACTCAGTCTGGGCGTGGCGTCAATGCTGCTGGGGATGCTGCTGCGTCCGTCGGTCATGCCGCAGGGCGCATCGCGTCAGCAGGAAGGCGCGGGCTGGGATGCCTGGCGCGCGTTGATCGTGCAGAACTGGCGCTTTCTGGCCTGCGTCTCTTTATTACAGGGCGCGCATGCGGCCTACTATGGTTTCAGCGCGATCTACTGGCAGGGCGCAGGCTACTCAGCCTCCGCCGTGGGCTATTTGTGGTCGCTGGGCGTGGTCGCGGAAGTGGTCACGTTTGCACTAAGCAAAAAAGTGTTTCGCCGCTTCAGCGCCCGCGATCTGCTTCTGCTTTCGGCATTCTGCGGCCTGCTGCGCTGGGGCATCCTGGGCGCGTCCACGGCGCTGCCGTGGCTCATCGTTGCGCAGATCCTGCACTGCGGCACCTTTACCGTCTGCCATCTGGCGGCGATGCGCTACATTTCCGCGCGCCAGGGTGGGGATGTGATTCGTTTACAGGCGATGTATTCGGCGGTGGCGATGGGTGGCAGCATTGCGATCATGACGATGTTTGCAGGCTTCCTCTATCAGCACCTCCAGCACGGCGTGTTCTGGGTGATGGCGCTTCTGACGCTGCCTGCTATGCTGCTGCGCCCCGGCGTGGCGGCGCAGCGTTAAGATTCCAGCATCTGCTGAATATGTTCACGCTGATTCACGCTCAGCGGTTGCTCGGCGTGGATCAGCGGTGGCGAGAAGAGGGGCAGGGGCGTGACGTAAGGCGTCACCACCAGGGTCACTTCTTTTGGCGCGCCCTGTTTCTGAAACGCGTGCAGCGTCAGGTATTTGATATTGAGCGGCAGAAGCGTCAGTTCGCGGAGCTGCTGCTCAAGCTCCTGCTCCAGTCCCGGATCGTCCCCGATCAACAACAGCACCTGTTTCTCATGCAGATCCTGCTCCTGCATCAGCCATGCACCGAAGATCACAGCAATTAATCCCAGTTCATTATCGGTAAAGCGGATAGCGTAGTCATCTTCCAGGCAATGCAGGGCTTCACGGGTGGTGCGCAGCAAACGTGGGTAAAGGTGGCTGACCTCTTCCGGCAGGCTGTTATCAATGCCGATGCCGAAAACGCTGCGATCCAGCGCCTGCGCCAGATGAATATAAAGCTGTCTGCTTAGCCCCTGCTCGTCGCTAAAACGGCGGCCCGCCAGCTGCTGAAAACGGACGATCAACTGCCCGACCACCAGCCGCAGGCGGATATCTTGCTGATGGCTGTCGTGCGTCGGGTCCGGGGTGCGCAACACCATAAACAGCAGGCCGAGAAACAAATGTTCATTGACGTGGAGTGCCTGCCTGATCCGGCGCTGCCAGTGGCGAATAACATCGGCGGTGGCGTGATATTCCGCCCGCGCCTCGGTCCACATCTGCTGTGCCGCATCGAAATCCGGCGACAGGCCAAGCTGATGCTGGAGCAGGCAGTACTGCAAATACAACCGCAGAAAGTGGCGATCGCGGCACTCGAACTGCCTTTTCAGACGCCGGGCGCAGAGGTTTATCAGCGCCTGCAAATTGGTTTCGTCATACAGCGTGCGGGCAATGCCCTGAAGCTTCAACTGGGATTTCAGCGTGGGAGTAAAATGCTGTTCGATAAACTGCGGACACAGACGCAGCGCCCGGCGAAGCCAGTGCAGCAGGCACAGGCGCTGGTCGAGAGTCGTGCCTTCAATCCGATAGCTACCGTCCGGCTGCGATATGATGGTGAGGCGATGATAACGCTGGATTTCATGGTTCGCCTCAGCTATATCTTGCCGGGCAATGGCACCGTCTACGTTATTCACTCTGCTTATGAATTCAGGGGTAATATTTTCCCCCGGCAGATACAACATCAAAAGCACCTGGCAGCGGCGCTGTGGACTGGAAAGCACAGATGGCGGATTACTGATAGTCATCATCTGCATAGTTCCAGACAGGGTTTTCGATAAGAATAGCCAAAGGAGCGCCATTCGAAAGCGCCAACAGACGTCTTTCCATAAGGAATGCTGGGGAATGTCACAGAATTTTTCACGTAAGAACGGCAAATACAGAGTTAAACCCTGCGCGTGGGGGCTGGTTTTCGCATTTTTATCGCAGACAGCGGCGGCGCATCCGCACAGTTTTATCAGTATGCGCAGCGATGTCATCACCGCCGACGGGCATTTTACGGCGCTGAAAATGCGCTGGACGATGGATGAAATTACCTCCGCCGATCTCCTTTACGATGCGGGTAACGCGAAGCCGGGCGATGAAGTCTGGAAGAGGCTGGCGGCCGAAGTGATGGCTAACGTGCTGGGCCAGCATTATTTTACCGAGGTCTGGCACAATCAGCAGAAGGTGAAATTTAAAAACCGGCCGACGGAATATGCGCTGGCGCGGGAGGGGCATAAGGCAGTATTGACCTTCGTCGTGCCGCTGGCAGAGCCGCAGCCGTTATCCGGGCAGACCTATACCGTCTCCACGTTTGATCCGACCTATTTTGTGGATATGCACTATGACCAGCAAAGCGATATTTCCGTCAGCGGTGCCGCGTCATGTAAGCTTGTGGTGCATACTCCAAAGCCGGATGACAAAATGACAGCCTATGCCCTGTCGCTGGATAAGGCTGACGCGCCGCCGGAGGATATGGATCTGGGCAAACAGTTCGCACAAAAGGTGGTTTTACAATGTCCCTCGTGATGACTTCCGCTCGCCGCAGCCGCCGCTGGACCGATCTGTGGCCGCTGGCGCTTTTTATTCTGCTGGCGCTGGCGGGGGGCGTGTGGCTCTGGCAGGCCTGGCCGCAGGTGATGCTGAAAAGTATTAGCTGGCAGCGCGGGATGAATCAGCAGCTGAGCGGCCTGTTGCAGGCGGTGTCGCTTAATCCGTCACGCGCCGGGATGTCGCTGCTACTGTTTAGCTTTATGTATGGCGTGCTGCACGCGCTGGGGCCGGGCCACGGCAAAATCGTTATTACCACCTGGCTTGCGACTCATCCGTCAAAACTGCGCTCCAGTATCGGGCTGACGCTGGCGGCGTCGCTGCTTCAGGGGCTGGTTGCCATTATCCTGGTGGTCGTGGTGCTGACCCTGTTGCAACTCCCGGCCAGAATGTTGCACCTCAGCAGCTACTGGCTGGAGAAAGGTAGCTATGCGCTGGTGGGCGTGCTGGGCATTTTTCTGTGTTGGCGGGCGCTGAAAAAACTGCGGGCGCTGCTGCGTAAGCCGGTTTTTACCGCCTTTGCGCCGCATCATCACCATCATGCAAACTGTGGCTGTGGGCATCAGCATATGCCGACGCCGGGGCAACTGGAGAATACCGACGACTGGCGCGCCCGGCTGATGATTATCGCCTCAATGGGGATGCGCCCGTGCTCCGGGGCAATCATGGTGCTGTTATTCAGTAAGGTGGTGGGCGTGTTTAGCTGGGGCGTGATGTCGGCGCTGGCGATGGCGGCGGGCACCTCGATCACCATTTCCTCGCTGGCACTGCTGGTTCACAGCTTCCGCTCGCTGGCGGTAAAACTTAGCGGCAACCGGGCACCGGTGCTGTGGCGGCAGGTGGGCTGGGTAACGCTGGCGCTGGCGGGCGGCGCGGTACTGATTGTCGCCGCGCTGATTATGTGGCTCAGCGCCCAGCCGCCGGGACGGTTTTTAGGATTTTAGGTTTTTAGAAAATATCGGGCCGGAAGCCACAGAAAGGAATAAAAGACGTGAAGGGTGACGCAGAGAATAATAATTACCGTTACAGAAGTTAAACGGCCCCCGCAAACCGGGGGCCGCCAGGGCGATTAACGCTTCAGCGCTTCGCTCAGTTCGTCACGCATATTCGCCAGCATGGCTTTTACGACGCGCGGATTACCCGCCACGATGTTACCCGTCGTCATGTAGTTATGACCGCCGGTGAAATCGCACACCAGCGCGCCCGCTTCACGCGCCAGCAGTTCACCCGCAGCGAAATCCCACGGCTTAAGGCCGATTTCAAAGAAGCCGTCTACGCGACCCGCGGCGACATAAGCCAGGTCCAGCGCGGCAGAGCCGGTGCGACGGAAGTCAGCACATTCAGTGTACAGTTTGCCGAGGATCTTCATATAAGCAGGCGCGTGCTGTTTGGCTTTGAACGGGAAGCCAGTCGCCAGAATGGTGCCGTCCAGATCGCGTGCGTTGCTGCCGCGCAGACGGTAGCCGTTTAGCTGTGCGCCCTGACCACGGGTGGAGGTGAACAGCTCGTTACGCATCGGATCGTAAACCACCGCCACTTCGGTACGGCCTTTAATGCGAACGGCGATGGAGACCGCGAAGTGCGGCAGACGTTTGATGAAGTTGGTGGTGCCATCCAGTGGATCAATAACCCATTGAACATCCTGATCTTCGCCTGCGTGCTCACCGCTTTCTTCGGTGATAATGGTGTGTTGCGGGTAAGATTTGCGAATGGTTTCGATAATCAGCGCTTCAGCGGCTTTATCGACGTTGGTTACGAAATCGTTACTGCCTTTCTGGCTGGTTTCCACAGAATCAGGCGTTTCGTAGTGCTTGGCAATCAGGTTACCCGCCTTGCGCGCTGCGCGCACGGCGATGTTCAGCATCGGATGCATCGGTTACTCTCACTGGATGTTAAAGAACGGGGAAAAACGGCGCATATGATAACAGTGAATTCGGATTATGTCTCTGCTTTATGTTAATATGCCTGAATATTCTTTAGCCTTAAGAAAACTATGCTGCAAAATATTCGAATTGTGCTGGTAGAGACCTCTCACACCGGCAATATGGGTTCTGTTGCCCGCGCCATGAAAACGATGGGCCTGACCAACCTGTGGCTGGTCAACCCGCTGGTAAAACCGGACTCGCAGGCCATCGCGCTGGCTGCCGGGGCCAGCGACGTCATCGGGCACGCCCACATTGTGGATACGCTGGATGAAGCGCTGGCAGGCTGCAGCCTGGTTGTCGGCACCAGCGCCCGTTCGCGCACGCTGCCGTGGCCGATGCTCGACCCGCGCGAGTGCGGTCTGAAAAGCGTGGCGGAAGCTGAACATGCGCCGGTCGCGCTGGTCTTTGGTCGTGAGCGCGTTGGGCTGACCAACGACGAGTTACAAAAGTGCCACTACCACGTCGCCATTGCAGCGAACCCGGAATACAGTTCGCTGAATCTGGCGATGGCGGTACAGGTCATCTCCTACGAAGTGCGAATGGCCTGGCTTGCCGCGCAGGAAAAGGGCGAAGTGACGGAGCCGGTGGAAACCCCGTATCCGCTGGTGGACGACCTGGAGCGTTTTTACGGTCATCTGGAGCAAACGCTGCTGACCACCGGGTTTATTCGCGAAAGTCATCCGGGGCAGGTGATGAACAAACTGCGCCGCCTGTTCACCCGTGCCCGCCCGGAAAGCCAGGAACTGAACATCCTGCGGGGCATTCTGGCGTCGATTGAGCAGAAGCAAAAAGAGCAATAAAGCCAAACGGCACGGAAGGTTAAATACCTGACTAAAACAGTCAAGTAAATAGTTGACCATTTTAGTCAGGAATGTCAGACTTGGCCCTGCTATGCAGTACACCCCCATTTTAATAAAAGCCCAGGCAGGGCCAGGTTTGAGGTTAAGTAAGATATGAGACTGACATCTAAAGGGCGTTATGCCGTGACCGCAATGCTGGACGTTGCGCTCAACTCCGAATCCGGCCCGGTGCCATTGGCTGATATTTCTGAACGTCAGGGGATCTCCCTTTCTTATCTGGAACAACTTTTCTCGCGTTTGCGCAAAAATGGGCTGGTTTCCAGCGTGCGCGGACCGGGCGGTGGCTATCTGCTGGGTAAAGATGCAAGCAGCATCGCGGTTGGCGCAGTGATCAGCGCCGTTGACGAATCCGTCGATGCCACGCGCTGCCAGGGTAAAGGCGGCTGTCAGGGCGGCGACAAGTGCCTGACCCACGCGCTGTGGCGCGATCTTAGCGACCGTCTGACCGGCTTCCTGAACAATATTACCCTCGGCGAACTGGTGAATAACCAGGAAATTCTGGATGTGTCTGACCGTCAGCACAGCCAGGAAACCACGCGTACCCCGCGTGCGCAGGACCAGATCAACGTTAAGTTACGCGCCTAATAAAATTCGCCTGCTGCGCCCTAAGCGGCAGAGCGATAAAAGTATTCTGGATCGGGCCGGGGTATACGTCCCTCGCGAATACGGTTGAACATCCGCCGATTGCCCGATCCTTTGCATTGATGAGCGATGTACGGAGTTTAAGAGCAATGAAATTACCGATTTATCTCGACTACTCCGCAACCACGCCGGTGGACCCGCGTGTTGCCGAGAAAATGATGCAGTGCCTGACCTTAGACGGAACTTTTGGTAACCCAGCCTCGCGTTCACACCGTTTTGGCTGGCAGGCGGAAGAGGCGGTTGATATCGCCCGTAATCAAATTGCCGAGCTGGTGGGTGCCGATCCGCGTGAAATTGTTTTCACCTCCGGCGCGACCGAATCCGATAACCTGGCGATCAAAGGTGCAGCCAACTTTTATCAGAAAAAAGGCAAGCACATCATCACCAGCAAAACCGAACACAAGGCCGTGCTGGACACCTGTCGCCAGCTTGAGCGCGAAGGGTTTGAGGTAACGTATCTCGCTCCGCAGCGCAACGGCATTATTGACCTCAACGAACTTGAAGCGGCGATGCGTGACGACACCATCCTCGTTTCCATCATGCACGTGAATAACGAAATCGGCGTGGTGCAGGATATCGCGACTATCGGCGAAATGTGCCGTGCGCGCGGGATCATCTACCACGTTGACGCCACCCAGAGCGTGGGCAAACTGCCTGTCGACTTAAGCCAGCTGAAAGTGGATCTGATGTCCTTCTCCGGCCATAAAATTTATGGTCCGAAAGGTATCGGCGCGCTGTACGTGCGTCGTAAACCGCGTATCCGCATTGAAGCACAGATGCACGGCGGCGGTCACGAACGCGGTATGCGTTCCGGTACGCTGCCTGTCCACCAGATCGTAGGCATGGGTGAAGCTTACCGCATTGCCAAAGAAGAAATGGAAACCGAGATGGCGCGTCTGCGCGGTCTGCGTAACCGTCTGTGGGACGGCGTGAAAGATATGGAAGAGGTCTACCTTAACGGCGATCTCGAGCAGGGCGCACCGAACATTCTCAACGTCAGCTTCAACTATGTTGAAGGTGAATCGCTGATTATGGCGCTGAAAGATCTGGCGGTTTCCTCCGGGTCTGCCTGCACCTCTGCAAGCCTTGAACCGTCCTACGTGCTGCGCGCGCTGGGCATGAATGATGAGCTGGCGCACAGCTCCATCCGTTTCTCTTTAGGTCGTTTTACTACCGAAGAAGAGATCGACTACACCATCGAACTGGTACGTAACTCCATTGGCCGTCTGCGCGACCTTTCTCCGCTGTGGGAAATGTTCAAACAGGGCGTGGATATCAACAGCATCGAATGGGCGCATCACTAATCGGTTCAGGACCAGAGGAAAACTATCATGGCATACAGCGAAAAAGTTATTGATCATTACGAGAACCCACGCAACGTCGGCTCTTTCGACAACAGCGACGAAAACGTTGGCAGCGGTATGGTCGGCGCACCGGCCTGCGGTGACGTAATGAAATTACAGATCAAAGTAAACAACGACGGTATCATTGAAGACGCGCGTTTCAAAACCTACGGCTGCGGTTCGGCGATTGCCTCCAGCTCGCTGGTGACTGAATGGGTGAAGGGGAAATCCCTTGACGAAGCGCAGGCAATCAAAAATACCGATATTGCCGACGAGCTTGAACTGCCGCCAGTGAAAATTCACTGTTCGATCCTGGCAGAAGACGCCATCAAAGCGGCAATTGCAGATTATAAAAGCAAACGTGAAGTGAAATAAGCAGAGGTCTCTATGTCGATTACCCTGAGCGACAGTGCTGCCGCGCGAGTAAATGCTTTTCTGACCAACCGTGGTAAAGGATTCGGCCTGCGTCTGGGGGTGAGAACCTCCGGCTGTTCTGGAATGGCCTATGTGCTGGAATTTGTTGACGAACCGGCGGCAGAAGACACCGTATTCGAAGATAAAGGCGTGAAAGTCGTGGTCGATGGCAAGAGCCTGCAATTTCTGGACGGCACGCAGCTGGATTTCGTCAAAGAAGGTTTGAACGAAGGGTTTAAATTCACCAACCCGAACGTTAAAGACGAGTGCGGCTGCGGCGAAAGCTTCCACGTTTAATCGTGCATCAATAATAAACCCCACCGCAATGCTTTGCGCGTGGGGTTTGTTTTAACCGGCCAACCCTAAGATTGTTATGGATTATTTCACTCTTTTTGGTTTACCTGCCCGCTATCCGCTGGATAAAGAGGCGCTGTCAGCGCGTTTTCAGGATCTGCAACGTCAGTTTCATCCCGACAAATTCGCCAGCGGTAGCCCGGCGGAACAACTGGCGGCGGTGCAAAAATCAGCCACCATTAATCAGGCATGGCAGACGCTGCGCCATCCGCTGAGCCGCGCCGAATATCTGCTCTCACTGCACGGCTTCGATCTCGCCAGCGAGCAGCACACCGTGCGCGACACCGCGTTTCTGATGGAACAGCTGGAACTGCGTGATGAGCTGGAAGAGATCGGCCAGGCTAAAGACAGCGATCGGCTGGCGACGTTCATGATCCGCGTGGGAAAAATGTACGACGCACGCCAGCAGCAAATGATTGAACAATTCGAAAACGAGGCGTGGGAAACGGCGGCGGATACCGTGCGTAAACTGCGTTTTCTCGATAAACTGCGCAGTTCAGCAGAACAACTCGAAGAAAAGCTGCTCGATTTTTAATTCTGGAAGCGAATATGGCCTTATTACAAATTAGTGAGCCGGGTCTGAGCGCCGCGCCGCACCAGCGTCGTCTGGCGGTGGGCATCGACCTTGGCACCACCAACTCGCTGGTCGCCACCGTGCGCAGCGGTCAGGCAGAAACGCTCCCTGACCATGAAGGACGCCACCTGCTGCCGTCCGTCGTGCATTATCAGTCGCAGAGCCATAGCGTGGGTTATGCCGCGCGTGAGCAGGCGGCGCGGGATCCGGCGAATACCGTCAGTTCCGTTAAACGCATGATGGGGCGCTCGCTGGCGGATATTCAGGCGCGCTATCCGCATTTGCCTTACCAGTTCCAGGCCAGCGAAAACGGCCTGCCGATGATCGCCACTCACGCGGGCGTACTCAACCCGATCCGCATTTCTGCCGATATCCTGAAAGCGCTGGCAGAGCGGGCAACCGAATCTCTTGAAGGCGAACTGGACGGCGTAGTCATCACCGTTCCGGCCTATTTCGACGATGCCCAGCGTCAGGGCACCAAAGACGCCGCGCGTCTGGCGGGCCTGCACGTCCTGCGCCTGCTGAATGAACCCACCGCCGCTGCGATTGCCTACGGGCTGGATTCCGGTCAGGAAGGGGTGATTGCCGTTTACGATCTGGGCGGCGGCACCTTTGATATTTCGATCCTGCGCTTAAGCCGTGGGGTGTTTGAAGTGCTGGCGACCGGCGGCGACTCCGCGCTCGGCGGCGATGATTTCGATCACCTGCTGGCGGATTTTCTGCGCGAGCAGGCAGGGATTGCCGATCGCAGCGACGACCGCGTGCAGCGTCAGCTGCTTGACGCCGCCATCGCCGCCAAAATCGCGCTCAGCGATGCGGACGTGACTACCGTCAACGTGGCGGGCTGGCAGGGCGAAGTTACCCGCGCGCAGTTCAATGAGCTGATCGCCGCGCTGGTCAAACGCACGCTGCTCTCCTGCCGTCGCGCGCTGAAGGATGCGGGCGTTGAGGCGCAGGAAGTGCGCGAAGTGGTGATGGTAGGCGGTTCGACCCGCGTGCCGCTGGTGCGCGAGCGCGTCGGCGAGTTCTTCGCACGCACCCCGCTGACCGCTATCGACCCGGATAAAGTCGTTGCCATCGGCGCGGCAATTCAGGCGGATATTCTGGTCGGCAACAAGCCGGATAGCGAAATGCTGCTGCTGGACGTGATCCCGCTGTCGCTGGGCCTTGAGACCATGGGCGGTCTGGTGGAGAAAGTCATTCCGCGTAATACCACCATTCCGGTGGCGCGCGCGCAGGAATTCACCACCTTTAAAGACGGCCAGACCGCGATGTCCATCCACGTGATGCAGGGTGAGCGCGAGCTGGTGCAGGACTGCCGTTCGCTGGCGCGTTTTGCGCTGCGCGGTATTCCGGCGTTACCCGCGGGCGGGGCGCATATTCGCGTCACCTTCCAGGTCGATGCCGACGGCCTGCTGAGCGTCACGGCGATGGAAAAATCGACCGGCGTCGAATCCTCTATTCAGGTCAAACCGTCCTACGGGCTGACGGATGGTGAAATCGCCACCATGATCCAGGACTCCATGAGCCATGCCGCGCAGGATGTTCAGGCGCGAATGCTGGCGGAGCAAAAAGTCGAAGCCGCGCGCGTGCTGGAGAGTCTGACCGGTGCGCTCGCTGCCGATGCCGCGCTGCTAAGCGCCGCAGAGCGTCAGAGCATTGAGGAGGCGGCCGCTCACCTGCGGATAACCGCCGAAGGCAATGATACCGACGCAATAGAACAAGCCATTAAAAATGTTGATAAGCAAACCCAGGAGTTCGCCGCTCGCCGCATGGACCAGTCGGTCCGTAGCGCGCTGAAAGGTCACTCCGTGGACGAGGTTTAATATGCCAAAGATTGTTTTTCTGCCTCATCAGGATCTCTGTCCCGATGGCGCAGTTCTGGAAGCTGAGACTGGCGAAACGATCCTCGACGTTGCCCTGCGCAACGGTATCGAGGTCGAACACGCCTGCGAAAAATCCTGTGCCTGCACCACCTGCCACTGCATCGTGCGTGAAGGTTTTGACTCCCTCGCAGAAAGCACCGAAGACGAAGACGACATGCTGGATAAAGCCTGGGGTCTGGAGCCGGAAAGCCGTTTAGGGTGCCAGGCGCGCGTCACCGATGAAGATCTGGTGGTCGAAATCCCGCGCTACACCATCAACCACGCGCGGGAGCATTGATCATGGGACTGAAATGGACCGACAGCCGCGAGATCGGCGAAGCGTTGTATGACAGCCGCCCGGATCTCGATCCGAAAACGGTGCGCTTCACCGATATGCATCAGTGGATTTGCGAACTGGACGAGTTTGATGACGATCCCAGCGCATCCAGTGAAAAAATTCTCGAGGCGATTCTGCTAGTCTGGTTAGATGAAGCAGAGTAAAAATTGACGGGCTGCCTTCGGGCGGCCCGTTTTCACGAATGCGCTATAAGGAATAAATATAATGACTGAAGCTATGAAAATCACGCTCAGCAACCAGCCTGCCGATGCGCGCTGGGGCGAAAAAGCGCCTTACAGTATTAATCATGACGGCATTTCCCTGCATCTGAACGGTAACGACGATTTAGGTCTGATCCAGCGTGCCGCACGTAAAATTGACGGCCTGGGCATCAAACACGTCGAGCTTGCAGGCGAAGGCTGGGATGCGGATCGTAGCTGGGCCTTCTGGCAGGGCTATAAAGGACCGAAGGGTAGCCGCAAAGTAGAATGGGCGGCGCTGGATGACGCCCAGCAGCAGGAGCTGGATAACCGCCTGAAGATCATCGACTGGGTGCGCGATATTATCAACGCTCCGGCAGAAGAGTTAGGGCCGGAACAGCTTGCGCAGCGCGCGGTCGATTTGCTGTGCGGCGTGGCGGGCGAGCGGGCGAGCTATCGCATCACGAAAGGTGAAGATCTGCGCGAACAGAACTATCTTGGCCTGCACACCGTGGGACGCGGCTCTGACCGTCAGCCGGTGCTGCTGGCGCTCGACTATAACCCGACGGGCGATAAAAACGCGCCGGTGTACGCTTGCCTGGTTGGTAAAGGTATTACCTTTGATTCCGGCGGCTACAGCATTAAGCAAAGCGCATTTATGGATTCAATGAAATCTGATATGGGCGGCGCAGCGCTGGTTTCTGGCGCGCTGGCATTTGCGATCCAGCGCGGGCTGAACAAGCGCGTGAAGCTGTTCCTGTGCTGCGCGGATAACATGATTAGCGGCAACGCTTTCAAACTGGGTGACATTATTCATTACCGCAACGGCAAAACGGTGGAAGTGATGAACACCGACGCCGAGGGGCGCCTGGTGCTGGCGGACGGTCTGATTGACGCCTCAGCGCAAAAGCCGGAGCTGATCATTGATGCCGCAACTCTGACCGGGGCGGCGAAAACGGCGCTGGGTAATGATTACCATGCGCTGTTCAGCTTTGACGACCAGCTTGCGAATCGTCTGCTGGCAAGCGCTAAGGCGGAGAACGAACCGTTCTGGCGTCTGCCGCTGGCGGAGTTCCACCGCAGCCAGCTGCCGTCTAACTTTGCCGAACTGAACAACACCGGCAGCGCGGCCTATCCGGCTGGCGCAAGTACCGCCGCTGGTTTCCTGTCGCACTTCGTCGAGAACTATCGTCAGGGCTGGCTGCATATTGACTGCTCGGCGACCTATCGCAAAGGTGCCGTTGAGCAGTGGTCGGCAGGCGCAACCGGCCTCGGCGTGCGTACCATTGCCAATCTGTTAACCGCTGAGTAATGTTGTCCCCTCCTCCTGTGGGGGAGGGGATGCCACCTGAGATCACTATGTCCGATACAAAAAATGAATTAGAAACCCTGCTGGAGCAGGCGGCGACGGAACCGGCGCACCGTCCGGCTTTTTTCCGCACTTTGCTGGAGTCAACCGTCTGGGTGCCGGGCACCGCAGCCGAAGGCGAAGCGGTAGTTGCGGACAGCGCGCTGGATCTCCAGCACTGGGAAAAAGACGATGGAACCTCCGTGATCCCGTTTTTCACCTCCTTACAGGCGCTACAGCAGGCGGTGGCGGAGGAGCAAGAGCAGGCATTTGTCGTCATGCCGGTACGCACGCTGTTTGAAATGACTATCGGCGAGACGCTGTTCCTTAACGCTAAGCTCGCCACCGGCAAAGAGTTTACCCCGCGTGAAATCAGCCATCTGATCGGCGAAGAGGGCAACCCGCTCAGCACCCAGCAGGTGCTGGAAGGCGGCACTTCGCTGTTGTTATCAGAAGTGGCCGAGCCGCCCGCGCAGATGATCGACTCTCTGACCACGCTGTTTAAAACTCTGAAAACCGTGAAGCGCGCGTTTGTCTGCTCGATAAAAGAAAACGCCGACGAGCAGCCAAATCTGCTGATTGGCATCGAAGCGGAAGGGGATATCGAAGAGATTATTCACGCCGCAGGCAGCGTGGCGAGCGATACCTTACCCGGCGATGAGCCGGTTGATTTGTGCCAGGTCACGGAAGGCGAAAAGGGCATCAGCCACTTTATGCTGGCGCATATCACGCCGTTCTATGAAAAGCGCTGGGGCAGTTTCCTGCGCGACTTTAAGCAGAACCGAATTATTTAAAAGTTGCTTTGGCAATACAGTCCGCTGGAAAAGCCGCGAAATGGGCCAGCATAAAAAACGCTTGTTTTATGAGTAATGCCGGTCAGTTAAGGAAATCAGGCCTGATGATTCGGGCCTCAGAAGACGATAAACCTGGCTGAAAGTCTGATGCCGATTTTTTTGCCCTCTCCCTGGCCCTCTCTCCCGGGAGAGGGAACGGTCTGGCGTCGTGACTGGTTTTGTCTCCGCCGTGCTCGTCAATTCTGTTGAGCAGAGAGGCAAACATTTTCTGCCGGTAGGGGATTTGGCGTTTTATTGAGGCTGGCCGTTTTAACGATGTCCATTAATTTATGTAGCGAATATTCTATTTTCGCCCTGCTTTTATAAAGCAAAAAAGACAATCTAAAAGGTTATAAATAAAATAAAGACGCTAAAAGCATAATTAAGAATATATTTAAATTGCGGCGTTAATTACCCCGTGGCCTCCAGCAGCAGTAAATCAATCAGCAGCACCAGATTTGATTCGAACGAGGTGATGCCTGCGGCTTCGGCGGCAAAATGCACCGCTTCGTCATACAGCGCGAAGTGAAGATCGGCCAGCCCGGCCAGGCTGTTGGCGGAGGCGCGGGTAAAGGCGACCACCGTCATGCCGACATTTTTGGCGATTCGCGCTTTGTCCAGCACCTGCTCCGTTTCGCCGCTGCGCGATACGGCAATAAATACCTGATAGCGCGCAGCGTTGCTCAGAAAAATATTGCGGCTGTCGCCGGGACCGGAAATAAACGCGGCTTTGCCCAGCACCTGTAATTTTTTAGTCAGATATTCGGCAAAGAGATAAGAAAATCCCGCGCCATATAAAAAGAAACTTTCTTTATCGCGCAGCAGGGAAGTGAAATGGCGGCGCTTTTCCGCACTGATCCAACGAAAGGTTTGCTGATAATTAGCGACAAAGCGCTCGAATAAAATGGGCAGTTCGTCCTGGGCGCCGAACGGCTGTTCACTGATGTGCGGCGTGCCGGAGAGAAGCTGTTTACAGTGCCAGATAAATTCACTGTAGCCGCTAAAGCCCAGCTTCTGGCACAGCCGCACGATGGTGGCGGTAGAGACAAAGGTCTGCTTTGCCAGTTCGCGCACCGTAATATGCCCCACCAGCAGAGGGTGCTCCGTCAGGTGCGCCAGCGCGCGGTACTCCGCGCGGGAAAGCGTTTCCCCGCGCGAGAGAAGAGGAGCGAGGCGGTTATCCATTATGAGGCGGGTTCAACGGGCAGATCGTCGCGCGCGCCCCATTCACTCCACGAGCCGTCGTAGAGCTTCACGTCAGAAACGCCAAGCGTAGTTAACGCCAGCACCACGACGGCGGCGGTAACGCCGGAGCCGCAGCTGGCGACAATCGGCTGACGCAGATCCACGCCCTGGCGGGCAAAGATTTCGCTGAGTTCATCGGTCGTCTTCAGTTCTCCGTTGACGACCAGATCGGTCCACGGCACGTTAAGCGCACCGGGGATATGCCCCCGCCGCAGGCCAGGACGCGGTTCGTCGGCCTGGGCGTTAAAGCGGGCGGCGGGGCGGGCATCCACCAGCTGCGCCGTTTTTTCATGGCTGATCAGCATGACGTCGGTCAGGCGCTGCACTACGTTGCTGTCCAGTTCCGCGTCAAACTCGCCTTCTGGCAGATCGGCGACGTTCGATTCCAGCGGCAGACCGTCGCGCAGCCAGCCAATGAGTCCGCCTGCAAGAATAGAAACGTTCTGTGCGCCAAACGTGCGCAACATCCACCAGGCGCGCGGGGCGGAGAAAAGATTGCCGTCATCGTAAATGACCAGATGCTTATCCTGACTGACACCCAGTTCGCGCATTGCCACGGCAAAGGCTTCGGCACGCGGCATCATGTGGGGCAGGGGACTGGTGTGATCGGAGAGCGCTTCAATATCAAATAAAATTGCGCCGGGAATGTGCCCGGCGCGGTACTCTTCTGTGATGTCGCGGTCGTCAGCACCCGGCGGAGCCATGCGCGCATCAATAATCTGGATCTCAGGATCCGCAGCGTGTTCAGTCAGCCAGTCGGCTGCCACAAAAAATGAAGTGGACATGCTTGCCTCCGTTTTTTTCATCATCCCTGAATTGTCGGTGTTTTTTCCCGCATCGACAAGCAAGTCCACGGCGAAATTATTTGACCGCCTCCCCATTTTTCCAGGCTTGCTGTAGCTGCGGCCAGTATTCGCGGTTGGCTTCGATCATATCGTCAAGGATCGCTTTCGCATGTTGCATGGTCGGCACCGTGCGGTTGAGGGTAAATGCCTGAAGCGCTTTCTCATAGCTGCCTTCAATAGTGGCTTCGACCAGCAGTTGCTCCGAAGCCAGTTGCTGCATCAGCAGGGTCTGGTGGAACAGCGGCACCGCGCCCATCCGCACAGGCTCTGGTCCTTCGCTGGTGATATAGGCAGGCACTTCGACCATGGCATCGTAAGGCAGGTTGGCAATCGCGCCTTTGTTCTCGACGATCACCAGATGGCGCTGGCGCAGGTCGAATGCCAGCGAGCAGGCGACGTCAACGATAAACGCCCCGTGAACGCCGACGTGGAAGGCATCCGGCAGGATCCCGCTGCGCTTGTATTCTTCAGCGGCGGCAAAGAGCTTTTTCTCGCGCCCGTTCATCACTTCATTGGCGCGGGTATAGTTCGGATCCTGATGCTCGACGATATCGTTGGGCATTAAATAATATTGCAGATACGGATTCGGCAAATAGTCCGGGAAGTGATCCATAATCGGCTTGATATTGCGCCAGGTTTTTACCCACGAGGGATCGGCGTGCTGCGGGTCGGTCTGGGCGGCATCTTCGGTTAACAGGCCGAACTGCGCGATGTGACGACGCAGTTCCGGCAGGCGATCTTCGCCATCGACCAGTACGCGGGTGAACCAGCCGAAGTGGTTGAGGCCAAAATAATCCACCTCCAGTTTATGCCGATCGACGCCGAGGATCGCGCCCATATTGCGCATCGCCGCCACCGGCATATCGCAAATATTCAGCACCCGCGCGTGCGGACGCAGGCGGCGCACGCCTTCGGCAACGATAGCCGCCGGGTTGGAGTAGTTCACAATCCACGCTTTTTTATCGGCGTAGCGCTCTGCCATATCGATCAGTTCGACCATTGGCAGAATGGTGCGCAGCCCGTAAGCCAGCCCACCGGGACCGCAGGTTTCCTGACCCACGACGCCATGGCGCAGCGGAATTTTTTCATCCTGCTCGCGCATTTTGTACTGGCCGACGCGCATCTGGGCGAAAACAAAGTGCGCGCCGCTGAATGCCGTTTGCGGATCGCTGGTGACGGTGAATTTAATCTGCTGACTGTGATCGCGAATCACTTTTTCCACGACCGGCGCAATGGTGTTCTGCCGGGCTTCGTCAATGTCGTAGAGGCGAATTTCAGCCAGCGGAAAATCTTCCAGTCGCAGCATCAGGCTTTTCACGATGCCGGGAGTGTAGGTACTGCCGCCGCCCGCAATGGATAAAATAAATGGGGATTTCAACATCTTTATGCCTCCTTCAGAGCACCGTCTCTACGGCCTCTCGCATTTTTTTAACATGCAGCCCGTAGACTACCTGAACGTTATTACCTTGTTTGATAATGCCTTTCGCGCCGGTCGCCTTCAGGCGCGGCTCGTCAATAATGGTCACGTCTTTCACCGTGACGCGCAGGCGGGTGTAGCAGTTATCGACCACGTCGATATTGCCGCGCCCGCCCAGCCCTTCGATAATCGCCTCGCCAAGCCCGTCATTCTGGCCTTTCGCCTGATACTCCTGTTTGCTGTACAGGCGCGTTTCCTGATCTTCTTCTTCACGGCCCGGCGTTTTCATATCGAAATGGCGGATCAGGAAACGGAACACCACGAAATAGAGGACGAACATAATCAGCCCGACGACGATGTACATCGGCCAGTTGGACTTCTCCGTGCCGAGCGGCAGGTTGTAGAGCACGAAATCAATGATGCCGTTCGCGCCGATGGCGTGAACGTCGAGCAGGTAAAACAGCATCATGCCGATGCCGGTCAGCACCGCGTGAACCACAAACAGCAGCGGAGCGACAAACAGGAAGGAGAATTCAATGGGTTCGGTCACGCCGACCAGCATTGACGTCAGCGCGGCGGGGATCAAAATCGCTTTCGCGGCGGCTTTGCGCTCCGGTTTAGCGGTCATATACATCGCCAGCGCGGCGGCGGGCAGACCAAACATTTTGCTGATACCGCGCGCGTCCCACACCACGGTACTGCTGAGCTGTTTCACGTCCGGGCAGGCCATTTCGGCGAAATAGATATTGCGCGCGCCCTGGTAAACCTGGCCGCATACGTCCGAGGTGCCACCCAGTTCGGTGTACAAAAACGGCGTGTAGACCAGATGATGCAGCCCCGTCGGCACCAGAATGCGCTCAAGGAAACCGTAGACGGCGACGCCAAACGCCCCGGAGCCTTTGATCAGCAAGGCCAGCGCGCTGATGCCCTGCTGGGCAAACGGCCACAGTTCGCTCATCACCACGCCGAGAATAATCGACACCGGCAGCATAATAATGGCGACAAAGCAGTGACCGGAGTAAATCGCCATCGCCCCGGAAAACTGGACGCCGGAGTAACGGTTGTAGAGATAGCCGGAAAGCGCACCGGTCAGGATACCGGCAAAAACGCCCATCTCCAGCACCTGCACGCCGAGCACCATGCTTTGCCCGGCGGCACGCATGTGTTCGGCCGGAGCCAGCGCGCCCTGCAACTGGAGCGTCACGTTCATCGCGTTGATGAACACCACGAACGTCACCAGCCCGATCAGCGCCGCATAGCCTTTATCACGCGCGGCAAGGCCAATCGGAATGCCCACGGCAAAGACCAGCGCCAGATTGACCAGCACGGAAACCGCAGATTTGGCAATCAGCTGACCGATACTCTGGATCAGCGGATGCCCGAGAAAGGGCAGGTATTCGGCAAGATTACCGTTGCCCAGCACGTTACCAAACGCGATAAATAAACCGACGATCGGTAAAATCAGTACCGGGCCATACAGCGACTTGCCAAAGTTTTGTAGGGCGTTAACGGCTCGTTTCATACTTTTCCCTCTGTTATTGAACCGCGCACAAGATGGCGTCTTTCAGTTTAACGTTAGCAGTGAAGACCGTTTGAAAGCTATCTATCTGATTGTTTTAAAAACAAATGACGCCCGATGTAACATGTTACTTTGCAGAGTGTGAGTGAGGTAACATCCGGCCGGAAGCCCCGATTTTTACCCGGTTGCGTTAAAATACGCTTTCAGCCTTTAGTATTTCCCAAACTCGCGCATAATATTGAGCAACCATATTTGTTGGCTTTTCGGCCAGGGATTAACGGATGAAACAGTTTCGTCTTGCCGCAGTAACCTTTGCGTTGATGACCGCCTTCGCCCTTTCCGGGTGTGATGACAACGATAAACCCCAGGCCGCCGCGCCAGCCGCATCGGCTGCTGCCGCGCCGCAAAAAGCGGCCCCGGCTAAGCCCGATGGCGAACAGCTCAAAAAGCTGGCCGAGCAAAGCCAGGGGAAAGAATTAAAACTGCTGGATGCCTCCGAAGTTCAGCTCGACGGTGCGGCGACACTGGTGCTGACGTTCTCCATTCCGCTCGACCCGGAGCAGGATTTTTCGCGTACCGTTCATCTGGTCGATAAAAAAGAGGGCAAGGTTGACGGCGCGTGGGAGCTGGCTCCCAATCTGAAAGAGCTGCGGCTGCGCCACCTTGAGCCGAACCGTAACCTGGTGCTGACCGTGGATGCGGGCGTGACCGCCCTCAACAAAGCCACCTTCGGGCAATCTTTCGAGAAAGCCATTACTACCCGCAATATTCAGCCGAGCATCGGCTTTGCCAGCCGTGGATCGCTGCTGCCGGGTAAAGTGGTGGAAGGGCTGCCGGTGATGGCGCTGAATGTCGATAACATTGACGTTAACTTTTTCCGCATCAAGCCGGAATCGCTGGCGTCCTTCGTCAGCCAGTGGGAATACCGCAGCTCGCTGTCCAACTGGGAATCAGACGAACTGCTGAAAATGGCTGATCTGGTGTATACCGGGCGCTTTGATCTCAATCCGGCAAAAAATACCCAGGAAAAACTGCTGCTGCCGCTAAGCGACATTAAACCACTCCAGCAGGCCGGGGTTTATATTGCGGTGATGAATCAGGCCGGGCATTACACGTACAGCAATGCCGCCACGCTGTTCACCTTAAGCGACATCGGCCTGTCGACTCACCGTTATCACAACCGGCTGGAAGTTTTCACCCAGAGCCTCGAAAACGGCGCGCTTCAGTCCGGCGTGGACGTCACTCTGCTTAATGAGAAAGGGCAGACGCTGGCGCAGGCCACCAGCGACAATAACGGTCGCGCGACGCTGCAAAGCGAAAAGCAGGGCGCGCTGCTGCTGGCTCGCAAAGAAGGCCAGACCACCTTACTGGATCTTAACCTTCCGGCCCTCGATCTGGCCGAGTTTAAAGTGGCGGGCGATCCCGGCTACAGCAAACAGTTCTTTATGTTCGGCCCGCGCGATCTCTATCGCCCCGGCGAAACGGTGATCCTTAACGGCCTGCTGCGCGACAGCGACGGCAAAGCGCTGGCGGAACAGCCGGTCAAGCTGGAGGTCATCAAGCCCGATGGTCAGGTGATCCGCACGGTGGTGAGCAAGCCGGAAAACGGTCTGTATCGCTTTAACTTCCCGCTGGAAAGCAGCGCCGCCACCGGAATGTGGCACGTTCGCGCCAACACCGGCGATAACCAGCCGCGCCTGTGGGATTTCAACGTCGAAGACTTTATGCCGGAACGGATGGCGCTGAATCTGACCGCGCAGAAAACGCCGCTGGCACCGGGCGATACGGTTGATTTTAATGTCGTCGGCTACTATCTGTACGGCGCACCGGCTGCCGGTAACACGTTACAGGGCAAGCTGTTCCTGCGTCCGCTGCGCGAAGCGGTGGACGCGCTGCCCGGATTCCAGTTCGGCGATGTGCGCGAGGAAAACCTTTCCCGCACGCTGGATGAAGTCAACATGAAGCTGGATGAAAAAGGGCGCGGGCAGGTGAGCACAGAAAGCCAGTGGCAGGAAGCGCATTCCCCGCTTCAGGTCCTGCTGCAGGGCAGTCTGCTGGAGTCAGGTGGTCGTCCGGTGACCCGACGTGCGGAACAGGCGATCTGGCCTGCGGATACTCTGCCGGGCATTCGTCCGCAGTTTGCCAGTAAAGCCGTTTATGATTACCGCACCGATGCCACCGTCAATCAGCCGGTGGTCGAAGAGAACAGCACCGCCGCGTTTGATATCGTTTACGCCAACGCCGAAGGGCAAAAGAAAGCCGTTTCCGGCTTGCAGGTGCGTCTGATCCGCGAACGCCGCGATTACTTCTGGAACTGGTCGGAAAGCGAAGGCTGGGAATCGCAGTTCGATCAAAAAGATCTGGTTGAAGGCGAGCAGTCTCTCGATCTGGCGGCGGATGCCACCGGCAAGGTCAGTTTCCCGGTTGAGTGGGGTTCTTATCGCCTGGAAGTGAAAGCGCCCAACGAGACGGTGAGCAGCGTGCGCTTCTGGGCCGGTTACAGCTGGCAGGATAACAGCGACGGCACCGGCGCAGCACGCCCTGACCGCGTGACCCTGAAGCTGGATAAATCCTTCTATAAACCGGGCGAAACTATCAAGCTGCATGTCGCCGCACCCGCCGCCGGGAAAGGCTACGCGATGGTCGAATCCAGCGATGGGCCGCTGTGGTGGCAGGAAATCGACGTGCCGGCCACCGGTATGGATCTTTCGATTCCCATCGATAAAAGCTGGAATCGTCACGATCTCTATCTGAGCACGCTGGTGGTGCGCCCCGGTGATAAATCCCGCTCGGCAACGCCGAAACGCGCGGTCGGTATTCTTCATCTGCCGATGGGCGATGAAAACCGTCGCCTGAATATCACCCTGGATGGGCCGGAAAAAATGCGTCCGAATCAGCCGCTGACGGTCAAGGTCAAAGCCAGCGTGAAAGACGGCGCGCTGCCGAAACAGGTCAACGTATTGCTCTCCGCCGTGGACAGCGGGGTGCTCAATATTACCGATTACGCCACGCCGGACCCGTGGAAAGCGTTCTTCGGTCAGAAACGCTACGGCGCGGATATCTATGATATCTACGGCCAGGTGATTGAAGGGCAGGGACGTCTTGCCAGCCTGCGTTTTGGTGGTGACGGCGACGAGCTTAATCGCGGCGGCAAACCGCCGGTCAACCACGTCACTATCATTGCCCAGCAGGCGCAGCCGGTGGTGCTGGATGATAAAGGTGAAGGTACGGTGACGCTGCCGATTGGCGACTTCAACGGCGAACTGCGGGTCATGGCGCAGGCGTGGACGGCGGAAGATTTCGGCAGCAGCGAGGACAAAGTGATCGTCGCCGCGCCGGTGATTGCCGAGCTGAATATGCCGCGCTTTATCGCCAGCGGTGACACCTCGCGCCTGACGCTTGATATCACTAACCTGACCGACAAACCGCAGACCCTGAACGTCGAACTCAAAACCAGCGGCCTGCTGTCGCTGCAAGGCGCGCAGCCGAATCCGCTGACGCTCGCGCCCGGCGAGCGCAGCACGTTGTTTGTGCCGGTGAGCGCCGGAGAAGGATTTGGCGATGGCCAGGTGGATGCCACGGTGAGCGGCGTCAACCTGCCGGGTGAAAATCTGCCCGCGCTGCAAAAACAGTGGAAGCTCGGTGTGCGTCCGGCTTTCCCGGCGCAGACGGTGAACCTGGGTTCGGTACTCCAGCCGGGCGAAAGCTGGCAGATGCCGCAGAACGTGGTGCAGAACTTCTCGCCGGTCACGCTGGAAGGCCAGTTGACGCTAAGCGGCAAGCCGCCGTTAAATCTGGCGCGCTATATTCGCGAGCTGAAGGCGTATCCGTATGGCTGCCTTGAGCAGACAACCAGCGGGCTGTTCCCGTCGCTGTATACCAGCGCCGCGCAGCTTAAAGCATTAGGCATTAAGGGCGACAGCGACGAAAACCGTCGCGCGGCTATCGACCTTGGCATTTCCCGCCTGCTGCAAATGCAGCGTATGGACGGCGGCTTTGCGCTGTGGGATCGGGACGGACAGGAAGAATACTGGCTTACCGCTTACGTGATGGATTTCCTCGTTCGCGCCAGCGAGCAGGGCTACAGCGTACCGGCTGACGCGATGACCAAAGGCAACAACCGCCTGTTGCGCTATTTGCAGGAGCCGGGCCTGATGACCATTCGCTACACCGATAACACCGAAGCGAGCCGCTTCGCCGCGCAGGCGTATGCTGCGCTGGTGCTGGCGCGTCAGCAAAAAGCGCCGCTGGGCGCGCTGCGTGAGATTTGGGAACGTCATCAGCAGGCGACGTCCGGTTTGCCGCTGCTGCAACTGAGCCTTGCTCTCAAAGCGATGGGCGATGCGCCGCGTAGCGAGGAGGCGCTCCATCTGGCGCTGAAAACGCCGCGAGCCAATAATCACAACTGGGTTGGCGATTACGGCAGCGTACTGCGCGATGACGCGATGATGCTGACGCTGCTCAAAGAGAACAACCTGCTGCCGGACGCGCAAAATCAGCTGCTGATTACGCTGTCGGAAGAGGCGTTTGGTCAACGCTGGCTCTCTACCCAGGAAACCAACGCGCTATTCCTCGCCGCCAGAGGGTTGCAGGATCTGCCGGGTAACTGGCAGGCGCAGACTTCGCTGGACGCGCAGCCGCTTAGCGCGGACAAAGCGCAGGTGCGTAACGTCGCTGGCGATCGGCTTTCCATGCTGCAGGTCACCAACACCGGCAGCCAGCCGTTGTGGCTGCGTCTGGACAGCACTGGCTACCCGGAATATGCACCTAATCCTTCCAGCAACGTGCTGAAAATTGAACGTCATATCTACGATACCCAGGGCCGGACGAAGTCCCTTTCTTCTCTGCGTAGTGGCGATCTGGTGCTGGTACAGCTCGAAGTCTCCGCCAGCCAGAATGTACCGGATGCGCTGGTCGTGGATCTGCTGCCTGCCGGACTGGAGCTGGAAAACCAGAATCTGGGTAACAGCAGCGCCAGCCTTGAAGATAACGCCACCGAAGTGCAGGCGCTGATTACGCAAATGCAGCAGGCGGATATTCAGCATATCGAATTCCGCGATGACCGTTTCGTCGCCGCCGTGGCGGTTAACGAAGGGCAGCCGGTGACGCTGGTTTATCTGGCGCGTGCGGTGACGCCGGGGACTTACCAGTTGCCTGCTCCGCAGGTTGAATCGATGTATGTTCCGCAGTGGCGCGCGACCGGTTTGACGACTGGACCTGTGATCGTCACGCCGTAAGATGCGCGTATTCGGTAAAATAAAAACCCGCTGGCTTTGGCTGGCGGGTTTTCCGTTATTAGTGTGGCTGGCGGCGCTGGCTGCCGATCGCCTGTGGCCGCTGCCGTTGCAGGAGGTCGCCCCTGCCCGGGTGGTGGTGGCGGAAGATGGCACTCCGCTATGGCGTTTTGCCGACGCCGAGGGGATCTGGCGCTATCCGGTGACGCCGGAAGAGGTGTCGCCACGCTATATTCAGGCGCTACTCCAGTACGAGGATCGCTGGTTCTGGAAACATCCGGGGATTAATCCGCTGGCGATTGCCCGCGCAGCCTGGCAGGATCTCACCTCCGGGCAAATCGTTTCCGGCGGCAGCACGCTGACCATGCAGGTGGCGCGGCTGCTCGATCCGCACTCGCGCACCTTTGGCGGTAAAGTTCGCCAGGTCTGGCGGGCAATTCAGCTCGAATGGCACCTCTCAAAACGCGACATTCTCACCCTCTATCTCAACCGCGCGCCGTTTGGCGGAACGCTTCAGGGCGTGGGGGCGGCGAGCTGGGCCTATCTGGGGAAATCTCCGGCACAGCTGAGCTATTCGGAAGCGGCGCTGCTGGCGGTATTGCCACAGGCTCCCAGCCGTTTGCGCCCGGACCGCTGGCCGGATCGGGCGCAGGTGGCGCGCGATAAAGTGCTCAACCGGATGCTCACCCAGGGCGTGTGGAGCGCCGCGCAGGTGAAAGAGGCGCAGCAGGAGCCGGTCTGGCTGTTCCCGCGCCAGATGCCGCAGCTGGCCCCGCTCTTTTCCCGCCGCGTACTGAGTAAAAGTAAAGACGATAAAATCATCACCACGCTGGACGCCACGCTACAGCGGCAGATGGAAGAGCTGGCGATGAACTGGAAATCCCGCCTGCCGCCGCGCAGTTCGCTGGCGATGATCGTTGTCGATCACACCAATATGAAAGTGCGCGGCTGGGTTGGGTCGGCGGACATCAACGACGATACCCGCTTCGGTCATGTGGATATGGTGGCGGCGGTCCGATCGCCGGGATCGGTGCTGAAACCCTTCGTTTACGGGATGGCGATGGACGAAGGTTTAATCCATCCCGCTTCGCTGTTACAGGACGTGCCGCGCCGGGTGGGGGATTACCGTCCCGGCAACTTTGACAGCGGTTTTCACGGCCCGGTCAGCATGAGTGACGCCCTGATGCGCTCGCTTAACCTGCCTGCCGTTCAGGTGCTGGAAGCCTACGGGCCGAAGCAGTTTGCCGCCCGCCTGCGTAATGCCGGGTTGCCGCTGATCCTGCCCGCCAACGCCCAGCCGAATCTGGCGCTGATCCTCGGCGGAGCCGGGGCTCGGCTGGCGGATATTACCGCGGCCTACAGCGCGTTTGCGCGTCACGGCAAAGCCGGAAGGCTGCGGCTGCTGCCGGGCGATCCGCTGGTCGAGCGTCCGCTGCTTTCGCCCGGATCGGCGTGGATCATTCGCCGTATTCTCGGCGGGGAAGATCAGCCTCTGCCTGATGGATCTCTGCCGCGCGTAGCTCCGCTGGCGTGGAAAACCGGCACCAGCTACGGCTACCGCGATGCGTGGGCGATTGGCCTCAACGCGCGTTATACCCTCGGCATCTGGACCGGTCGCCCGGACGGCACGCCGGTGGCAGGGCAGTTCGGCTTTGCCAGCGCGGTGCCGATCCTCAACCAGCTTAATAATATCCTGCAATCGCGCCCGGCGTTGTCCGGGGAGCGCACGCCGGTCGATCCGCGTCCGTCGTCGGTCAGCGCGGCTACCATTTGCTGGCCGGGCGGCCAGTCGCTTCCCGCCGGTGACAGCAACTGCCGTCGGCGGCTGGCAACCTGGCTGCTTGATAACAGCCAGCCGCCCACGCTGCTGTTGCCGGGTCAGGAAGGCATCCGGGGCATCCGCTTCCCGGTCTGGCTGAACCGTGCCGGGCAGCGGGTAGCGGCGGATTGTCCTGACGCCACCGAGAAAGAACTCCAGGTCTGGCCGCTGCCGCTGGAGCCGTGGCTGCCTGCGGGAGAGCGACGGACGGCGCGGCTGCCCGTGGCCGCAAAAGAGTGCCCGCCGCGCCAGCAGCAAAATCTGCTGCCGCTGGTGCTGTCCGGCGTGCGTGAAGGGGCGGTGATCCGTCATCTGCCGGGGCAGGCGAGCGTTTCTCTGCCTGTACAAACTACCGGCGGGGAAGGCCGACGCTGGTGGTTTTTGAACGGTGAGGCGCTAAGCGAAGCGGGAAATTCTGTTACGCTACAGCTTGAGAAGGCGGGTGCCTATCAGTTGGTCGGGATGGACGAGTCCGGGCAAATGGTAACAGTAAGTTTCGAACTGCGTTAATAAACGGCAAAATGCGGTTATTCTGCGCAAGTTAAATAATAACTATTTCCATTAATAATCAATGGCTTTACTACCTCCGGGTTAGTTGACAAAAGTCAAAAGTCATCCGCGCTAAAGACGTGAAAATCAGTTTTATTTAGGGATAAGACTGATGAGTACAAAAAATAACCCTGGCGAGGATCTCATTCCTCCTGTTTCGCGACGCCATTTTTTACAGGCCAGTTCCGCGCTGATTACCCTGCCATTTTTTTCTTCTGTAAGTCACGCCGGGGAAAAGCCTGCGCATCCTGTGGCGCAAGCGGTGGATAACGAGCGCGTCGTTCACACCTGTAGCACCTTCGACTGCGGCGGCAAATGCGACATCCGCGCGCACGTAAAAGAAGGCGTTGTCACCCGTATCTCTACCCGCCCGGACGATGCTCTCGACCCGCAAATGCCGATCATGCGCGCCTGCGTGCGCGGCCGCAGCTACCGCAAATTTGTTTACCACCCGGATCGGCTGAAATATCCGATGAAGCGCGTGGGCAAACGCGGAGAAGGTAAGTTTGCGCGCATTTCCTGGGACGAAGCGACCACCCTGATCGCCGACAAGCTGAAAAGTATTACCGCCAAATACGGCCCGTCCTCGCGCTATATGCACGTCGGCACCGCTACCTCCGGCGGCACCTTTTCCGGCAATGCAATGGCGCAGCGGCTGCTGAATTTAACCGGCGGCTATCTGGCAAGTTATCACTCGGTCAGCATGGGGAACACGGCGGCGGCAACGCCTTATACCTACGGTACGGCTGCCAGCGGCAGCTCGCTGGATACCCTGCGCGACACAAAACTGGTGATCCTCTGGGGCCATAACCCCACTGAAACCATCTTTGGGCATACCAATCATTATTTCCAACAGATGAAGCAAAACGGCACGCGCTTTATCATTGTCGATCCGCGCTATTCCGATACCGTGGCGTCGCTGGCGGATCAGTGGATCCCGCTGCTGCCGACCACTGACAACGCGCTGATGGACGCGATGATGTACGTCATCATCACTGAAAAGCTGCATGACGAAGCGTTTATCCGTCGCCATACGCTGGGCTTTGATGAGGCGTCCATGCCGGAAGGGGTGCCGGAAAACGAATCGCTGGTGGCCTATTTAACCGGTGCCAAAGACGGCGTGCGCAAGACCCCGGAATGGGCGGAGAAAATCACCCATGTTCCGGCGCAAACTATCCGCCAGTTAGCGCGTGATTATGCGAATACCAAACCCGCTGCCTTAATTCAGGGCTGGGGACCGCAGCGTCATAACTGCGGGGAACGTACCGCGCGCGGCTCCACGCTGCTGGCGACCATCACCGGTAACGTCGGCGTGATGGGCGGCTGGGCGGCGGGCTATGGCGGCAGCGCCAACCGAAAATTCTGCGTCGGCCCTGACATGCCGGATAACCCGGTAAAAGCACAAATCTCGGTGATGAACTGGATGCAGGCGGCGGACGACGCCGCTAAAGTCACGCCGCAGGACGGGCTGAAAGGGGCGGAAAAACTCGACAGCAATATTCGCCTGCTGTTTTCGCTGGCCGGTAATTATCTCACCAATCAGAACCCGGATCTGCACCAGGCCGCACGACTGCTGGAAGATGAATCCAAAATTGAATTCATCGTCGCAAGCGATCTCTACATGACGCCAAGCGCCAAATACGCCGACCTGCTGCTGCCGGAAACCAGCTTTATGGAGCGCTGGAACATCGGTGAAACCTGGGGGACGGGCAGCTATCTGGTGCTGTCGGAAAAGCTGGTCGAGCCGGAATTTGAGCGGCGTTCGGACTACGAATGGCTGCGCGACGTTGCCGGAAAACTGGGCATCGAAAAAGAATTCAGCCAGGGGCGCGACGAGCGGCAGTGGATCGAGCATATCTGGGAGCAAACCCGGCTGGCGATGCCGGATGAAAACCTGCCGGATTTCGCCACCCTGCAAAAAACGCGTCAGCATCTGTTCAAAAGCGAGCCGTATGTGGCTTTCGCCGATAACATTCGTGACCCGGAAAATCATCCTTTCCCGACGCCGTCCGGCAAAATTGAGATTTTCTCAAAGCGGCTGTACGACATGCAGCACCCGGAGATCCCGGCGCTGTCACATTACGTTCCCGCGCATGAAGGGCCGGAAGATGTTCTGACCGCAAAATACCCGTTGCAACTGATTACCTGGAAAGGGAAAAACCGCGCCAACTCCACGCAGTACGCTAACCCGTGGTTGCAGGAGGTGCAGACGCAGAAACTGTGGATTAACCCGCAGGATGCGCAAAGCCGGGGTATTAAGCAGGGCGACGAGGTGCGCATTGAGAACGATCGCGGCGTCAGTATTGTACCGGCGGAAGTCACGCCGCGCATTATCCCCGGTGTGGTGGCGATGCAGGCGGGGGCCTGGTGGCAACCGGACGCGCAGGGTATCGATCGCGGCGGCTGCGCCAACGTATTAAGTTCAGCGCGGATCACCGCGCTGGCAAAGGGCAATTCGCATCAAACCATGCTCGTGGAGGTAGCTAAAGCATGAGTCAGTTTAAAGACTATCCGCCAGTGAGCGACAAACAGCTGGGCTTTTTTATCGATTCTTCGCGCTGCTCCGGCTGCAAAGCCTGTCAGGTCGCCTGTAAAGATAAAAACAATCTGGAAGTGGGACGCCGTTTTCGCCGCGTCTATGAAGTGACCGGCGGCGGATTTGTGCCGACCGGGCAGGGCGGAATGCAAAACAACGTGTTCGCCTACACGCTGTCTATTTCCTGCAACCACTGTGCCGACCCCATCTGCACCAAAAACTGTCCGACGACCGCCATGCACAAGCGGGCGGGCGACGGTATCGTGCGCGTCAACACCGATAAATGCGTCGGCTGCGGCTACTGCGCGTGGTCGTGTCCTTACGGCGCGCCGCAGCTTAACGAGCAAACCGGGCAGATGTCGAAATGCGATTTCTGCGTTGATTTGCAGGCGAAAGGGGAACAGCCGGTGTGCGTGGCAACCTGTCCGCTGGGGGCAATTAAGTTTGGTCCCATCGATGAACTGCGCGCGCAATACGGCAGCGTGAACAGTGTGAAAGGCTTACCGGAAGCCAGCATTACCCATCCTAATCTGGTGATTAAACCGCATCAGGGCGCGGAAAAAGAGGAGCATCGCCATGCATGAGTTACCGTTACTGCTCTTTACGTTCCTGCTTCAGGGGTCGGTCGGGGTGACGCTGTGGCTGGCGCTGCTGCGTCGGCGCGCAGGCTCGGTGCTGCCCGGCGTTATCATTGCCTTCGGGATGGCCTGCATCGGGCTGCTGGCCTCAATGCTGCATATGGGCTATCCGCTGAATGCCCTTAACGCGCTGCGCCATGTGGCAAGCTCGTGGCTGAGCCGCGAAGTGGTATTTGCCTCGCTGTATCTGGCAGCGCTGGGGTTAAGCGGGCTGCTCATGATCGTTCGCAAACCGGGCAGCGGTTTACTGCTGCCGCTGGCGGCGCTGCTGGGGGTGATTGACGTCTTCTGCATGGCGCAGATTTACATGCACGCTTCGGTGATCACCTGGCAGCATGTGAATACCCTGTTCCTGTTCTTCGGTACGTCAGGGATCGTCGGATCGGTGCTGGTCGCGCTGCTGGCGCTGAAAGGGCGCTGGAGCTTTTTACCCCGGCTGGTGAAGATTGCCTCTGCCGTGGTGGCGGTGGTGGTCCTGGCACGACTGCTGGTGCAGCCGCTGTGGTTCAGCGCCATCCTCGAAACCAGTCAGCAGGTGGTCACTTTCCCGCACGCGCCGTTAGAACGGCTACAGCAGTTGCACGGTCTGTATCTCGCAGGCTGGGTGATTTCAGTGCTGGGGATGCTCGGTTTTGTCGTCGGCAGCCTGCGTAAAGCCACAGGTATGCTGATGCTGGGAGCCGTACTGCTGTTGGCTGCGGAAGTGGTCCTGCGCTTTATCTTTTTTAGCATCGGTTAAGCGTGCGTTTTTCGCTGACTGAAAAAGAGCGGGCACCGGCGATCGGTGCCCGCTGCGTGCGCCAGCTTCTGCGCCATTCTTCCTGCCGCGCCTGCGTCGAGAGTTGTCCGGTGCAGGCGATCGCGCTTAGCGATGGCAAAATCACCCTCAATGCCGATGCCTGTCTGCGCTGCGGTGAATGCCTTTTTGCCTGCCCGACCGCGGCGATCGCCGGAATCGACGCTCCCTCGCGCCGTTATCAGGGCGATACGCTGGTCGCCCCGTTTTCTCCTCTCGCGCCAAATACCCGTGAACTGCTGATCTGGCACCGGCTTTATCATATTCGTGCTGTGGCCTGCGATGCCGAAAAGCATCCCGGCTGGGCGCTGGCGGTGGCGCGGCTGAATCTGGTGCTGCGCGGCTGGCAGGAACCCGGCTGGCGGCTGGTGCCTCCTGTGCGTGGGGACGTGGACAATGCCAGGCGCGCGCTGCTTCATGCCGGTACCGCCCAAAGCGCCCGCGTGCCGTCAGGACGGCGGGTGCTGCGTGAGCTTTATCCTCAAATCAGCGAGACGATCCCGGTCATTCATATCCCGCAGTGTGAACTCTGCGGAGCCTGTAGCCGGGTCTGCCCGGAGAGCGCCCTGCGCATTGAAGAAAACGCGTTTATCATTGATTCCGCACACTGTACCCACTGCGGAAACTGCGAGGCGGTTTGCCAGTATCAGGCGCTGACGCTGGAAGAGGGGCCGCGCCATGAGCCGCCGGGAGCACTACCGCTGGTGAAATTACGCTGCCAGTCCTGCCAGCGCCCGTTTGCCGCATGGGAAAACCATAGTGCTGTCTGTCCGACCTGCCGCCAGCATCGGCATGGGATGCGCAACAATTGTTGCTGAAACTCACTTTATTTTAAAAAAATGTTATCTTCATCCATAGGCAACGCCCGGGTTGCTCATTATAATTCGCGCACTCGAATCCCGCGCAATGCGCAACGGCAGAACAATACACAGAGGTTATCATGGCTATTGAACGTACTTTTTCCATCATCAAACCTAATGCGGTGGCAAAAAACGTTATTGGCAGCATCTTTGCTCGTTTTGAAACAGCAGGGCTGAAAATCGTCGGTACCAAAATGCTGCATCTTTCTTCAGAGAAAGCGGGTGGCTTCTATGCAGAACATCAGGGCAAACCTTTCTTTGACGGCCTGGTTTCTTTCATGACCTCCGGTCCGATTGTTGTGACCGTGCTGGAAGGTGAAGATGCCGTGCGTCGCCACCGCGAAATCCTCGGTGCGACCAACCCGGCGAACGCGCTGGCCGGTACGCTGCGTGCCGATTACGCTGACAGCCTGACCGAAAACGGCACTCACGGCTCGGATTCTGTGGAATCTGCCGAGCGTGAAATTGCCTACTTCTTCGCTGAAGGCGAAGTGTGCCCGCGCACCCGTTAATCTCTTTACACTTTATTACGCCAATGTCGCGGGTAATCGTGGCATCCGTGCAGCATAATTTGTACAATGCAACGCCCCCATTTTGTGGGGCGTTTCTTTTTCAACCCTCCAGGGGCCATAACGTGTAATAACGAGGCCGGAATCAATTATGTCAGAACTCAATGTCACGCCTGAGATCGCCATCCCGGCGGTTGCCAATAAAGATGGAAAAATTAACCTGCTGGATCTCAACCGTCAGCAGATGCGCGAGTTTTTTAAAAACTTAGGCGAGAAACCCTTCCGCGCCGATCAGGTGATGAAGTGGATGTATCACTATTGCAGCGACGACTTTGATGATATGACCGATATCAACAAAGTGCTGCGCAACAAGCTCAAAGAAGTCGCGGAGATCCGCGCGCCGGAAGTCGTTGAAGAACAGCGTTCTTCTGATGGCACCATCAAATGGGCGATTGCCGTGGGCGATCAGCGCGTTGAAACGGTCTATATTCCTGAAGACGATCGCGCCACGCTGTGCGTTTCTTCCCAGGTCGGCTGCGCGCTAGAGTGTAAATTCTGCTCCACCGCACAGCAGGGCTTTAACCGTAACCTGCGGGTATCCGAGATTATCGGTCAGGTATGGCGCGCGGCGAAGATTGTCGGGGCGGCGAAAGTCACCGGTACGCGTCCGATCACCAACGTGGTAATGATGGGCATGGGCGAGCCGCTGCTCAACCTGACCAACGTCGTTCCGGCGATGGAAATCATGCTCGACGATTTCGGCTTTGGTCTTTCCAAACGCCGCGTCACGCTGTCCACTTCTGGCGTGGTGCCTGCGCTGGATAAACTGGGCGATATGATCGACGTCGCGCTGGCGATTTCCCTGCACGCGCCGAACGATGAAATTCGTGACGAAATTGTGCCGATTAACAAAAAGTACAATATCGAGACGTTCCTTAGCGCGGTACGCCGCTATCTGGATAAATCCAACGCCAATCAGGGCCGTGTGACCATCGAATACGTCATGCTTGACCACGTCAACGACGGCACCGAGCACGCGCATCAGCTGGCTGAACTGCTGAAAGATACGCCGTGTAAGATCAACCTGATCCCGTGGAACCCGTTCCCCGGTGCGCCGTATGGACGCAGTTCCAACAGCCGTATCGATCGCTTCTCTAAGGTGCTGATGAGCTACGGTTTTACCACCATCGTGCGCAAAACGCGCGGTGATGATATCGACGCGGCCTGCGGACAGCTGGCAGGGGATGTTATCGATCGCACGAAGCGTACAATGCGTAAGCGTATGCAGGGTGAACCGATTGCCGTCAAGGCTGTCTGATTTGCTGGACACTACGCGGGCAGAAATCCGCGTAGTGTATCAATTTGATGAATGATTATTCGGGAATTACGCATACGGTTAATAATTACGGTGCGTTTTTATCGACTTTAAGGCAGTATGTAGCGATCCAACAACAGCTTAGCAACGACTGCTAAAGTTGCTCTGTGATAGTCAACCTGACAGTCTTATACTGTCTGCCGTTGACCAGACATTATTTCGCGGTGCGGGTGTTACACCGGCACCAGAATTTTAATTTCACGTACCAGCCAGTTGTAGCGAATGAATACTGAAGCCACCCAAGACCAACATGAAGCACAAACCACCGGCTTGCGTCTGCGCAACGCCCGTGAGCAACTCGGACTCAGCCAGCAAGCGGTTGCAGAACGCTTATGCCTGAAGGTTTCCACGGTTCGCGATATTGAAGAAGATAAGGCTCCGGCAGAGCTGGCTTCAACATTCCTGCGTGGTTATATCCGCTCTTATGCCCGCCTGGTGCATATCCCGGAAGAAGAACTGCTGCCGATGATGGAAAAGCAGGCCCCGGTAAGAGCCGCCAAAGTCGCGCCGATGCAGACTTTCGCTCTCGGCAAACAGCGTAAAAAACGCAGCGGCTGGTTAATGGGCTTTATCACCTGGATTATCTTCTTCGTCGTACTCAGCTTTACCGGCTTGTGGTGGTGGCAGAATCACAAGGCGCAGCAGGAAGAAATTAATACCATGGAAGCGCAATCTTCCGCCGAGCTGAACGCTAACGACAACAGCGACAACAATAATAATGTGCAGCTCGATACCGGCACTCCGCCGGATACCGATCCCGGCAGCACCGCTCCCCAGAATACGCCATCCAGCGTGAATACCGCACCATCAACGACGACCGCACCTTCTACTGCGCCTGCCGCGACCGCTCCGGCGACTAACGCGCAGTCCGGTACGGTAGTGGCACCGTCGCAGGCTCCGGTTGACGCTAACGCTGCCGCAGCACTGCCCACCACCCAGGCCGATGTTACTCCGCCAGCGGATGCTAACGCGCTGGTGATGGATTTCAACGACGACTGCTGGCTGGAAATTTTCGACGCAGCGGGTAAAAAGTTGTTTAGCGGCATCCAGCCCAAGGGTGGGCATTTAAATCTAAGCGGCGAACTGCCTTATAAGCTTAAAATAGGCAAACCGGCTGCTGTTCAGATTCAGTTCCAGGGAAAATCGGTTGATCTGAACCGCTTTATAAGATCGAATCAGGTTGCGCGTCTGACCCTTACTGCCGACCAGTCAGCAGCACAGTAACAGACGGGTAACGCAGGAGAGTTTTCATGCATAACCAGGCCCCAATTCAGCGTAGGAAATCGAAACGGATTTACGTGGGGAATGTGCCAATCGGCGATGGCGCGCCCATCGCCGTACAATCTATGACCAACACCCGGACCACGGATGTTGAAGCCACGGTCAACCAGATCAGAGCGCTGGAGCGCGTGGGGGCCGACATCGTGCGCGTTTCCGTGCCGACCATGGACGCCGCCGAAGCCTTTAAACTCATCAAACAGCAGGTCAACGTCCCGCTGGTCGCCGATATCCACTTCGACTACCGTATCGCCCTGAAAGTGGCGGAATACGGCGTTGACTGTCTGCGTATCAACCCCGGCAATATCGGCAATGAAGAGCGTATCCGTAGCGTGGTTGATTGCGCGCGCGATAAAAACATCCCTATTCGTATTGGCGTGAACGGCGGATCGCTGGAAAAAGATCTTCAGGAAAAATACGGTGAACCGACGCCGCAGGCGCTGCTTGAATCAGCGATGCGCCATGTCGATCATCTCGATCGTCTTAACTTCGATCAATTCAAAGTCAGCGTAAAAGCCTCCGACGTTTTTCTGGCGGTAGAGTCTTATCGCCTGCTGGCAAAGCAAATCGATCAGCCGCTGCATCTGGGGATCACCGAAGCGGGCGGCGCGCGGAGCGGGGCGGTTAAATCAGCGATCGGTCTTGGTCTGCTGCTTTCTGAAGGCATCGGCGATACGCTGCGCGTTTCGCTGGCCGCTGACCCGGTCGAAGAGATTAAAGTGGGCTTTGATATCCTTAAATCGCTGCGCATTCGCGCGCGCGGGATCAACTTTATCGCCTGCCCGACCTGCTCTCGCCAGGAGTTTGACGTCATTGGTACGGTCAACGCCCTGGAGCAGCGCCTGGAAGATATCATCACCCCGATGGACGTTTCGATCATCGGCTGCGTGGTCAACGGACCGGGTGAGGCGCTGGTTTCCACGCTCGGCGTGACCGGCGGCAACAAGAAAAGCGGGCTGTATGAAGACGGCGTGCGTACCGACCGACTGGATAACATCGATATGATTAGCCAGCTCGAAGCGCGCATCCGGGCGAAAGCCAGTATTCTCGACGAAGCCCGCCGGATTGACGTGCAGCAAGTTGAAAAATAACGTGATGGGAAGCGGCGTGCTTCCCGTGTATGATTGAACCCTTATCGCTCCCGTAATGATTCGGAGAAGCCTCAGGGTTCATTTTTATATTCAGAATAGAGAATAAACGTGTCAAAGAAAATTCAGTCTGTGCGCGGTATGAATGATTATTTGCCGGAAGATACCGCAGTATGGCAACGCGTTGAAAAAATCATTAAGAACGTCGTTGAGTCCTATGGCTACAGCGAGATTCGCACGCCCATTCTTGAGCAGACGCCGCTGTTTAAACGCGCGATTGGTGAAGTCACCGATGTAGTCGAAAAAGAGATGTATACCTTCAACGATCGCGAGCGCGATGGTGAAGAAGTCACCTCCTTAACCATGCGTCCTGAAGGCACTGCGGGCTGCGTCCGCGCCGGTATTGAGCACGGTCTTCTGCATAATCAGGAACAGCGTCTGTGGTACATGGGACCAATGTTCCGCCATGAGCGTCCGCAAAAAGGCCGCTATCGTCAGTTTCATCAGATGGGTCTCGAAGTTTTTGGTCTGCAAGGACCGGATATCGACGCCGAGCTGATTATGCTCACCGCCCGCTGGTGGCGTGAGCTGGGTATCTTTGATCATGTGAGCCTTGAGCTGAACTCGATCGGTTCACTGGACGCCCGAGCTCACTATCGCGCCGCGCTGGTCGCCTTCCTTGAACAGCATAAAGATAAGCTGGACGAAGACTGTAAGCGCCGCATGTATACCAATCCGTTGCGCGTGCTGGATTCAAAAAATCAGCAGGTGCAGGCGCTGCTTAACGACGCCCCCGCGCTGGGCGATTATCTGGACGAAGAGTCGCGCGAGCACTTCGCCGGGCTGTGTAAACTGCTGGAAGCGGTAGGCATTTCCTACACGATTAACCAGCGTCTGGTCCGTGGTCTCGACTACTACAACCGCACCGTTTTCGAGTGGGTCACCAGTAGCCTGGGTTCGCAGGGCACCGTGTGTGCAGGCGGGCGTTATGATGGTCTGGTTGAACAGCTTGGCGGTCGGTCGACACCGGCTGTAGGCTTTGCGATGGGGCTGGAGCGACTTGTTTTATTAGTTCAGGCCGTTAACCCGGAATTTACTGCCGATCCTGTTGTCGATATATATCTGGTCGCTTCAGGCACGGATACACAGCCTGCGGCAATGAAGTTGGCCGAACGCCTGCGGGATGATATCCCCGGCGTGAAACTGATGACAAACCACGGTGGCGGCAACTTTAAGAAACAGTTTGCCCGCGCCGATAAATGGGGTGCCCGCGTTGCACTGGTACTGGGTGAGTCCGAAATGGCTGCCGGTACTGTTGTAGTGAAGGATTTGCGCTCTGGTGAGCAAACGGCTGTAGCGCAGGATAGTGTTGCCGCGCATTTGCGCACTTTACTGAGCTAAGGAGTAGGACTGCGTGGAAATCTACGAGAACGAACACGATCAGGTTGATGCGCTCAAGCGCTTCTTCGCTGAAAACGGCAAGGCGCTGGCCGTTGGGGTTATTTTGGGTATTGGCGCGCTGGTAGGCTGGCGCTACTGGACCAGCCATCAGGCTGATTCAGCCAAAACCTCATCGATGGCTTATGACAATACGGTCGCGGCGCTGAATGTGAATAAACCGGAAACGTTGACGACGGCGGAGAAATTCGCGGCGGACAATAAAAACGTCTACGGTGCCTTCACCTCCCTTGAGCTGGCGCAGCAGTACGTTGACAAAAACGAACTGGATAAAGCCGCTAAGCAACTGGAGCTGGGGCTTGCTGACGCCGCTGATGACAATCTGAAATCCGTCATTAGTATGCGTCTCGCCCGCGTGCAGCTTCAGCAGAAACAGGCCGACGCTGCCCTGAAAACGCTGGAAAATATCAAAGGCGAAGGCTGGACGGCTATTGTTGCCGATTTGCGCGGCGAAATTCTGCTAAGCAAAGGTGATAAAAAAGGCGCACACGCTGCATGGGAAGCGGGTGTGAAAAGCGACTCGTCGCCTGCGCTAAGTGAAATGATGCGCATGAAAATGAATAATTTGTCCATCTGAGAGGGACCCGATGCAATTGCGTAAATTACTTCTGCCCTGCGTGCTTTCAGCCACGTTATTAAGTGGTTGCTCACTGTTTAACGGCGAAGAAGACGTTGTGAAAATGTCTCCGTTGCCGCAGGTTGAAAATCAGTTCACGCCAAATACGGCGTGGGAAACCTCCGTGGGAAGCGGAATCGGCGAATTTTACTCTAACCTTCATCCGGCATTTGCTGATGGCGTCGTCTATGCGGCAGATCGTCACGGCACCGTGAAAGCGGTTAACGCGGACGACGGCAAAGAGGTCTGGAGCGTGAGTCTGGCGGAGAAAAAAGGCTGGTTTTCTTCCTCCGCAGCACAGCTTTCAGGCGGCGTGACGGTCAACGGCGGTCATGTCTATGTGGGAAGCGAAAAAGCGCAGGTTTACGCACTGAATACCAGCGATGGCTCGGTGGCCTGGCAGACCCGTGTTGCCGGTGAAGCGCTGTCCCGCCCGGTGGTCAGCGATGGCGTGGTGCTTATCCATACCAGTAACGGTCAGCTTCAGGCGCTCAATGAGACCGACGGAGCAGTGAAATGGACCGTTAACCTTGATATGCCTGCGCTGTCGCTGCGTGGGGAATCCGCGCCGGTCACCGCGTTTGGTGCGGCTATCGTCGGGGGTGATAACGGTCGCGTCAGCGCGGTGCTGATGCAGCAGGGCCAGATGATTTGGCAGCAGCGTATTTCGCAGGCGACTGGCCCGACGGAAATCGACCGTCTGAGCGATGTCGATACGACCCCGATAGTGGTTGACGGTGTGGTTTATGCGCTGGCTTACAACGGTAATCTGACCGCGCTGGATCTGCGTAGCGGCCAGATTATGTGGAAACGCGAGCTTGGCTCGGTGAACGATTTCATTGTGGACGGTAATCATATTTATATCGTCGATCAGGATGACCGTTTGCTGGCGCTGACGACCGATGGCGGCGTGACGCAGTGGACGCAAAGCGATCTGCTGCATCGTAACCTGACCTCTCCGGCGCTGTATAATGGTTCATTAGTGGTTGGCGATAGCGAAGGCTACCTGCACTGGCTTAGCCCGGATGACGGTCACTTCGTGGCGCAGCAGAAGCTGGACAGCTCTGGCTTCCTGACGGAACCGGTTATCGCGGATGGCAAACTGCTGATCCAGGCGAAAGGCGGTTCGCTGTACGCTATTACGCGTTAATATCCGCGTGAAGTTATAAAATGGACGGCTCCTGTGACTACAGGAGCCGTTTGCTGTTTATAGAATTTGAGTAAAAGAGGCTTTAAACATGATACCTGTGGTCGCGCTGGTCGGACGCCCTAACGTCGGAAAATCCACACTTTTTAACCGCCTAACCCGCACTCGTGATGCGCTGGTGGCGGATTTCCCGGGGCTGACGCGTGACCGTAAGTACGGTCGTGCAGAAGTGGAAGGCCGTGAATTCATCTGTATTGATACCGGTGGGATTGACGGTACGGAAGAGGGTGTAGAAACCCGTATGGCCGAGCAGTCGCTGCTGGCCATTGAAGAAGCCGATGTGGTCCTTTTCATGGTCGATGCCCGCGCGGGCCTGATGCCTGCGGACGAAGGCATCGCCAAACATCTGCGTTCGCGTGAAAAGCCGACTTTCCTCGTCGCCAACAAAACCGATGGCATCGACCCGGATCAAGCTGTGGCCGATTTCTGGTCGCTCGGCTTAGGCGACATTCACGCGATTGCTGCCTCCCACGGTCGCGGTGTGGTCAGCCTGCTGGAACATGTCCTGCTGCCGTTCGTCGATGAAGTGAATCCGCCAGAAGAGGTGGACGAAGACGCCGAGTACTGGGCGAAATTTGAAGCTGAACAAAACGGTGAAGAAGCCGAAGAGCCAGAAGACGATTTCAATCCGCAGGACTTGCCGATCAAAATTGCCATTGTGGGTCGCCCGAACGTGGGTAAATCTACGCTGACTAACCGTATCCTCGGTGAAGAGCGCGTGGTGGTTTACGACATGCCTGGCACCACGCGTGACAGTATTTATATCCCGATGGAGCGTGATGAGCGTGAATATGTGCTCATTGATACCGCCGGGGTGCGCAAGCGCGGGAAAATCACCGATACCGTAGAAAAATTCTCGGTTATTAAAACGCTTCAGGCGATTGAGGATGCTAACGTCTGTCTGCTGGTCATTGACGCTCGCGAAGGTATTTCCGATCAGGATCTTTCGCTGCTGGGCTTCATCCTCAATAGCGGGCGCTCGCTGGTGATCGTGGTCAACAAGTGGGACGGCCTGAGCCAGGAAATCAGAGAGCAGGTTAAAGAGACGCTCGACTATCGTCTGGGCTTTATCGACTTTGCGCGGGTGCATTTTATTTCTGCACTGCACGGTAGCGGCGTCGGTAATCTGTTTGAATCTATCCGCGAAGCCTACGACAGCTCCACCCGTCGCGTCAGTACCGCGATGTTAACGCGGATCATGACCATGGCTTCTGAAGACCATCAGCCGCCGCTGGTGCGCGGACGCCGTGTGAAGCTGAAATATGCCCACGCCGGTGGCTATAACCCGCCTATCGTGGTGATCCACGGTAATCAGGTTAAAGATCTGCCAGACTCCTACAAGCGCTATTTGATGAACTACTTCCGTAAATCGCTGGACGTGATGGGCACGCCTATTCGTATCCAGTTCAAGGAAGGGGAGAACCCGTTCGCCAACAAGCGTAATACCCTGACGCCGAATCAGCTGCGTAAACGTAAGCGTTTGATTAAGCATCTCAAAAAAGGGTAATCATCATCATACGCCCTCCGCGCGGAGGGCGTTTTAGCTGGAGGTTTTATGTCACTCAACTGTCCGGTATGTCAGCAACCCGTTACGCAAACGGGCAACGAAGCGCACTGTGCATCCTGTAATCGCAACTTCCCCCTCATCGCCTGCTGCCCCGACTGCCATAAGCCGCTGGAAGTGCTGAAAGCCTGTGGCGCAGTCGATTACTTCTGCCAGCATGGCCACGGTTTAATTTCTAAAAAGCGGGTTGAATTTACGCTTTAAGCGGTAACCCTGTTTTTTCTGGTTATCGCGTAAAGCGAACCGGGCAGCACAAACGATGCGCCGCGCGGGAACAAGAGGAAGCAAGCCGCAGAGGAAAGTGGATTTCAGGCTATTTGACTTTACGCGCGCGCGTTTTTTTCGCCGGGGTCACGGCGAGCACTTCACTCTCCACCCAGCCATCGTTCAGACGGGTATTAAGCCGATCGCCGGTTTTCACCTGTTTCGTTTGTTTCAGCACTTCGCCATCATGCGTTGCCGTGACGCTATAGCCGCGCGCCAGCGTCGCCAGTGGGCTGACGGCTTCCAGATGCGTGAGGGCATTACCAAAACGTTCGCGCGTGGCGCTCAGGCGGGCGCGAACAGTTTCCGTCAGGCGGAATTCAAGCTGCTGAATGCGCGAACCCGCCCGATGAATGCGCGGCTGCGGATTTTGCTGATCCAGACGGCGAAGCAGCGACGCCTGCCGCTGCGTAGTCCGCTTAAGCTGGTTTTCCACGGCTGAATTCATACGCTGGCGCAATCTCTCCAGCGCCGTCTGCTGGCGCGCCAGCCGGAGCTGCGGGTGCTGCTGTTGCAGTCGATGATGAAGCTGGGTAAAGCGTCGGTTACGGTTCGCCAGATAATAATCCATCGCCATCTCAAGGCGCTGCTGCGCCGACTGAACCTGACGCAATAGCTCCTGCTGATTACGGCTGACGATTTCCGCCGCCGCCGAAGGGGTAGGCGCACGCAAATCGGCGACAAAATCGGCAATGGTGACGTCCGTTTCGTGACCGACTGAGCTGACAATCGGGATGCGGCTGGCAAAAATCGCCCGCGCCACCCGCTCGTCGTTAAAGCTCCATAAATCTTCCAGCGAGCCGCCGCCGCGCCCCACAACCAGGACATCGCATTCCTGACGCTGGTTTGCCAGCGCAATAGCACGCACGATTTGCCCCGGGGCATCGTCGCCCTGAACGGCGGTGGGATAGATGATTACGGGCAGGGAAGGATCGCGACGCTTTAATACATGCAGAATGTCATGCAGCGCCGCGCCGGTTTTCGAGGTGATCACCCCAACGCAGTGAGCGGGGGAGGGCAACGGTTTTTTCTGCGCCTGATCGAATAAACCTTCCGCCTGAAGCTTAGTTTTTAGCTGCTCGTATTTTTGCTGAAGCAGCCCTTCACCCGCAGGCTGCATACTCTCAACGATAATCTGATAATCGCCGCGCGGCTCATACAGCGT
The DNA here is from genome assembly GCA_002421005.1 of Enterobacteriaceae bacterium UBA5654. Taxonomy (GTDB): domain Bacteria; phylum Pseudomonadota; class Gammaproteobacteria; order Enterobacterales; family Enterobacteriaceae; genus Superficieibacter. Next base: position 582,935 of record DIJC01000014.1, on the reverse strand, counting down.
AATATTGGCGCGTACCAGCACCTGCTGCCCGTGCTGTGGACGAAAATGAACGCGGCGGTTGCTGTTGCGAAACATCGCGCAGCGTACCTGGGCGGTGTCGTCTTTGAGCGTGAAATACCAGTGGCCGGAGGCGGGCTGGGTGAAATTTGAGATCTCACCGCTGATCCAGACCTGCCCCATTTCCTGCTCAAGCAGCAGGCGGACCGTCTGATTCAGGCGGCTAACGGTATAAATTGAGGGTGATTGCGCAGGTAACATGTGAGCGGGATCAAATTCTAAATCAGCAGGTTATTCAATCGATAGTAACCCGGTCAGCCGGGATCGCAAGCATTTTTCGCAAAAAAATGTAGAAGCAATCGGTTACGCTCTGTATAATGCCACGGCAATATTTAACCCACCAGGTCAGAGATATTGCCCATGCTACGTATTGCCAAAGAAGCATTGACGTTTGACGACGTCCTCCTCGTTCCCGTTCACTCCACCGTTTTGCCGAATACTGCCGACCTCAGCACGCAGCTGACGAAAACCATTCGTCTGAACATCCCTATGCTTTCCGCTGCGATGGATACCGTTACCGAAGCGCGTCTGGCGATTGCGCTGGCGCAGGAAGGCGGCATTGGCTTTATCCACAAAAATATGTCTATTGAGCGCCAGGCGGAAGAAGTGCGTCGCGTGAAGAAGCATGAATCCGGGGTGGTGAACGATCCACAAACTGTCCTGCCGACGACCACGCTGCACGAAGTCAAAGCCCTGACCGAACGTAACGGTTTCGCCGGGTATCCGGTGGTGACGGAAGACAACGAACTGGTGGGGATTATTACCGGTCGTGACGTGCGCTTTGTGACTGATTTAAGCCAGCCGGTCAGCGTCTACATGACGCCGAAAGAACGTCTGGTGACCGTGCGTGAAGGTGAAACGCGTGAAGTGGTCTTTGCCAAAATGCACGAAAAACGCGTCGAAAAAGCGCTGGTGGTGGACGACAGTTTCCATCTGCTGGGCATGATCACCGTTAAAGATTTCCAGAAAGCCGAACGTAAACCGAACGCCTGTAAAGACGAACAGGGCCGCCTGCGCGTAGGTGCGGCGGTGGGTGCTGGCGCAGGCAACGAAGAGCGCGTCGATGCGCTGGTGGCAGCGGGCGTCGATGTGCTACTGATCGACTCCTCCCACGGTCACTCTGAAGGCGTGCTGCAACGCATCCGTGAAACCCGGGAAAAATACCCGGATCTGCAAATTATCGGCGGCAACGTGGCGACTGGCGCAGGCGCTCGCGCGCTGGCAGAAGCTGGTTGCAGCGCGGTGAAAGTTGGTATTGGCCCTGGCTCCATCTGTACTACCCGTATTGTGACCGGCGTGGGCGTGCCGCAGATCACCGCCGTTTCCGACGCGGTAGAGGCGCTGGAAGGCACCGGTATTCCGGTTATCGCTGACGGCGGCATCCGCTTCTCCGGCGACATTGCTAAAGCCATCGCCGCTGGCGCTAGCGCGGTGATGGTCGGTTCCATGCTCGCCGGGACCGAAGAATCCCCTGGCGAAATCGAGCTTTATCAGGGCCGCTCTTACAAATCCTATCGCGGGATGGGATCGCTCGGCGCGATGTCCAAAGGGTCTTCCGATCGTTACTTCCAGACCGACAACGCCGCCGACAAGCTGGTGCCGGAAGGGATCGAAGGCCGCGTGGCCTATAAAGGTTACCTGAAAGAGATTATCCACCAGCAGATGGGCGGCCTGCGTTCCTGTATGGGGCTGACCGGCTGTGGTACTATCGATTTGCTGCGTACCAAAGCGGAATTCGTGCGCATCAGCGGTGCGGGTATTCAGGAAAGCCACGTTCATGACGTGACCATTACCAAAGAGTCCCCGAACTACCGTATGGGTTCCTGATATTTTATCGCGCCTGGCATTATGCCGGGCGCGTTGTTTTTGTTTCACTTGCCTCGGAACACTCGTCAATGACCGACAATATTCACAAGCATCGCATTCTTATCCTCGACTTTGGCTCACAGTACACCCAGCTGGTTGCACGCCGCGTGCGCGAACTGGGCGTGTACTGCGAGCTGTGGGCATGGGACGTCACGGAAGCACAAATCCGCGACTTCAACCCCAGCGGCATCATTCTCTCCGGCGGCCCGGAAAGTACCACGGAAGATAACAGCCCGCGCGCGCCGCAGTACGTCTTTGAAGCAGGCGTGCCGGTACTCGGCGTCTGCTACGGTATGCAGACGATGGCCATGCAGCTGGGCGGTCACGTTCAGGGCTCGAACGAGCGTGAATTTGGCTACGCACAAGTTGAAATCCAGACCGACAGCGCGCTGGTGCGTGGGATTGAAGACTCCCTGACCGCCGACGGCAAACCGCTGCTGGACGTGTGGATGAGCCACGGCGATAAAGTGACGGCGATCCCGTCTGACTTCGTCACCGTTGCCAGCACCGAAACCTGCCCGTTTGCGATTATGGCAAACGAAGAAAAACGCTTCTACGGTGTGCAGTTCCACCCGGAAGTGACCCACACCCGTCAGGGCCTGCGTATGCTGGAGCGCTTTGTACGCGACATCTGCCAGTGCGAAGCACTGTGGACGCCAGCCAAAATTATCGACGATGCCGTAGCCCGCATCCGCGAGCAGGTGGGTTCTGATAAAGTGATCCTCGGTCTTTCCGGCGGGGTGGATTCCTCCGTCACCGCGATGCTGCTGCACCGCGCGATTGGCCCGCAGCTCACCTGCGTGTTTGTCGATAACGGCCTGCTGCGCCTCAACGAAGCCGAGCAGGTTATGGACATGTTTGGCGACCATTTCGGCCTGAACATTGTTCACGTTGAAGGCGAAGAGCGTTTCCTTTCCCAGCTTGCGGGCGAAAACGATCCTGAAGCAAAACGTAAAATCATCGGTCGCGTCTTCGTTGAAGTATTTGATGAAGAAGCGCTGAAGCTGGAAGACGTCAAATGGCTGGCGCAGGGCACCATCTACCCGGACGTGATTGAATCTGCCGCTTCCGCCACCGGCAAAGCGCACGTCATCAAATCTCATCACAACGTCGGTGGCCTGCCGAAAGAGATGAAAATGGGGCTGGTTGAACCGCTGCGTGAACTGTTCAAAGACGAAGTGCGCAAAATCGGCCTGGAACTGGGCCTGCCGTACGACATGCTCTACCGTCACCCGTTCCCTGGCCCAGGCCTCGGCGTGCGCGTGCTGGGTGAAGTGAAGAAAGAGTACTGCGACCTGCTGCGTCGTGCGGACGCTATCTTCATTGAAGAACTGCGCAAAGCAGACCTGTACAACAAAGTAAGTCAGGCGTTTACCGTCTTCCTGCCAGTACGTTCCGTCGGCGTCATGGGTGATGGCCGTAAGTACGACTGGGTGGTGTCCCTGCGTGCCGTCGAAACCATCGACTTCATGACCGCCCACTGGGCGCACCTGCCGTATGATTTCCTGGGTCGGGTGTCCAACCGCATCATCAACGAAGTGAACGGGATTTCGCGGGTCGTGTATGACATCAGCGGCAAGCCACCGGCTACGATTGAGTGGGAATGATTTATCATCTGCCAGTCATTGGTATAACTCATACCTGATATCAAAACCCGCGTAATAGCGGGTTTTTTTATATGCAGGCGATACTCAGCGGCGAAGAAACCGTGAAGCGCATAATAAAATTATGACCTGAAGAAGATCGACCTGATACAAGCCTGGTCTGCTGAGGGACATAAAGCGTGCAGGTTGCCGGACTTACTCTTTGGCGGACGGACTCATCGTGAGGCTGGACTGCTGAGACTGTTTTTTATCTTGATGATGCTGCCAGGCACCGATGGAGGAATAGACTAAGCGTCCGAAAAGGAAGAAGAAACTGATAAGCAGTACGATACGGGTCATGCGACTGTTAAATCGATGTCGGTTTCGCATACTGGTAACCTGACTCACAAATGGTCCTTTGAGGTATACCCACACATTGGGGCGATAAGCACATTAAGACACAGTGCAGGGCAAGGGTCAATTGAATGTGATGTAAAATTCTGTCAACCGACATATCATTTTTTGTTATGTAATATAATAAATCATTCACGTTAAAAATTAATGAATGCGACTAACGCTAATAAAAAGTAATAAATGATTAATGAGATGGCGATAATTGATGTATATCAAATATTGCTTGCCGTTAATAATTAAAATCTAAGCGTTATGTTGCGGAGGGATACTTCTTGCACCTCTTGTAACATTGTTCCCAGGTGGGATACCTGTCTGAAAATACCCCGCAGGATGCCGGGTTTTCTGCTGAGCATCTATGAAACTACGTCATACATACATTAAGTACAGAGATAAGTGGTGGGGGTTGCCCCTTTTTCTGCCTTCAATATTGTTGCCCATATTAAATCTCGCGAACACTTACGCGCAAATCAGTTCGGGCACCGTCACGCTCTTTTATCTGCCATTAGCATTATTAATGAGTTCGATGGTTTTTTTTGGCTGGGCAGCGATACCGGGCATCATTATCGCTCTGTTTATTAGAAAGTTTGCTCTGGTAGGGCTTGCAGAAACGCTGGTTGTCATTGCCCACTTTTTTATTCCCGTGGTACTGGGATGGGGAGGGTATCGCGCATTCACCCCGCACCGAAGAAATATCTCACATGGCAATCCCCGTTTGATGACGCAACGAATACTGTGGCAGGTTATTTGTCCGGCAACGTTATTTTTGATCCTTTATCAAATGATTACCCTGGTAGGTTTTTATAAAACCAATCAGATTTTTTCCGGAGTAAATATATTTAGCCTGAATACATTAATTAATTATCAGGCATTGTTAGTGGGGAATTTAACCGGCATTCCGATGTGTTACTATCTCATTCGGGTGTTACGCAATCCGTTTTATCTTCGTTCTTATTTCTCCCAGCTTCGTCTACAGTTTGATCCGAAAGTTTCCAGGATAGAGATTGTCCTGTGGGCGGGGATATTCGGCCTGCTGATGCTGCTGCTGTGCTTGCCCCTGAATAAAAACAGTTCCATTTTCAGCACTAACTACACCTTGTCGCTGCTGCTACCAGTGATGTTGTGGGGATCAATCCGCTATGGCTATCGGTTTATCTCGTTAATCTGGACGCCGCTGCTGATCATCTCAATCCATTATTATCATCGCTACATCCCGTTATCTTTAGGTTATGACACCCAACTGGCGATCGTTTCTTCCAGCTACTTAATCTATAGCTTTATTATTATTTTTATTTCCATGCTGGCGACCCAGCAACGCATTGTTCACCGCCGGGCGCGTCTTCTGGCGCTGCTGGACCCGGTGGTGCACCTGCCTAATTTGCGCGCGCTGAATCGTTCGCTGAATAAGTTCCCGTGGTCGGTTATTTGCTTCTTGCGTATTCCCGAACTGGAACGACTGGGGCGTAATTATGGCATCATGATGCGTATCCAGTATAAGCAAACGCTGGCGAACTGGATCACTGCCAGGCTTGCGCCGGATGAGTGCGTTTATCAACTATCCGGCCACGATCTCGTTTTCCGGCTTAATACCGAAGCCTATCAGGATCGCATAGAAGAACTGGATCGCCATATTAAGCAGTTCCGCTTTAGCTGGGATGGTATGCGGCTTCAGCCGCAGGTCGGCATCAGCTATTGTTATGTGCGTTCTCCGGTAACGCATATTTATCTGCTGCTTGGTGAATTAAGCACCACCGCCGATCTTTCCCTGGCAACGAATCATCCAGAAAATCTGCAAAAGCGGTGTGCGATAAATCTTCAGCAGAATCTAAAAGATAAAGTTGCGCTAATGAATCGCCTGCAGCATGCCCTGGAAAACGATCAGTTCAGTTTAATGGCTCAGCCCATTGTTGGAGTGCGTGGGGATTCTTATCATGAGATTTTACTCAGGCTCATTGGCAATGAGGGGGAAATCATTAACCCCGACGAGTTTTTGCCGGTTGCCCATGAGTTTGGATTATCTTCACGTATCGATTTATGGGTGCTGGAAAATACCCTGCGCTTTATGGCGCGGCACCGCGAAGAACTGCCTGCGAGCCGCTTTGCGATTAATCTTGCGCCGTCAACGGTGTGCCGCGCGCACTTTCCGGCAGAGGTAAAACGGCTCCTTATTCAGTATCAGGTAGAAGCCTGGCAGCTGTTTTTCGAAGTCACCGAAAGTAATGCGCTATACAATATGGAGCAGGCCAACCAGACGCTGGCGCGGCTTCAGCAGATGGGCTGCCAGGTGGCGATCGACGATTTTGGCACCGGCTATGCCAGTTATGCCCGCCTGAAAAGCGTGGACGCTGATATCCTCAAAATTGACGGCAGTTTTATCCGTAATATTGTGTCTAACAGCATGGACTACCAGATTGTGGCTTCCATCTGCCATCTGGCACGCATGAAAAAAATGCGGATAGTGGCGGAATATGTTGAAACTGAGGAAGTCCGCAGTGCGGTAGTTTCACTCGGTATCGACTACCTGCAAGGGTATTTAATCGGCAAACCTGAGCCGCTGGATAATCTGCTGGCAAAGGCACCCAAAAAGGATGCCCAAAGCGCAGTGAGTCAGAGTGATTCTTCTTCTATCTGAAGTTGCCAGCCGGTAACGCTTTCCCAGTATTCCTGCTCTTTCTCAAGATCGAGCAGGACCAGCGCATTCTGGCTGAACCAGCCGTGTGGAAAGCGTAGCGTCCAGTGATTATCATCGGTTTTCAGCACCAGCGTGGGCGGCGTGGTGGTCGCCTGACGCTGGTTATTCAACAGCACGCCGAGGCGTAAAAGCTGCACCAGCGGCAGAAACTGCTTTTTCTTGAACAGCGTGAAGCGGGGCAGATCGTCCGGCTTGATGGCCTTACGGTGATAGCGTACCAGCGTCGCCATCATCGTTTGCTGTTCCTGATTAAACCCAGGCAGATCGCTGTGCTGAAGGATATAGGCGGAATGACGATGCAGCCCGCTGTGATTAATGTTCAGCCCGACCTCATGCAGCATCGCCGCCCATTTTAACAGCGCGGCAAGGTGCGGATTCTCCAGCTTCGGATTTTGCTCCTGCCACTGCTCAAACATGTGGGTGGTGGTTTCCAGCACGCGCCGGGCCTGATCGCGATCGATGTTGTACTGATTTGCAAGGCTTTGCGCCGTGCGGCTACGAATATCCTGATGACGGAAGCGACCTTCCATTTCATAAAGTACGCCTTCGCGTAACGCCCCATCGGAAAGGCGCAGTTCTTTGATCCCCAGGGCATCAAAAACGCCGCAGAGGATCGCCAGCCCCGGAACGAAAACTGCTTTGCGCTCTTCCGATAATCCCGGCAGGCTCAGCGCATCAAAGCTTTTGTATTGCAGCACCGATTCCACCAGCCGTTGCAGACGTTCCGGGTTGATGAAGCCGTCCCGTTCACCCATTTCGACGATGACTTCATGCGCCGCTTTAATGCTGCCGGACGCGCCCATTGCCACGTTCCAGCCCTGAATGCGATATTGCCAGGTCAGGGTCTCCAGCTTCTGGATCGCCGCCATGCGGGCGCGCTGGAAGTTTTCCCGGCTAATGACACCGCCGGGGAAAAAAGTCTGTGCGAAGCTGACGCAGCCCATCCGTCGGCTTTCGACGAGGATCGGCTCAAAATTCTCACCGATCACCAGTTCCGTGGAGCCGCCGCCGATATCAATCACCAGCTTGCGTCCCTTTTCCGGCTGCGTGTGTTCGACGCCCATAAAAATCAGCCGCGCTTCTTCATTCCCGGAGATGATCTCGATGGGGTAGGGGATCACCTGCTCGGCACGCTTTAAAAATTCGGAAGCATTTAGCGCCTGGCGCAGGGTATGCGTGCCGACAATGCAGACGCTGGAGGCGGAAAACCCCTGCAAACGTTCGGCAAATAAAGACAGGCAGGCCAGCCCGCGCTCCATCGCCTCTTCGCTCAGCTGGCTGTTCTCATCCAGCCCGTCGGCCAGATGAACCCGCTGCTTCAGGCGGCCAATAATCTGCATTGCGCCATCCACTTCGCGGGCAATGACCATATGAAAGCTGTTTGATCCCAGATCGACCGCCGCAAACTCCTGCGGGCGCGGGCTATTATCGTGTATTGGCATAGATTATTCAGGCTGCTCAAGGGATTTGAGATAGTCGTATATCGCTGTCTGGGCGCGCACCTTGCGGCGATTGCCGCGCTGCACGTAGCGATTACTCAGTTCTTTATCAACGAAGCGTGCTTTGACGGTATCGCTGAACAGAATATCAATAATGTCCAGGATCCGCTGCTTAAGACGTGGGTCAAGAAGCGGTGCGGCCACTTCGATGCGGTAATCAATGTTACGTGTCATCCAGTCAGCAGATGAAAGGTAAACGTTTTTATTGCCGCCGTTTTCGAAAATATAGATCCGGTCATGCTCAAGGAAGCGATCAACAATGCTGATCGCCCGGATATTATCGCTGATGCCTTCCAGTTCCGGGATCAGCGAGCACATCCCACGGATCAGCAGATTCACCGGAACGCCCGAACTGGAGGCGGCGTAGAGGCGATCGACCAGGCCTTTATCGACCAGATTATTAAGCTTTAGCGTAATGCCGGAAGGCTTACCGTTCTGGGCGTTGGCAATCTCTTTATCGATCATGTCATACAGCAGGCGGCGCGAGTTCTGCGGCGATACCAGCAGGTAGTCGAAGTTCACCGGACGGTACGGGTTTTCAATGAAATTAAATACCCGACGTACTTCATTGGTGATGCGCGCATCGGCGGTCAGCAGGGAATAATCGGTATAAAGACGCGCGGTTTTTTCGTTAAAGTTACCGGTGCCGATATGCGCATAGCGCACCACCTCGTCACCTTCTTTACGCGAAACCAGAAACAGCTTGGCGTGGATCTTCAGACCCGGCGCGGAGAAAATCACGTGGACTCCGGCTTCGGTCAGACGTTTCGCCCAGTGAATATTGGCCTCTTCGTCAAAGCGTGCCTGCAACTCGACTACCACAGTAACTTTTTTGCCGTTGTAGGCCGCGTGGATCATTGAGTCGATAATGCGCGAGTCTTTCGCCACGCGGTAAATATTGATTTTGATCGCCAGCACGTTCGGATCGAATGACGCCTGACGCAGCAGTTCCAGTACGTGCTCAAACGTATGATAAGGATAATACAGCAGCACGTCGCGCTCGCGGATGGCGTCGAAACCGTTGCGGAACTTGTCAAACCACAAGTGGCGCAGGCGCGGCATAGGTTTATTGACCAGATTGGCTTTGCCAACATTCGGGAAACCAATGAAATCCTTGAAGTTATGATAGCGACCGCCCGGTACGATAGAGTCGTAACGGGAAATGGTCAGCTTCTCACGCAGCATTTCGACGATGGTATCCGGCATATCGCGCTGGTAAACAAAGCGCACCGGCTCAGCGGTCAGGCGCTGCTTGAGGCTGGAAGACATCAGCTCCATCAGGCTTGATTCCATCTCGTGCACCAGATCGTACTCGGCATCACGGGTCATTTTCATGGAATAAGCGTTCAGGGTATCGTAATCGAAAAAGCCCTGAAAAATGTCATCCAGACAGTAGCGAAGAATATTATCCAGCAGGATCATCGGCTTGCGACGGCGCGGCGCTTCCGGTGGCAGATTGACAAAGCGCGGGACTTTATCTGAAGGGATTTCCAGCAGCGCATAGCGAATAGTGTCGCCGCGAATAATTTCCACCGCCAGATAGGTGTAATCATCCTTCAGAAAGTTAACCAGATTGGTTTCGCGGTTGATGAGCGTCGGAATGACGTGCTGGCGCAACTGGTGTTTGAAGTAGTGACGCAGCCAGTTTTGCTGATTCACGGAGAGCTGGCGTTCGTTTATCAGGAAAATCTGGTTACGGGCCATCTCCAGCAACAGCTCATTATAGAGGCTGTCAAATTCCTGGTCAGCCTTCAGGACCCGCGACTGGATTTTTCCCAGCAGATGCCGCGAGCTGGTCGGTATTCCCTGTTCTTCGCTGATGATAATTCGCCGTTTTAACTCGGCAAAGCGCACTTTGTAGAATTCATCAAGGTTATTCGAATAGATCCCCAGGAACCGCATACGCTCAATCAGCGGGTTGCTTTTGTCCGCCGCTTCCTGAAGCACGCGCTCGTTAAAGGATAACCAGCTCAACTCTTTTTCGATGTATAACTTTTCCTGACCCATTCCCACCTGTACTCCATTTCTTATCGGGCTCAGCCTACTACAGGAGCTTAACATAAAGAATTAACGCTCTGGAGCCTCTTACCCTGGCTAGCGTTTATCAGGGAAAGACAGCGCCCTCAGAGTGCCGTTTTAGTATGACAGTTATTCAACCATATTGAAGAAATTAACGATGGCGACACTGAATGTTGATGATTACGGAGAATAAAAAATTAACGCTTCCTGACGAAGCGTTAATTTACTGATGAGATTAGTCGGCGGCGTAACCTTGTACCGGGAGAGGGCGACCGTCCAGCCAGGCGGCGTTATCGCGCATCTCAAGACGGCCCGCGATAAACCAGCCAATGACCAGCGGATAAATATCATGCTCCTGACTTTGTACGCGGGCGGTGATGTCTTCTTCATTGTCTCCGGCGAAAACCGGCACGCTGGCCTGGAGAATAACCGGTCCGCCGTCCAGTTCGTCGGTAACAAAATGAACGGAGGTGCCGTGGACTTCATCGCCGTTATCCAGCACCTGGCGGTGGGTATTAAGACCCGGATATTTCGGCAGCAGGGAAGGATGAATATTTAACAGACGCCCCTGATAGTGAGCGACGAATTCAGGGCTGAGGATGCGCATGTAGCCCGCCAGCACCACTACATCAGGCGCGTAAGCGTCAATTTCCAGCATCAGTTCGCGGTCAAAAGCCTCACGGCTGGCAAACTGGCTGGCAGTCAGCGCATGCGCAGGAATACCCGCGTTGCGCGCACGTTCAAGGCCGAACGCATCGGCCTTGTTACTGAAGACTGCACGCAGCGTGCCGCCGATCTTTTTCTGATTGCAGGCATCAATAATCGCCTGCAGGTTACTGCCGTTACCGGAGATCAGCACCACGATATTTTTCATTACTCAATAACCACGCGCTCGTCGGAATCGGAGGCTTTGATCATACCGATTTTCCACGCGTTTTCACCCAGCTCGTTGAGCAGGGCAATGGCTTTTTCCGCATCCGCCGCCGGAAGCGCGACGATCATACCGACGCCGCAGTTAAAGGTGCGGTACATTTCATGACGGCTGACGTTACCCGCGCTTTGCATCCAGTCGAAAATCGCTGGCCACTGCCAGGACGATTCGTCAATAACGGCCTGGGTGTTGTCCGGCAGTACGCGCGGGATGTTTTCCCAGAAGCCGCCGCCGGTCAGATGCGCAATGGCGTGAACGTCGACCTGCTCAATCAGTGAGAGGATCGATTTCACGTAAATACGGGTCGGGGCCAGCAGGTGATCGGCAAGCGTTTTGCCGTCGAGATCGGTGGTCAGCGGATCGCAGCCGCTGACTTCAACAATTTTGCGTACCAGCGAGTAGCCGTTAGAGTGCGGGCCGCTGGACGCCAGCGCCAGCAGCACGTCGCCGTCGGCCACTTTGCTACCGTCAATAATGTCTGATTTTTCTACCACCCCAACGCAGAAACCCGCCACGTCGTAATCTTCACCGTGATACATGCCCGGCATTTCGGCGGTTTCGCCGCCAACCAGCGCGCAGCCGGATTGCAGGCAGCCTTCGGCAATGCCGTTAATCACGCTGGCAGCGGTATCAACGTCCAGTTTGCCGGTCGCGTAGTAATCGAGGAAGAACAGCGGCTCGGCACCCTGAACCACCAGATCGTTAACGCACATGGCGACCAGATCGATACCGATGGTGTCGTGACGTTTGAGATCCATCGCCAGGCGCAGTTTGGTGCCGACGCCGTCGGTGCCGGAAACCAGAATCGGCTCACGATACTTCTGCGGCAGGGCACACAGCGCGCCAAAGCCGCCCAGACCGCCCATCACTTCCGGGCGACGGGTTTTCTTTACCACACCCTTGATTCGGTCGACCAGAGCGTTACCCGCATCAATATCAACACCGGCATCTTTATAGCTAAGAGAGGTTTTATCGGTCACTGCAAAGTCCCCACGCATTTGCGATAGAAATAAAATCGGCGCAATTCTAACAGGGAAAGCAAACGTTTGCGAGCCTGCTTTAGCCCTGGCGTTTAATCCACGCGGATCCGACAAATTTGATACCGTTCACGAAAATGAAACCGGGTACATACTTGTGCTTGCCTCGACCCGAAGGAGTGCTCATCATGCCACTGAAACCGGTTTCTGTTTTCAGGGAGGGATGAAGAGGATGAACATTGCCGCATTTGATATCGGCGGTACAGCCTTAAAAATGGGCGTTGTCACCAGTGCAGGCGAACTGCGGGTGAAGGGCAAAGAAACAATCAATCACAGCGACGGCGACCAGATCCTGCAAGCGATGCAGACGTGGATAGCCGCTCACCCGGAATGTGAAGGTGTGGCGATCAGCGCGCCGGGCTATATCAATCCGCACACCGGCTTTATCGAAAAGGGCGGCGCGATCCACAAATTCGATAACTTCGCGATTAAAGCCTGGCTGGAGGCGCGCACCCTGCTGCCGGTCGCCATCGAAAACGACGCTAACTGCGTCCTTCTGGCCGAACGCTGGCAGGGTAAGGCCGCAGAGCTGACCAACTTTCTGGTGATGACTATCGGTACCGGTATCGGCGGCGCGGTGTTCTGCAATAACCAACTGCTGCACGGCGCGCATTTTCGCGGCGGTGAGTTCGGCTATATGTTTACCGAGCGCCCCGGTCCCCGCGACGTTACCCGCTACACCATGAATTCAACCTGCACTCTGCGCGTGCTGCGCTGCCGCTACGCCGAACATGTCGGCAGAGCGCTGGAAGAGGTGTCCGGCGAAGAGATTTTCGACCGCTTTGACGCGGGCGACGCCGTCTGCCAGCGGCTGGTCGGTGAGTTTTTAAACGGACTGGGCGCTGGCCTTTATAACCTCGTTAACGTCTTTGATCCGCAGGTCATTTTACTCGGCGGCGGCATCGTTGAACGTCCGGGTTTCCTGCAACTTATGCGCGACCAGATGGCCTGGTTTGGCATTGAAAATCAAATTGATACCGTCAGCAGCGGCAATGACGCCGGTCTGATTGGCGCGGTCTGGCATTTTAATCAGCAATACCGGTCGCAAAACAGCGACCATTCATGAGGGAGAGAACATGTCTGGATTTAAAGAAGGTTTTCTGTGGGGCGGTGCGGTCGCAGCGCATCAGCTGGAAGGCGGCTGGAATGAAGGCGGTAAAGGCGCGAGCGTCGCGGACGTAATGACCGCTGGCGCGCACGGTGTGGCGCGTGAAATTACCGACGGCGTGCTGCCAGGGAAAAACTACCCTAATCATGAGGCGATCGATTTTTACCATCGCTATAAAGACGATATTAAGCTGTTTGCCGAAATGGGCTTCAAATGTTTCCGTACCTCCATTGCCTGGACGCGTATCTTCCCGAAAGGCGACGAGCAGGAACCAAACGAAGCCGGGTTACAGTTCTATGACGATCTGTTTGATGAATGCCTGAAGTACGGCATTGAACCGGTGATTACGCTTTCGCATTTCGAGATGCCGTATCATCTGGTGAAAGAATACGGCGGCTGGCGTAACCGTAAACTTATTGATTTCTTTGTCCGCTTCGCGAAGGTCGTTTTCACGCGCTACCAGCATAAAGTGAAATACTGGATGACCTTTAACGAAATCAACAACCAGGCTAACTATCACGAAGATTTCGCGCCGTTCACTAACTCCGGTCTGAAATATCAGGAGGGTGAAGATCGTGAGCCGGTAATGTACCAGGCGGCGCATTATGAACTGGTCGCCAGCGCGCTGGCCGTAAAAGCGGCGAAAGAAATTAACCCGTCGCTGCTGGTGGGCTGCATGATCGCCATGTGCCCGATTTATCCGCTCAGCTGCGCGCCGAACGACATGATGATGGCGATGAACGCCATGCATCGCCGTTACTGGTTTACCGATGTTCACGTGCGCGGCAAATATCCGCAGCACCTGCTGAACTACTTTGACCGTCGCGGCTTTACATTCGACATCACCGACGAAGACCGGGCGGCGCTGGCGCAGGGCTGCGTGGATTACATCGGCTTTAGCTACTATATGTCGTTCGCCACTCAGGCCACGGCGGATAACCCGCAGCTTGATTACAACGAGACGACAAGCCTGGTGTCCAACCCGCACGTGCAGAAATCCGACTGGGGCTGGCAGATCGATCCGGTGGGCATTCGCTACGCGCTGAACTGGTTCTGGGATCACTACCAGCTGCCGATGTTTATCGTCGAAAACGGTTTTGGCGCTATTGACGTGCTGGAGAGCGACGGTACGGTCAACGATCAGTATCGCATCGACTATCTCTCAGCCCACATCGCTGAAATGAAAAAAGCGGTGCTGGAAGACGGCGTGGATTTGATGGGCTACACCCCGTGGGGCTGTATCGACCTGGTTTCTGCTGGCACCGGCGAGATGAAAAAACGCTACGGCTTTATCTACGTTGATAAAGACAACGAAGGTAACGGCACCCTGGCGCGCAGCCGGAAAAAATCCTTCGCCTGGTATCAGAAGGTCATTTCCTCTAACGGCGCGGAACTTTAAGTTCCGGCTGTAAACCCCGCTTCGGCGGGGTTTTTTTTGCTTAATATTCAAACGGTAAAATGATTCAGACAGGTTCTGTTGATTTTGGTCAAATATATTGGGTATGGCGCAACAGAAAAAAAGCGGTATAATCCGGCGATTTTTTTGTGGCTACCCCTCAAAGGAGAAAGAGAATGAAGATCGTTGAAGTGAAGCACCCACTCGTCAAACACAAGCTGGGCCTGATGCGCGAGCATGACATCAGCACAAAACGCTTTCGTGAACTCGCCTCGGAGGTCGGTAGCCTGCTGACCTATGAAGCCACCGCAGGGCTGGAAACTGAAAAGGTTACTATTGAAGGCTGGAACGGCCCGGTAGAAGTTGACCAGATCAAAGGTAAAAAAATCACCGTGGTGCCTATTCTGCGCGCCGGTCTGGGAATGATGGAAGGGGTACTGGAGAACGTGCCGAGCGCGCGTATCAGCGTCGTCGGTATGTACCGCAATGAAGAAACTCTCGAGCCGGTGCCTTACTTCCAGAAACTGGTTTCTAATATCGACGAGCGCATGGCGCTGATCGTTGACCCAATGCTGGCAACCGGCGGTTCAGTTATCGCCACCATCGACCTGCTGAAAAACGCGGGTTGTAGCAGCATTAAAGTGCTGGTGCTGGTCGCCGCGCCGGAAGGCATTGCCGCGCTTGAGAAAGCGCATCCTGACGTGGAGCTTTACACGGCTTCCATCGACCAGGGGCTTAACGAGCACGGATACATCATTCCGGGCCTCGGCGATGCCGGTGACAAAATCTTTGGTACGAAATAAACGAATAAATAAAAAGAGCCGACTTTGATAGTCGGCTTTTTTTTGAATGCAATAACCCACAACAACACTCAGAGGAAATAACTATGACGCGCCGTGCTATCGGGGTGAGTGAAAGACCGCCGCTTTTACAGACAATCCCGCTTAGTTTGCAGCATCTGTTTGCCATGTTTGGCGCAACGGTGCTGGTGCCCATCCTGTTTCACATCAACCCGGCCACCGTGCTGCTGTTTAATGGTATCGGGACGCTGCTGTATCTCTTCATCTGCAAGGGGAAAATTCCGGCCTATCTCGGTTCAAGTTTTGCATTCATTTCGCCGGTGCTGCTGCTGTTACCGTTGGGTTATGAAGTGGCGCTGGGTGGATTCATCATGTGCGGCGTTTTGTTCTGCCTGGTGGCGCTGATCGTCAAGAAAGCGGGCACCGGCTGGCTGGACGTCATGTTTCCCCCGGCGGCGATGGGGGCAATCGTTGCCGTCATCGGTCTTGAACTGGCGGGCGTGGCGGCGAACATGGCGGGGCTACTGCCTGCGGACGGGCAATCAGCCGATTCCACCACGGTGCTGATTTCAATGGTTACGCTGGCGGTGACCGTATTTGGTTCAGTCCTGTTTCGCGGCTTCCTGGCGATCATTCCTATTCTGATTGGTGTGCTGGCAGGCTACGCGCTCTCTTTTGCGCTGGGCGTTGTCGATACCACACCCATTGCCCACGCGCACTGGTTCGCGTTGCCGACCTTCTACACTCCGCGTTTTGAATGGTTTGCTATCTTCACGATCCTGCCTGCGGCGCTGGTGGTCATCGCCGAACACGTCGGGCATCTGGTGGTCACAGCCAACATTGTAAAACGCGATTTAATCCGCGATCCGGGCCTGCACCGCTCGATGTTTGCTAACGGGCTGTCCACTATTTTCTCCGGCTTCTTTGGCTCCACGCCCAATACCACCTACGGTGAAAACATCGGCGTAATGGCGATCACCCGCGTTTACAGTACCTGGGTTATCGGCGGGGCGGCGATTATCGCGATCCTGCTCTCCTGCGTCGGCAAACTGGCGGCGGCTATTCAGATCATCCCGGTGCCGGTAATGGGCGGCGTTTCGCTGCTGCTGTACGGGGTGATTGGCGCATCCGGTATTCGCGTGCTGATTGAATCGAAAGTCGATTACAGCAAAGCGCAAAACCTGATCCTCACGTCGGTGATCCTGATCATCGGGGTCAGCGGGGCGAAAGTTCACATCGGGGCGGCGGAACTGAAAGGCATGGCGCTGGCGACCATTGTTGGCGTTGGACTTAGCCTGATCTTCAAAGTAATCAGCCTGCTGCGCCCGGAAGAAACGATCCTCGATGCTAAAGACGGCGAGGCGTAAACTTGGCGACCGGGTGGCGATCCACCCGGTTCTCTCCGCGCGTGATTTTGTGATAAACTCATCGCGATTTTAGCAAGCCCAGACTGAGGTCCATCTGAACACACCTGCGCAGCTCTCACTGCCACTCTATCTTCCCGACGACGAAACCTTTGCCAGTTTCTGGCCGGGCGATAACCCTTCTCTGCTGGCCGCACTGCAAAACGTGTTGCGTCAGGATCATAGCGGCTATATCTATTTCTGGTCACGCGAGGGCGCGGGGCGCAGCCATCTGCTGCACGCGGCCTGTGCCGAACTTTCGCAGCGCGGCGATGCGGTCGGCTATGTGCCGCTGGATAAGCGCACCTGGTTTGTACCGGAAGTGCTGGAAGGGATGGAGCAGCTTTCGCTGGTGTGCATTGATAACATCGAATGCGTTGCCGGTGACGAGCCCTGGGAAATGGCGATTTTTAATCTTTATAATCGCATTCTGGAATCCGGCAAAACGCGGCTGCTGATCACCGGCGATCGTCCCCCGCGCCAGCTTAAGCTGGGGCTGCCGGATCTGGCGTCGCGTCTCGACTGGGGGCAAATCTACAAACTCCAGCCGCTGTCCGATGAGGATAAACTTCAGGCGCTCCAGCTGCGCGCCCGGCAGCGCGGTTTTGAGATGCCGGAAGACGTATGTCGGTTCCTGTTAAAACGGCTGGATCGCGAGATGCGCACGCTGTTTATGACCCTCGATCAGCTTGACCGGGCTTCGATTACCGCCCAGCGCAAGCTGACCATTCCGTTCGTGAAGGATATTTTAGGGCTGTAGATCGCTTAAGAGACGATCTCCAGCACCTGTTCCGGCGGACGGCCTATCCGCGCCTGCCCGTGGCTGACCACAATTGGGCGCTCGATAAGCTTTGGATTATCTACCATTGCCTGAATCAATTCCTGCTGGCTTAAATGCTCATCAGCCAGCCCCAGCGTGCGGTACAGATCTTCTTTCTGACGCATCAGCTCGCGTGCATCGGTCATTCCCAGCATTTTCAGCAATTCTGCCAGTTTTGCCGCATCGGGCGGCGTGTCCAGATACAGCACAATTTCCGGGTCGATGCCGTTAGACTTCAGCAGGCTTAAAGTGTCGCGGCTTTTGGAGCAGCGCGGGTTGTGATAAATCGTTACCGTATCGGACATCAAAACTCCTTACATTTTTTCATACGGGCGGAAGCGTTGCTGGAGCTGGCGCAGCTGATCGATGCGCGCATCGTACCGCGCCTGCTGCTGACTGCCGAGCTTAACCTGCGAACTGGCGCTGCTCAACAGCGTGATCGCCTGATCCAACTGTCCCTGCAAAGCCAGCCCCTCAGCGCGCGCCGCCTGTTCCCGGTCGCGATGGTTACTGTTGGCTTCAGCCTGTGCCAGCAGATCCCAGCCGTTAGGGTCGTCTTTATAGGTAAACGTATAGCGGTTAAGAATGGCGATGGCTTCGTTCATCTGGCCTGCCTGCACCAGAGCATTGGCAAGGTTAAGCTGAAGGACCGGATTGGTACGGAGCTCCTTCGCATTTTTGAGTCGGGCGATAGCGTCGGCGGTTTTCTGCTGCCCCAGATCGATATCGGTGGCTAAATCGAGATACCAGGCGTTATCCGGCTCGGCTTTCAGCAGCGGCGCAAGCGTCTGGCTGGCTTCAGCAAAGCGACCGGTTTGCATTGCCTGTAGCGCCCGACCATACCGCGCGGCGTGTTGCTCGCGAATATTGCCTTTGTCCCAGCTTTCCAGCATATCGTTGGTGAGCTGGTTGCGCCCGGAATTATACATGCCGAGGATACGGGCCTGGGCGAGATAGAAATCGGTGGAGGACTGGACGACCACCGAACGCATCTGGTTTGCGCGGTTACGGGCGTCGGACAGACGGCTTTCCGGCAGCGGGTGAGTTAATAAAATTTCCGGCGGTCGGGTAGCGTAACGAGCCTGATCGAGCAGTTTTTCCAGAAAGCCGGGCATCGCCTGCGGGTCGAACCCGGAACGCTGTAAAACCTGAATGCCGATGCGGTCAGCTTCCTGTTCATTCTGCTGGGTAAAGGTAATGACGCTCTGGCGCGAACCCGCAAGGGTGCCAGTCATGGCTGCCATCCCCGCCTGTGGATTGGCCATTGCCAGCAGAATAGAGCCAAGCGCGCCCGCCCAGGTCAGCGGCGCACTGTTTTTTTGATCCTCCATCGCCCGCGCCAGATGTCGCTGGGTGACGTGAGATATTTCGTGTGCCATGACCGAAGCCAGCTGGCTTTCGTTATCGGCATAGCGGAACAGCGCGGCGTGCAGCACGACATTACCGCCGAAGAAAGCGAAGGCGTTTATTTCGTCATTTTTGATGAGGTAGAAGTGGAACGGCGTGCGCACAGAGTTGGCGTGCGTTACCAGTCTCATTCCCAGCGAATTAATGTATTGCACCAGAAGAGGATCGTTGATCAGCGGCGCGCTACCGCGAAGCTGGCGAACATAATAATCTCCCATCTGCATTTCCTGCCCAATCGAGAGCGTGCTCCCGGCAGATGTGCCCATATCTGGCAGCGTATCCGATGAGATATCTGCAAACGCCGGCACCGCCTGTGCCAGCGTAAGCGTTGCGATAAGCGTCGCTATTAGCGTCTTTTTCAACTGCCCGAACATAACCTAAGTCCTGTAGTTTGGTTTGCCAGTTTGACCGGTGATCCCGGGTAATGTTCCGTCGCCCGGTGCGGGCAATTTTAACCGCCAGCGGATCGAAAGAAAATTATAATTGTTTAATGAATAATCTTTGCCCGACAGCGCTTAAAAAGCGAAGGCTTTTTGGTGACAGTTAGATACAATTCCCCCATCGCCCCGGTAACACCCTCAGGGAAGGTTTTATGCTTGAAATGCTAATGCAGTGGTATCGCCGTCGCTTCAGCGACCCGGAGGCGATTGCGCTGCTGGTCATACTGGTGGCAGGCTTTTGTATCCTGTTTTTCTTCAGTGGCCTGCTGGCCCCGCTGCTGGTCGCGATTGTGCTGGCCTACCTGCTGGAGTGGCCGACGGCCCGCCTGCAACGCATCGGCTGTTCCCGGCGCTGGTCGGCGTCAATTGTGCTGGTCTTCTTCGTCGGCATCCTGCTACTGATGGCGCTGGTGGTTCTGCCGGTTGCCTGGCAGCAGGGCATTTATCTGATCCGTGATATGCCCGGCATGTTGAATAAAGTTTCCGAGTATGCCGCCACGCTGCCGCGTCGTTATCCGGCGTTAATGGACGCGGGGATTATTGATGCGATGGCGGAAAATATGCGTTCGCGGATGCTGACGCTCGGTGACTCCGTCGTGAAATACTCTCTCGCCTCGCTGGTAGGGCTGCTGACTATCGCGGTTTATCTGGTGCTGGTCCCGCTGATGGTCTTCTTCCTCGTGAAAGATAAAGAACAGATGCTTAACGCCGTGCGGCGCATTCTGCCGCGCAATCGCGGGCTGGCGGGGCAGGTCTGGCTGGAGATGAATCAGCAAATTACCAATTATATTCGCGGTAAAGTGCTGGAAATGATCGTCGTCGGTGTGGCCACCTGGATTGGCTTTATTCTGTTTGGCCTTAACTATTCGCTGCTGCTGGCGGTGCTGGTCGGATTCTCGGTGTTGATCCCCTATATCGGCGCATTTGTGGTCACCATTCCGGTGATTTGCGTGGCGCTGTTCCAGTTTGGACTGGGCACTGAGTTCTGGAGCTGCTTCGCGGTCTATCTCATTATTCAGGGGTTGGACGGTAACTTGCTGGTGCCGGTGCTGTTTTCCGAGGCGGTAAACCTGCATCCCCTGGTGATTATTTTATCGGTGGTGATTTTCGGTGGACTGTGGGGATTCTGGGGCGTCTTTTTCGCCATTCCGCTGGCGACGCTGATTAAAGCGGTGGTTCATGCCTGGCCCGATGGCCTGACGCTGGAAGAGTAAACGAGGCGGCCCGGACGGGCCGCTGATAACAATCAGGCGCTGGCTTTTATCCAGTTCAACACGATGTCATGGTGATTGCTGGTTTTGAAATCGTCAAAAACGTGTTCGATTTTACCGTCCGGGTCGATCAAAAAGCTGATCCGGTGGATGCCATCATAGGTTTTACCCATAAATGATTTCTCACCCCAGACGCCAAACTGTTCGCAAACCTGGTGATCTTCGTCAGAGAGCAGCGTAAAGTTCAGCAGCTCTTTTTCGGCAAAACGCGACAGCTTTTCTGGTTTATCCGTGCTGATGCCCAGCACGTCCACACCCGCTTTCTTCAACTCGTCCATGTTGTCGCGCAGGCCGCAGGCTTGTACGGTGCAGCCTGGGGTCATTGCTTTCGGGTAAAAATAGACCAAAACGCGCTGTCCCTGGAAGTCGGCCAAATTTACTTGTTCTCCGTCCTGATCGGGCAAGCTAAATTTCGGTGCAGTATCACCGGCTTTCAGTGGATTCATTACAAAACTCCATTCTGTTCATCATGCTGTGAATAATTGACGATATTAATACTGCCCTGCGCATTCAATTCTGTACATAGGGCTTTAAACGCCTGCTCAAAAATTGACGCATCCTGCGAGGCGGGACTGTGGGCGGTGATCTGGATGAATAGCTGCGGGACCGCAGTCTCGCTACCGGGCTGGGTACGTGAAACCAGTTCGGCAATATTCATGTCGTGAGTATAAAACAGGGTAGTGAAGCGCTCAATGAGATGAGGCGAGTCAGGCACGTCAACCTGTACCCAGACCGTAGCTGGCATGGGCTGGCGCAAATGCGCGGTGGTACGCTTCATGACGATCAGTAAATCCAGCTCAGCGCCTTTTAACGGCAGGGTGGATTCAATCAGAGTGATGGCATTCCAGCTCCCGGAAAGCAGCATGATGAACGTGAACTCATCACCAAGCATAGCCAGACGGCTGTCCTCGATATTACAACCGCAGCTACTGACATGACGGGTGATCGTATTGACGATTCCTGGGCGGTCAGCCCCCAGCGCAGTGATAACCAGATAGTGTTGTGATG
Source organism: Enterobacteriaceae bacterium UBA5654 (assembly GCA_002421005.1). Lineage (GTDB taxonomy): Bacteria > Pseudomonadota > Gammaproteobacteria > Enterobacterales > Enterobacteriaceae > Superficieibacter. The sequence continues at coordinate 561,187 of DIJC01000014.1, read as the reverse complement.
AGCCAGTCAAACCCGTTCTTCCTTTAAGAGGTGAGGTAATCATTAGGAAAGCATAAAAAAAACCGTCATACAACCGGCTCAAAGCCCTGCGTCTCTTGCTTTTATTACAGGACCAAACGTAACATTAAGGTTCTTGTCAGCACAGAGGATGACCCATGTTCACGGGAAGTATTGTCGCGCTTGTCACACCGATGGATGAAAAAGGTAAGGTCTGCCGGTCAAGCCTGAAAAAACTCATTGACTATCATGTAGATAACGGAACGTCAGCCATTGTTTCAGTGGGAACTACGGGTGAGTCTGCCACGCTAAGCCATGATGAGCATGGTGATGTCGTTATGATGACCGTTGAACTGGCCGACGGGCGCATCCCTGTTATTGCCGGAACGGGGGCAAATGCAACCGCAGAGGCGATCAGCCTGACCCAGCGTTTCAACAATAGCGGTATCGTCGGTTGCCTGACCGTCACCCCGTATTACAATCGTCCCACTCAGGAAGGTTTGTTCCAGCATTTCAAAGCGATCGCAGAACATACTGACCTGCCGCAAATTCTGTATAATGTTCCCTCGCGTACCGGCTGCGATATGCTGCCAGAAACCGTAGGCCGACTGGCAGAAATTAAAAATATTGTCGGTATTAAGGAAGCAACGGGGAACTTAAGCCGCGTTCACCTGATCAAAGAGCTGGTTTCAGATGACTTTGTTCTGCTCAGCGGCGATGACGCTACGGCGTTGGATTTCATGCAGCTCGGTGGCCATGGCGTCATTTCGGTAACTACGAACGTTGCAGCCCGTGATATGGCTGAAATGTGTAAACTGGCGGCAGAAGGGCAGTTTGCTGAGGCTCGCGCAATTAATCAGCGCCTGATGCCGTTACACACTAAATTATTTGTCGAACCCAATCCGATCCCGGTGAAATGGGCCTGTAAGGAATTGGGACTTGTAGCGACCGATACGATGCGCCTGCCGATGACGCCGATTACCGACCACGGTCGTGAAATCGTCAGAGCAGCGCTGAAACATGCCGGATTGCTGTAAAGTTTAGGGAGATTTGATGGCTTACTCAGTACAAAAGTCGCGCCTGGCGAAGGTTGCGGGCGTTTCACTTGTCATGCTTCTCGCCGCCTGTAATTCTGACTCGCGCTACAAGCGTCAGGTAAGCGGTGATGAGTCCTACCTGGACGCCGATCCGCTTGCTGAACTTCATGCGCCAGCGGGGTTGATCCTGCCGGTACAGAACGGCGACTATAACGTGCCCGTCACGAACGGCAGTGGCGCAGTGGGTAAAGCGCTGGATATCCGCCCGCCAGCACAGCCGCTGGCGCTGGTTTCAGGTGCCCGCACGCAATTTAAAGGCGACACATCCACGCTGCTGGTCGAAAACAGCCGCACCAGCTCGCTCTGGCCGCAGGTCGTGAGCGTGATTCAGGCGCAGAACTACAGCATTGCAAATCGTGATGACGCAGGTCAGACCCTGACAACCGACTGGGTGAACTGGAACCGTCTGGATGAAGACGAGCAGTATCGTGGCCGCTATCAAATCAGCGTGAAGCCGCAGGGCTATCAGCAGGCGGTGTCGGTTAAGCTGGTTCAGCTTGAGCAGGCAGGTAAACCTGTCGCCGATACCTCTTCTTTACAACGCTACAGCGCGCAGATGCTGAACGTCATTTCTGCCGGACTGGATAAAAACGCCAGCGACGCGCAGAGCGCCGCCGAAAGCCGTACCAGCTCCACGCTGGACGTGCAGAGCGCCGCTGACGATACCGGCCTGCCGATGCTGGTGGTGCGCGGACCGTTCAACGTCGTCTGGCAGCGTCTGCCAGCCGCGCTGGAAAAAGTGGGCATGAAAGTCACCGACAGCACCCGTTCGCAGGGTAACATCGCGGTCACTTACAAGCCGCTTTCTGACAGCGACTGGCAGGAACTGGGCGCAAGCGATCCGGGTCTGGTTTCCGGGGACTATAAACTTCAGGTCGGCGACCTCGATAACCGCAGCAGCCTGCAGTTCATCGATCCGAAAGGTCATACGCTGACCCAGTCGCAGAATGATGCGCTGGTTGCCGTCTTCCAGGCTGCATTCAGTAAGTAATTAACAGGGCTGGAGCAATCCGGCCCTTTTTTCTGCCGCCTACGCAAACGTGTGCGTAGACAGAAAAGCGCAATTTTTAACGTTAAATCAAAGCTGGAGTAATAAAGATGCAAAAGCAAGCTGAGTTGTATCGTGGTAAAGCGAAAACCGTATACAGCACGGAAAACCCGGATCTGTTGGTGCTCGAATTCCGCAATGATACGTCAGCAGGGGACGGCGCACGCATTGAGCAGTTTGATCGTAAAGGCATGGTGAACAACAAGTTCAACTATTTCATTATGAGCAAGCTGGCAGAAGCGGGCATCCCAACCCAGATGGAAGCGCTGCTTTCCGATACCGAATGCCTGGTCAAAAAGCTGGAAATGGTGCCGGTCGAATGCGTGGTGCGTAACCGCGCCGCCGGTTCGCTGGTGAAGCGTCTGGGCGTGGAAGAGGGCATTGAGCTGGATCCGCCGCTGTTCGATCTGTTCCTGAAAAATGACGCCATGCACGATCCGATGATCAACGATTCCTACTGCGAAACCTTCGGCTGGGTGAACAAAGAAAACCTCGCGCGAATGAAAGAGCTGACTTACAAAGCCAACGACGTGCTGAAAAAACTGTTTGATGACGCGGGTCTGATCCTCGTCGATTTCAAACTGGAGTTCGGTCTGTACAAAGGGGAAGTGGTGCTGGGTGATGAATTCTCCCCGGATGGCAGCCGCCTGTGGGACAAAGAAACCCTTGATAAAATGGACAAAGACCGTTTCCGCCAGAGCCTCGGCGGGGTGATTGAGGCGTATGAAGCCGTTGCGCATCGCCTGGGCGTGAAGCTGGATTAATCCTCTTCGCCGCACTTACCAGAGGATGAGCCTCATCCTCTGGCTTTTTACACCCGCTTTTCAGTGGTAATCCTGCGCTATACCGCCTACGATCATAATCAACATCAATAATTAAATGGCAGAGGTCGTTATGCGCTGGCAAGGGAGTCGGGAAAGTGACAACGTAGAGGACAGGCGGAACGACTCTGGATCGCCGATGATGGGCGGCGGACGCGGCTTTCGCATTCCCACCGGCAAAGGCGGGATTATTATCCTGCTGGTGGTCGTGGTAGCCGGGTATTACGGCGTTGATCTGACCGGTTTACTGACCGGCGAGCCGGTCTCCCAACAGAGTACCCAGCGCTCAGTCAGCCCGCAGGATGAAGAGTCGGCTAAATTCACCAAAGTGATTCTGGGAACCACCGAAGAAACCTGGGACAAATTGTTTAAAGATATGGGGCGTCAATATCAGCAGCCCCGTCTGGTGCTGTACCGGGGCTATACCGGAACCGGCTGTGGCACCGGGCAATCGGTGATGGGACCGTTCTATTGCCCGGCAGACAGCACCGTGTATGTCGATCTCTCCTTCTACGATGATATGAAAACCAAACTTGGCGCGGATGGCGACTTTGCGCAGGGCTATGTGATCGCGCATGAAGTCGGACACCACGTGCAAAAACTGCTGGGCATTGAAGCCAAAGTGCGTCAGCAACAGCAGAATGCATCTCAGGCGGAGGTTAATCGTCTTTCGGTGCGCATGGAATTGCAGGCTGACTGCTTCGCGGGCGTCTGGGGCAACGATATGCAAAAACAGGGCGTGCTGGAAGCGGGCGACGTGCAGGAAGCGCTGAATGCGGCGGAAGCCATCGGCGATGACCGCCTGCAAAAGCAAAGTCAGGGCCGCGTGGTGCCGGACAGCTTCACCCACGGCACTTCCGAGCAGCGCTACAGCTGGTTTAAGCGTGGTTTTGACAGCGGCGATCCGGCGCAGTGTAATACCTTCGGTAAAACTCTCTAACCGGGCACAATAAAGGGCTGTCATGGATGAATTACGGGCGCTTACGGCAACAATGGCGCAGGAAGGGCTTCGCCGCCTGCTGGTCATCAGTGGCGATGAGCGCTGGACGCTGGCGCAGGCGGAGCATTTGCGGACCATGCTTGTCGGAGACTGGCTTAGCGTCAGCCCGCAGGCCATGCCGGAGCCGCACTGTCCGCCCGGCGCGTTAATGACCCTGCTGGGGCGGGAATTTCATCATGCGGTGTTTGACGCCCGGTGGGGCTTTGACGTAGCCGCCTTTGCCGCGCTCAGCGGCACGCTGCGCGCCGGAAGCTGGTTGGTATTGCTCACTCCGCCGCTGTCCCGCTGGGCTGAACTGCCGGACGAAGACGCCGTGCGCTGGAGCGACACGCCAGACCCCATCCCCACGCCGAATTTTATTCAGCATTTTTGCCATCATATTAAACATCACCCTGACACGCTTATCTGGCAGCAGGGCCAGCCATTGCAGGTGCCGGACACTGTGCCGCGCCCGCGCTGGCATCCGGCCTGCGGCCAGCCTGCCGCTGAACAGGCGCGCATTCTTGCCCAACTGGCGGAAATGCCCGCCGGGATTGCCGTGCTGACGGCGGAGCGCGGACGGGGAAAATCGGCGCTGGCCGGGATGCTTATCCGCCGCACTGCGGGCAAGACTCTTGTCACCGCGCCTGCGAAAGCGGCAACCGACGTGCTGGCCAGCTTTGCAGGCGAGGGCTACCGGTTTATGGCTCCCGATGCGCTGCTGGCCTCTGATGAAACCGCCGACTGGCTGATCGTTGATGAAGCCGCCGCCATCCCCGGCCCGTTGTTGCAACAGCTGACGGCGCGTTTTCCGCGCGTGCTGTTGACCACCACCGTACAGGGTTATGAAGGCACCGGCCGCGGCTTTTTGCTTAAGTTTTGCGCCCGTTTCCCGCAGTTGCGCGCTTTTACTCTTGCGCAACCGCAGCGCTGGGCGCAGGGCTGTCCGCTGGAACACATCGTCAACGCGGCGCTGTTATTCACCGATGCCACTTTTCATGTTCCTCCGCAGGGCGATATTTATTTTACGCCCGTCGAACAGCAAGCATGGCGGACGCATCCGGCGCTGCCTGGCGCGCTGTACCAGCTTCTTTCCGGTGCGCACTATCGCACTTCGCCGCTGGACCTGCGTCGAATGATGGATGCGCCAGGCCAGCATTTTATTGCCGCCCGCAGCGATACCGTTCCCGCCGGGGCGCTATGGCTGGTTGAGGAAGGGGGACTAAGCCCGGCGCTAAGTCAGGCGGTGTGGGCCGGATTTCGCCGACCGCGTGGCAATCTGGTGGCGCAGTCGCTGGCGGCACACGGCGGCAGCCCATTTGCCGCCACCCTAAAAGCGCTGCGCATCAGTCGGATTGCGGTACATCCGCAGGCTCAGCGCCAGGGGACAGGGCAAAGGCTGGTTGAACAGGCGTGGCTGGCGGCGCAGGGGTGCGATTACCTTTCGGTCAGCTTTGGCTACACGCCAGAGCTGTGGCGCTTCTGGCAACGCTGTGGCTTTACGCTGGTACGCATCGGGACGCATCGTGAAGCCAGTAGCGGCTGCTATACCGCGATGGCGCTGCGTCCGCTTACCGCCAGCGGACAGACGCTGGCGGCGCATGAGCATCAGCGGCTGCTTCGCGACCTGCGCTGGCTGACGCCGTGGCTGGATGAGACATTTCCCCTGACTGCCAGCGATGACGCTATGCTTAATGATGATGACTGGCAGGAACTGGCGAGTTTTGCCTTTGCTCATCGCCCGCTGATGGCGGCTGTGGGCAGTCTGCATCGGCTGTTATTACAGGTTGAACTGCCGCTGCCCGCGCTGCGCGGTCGGCTGGCGCGGCAAAGTGAAAGCCAGCTTTGCGCCGCGTCAGGTTTATCCGGACGCAAAGCGTTGCTCAGGCAGATGCGTCAGGAGGCCGCCCGCGCAATGGCGGCACTCGATGCGCCACGCACTGAATCGCTGCGTGAGCAGGTTAGCGAGATGCAGTTTTTTTAACAATCTCATTCAGTTAAATGGCATGGTCATTACCCCCGGACGGCGTAAACTGCCTGTCAGAACAAAGGAGAAAGCCATGAAACACGATCATTTTATCGTTCAGAATCCTGACAAGCCTGCGCAACAATTACTGCTGCTGTTTCATGGCGTCGGTGACAATCCGGTGGCGATGGGGCAGTTGGGAAGCTGGTTTTCGCCGCTTTTTCCCGACGCGCTGATCGTCAGCATTGGCGGGGCAGAGCCGTGCGGCTCGCCGCCAGCACGCCAGTGGTTTTCCGTGCAGGACGTGACGGAAGCTAACCGTCAGGCGCGCGTGGACGCCATTATGCCGACATTTATTGAGACCGTGCGCTTCTGGCAGAAGCAGAGCGGCGTCGGCCCGCTGGCGACGGCGTTAATCGGTTTCTCGCAAGGCTCGATCATGTCGCTGGAGAGCATCAAAGCCGAGCCGGGTCTGGCATCACGGGTGATCGCCTTTAACGGCCGCTACGCCACGCTGCCGGAAAACGCCACGACTGCCACCACCGTGCATTTGATCCACGGCGGTGAAGACCGGGTGATTGGCCTGGCACATGCGGTGGCAGCACAGGAAGCGATTATGCAGGCGGGCGGGGATGTCACGCTGGATATCGTTGAGGATCTGGGGCACGCCATCGACGAGCGTAGTATGCAGTTTGCTCTCGATCATTTGCGCTATACCGTACCGAAGCACTACTTCGATGAAGCGCTAAGCGGCGGCAAGCCGAATGATGACGGGATTGTTGAACTGTTCTGAAAATAAAAACGGCGGAAAGGGCAACCCTTTTCCGCCGCCAGCGTTACTTTTTCTTCGGCCAGTCGTCTTCATCATCCCATTTATCGTTGAAGTCACGATGCGGGGGCAGTTCCGGCTTGTTGGCGAGAAATTTTTTGTGATCGACCCGTTTCAGATCTTTAATCACGTTGAGTAATACGCCTACCAGAAACACCAGTACCAGAATCCACCAGTATTTTGTTAGCCATTCCATGTGCGAATCCTCTTGATTGTGCGGCCGTCAGGCGACCAGATGTTCCATCACGCGCTGATACATACGGGCCAGCAGTTGCAGGTCGGCGGCATTGACGCATTCATTTATTTTATGAATGGTTGCGTTAACCGGCCCCAGTTCAACCACTTGTGCGCCCATCCGCGCAATAAAACGTCCGTCAGATGTGCCGCCTGTGGTCAGCAGTTGCGGTTTAATTTCATTATAGTGCTCAATTGCGTTGACCACCGCCTCAATCAGCTTACCGCGTCCCGTAAGGAAAGGCTGCCCCGAAAGCCACCAGTCCAGCGTGTAGCGCAACTGATGTTTTTCCAGCAGGGCGATCGTCCGGGCTTTGATCATTTCATCGGTCAGCTCGGTGCTGAAGCGAAAATTAAACTGAACAAACAGATCGCCGGGGATCACGTTATTGCTGCCGGTCCCGGCCTGAATATTGGCAATCTGCATACTGGTTGGCGGGAAATAGTCGTTACCGCGATCCCATTCAATGCCAACCAGCTCGCTGAGCATCGGGGCCGCACGGTGTACCGGGTTATCGGCCAGATGCGGATAAGCAACGTGTCCCTGGACGCCGTGAATAGTCAGGTTGCAGGTCAGCGAACCGCGCCGACCGTTTTTCACTACGTCGCCCACTACTTCAGTGCTGGAAGGCTCACCCACCAGGCAATAATCCAGCCGTTCATGGCGCGCCATCAGCCCTTCAACCACTTTGACCGTGCCATTTTTGGCGCTGGCTTCTTCATCGGAGGTGATCAGAAATGCCAGCCGACCGCGATGATTGGGGTGCTGCGCCACGAAACGTTCGGCTGCCACGACCATTGCCGCCAGTGAACCTTTCATATCCGCCGCGCCGCGACCAAAAAGCATACCGTCGCGGATCGTCGGTTCAAACGGCGGGTTGATCCAGCGGTCAGCATCGCCAGCGGAAACCACATCGGTATGACCGGCAAACGCCAGCGTTTCACCCTGCCCACGCCACGCCCAGAAATTGCGGGTATCGCCAACGTCCATGGGCTCGACAGTAAAGCCAATCGCGCGCAGACGTTCAATCATAATGGCCTGGCATCCCGCATCGTCGGGACTCAGCGAAGGGCGGCGGATAAGCTGCTGTGCCAGCTCAATAACCGGGCAAGACATACACTACACCTCATCAAACCAGGTCTGATAACCTGAATCATTAAAACCCAGCAGCATAGGCTTCCCTGGCGCGCGGAGCAATGGGCGTTTAATCATCGCTGGCATTTCCAGCATCAATATAATGGCGGAATCGGCATCCTTTACCGCCAACTTTTGCGCATCATCCAGCTTGCGCCATGTCGTGCCACGCGTATTCAGCAGCGCTTCCCAGCCCAGCGCGTTCACAAACGAGCGTAACAGGGATTCATCAAGGCCATCAACGCGATAATCGTGGAAGCGGTACGTTTTACCGTGGTCATCCAGCCAGCGGCGCGCTTTTTTGATGGTATCGCAGTTTTTAATGCCATACAGGACAATCATAACAGCCCTCATGTCGTTAAGTGGATTTGTTCATATTATTTGAATGAGATTTCTTATTCAATATCAGCGCATAATTAATCGAATATTATGTAATCATCGCGTGAATGAAAATAACCCGAGGCAGAACATTATTCCGACGCCTAATTCCATACTCGAATTTATCACTATAACCATAGTAAAAGTGCATAATTAAATCGCCAGCCAAAAGAGAATGTTATAGGGGCGTTTTTAGGGAAGAGATTAGCGAGTGAACTGCCACTGCACCGTCATAATAAGATCGTCATCGTAACCGAAAATGTAACAATGCCAACAATATGGACTTCAAAGGTTAACATAACCAATGTCAATAATTTATCTGCCGCGCAGCCCCGGAACGAGAACCGAAAAAGTAATGTGCGACCCTGATGCCCTGCGGAAAAGGCTTTTGGCGCTTCGTGGAGGGCTTCGGCGTCTGTTTATTGATGTGGATTATAATTATGGCTTCTCTGATGAAAGATATTGCAAAATGTTGCTATGTGTCACATTAATAGCCACGCCCGACGCGCATATTAAGCTCAACAGTTAAGGAAAATCCAGGAGGAAACCCGTATAGCCGTGGCGTAAAAATTCTTTTCACAGAAAAAAGAATTTTGTAAAATAGCGATAATAATAAAGAGAGGTCGTTATGATTGATCGTGAACTAGGGAACTGGAAAGATTTTATTGAAGGGATGCTGCGTAAATAAAATCCCTCGCCGTAAGCCGTGATGGTGATGGCTCCAGTGTAGCAATACAGCAAAAAGCGACCGTAACGGTCGCTTTTTTGTTCATGGAAGTTGAATATCTCACTTCGCCCGTGGCCGCAGCGGGAAACAGCGGCGGATCAGCACAAAGAACAGCGGCACGAACAAAATTGCCAGAATTGTCGCTGAGATCATCCCACCGATGACCCCCGTTCCCACCGCATGTTGGCCGCCTGAACCGGCACCGGTACTGGTCGCCATCGGCAACACGCCAAAGATAAACGCCAGCGAGGTCATTAAGATTGGCCGCAGCCGCTGGCGGCAGGCGTCCAGCGTGGCTTTAAGCAGGTCTTCCCCTTTCTGATTCAGTTCGTTGGCAAACTCTACGATCAGAATGGCGTTTTTAGCCGCCAGACCAATGACCGTCAGCAGGCCCACCTGAAAATAAACGTCATTTTCCAGCCCGCGCATCCAGGTCGCCAGCAGAGCGCCAAACAGACCCAGCGGCACCACCAGCACCACCGAGAACGGCACCGACCAGCTTTCATACAGCGCCGCCAGGCACAGAAAGACCACCAGCAGGGAGAGGGCGTACAGCGCCGGAGCCTGCGCCCCGGAGAGACGTTCCTGATACGACATTGCCGTCCACTCCAGACCAAAACCGCCGGGCAACTGCTGTACCAGCTTCTCCATAATATCCATGGCTGTTCCGGTACTGACACCGGGCGCGGCTTCGCCGACAATCTCCAGCGCGGAGTAGCCATTATAGCGCTCCAGACGCGGCGAGCCGGTTTCCCAGCGCGATGTCGCAAAGGCAGAGAAGGGAACCATGTTGCCGTCTTTATTACGCACGTACCACTGGTTAACGTCATCCGGCAGCATCCGGTACTTCGCGGCGGCCTGCACGTACACTTTTTTCACCCGGCCACGATCCATAAAGTCATTGACGTAGCTCGATCCCCACGCGGTTTGCAGGGTGTCATTGATATCATCAATATTTACCCCCAGCGCCTGCGCTTTACGCTGATCGATGTCGATCTGTAACTGCGGGCTGTCGTCGAGACCGTTATGCCGGACGCGGGTCAGGGCGTCCTCTTTTCCCGCCAGATCCAGCAGCGTGTCACGGGCCGCCATCAGCGCATCATGCCCTTTTCCGCCGTGGTCCTGAAGCTCCATATCAAACCCGGCAGAGCTACCGAGGCCGCTGATCGACGGCGGACTGCTGGCGATCACCCGCGCTTCATTAATATGGCGAAACGCTTTGGTCGCACGTTCAATAATGGCGAACGACGAGCCGCTGCTCATATCCCGATCGTCCCAGTCTTTCAGGCGCACGAACATCCGCGCCACGTTCTGACCGTTACCGCCAGGGCCGGAGCCAACGGTAGCAAAAATGGACGTCACGTTATCCTTTTCGTTGTTGAAGAAATAATCTTCAATCTTTTGCACCACTTTCAGCGTTTGCTGCTGGGTGGAGCCGCTCGGAAGCTGAATCGAGGTGGTGAACATGCCCCGGTCTTCCTGAGGCAGAAAAGAGGTCGGCAGGCGCAGAAACAGGAATACCACGCCGCCGAGCAGCAGGACATAAATCAGGATCCAGCGCAGGCTGCTATTGAGAATTTTTGCCACACCGGATTCATAGCGCCGGGCGTTACGGTTGAACGTGCGGTTGAACCAGCCGAAGAATCCGCGCTGCCCGTGATGTTCACCTTTATGCAGCGGTTTAAGTATCGTGGCGCACAGGGCAGGGGTAAGGATCATTGCCACCAGCACCGACAGCACCATCGCCGAGACAATGGTTATCGAAAACTGGCGATAGATAGCCCCTGTCGTGCCGCCGAAAAAGGCCATCGGCACAAACACGGCGGAGAGCACCATCGCAATCCCGACCAGCGCCCCCTGAATCTGGCCCATTGATTTTCGCGTGGCCTCGCGCGGGGAAAGTCCTTCCTCGCTCATGATGCGCTCGACGTTTTCCACCACCACAATCGCGTCGTCCACCAGCAGACCGATGGCCAGTACCATCGCAAACATGGTGAGAGTGTTAATGCTGTAGTCGAAGGCGTAGAGTACGGCAAACGTCCCCATCAGCACAATCGGCACCGCGATAGTGGGGATAAGCGTGGCGCGGAAATTTTGCAGGAACAGATACATCACGAGGAATACCAGCGCGATCGCTTCCAGCAGCGTTTTCACCACGTCGATGATGGATGCTTTAACGAAAGAGGTGGTTTCGTAAGCGACTTTATACTCCAGCCCGTGGGGGAAATACTGCGACAGCTCATCCAGCCGATGTAGCACCAGCTCCGCCGTCGCCATTTCATTGGCCCCGGACGCCAGCTTGACGCCAAGCCCGGACGCGGGCTGGCGGTTATAGCGGCTAAGGTTGTCGTATTTCTCCGCGCCCATCTCCACTTTCGCCACGTCGCCCAGGGTCACTTCTGAGCCGTCCTGATTCACCCGCAGGGTAATATCGCGGAATTGCTGGGGAGTCTGAAGCAGCGACTGTGAATTAATGGTGGCGTTCAGCGCCTGAGTATCAACGGCAGGCGTTCCACCCAACTGACCGACGGCAATCTGCGCGTTCTGCGATTCAATGGCGTCGGTAACGTCCTTTGCCGTCATCTGGACGCTGTTCAGTTTGGTCGGATCGAGCCAGATGCGCATGGAATATTGTGAGCCGTAGGCGTCGATGTCGCCGACGCCGTTAATTCGGCTCAGTGGCTCCTGGATGTTACTCGCCACGTAGTCGGCGATATCCTGCTTATCCATACTGCCGTCGGTAGACACGAAAGCGATGGTCAGAATATTCGTGTCGCCGGTTTTACGCACCGTCACGCCCTGATTCTGCACCGCCTGCGGAAGTTTGCGCATCGCTGACTGAAGCTGATTCTGCACCTGCTGCATGGCTTCATCAGGATCGGTCCCGGCGACGAAACTTAACGTTACGCTCGCCTGGCCGGTGCTGCTGCTCTGCGACGACATATACATTAAGTTGTCGAGGCCGGTCATATTCTGCTCGATGACCTGAGTCACCGTATTTTCCAGCGTCTGCGCCGAAGCGCCGGGATAGTTGGCGGTCACGCGCACATTTGGCGGAGCGAGGTCGGGATATTGTTCAACGGGTAATGAAATTATGGATAACGTGCCCAGCAGGCATAACAGTATTGCCAGCACCCAGGCAAAAATGGGGCGATCGATAAAGAAATTCGCCATCGCGTTCAGAACCTCTATTGCTCATTTTTTGTTATAACATTGCTTGTAACACTGTAGCGGCAAGGGCTTTAACAAACGTGGAGAAATTAAGGAGATAATGTAAATTATCTCGCCGGTTACCCTTTTACCTCTACATTCGCTGACATAATAGCGTGTTGCACCGTCTGAAACGTAGTTTCAAATTCTGTGAAATAAATTGATCTATTACAGGTTCTCTGAATATAAGCCTCTTTTCCGGGCAAATGTCCATTGCTGCCCGCGCGAAGCTCAGCTAAGAAAGTACGCATATAAAGATTAAGGCTTTATCAGCAAACAGAGAACCTGGCAATGAATCACTTTATTATGGCCGATAGCCAGAAATGCATCGCCTGCCATGCCTGCGAAGTGGCCTGCGTGATGGCGCACAATGATGAGCAGCACGTGGTCAGCAAACTGCATTTCCGCCCCCGCATCACGGTTGTAAAAAGCGGCGAGCAGCAAAGCGCCGTCACCTGCCATCACTGCGAAGATGCCCCCTGCGCCCGTAGCTGTCCCAACGACGCCATCCGCCTTGAAAACCATGCGGTGCTGGTGGTGGAAGAACGATGCATTGGCTGTAAATCCTGTGTGGTGGCCTGCCCGTTCGGCACCATGCAAATGACGATAACGCCCGTCGGACAGGGGCGGGTCAACGCGACTGCCCACAAATGTGATTTGTGCGCATCGCGCGAAGCCGGGCCTGCCTGCGTGCAGAATTGCCCGGCGGACGCGCTGCAAATTATCACCCCGGAAACGCTCACCCGACTGGCTAAAAATCGTCGCCTGAACACCGCCCGCCGCGAAACGCACTGGCAGGGACCGGCCGCGCCGCAGTCCGCACCGACAATCAGCAAAAAAGCGCAGATGCAGGCGCTGACCGCACGCGGCGAACCGGATAAGCTCGATCTTGCCGCGCGAAAAAGCGGGTTTGCGGAAATCTACCTGCCTTTCAGCCCGTTGCAGGCGCATGATGAAGCCACCCGCTGCCTGAAATGCGGCGATCACAGTATTTGTGAATGGACCTGTCCGCTGCATAACCACATTCCGCAGTGGATTGAGCAGGTTAAAGGCGGCGATATTGCAGCGGCGGCAGAATTTTCACACCAGACTAACTGCCTGCCGGAAATTACCGGTCGCGTTTGCCCGCAGGATCGACTCTGCGAAGGCGCGTGTACCGTGCGCGATGCCCACGGCGCAGTGACCATCGGCAACATCGAGCGCTATATCTCTGACCAGGCGCTGGCCCAGGGCTGGCGACCGGATCTCCGGCACGTCACCCTGACCGATAAAAAAGTGGCGATTATCGGCGCGGGTCCCGCCGGGCTTGCCTGCGCTGACGTGCTGATACGCCAGGGCGTACAGCCGGTGGTGTTCGATCGCCACCCGGAAATCGGCGGCCTGCTGACGTTTGGCATTCCGGCCTTCAAGCTGGATAAATCGCTTCTTGCCCGCCGCCGTGAAATCTTCACTGCGATGGGCGTCCGCTTTGAACTGAACTGTGAAATTGACAAAGATATTCCGCTCTCCGCGCTGCTGGCGGATTACGACGCGGTGTTTGTCGGCGTCGGCACCTATCGCTCAATGAAGGCCGATCTCCCCAATGAAGACGCGCCCGGCGCATACGACGCGCTGCCTTTTTTGATCGCCAATACCAAACATGTGATGGGGCTGGACGAGCCGTGGACCGACACGGGCGGGCAAAATGTGGTGGTGCTTGGCGGCGGCGATACCGCGATGGACTGCGTGCGCACCGCGCTGCGTCACGGCGCGAACCGCGTCACCTGCGCTTATCGCCGTGATGAAGCCAACATGCCCGGATCGAAAAAAGAGGTGAAAAATGCCCGTGAGGAAGGCGCGAATTTTGAGTTTAACGTTCAGCCGGTCAACATCGAACTGGATGAGCAGGGCCACGTCAGCGGCGTGCGCTTTCAGCGGACCGAACTCGGCGAGCCGGATGCCCAGGGGCGTCGCCGTCCGCTGCCGGTCGCCGGAAGCGAATTTGTGATGCCTGCCGATGCGGTCATTATGGCCTTTGGTTTTCATCCTCACCGTATGCCGTGGCTGGAAGCGCAGGGCGTGCAGACCGACAGTTGGGGCCGCATTGCCGCCAGCGTCAACAGTCAGTATCGCTATCAGACCACCCATCCGAAAATTTTCGCCGGTGGCGATGCGGTGCGCGGGGCCGATTTAGTGGTCACCGCGATGGCGGAAGGGCGGCACGCGGCCGAAGGTATTCTGGCCTGGCTTGGGGTCAGTCCACTCAACGCCCATTAACGACAAACCCGGCTCTGCGGCGTAAGATAGTTGCTCATTCTCACTTCGCGGAGCCCGTATGTCGTTTAAGATCGCTGTTATAAAAGATAAAATCCTCTCCGAAAACTACTTTGTTCTGCGCAATATTACCTACGATCTGACGCGAAAAAATGGCGAGGTTATCCGCCATAAGCGTGAAGTGTACGACCGGGGTAACGGGGCGACCATCCTGCTTTACAACCGCAGCAAAAATACCGTGGTACTGATCCGCCAGTTTCGCGTCGCCACCTGGGTCAACGGCAATGCGGATGGCCGCCTGATTGAAACCTGCGCCGGTCTGCTGGACGACGACGAGCCGGAAATCTGCATCCGTAAAGAGGCCATCGAAGAGACCGGCTACCGGGTGGGCGAGGTGCGTAAGGTATTTGAGCTGTATATGTCTCCCGGCGGCGTCACCGAAATCGTTCACTTCTTTATTGCCGAATATGACGATTCTCTGCGTGCCAACGCAGGCGGCGGGGTGGAAGATGAAGATATCGAAGTGCTGGAAATTCCCTTCACCAGCGCGCTGGAGATGATCGCCAGCGGTGAAATTCGTGACGGTAAGGCCGTGATCCTGCTGCAATATTTGCAGACCTCCGGCCTGATGCAGGCGTAATTTCCAGCCCGGCAACTTTTTATGAGCGCAATCCGATAATTCTGATTGAGCGGCACATTTTAGCCAGTAGAGTTACGCCCTGTGTGAAATGACTCTATTCTGCCGGGGCTGTGCCGTTCATGTATTTTCGCGTTTTACTGTTTTGGGTTATCGGAGCGCTACCGGTCTGCGCGACGTGGGCTGCGCCTGCGCAACAGGCGTTTACCGACTGGCAGGTCACCTGTAATAACCAAAACTTTTGCGTGGCGCGTAATACCGGTCAGCATTTCGGGCTGGTCATGACCTTAAGCCGCAGCGCCGGGGCGCACACCGACGCCAGCCTGCGAATTGAACTGGGCGGGCTGGAGCCGCATTCGACGAAGCCGTCCCCGGTCGCTTCCCGCTTTCTTCTCGACGGTCAACCGCTGAAACTCACTTCTCCCCGCTGGCGCAGCGAACCGCTGCGCGTAATGACCAGCGACGGAGCGACGGTAAGCGCTTTCCTCGCCCACATTCAGGACGCCGATGCCATCACCCTGACGGCGGGGCCGCAAATCATTTCGCTGAAAGGTCTCAAAGCCGCGCTGCTGTTTATTGACGATCGCCAGCAGCGCGTCGGCAGCCAGACCGCGTGGATCAGTAAAGGAAATAATCCCCCACTGCGTGTGCCGCCAGCGCCGCCGCTGAAAGAGGTCGTGGCGGTGAATCCGACGCCGACGCCATTAAGTCAGACAGAGCGCGAAGATCTGCTGGATTACGGCAACTGGAAAGTGAGCAACATTCAGTGTTCGCTGGACCCTGGACGGCGCGAGGTGCGGATCTGGGCACTGACCGATACGAAAGCGCTAATGGCCATCAGCTGCGAGGCGGGCGCCTATAATACGGTCGATCTGGCGTGGCTGGTGTCGCGTCGCAAGCCCTTCTCATCGCATCAGGTGCGTCTGCGCCTGCCGTTTACGCCGGGCAGCGGCGACAGCAATATGGAGTTGATGAATGCCGGATTTGATGAGAAAAACCACGAACTGACGACGCTGGCGAAAGGACGTGGCTTAGCCGACTGCGGGATTCAGACGCGCTGGCGTTTTGACGGCCAGCGCTTTAGCCTGGTGCGATATGCCGAAGAGCCGAGCTGTGATAACTGGCAGGGGCCAGATGCCTGGCCCACGCTTTGGATCACCCGTTAACCACTTTCTTCGCTTTGGCGACAATGTTCTCGACGGTAAAGCCAAAGTACGGGAACAGTTTTTCCGCCGGAGCGGATTCGCCGTAGCCGGTCATGCCCACAATCGCGCCTTTCAGACCCACATACTTATACCAGTAGTCGGCGATCCCGGCTTCCACCGCCACGCGTGCGCTAACGTCAGAAGGCAGCACCGATTCACGATACTCTTCATCCTGACCGTCAAACACGTCTGTTGATGGCAGCGACACCACGCGCACCGCAATACCGTCTGCACGCAGTTTTTCCGCCGCCTGCACGGTAATTTCCAGCTCGGAGCCGGTCGCAATCAGGATCAGATCCGGTTTACCGCCCGCATCTTTCAGCACGTAACCGCCGCGTGCAATATTCGCCACCTGCTCCGGCGTGCGCTCCATTTGCGCCAGGTTCTGACGGGAGAGGATCAGCGCGGTCGGCCCGTGATGGCGCTCGATGGCCGCTTTCCACGCCACGGCGGTTTCAACCTGATCGCACGGACGCCAGGTGCTGAAGTTAGGCGTCAGACGCAGGCTGGCGAGTTGTTCAACCGCCTGGTGCGTCGGCCCGTCTTCCCCCAGCCCGATGGAGTCATGGGTGTAGACCATAATTTGCCGCGCTTTCATCAGCGCCGCCATACGTGCGGCGTTACGCGCGTACTCGACAAACATCAGGAAGGTCGCGGTGTAGGGAATAAATCCGCCGTGGTGTGCGATACCGTTGGCGATGGCGGTCATGCCAAATTCGCGCACGCCGTAGTGAATGTAATTGCCCGCCGGATCTTCTTTCAGGGAAACCGACTCTTTCCAGATAGTCAGGTTGCTGGGAGCCAGATCCGCCGAGCCGCCGAGCAGTTCCGGCAGTACCGGACCGTAGGCGTTCAGCGAGTTCTGCGACGCTTTACGGCTGGCGATTTTCGCAGGTTCGGCCTGCAATTTGTTGATGTAGTCCTGTACCGTCTGCTGCCAGTTTTCCGGCATTCCGCCGCTCATCCGACGCTTAAATTCTGCCGCCAGTTCCGGGTGCGCTTGCTCATAGGCCGCCAGCTTCTCGTTCCATGACTGCTGGGATTTCTCGCCGCGCTCGCGTGCGTCCCACGCCCGGTAGATCTCTTTCGGGATCTCAAAGGCAGGATGATTCCAGCCAAGCTGCTTACGAGCCAGCGCCACTTCTTCTTCACCGAGCGCCGAACCGTGCGACTCTTCTTTACCTGCTTTATTCGGTGAGCCAAAGCCGATCACCGTCCGGCAGATAATCAGCGACGGCTTATCTTTCACGCTTTGCGCTTCCAGAATCGCTTTCTTCACCGCTTCAGGATCGTGGCCGTCAATCTCATGCACCACGTGCCAGTGATAGGCTTCGAAGCGTTTTGCGGTATCGTCGGTGAACCAGCCTTCGGTTTCGCCATCAATGGAAATGCCGTTGTGATCGTAGAAGCCAATCAGCTTGCCCAGTCCCAGCGTCCCCGCCAGCGAAGAGACTTCGTGGGAAATCCCTTCCATCAGGCAGCCATCGCCCATAAACACGTAAGTGTAGTGATCGACCAGTTCATGATCCGGCTGGTTAAACTGCGCTGCCAGCGTGCGTTCGGCAATCGCCAGCCCGACCGCATTTGCCAGACCCTGACCCAGCGGGCCGGTAGTCGTTTCAATACCTGGCGTATAGCCAATTTCCGGGTGGCCCGGCGTTTTCGAGTGAAGCTGGCGGAAGTTCTTGATCTCTTCAATCGGCAGATCGTAGCCGGACAGATGCAGCAGGCTGTACAGCAGCATTGAGGCGTGACCGTTGGACAGGATAAAGCGGTCGCGATCGTACCAGGTCGGATCGGTGGGATTGTGTTTGAGAAAATCGTTCCACAGAACTTCAGCGATATCCGCCATTCCCATCGGGGCACCCGGGTGACCGGAATTCGCCTTTTGTACCGCGTCCATACTCAGGGCGCGAATGGCGTTAGCAAGCTCTCTTCGGGACATAATGTACTCCGTGACAATAAGTTACAGTTTAGCGGCCAGCAAATCTTCGAGTTTGCGCTGATCGACGGCGAACTGACGGATACCGTCAGACAGTTTCTCAACCGCCATCGGATCCTGGTTATGCTCCCAACGGAACTCGGCTTCGGTCATTGGGGTCGGGCGATGGAACGTCAGGGAGGAGGGGACCAGCCTGCGCTCAACCGGCTCTTCGCTGTCCTGCAATTTCTGCAGCAGATCCGGGGAGATGGTCAGACGGTCGCAGCCCGCCAGCGCCAGGATTTGCTCGGTGCGCCGGAAGCTGGCACCCATGACGATGGTGGTATAGCGATGCTGCTTGTAATAGTCGTAAATATTACGCACCGATTTCACGCCCGGATCTTCATCCACGCGGTACGGGTCCATCGGCTTGCGGGCCTGATACCAGTCGTAAATGCGCCCGACGAAAGGTGAAATCAAAAAGACACCCGCTTCGGCACAGGCACGCGCCTGGGCAAAGGAGAACAACAGCGTCAGGTTGCAGTTAATGCCTTCTTTTTCCAGCTCTTCCGCCGCGCGGATGCCTTCCCAGGTCGAGGCGAGCTTGATCAGAATGCGCGATTTATCAATGCCCTGATCTTCATACAGCTTCACCAGATGGCGCGCTTTAGCGATGCTCTTTTCTTTGTCATAAGAGATGCGGGCGTCCACTTCGGTGGAGACGCGGCCCGGAATACTTTTCAGAATTTCCACACCGAAATTGACCGCCAGTTTGTCGCTGGCTTCAGCCACCTGCTGCTCCTGGGTTTTGCCGCGCTGCTTACCGTAATCAAGCGCGTCTTTAATCAGATGCGCGAAGTGGTCCAGCGCCGCCGCTTTCAGCAGCAGGGAAGGGTTGGTGGTGGCGTCTTCAGGCTGGTAGTGGCGAATCGATTCAATATCACCGCTGTCAGCCACGACGGTAGTGAACTGTTTTATGCCGTCTAGCTGGTTCATTGGATACTCCTTAAAAAGCAATAAGTTATACGAGTGCTTAGGCTCGCACTTCTGGTAAAACACAATGTGCATAACAAAAAAGCATAGCAGACGGGGAGGGTATTGCTGGCGAGAGACGCAACGACTTCGTTTTGTATTTGTTAAAAATTTGTATTTTGAGATAGCGAGAGTATGGCGGCCTTCAAAGTTTAGGATGTCATCTGGGGCGATACTAGGCGCTGTCCTACAGGTGAGCATCAGGATCACCTTTTAGTCCGATACATAAAAGGAACAAGAAGATGGATGATCAGTTGAAACAAAGCGCTCTCGATTTCCACCAGTACCCCGTTCCGGGGAAAATTCAGGTTTCCCCTACTAAACCGCTGGCTACCCAGCGCGATCTGGCGCTGGCTTACTCGCCGGGCGTTGCCGCTCCCTGTCTGGAAATCGAAAAGGATCCGCTGGCGGCCTATAAATACACCGCGCGCGGCAATCTGGTCGCGGTCGTCTCTAACGGCACGGCGGTGCTGGGACTGGGCAATATTGGCGCACTGGCGGGCAAGCCGGTGATGGAAGGCAAGGGCGTTCTGTTTAAAAAGTTTGCCGGGATTGACGTTTTTGATATCGAAGTGGACGAGCTGGACCCGGATAAGCTGATTGATGTCGTGGCGGCGCTGGAGCCGACGTTCGGCGGCATCAACCTCGAAGATATTAAAGCGCCCGAATGCTTCTATATAGAGAAGAAGCTGCGCGAGCGAATGAATATTCCGGTTTTTCATGACGATCAGCACGGCACCGCGATTATCAGCACCGCTGCCATTCTGAACGGTCTGCGCGTGGTCGAGAAAACGATTTCTGACGTGCGGATGGTGGTTTCCGGCGCGGGCGCGGCGGCCATCGCCTGTATGAACCTGCTGGTGGCGCTCGGGATGCAAAAACACAATATCGTGGTTTGCGACTCGAAAGGCGTGATCTACAAAGGCCGCGAAGCCAATATGGCGGAAACTAAAGCTGCCTACGCGGTGGAAGACAGCGGCAAGCGCAGCCTCGACGACGTGATCGAAGGCGCAGATATTTTCCTCGGCTGCTCCGGCCCGAAAGTATTGACCCCGGAAATGGTTAAAAAAATGGCCCGCGCGCCGCTGATCCTGGCGCTGGCGAACCCGGAACCGGAGATCCTGCCGCCGCTGGCGAAAGAAGTCCGCCCGGATGCCATCATCTGCACCGGCCGTTCGGATTATCCGAACCAGGTGAACAACGTGCTGTGCTTCCCGTTCATCTTCCGTGGCGCACTGGATGTCGGTGCCACCGCTATTAATGAAGAAATGAAGCTGGCTGCGGTCAACGCTATTGCGGAACTGGCTCACGCCGAACAAAGTGAAGTAGTGGCGTCGGCTTATGGCGATCAGGATTTGAGTTTTGGCCCGGAATATCTGATCCCGAAACCCTTCGATCCACGTCTGATTGTTAAAATCGCCCCGGCGGTGGCAAAAGCGGCGATGGACTCCGGCGTGGCGATGCGTCCGATCACCGACTTTGATGCCTATGTCGATAAGCTCAGCGAATTCGTCTACAAAACCAATCTGTTTATGAAGCCGATCTTCTCCCAGGCGCGCAGTGAGCAAAAACGGGTGGTGCTGGCAGAAGGGGAAGACAATCGCGTCCTGCACGCCACCCAGGAGCTGATTTCGCTGGGGCTGGCAAAGCCGATCCTCGTCGGGCGTCCGAACGTCATTGAAATGCGCATTCAGAAGCTGGGGCTGCAAATCAAACCCGGCGTTGACTTCGAAATCGTCAACAACGAGTCCGACCCGCGCTTCAAAGAGTACTGGATGGAGTATTACAACATCATGAAGCGCCGGGGTATCACCCAGGAACAGGCGCAGCGGGCGGTGATCAGTAACACGACGGTAATCGGTGCGATCATGGTACAGCGTGGTGAAGCGGACGCGATGATTTGCGGCACTATTGGCAACTACCACGAGCACTTCAGCGTGATCCAGCAGATCTTCGGCTATCGTGAAGGCGTCCACGCGGCGGGGGCGATGAATGCGCTGCTGCTACCGAGCGGTAACACCTTTATTGCCGATACCTACGTCAATGAGGATCCGACCCCGGATCAACTGGCGGAAATTACCCTGATGGCAGCGGAAACCGTGCGCCGCTTTGGTATTGAACCGCGCGTAGCGCTGCTATCGCACTCCAGCTTTGGATCTTCAAACTGTGCGGCAGCCACCAAAATGCGTGACACCCTGGCGCTGGTTCGCGAGCGCGATCCAGAGTTGATGATTGATGGTGAAATGCACGGCGATGCCGCGCTGGTGGAAAGCATCCGCAACGAACTGATGCCGGACAGCCCGCTGAAAGGCTCAGCCAATATTCTGGTCATGCCGAATATGGAAGCGGCGCGCATCAGCTACAACCTGCTACGCGTTTCCAGTTCTGAAGGCGTCACCGTCGGCCCGGTACTGATGGGCGTAGCGAAACCCGTTCACGTCTTAACCCCCATCGCCTCGGTGCGCCGCATCGTTAATATGGTGGCGCTGGCGGTGGTTGAGGCACAGACGCAGCCGTTGTAATCTCCTCATGCCGCCCAGGTGACTGATGGGCGGCATTTCTTTGCTTCTGCTGGCGATAATCCGTAGGTGAAAGTCCGGTTGCGTTACGGAACACCTTAGAAAACAGCAGGGCATCCTGATAGCCGACAGAGAAAGCAATTGTGGCAACCGAATACTGAGTGCTCAGCAACAGCGCCTGGGCTTTGTCCAGCCTGACGCGAGTTAAATACTCTTTTGGGCTGTGCTGAAAATGCTGGCTGAAAAGCCGGTGGAGATACGTCCGGTCGATATTTAAATAGCGCGCGATATCTTCAATTTTGATATTTCTGTCATAGTGGTTGCGAATATACTGCATGGCCTGAATGGCAATTCTTTTAGGGCTTCGCGGAATATAAGGTTCGTCGGCAGGGAAATTATGACACAGTAAGTACAGCATTTCGGTCATTTTTGCGGTCAGTAAAATATCGGTATTTGAATTCAATACAGAGACTTCTATTATTTCGCTGAATAAATTCTTGATGATCCCGGCCTGGTTTTCATGAAATACCGGATTGGTCGGTGAAAGTTTGCAGCGCTGTAAATAGTTCGTCACCAGGGAACCACGAAAACCCATCCAGAAAAAGGCCCACGGCGTCGTGGCGTCGGCAGCATATTTGATGATCTCCCCCGGCGCGATAAAGAAAAAGTCGCCCTGATGCAGCGCCCAGTCCTGCCCGCCGCTGGTAAATATTCCCTTACCGGAAAGAACGTAATGCAGCATATAACCGCTGCGCACCGTCGGGCCATAAGTATGCCCCGGTGCCGTGGCATCAAAGCCGCATGAGTAGAAATAGAGTGAATCATTTGCAAATGAATTGTTGTATAAATAATTCATTGTTAAATATCCTTACGCAACAAACTTCCCTTAACTGTCGACATTTTTCCATTCTACCGTTTTTACCGCATAGTTATAGTAAGGGCATCATAATTTTGCAGGAGCTTGCCATGAAAAATGATTTTTCCAGCCCGGATATACTTGATGCGCTAATTGTCGCGCTCGGCGGTAAAGAAAATATTACTCATGTTACCCACTGCGCCACGCGTTTACGCCTGGTACTGGTTGATAATGCGAAAATACAAACCGGCGTGATTGAGCATCTGGAGCATGTAAAAGGCGTGTTTACCGTTGGCGATCAGCTCCAGATTATTTACGGTGCAGGGCGGGTAAATATCGTGTGTCAGGCGCTGAAAGATAAACTGCAACTGGCTGAAAATAGCGAGTACGTCAGTCAGCAGCGGCAAAATATATTACAGCGGTTTGTGAAGTCAGTCTCCGACGTTTTTGTGGAAATCATGCCCTCTATTTTAGCCGCTGCGCTGCTGATGGGCTTAACGTCGTTGTTGACCACCAAAGGGATCTTCGGTGCCAGAACCATCGTTGAGATATTCCCGCAAATATCCGGTATCAATAAAATTATCTCCATTGCGTCATCGGGGATCTTCGCCCTGTTGCCGATGGTAGTGGCCTGGTCGGCAACCCGTCGCTACGGTGGACGCCCGGCGCTGGGGCTGGCGATTGGTGCCATCATGGTGCATCCGGGGCTGGTCGATGCTTTTAGCGCGGCCTCCGGCAATGCCACCGTCGAAACCATCAGTCTGCTGGGGCTGCCCGTTGAGCTGGTCGGTTTTCAGGGCGGCATTATTATTGCGCTGATGATTGGCTTTACCGTCGCCTGGCTTGATAAGTTTTTTAACCGCACGCTGCCGGACATTATTAAATTTGTCCTGTCCCCGATGCTGACTATCCTGCTTTCCTCTCTGCTGTTATTCACAATTATCGGCCCGTTTGGGCGGATGCTGGGAGAAGTTATTACCGGTAGCCTGCTGTGGATGGCTGAATATCTGGGCATTTTCGGCTATATGATTTTTGCTGCGGTCCAGCAGTTAATTGTTATTACCGGCCTGCATCATACTTTTGGTGCCATCGAAGGGCAGCTTCTTGCCAGCACCGGTCGCGATTTCCTCAACCCGTTAATGTCGGTGGCCTTAATGGGGCAGGGCGGGGCGGTACTTGGCTATATGCTGCTGCACAGAAAGAATAAACAGGTTTATACGCTCTGTATTTCGGCTTTCACCTCGATTCTGTTTGGTATCTCCGAACCGGCGCTATTTGGCGTGACGCTGAAATACCGTTTTCCCCTGCTGGCAGGTTGCCTGGCCGGAGCAACAGGCGCGGCCTGGGTGTATATTTCAAAACTGACTGCGGTTGGCTACGGCACCACGGCGCTGCCGGGGATCACCATTGTCGATCCGGCGAATAATGGCCATATGAATTATATTATTGCGCATCTTCTGGCACTGGTTGCCGGAGCGCTACTGACCTGTATTTTTGGCAAGATTGCTGTACTGAAGGCAAAGTAAACGTATGCAAAAAATTAAACGCTATCAACGTTATGCGGATATTCCGCAGGAGATCCTGGACCAGGCAAAGGCGTTAACCGCCGGTTCGCCCTATCGCCAGCATTACCATATTGAACCAGAAAGCGGATTTTTGAACGATCCCAACGGGTTTAGCTTTTTTAACGGTCAGTATCACCTGTGCTATCAGTGGAGCCCGCTGCGCTATTGTGCTGACGTATGGTATCAGGGCTGGTTTCATCTGGTCTCGGACGATCTGGTGAACTGGCGCGCGCAGGGGCCGCTCATTGAACCTGAAACGGTTTATGACAGCCACGGACCCTATTCCGGCAGCGCGATTGCCGTTGAGGATGAACTGATCATCTTTTATACCGGCAATACCCGTGATGCCGCCTGGCAGCGCACGCCTTATCAAATGATTGCCCGGCTGGATAAACAGGGGAATTTTACCCGGCAACTTCCTCCTGCGTTATCCGCTCAGCCGCAGGGTTATACCGATCATTTTCGCGACCCAAAAATATGGCGTCAGGACGGGCATTATTACGCGGTCATTGGCGCGCAAAAAACAAACTTACAGGGCAGCTGCGTGGTGCTGTATTCTGCCGATGCGCTGACGTGGCAGGTGAAAGGGGAAATCGGTCTTAACGATGTTGAGACGGGTTATATGCTGGAGTGCCCGGATTATTTCGAACTGGATGAGCAGGGCGTCTTAATTTATTGCCCACAGGGGCTGTGCGTGGATAAAACGCGGCAGAATATTTACGACGTGCATTATCTGCTGGGGAATAAACTCAATAAAGAAAACCTGTCTTTTGACCATCAACCGGCGCAGATACTCGATCACGGTTTTGATATTTATGCCACGCAAACGCTGCTGGCGCCCGACGGCAGGCGGGTATTAGTCGGCTGGATGGGTGTTTCAGAAATGGGCTATCCGAGCGAAAATTTCGGGCACTGCGGCACGCTGACCATCCCCCGTGAACTGACGCTTTCGGCAGGCAGGCTGCACCAGCGCCCGTTCGCCGGGCTTCAGCAACTGCGTGGGGAGCATCAGCGGCATGAGTTTACGCTGGAACGGGCTACCCGGCGTGCGTTTTACAGCGGTGCGGTAAGCGAAACGGTGATCACCTTCAGTGGCGCGATAACTGAAAATATTACCCTTGCGCTGCGCGCCAGTGAAACGGGGGAGCGTAAAACCCTGCTGACGCTGGATGCCCGCCGTCAGCAAATTGTGCTCGACCGGACCGATGCGGGCCAGCCCATTAATATCGACTACGGCACCCGGCGTTCGTCTGAATGGGCTTTTTCGGCACAGACCCGGGTACATATTTTCTCTGATACCACCTCGCTGGAGATATTTATTAACGACGGTGCGTGGGTGGCCTCTTCGCGGATTTTCCCTGAAGCAGATCAGAACTGGATAATCATCGAAAATCACGATACTGCTATTTCATGCGAGGTGGATAGCTGGCAGTTAAACGCCATGCAGAAGGCGTGATATCCCAGTGCTGGAGGTGCGCGTATAAGCAGCGCGACGCCTCCTGCACTGCTCGCATCCATTCAATCACCGACGGGCTAAAACCAGCGTGCTATTAAACCCAGTCGCGCACCCGAATAAACTCGCTCAACGCGGCTTCCGGGCTGCCTTCTTCCGGCTGATAATCATATTCCCAGCGCACCAGCGGCGGCATCGACATCAGAATAGATTCCGTGCGCCCGCCGGTTTGCAGGCCGAACAGGGTGCCGCGATCCCACACCAGGTTGAATTCCACGTAGCGCCCGCGCCGATAAAGCTGGAAATTGCGCTCGCGTTCGCCCCAGGGGGTGTCTTTACGGCGTTCGACAATTGGCAGGTAAGCGTCGGTATAACCGTTGCCCACCGCCTGCATAAAGGCGAAGCAGGTGTCGAAATCCGGGGTGTTAAGATCGTCAAAAAACAGCCCGCCGATGCCGCGCTGCTCGTTGCGATGCTTTAAAAAGAAGTAGTCGTCGCACCACTTTTTATAGCGCGGGTAAATGTCTGCGCCAAACGGCTGGCTGAGGTCGCGCGCGGTGCGGTGCCAGTGAATGCCGTCCTCTTCCACGCCGTAAAAAGGCGTGAGGTCAAAGCCGCCGCCGAACCACCAGACGGGATCGGCACCGGGCTTTTCAGCGATAAAAAACCGCACGTTGGCATGGCTGGTCGGCACATGCGGATTATGCGGATGCACCACCAGCGACACGCCCATCGCCTCGAAACTGCGCCCCGCTAACTCTGGACGGTGAGCGGTGGCGGAAGCGGGCATTGCCTCGCCGTAAACGTGGGAAAAATTTACCCCCGCCTGTTCAAAGATGCCGCCGTTGCGCAGTATGCGGCTGCGTCCGCCACCACCCGCCTCGCGCTGCCAGCTGTCTTCGATGAAATTCGTACCGTCAATATGAGAAAGCTGCTGGCAGATCCTGTCCTGCAACTGAAGTAAAAAGGCTTTGACCTGCCGGGCATCGGGTTTCATTAGCGTTTCTTCGCGTGGGCTTTTTGATTGTCGAACCAGTGGAAATAGCTGATCACCCCGGCTGAGATTGCGTTGGCAATTTTCTGCCGGAACGCCGTTGTGCCGAGCAGCTTTTCTTCTGCCGGGTTGGTAATAAACGAGGTTTCTACCAGCACGGACGGAACGGATGGCGATTTCAGCACCACGAAGGCGGCCTGTTCCGTGCTGCGGCTGTGCAGGCGGTGTACCGGCTTGATTTTCTTCAGTATATGCGAGCCAAGCGTCAGGCTGTTTTTGATGGTGTCCGTCTGGACTAAATCGAACAGCACCTGCTGTAAAAGATGGTCTTTATCTTTGGCTTTTTTCCCGGCGAGATCGTCTGCGGCGTTTTCTCGCTCGGAGAGATACTTCGCCATCGCGCTACTGGCCCCCCGGTTGGAGAGGGCAAACACCGATGCGCCCGCCGCGGACGGATTAGTAAAACCGTCCGCGTGGATCGACATAAACAGATCTGCGCCATGCTGGTGTGCAATTTCAACGCGATCGTACAGTGGTATAAAGGTGTCGCCGGTGCGGGTCAGGCGGGCGTCAATGCCCTGGCTTTGCAGGTTAGCGCGCACCATTTTAGCGATGGCCAGCACCACATGTTTTTCTTTTGAACCGTTGCCGCCGATGGCGCCGGTATCAATGCCGCCGTGACCGGGATCGAGAACGACCACGCGCCGCGCACCCGCTTTTTTGGCGGCGGGTTTGCTGTGGCTGTTACTGGTTTTCAGGGATTCTGCTTTTGCGTTCGCATTCAACATCCCCGACAACGTCAGGACTGCCAGCCCGGTTTTTAAAACCTGGCGGCGCGATGCGAGTGTTTTTAGTGGTTTAAAAGTGCTCATTCGGCCTGGGTTGTAAAGAAAATGGTGACAGATGTTATATCGTATCGCGAGGGTCATGACGAACAATCGCGATGAGAATTGTTTTACTTTTCATTTCAATAAATGAATGCCGCGCATTATGCCATTTTTTGCCGCACGTTTCGCGAGATATTGGCTAATCGACACGTTCGCGCCATAATCACTCTTTTGAACCCAAAAAGGCAGGTTTTACCATGGAGATACGCGTTTTTCGCCAGCAGGATTTCGAAGAAGTTATCACTCTATGGGAACGCTGTGACCTGCTGCGCCCGTGGAACGATCCAGAAATGGATATTGAGCGTAAAGTCCAGCATGATGTCAGTCTGTTTCTGGTCGCCGAAGTCAACGGTGAGGTGGTCGGCACCGTGATGGGCGGCTACGACGGCCATCGGGGTTCAGCATATTACCTCGGCGTGCATCCTGAATTTCGCGGTCGCGGCATTGCTAACGCGCTGCTGAACCGGCTGGAGAAAAAGCTTATCGCGCGCGGCTGCCCGAAAGTGCAGGTGATGGTGCGCGACGATAACGACGTGGTTTCCGGGATGTACGAGCGGCTGGGCTATGAGCCTTCAGATGTGTTGCTTTTAGGCAAGCGGCTGATTGAAGATGAAGAGTACTAAGACTGTCCTTTCTGTGCCCAGGCTGACCGGGCGTTGATCCGCCCGGATTGCTTAACGTTCTGTCTGGCTGACCGGGCGTCACATAAACCGCCATTTTTCCGGGGCGGATCTGATATTACCTTCCCCCGCATCGGCTTTAGCAGATAGCCTGAAAAACCCTGTGTATAATGCCGTTTTATTTTCAGGTGGGCATATGTACTTTCCTTCTGATTACGACCGTCACGGCGCGTTAAAACTCCCCGTTCTTTTCTGGGTGGTGCTGCTGTTGCAGGCCCGGACCTGGGTATTGTTTGTCATGGCGGGCGCATCGCGCGATCAGGGCGATGCGCTGCTGAATTTGTTCTATCCCGATCACGATAACTTCTGGTGGGGATTATTGCCCGGCGTACCGGCGGTTATCACCTTTTTGATCAGCGGACGGCGGCAGAGCTGGCCGCGCCTGTGGGGGACGTTACGCTGGCTGCTCATTCTGGCGCAGTGCGTTCTGGTGCTGTGGCAGCCGCTACTGTGGTATTCCGGTGAGGCGGTAAGCGGGACCGCGCTGGCGCTGGTCATTCTGGATGCTTACGCGCTCTGGTTTTTGCTGGTCCATCCACGATTGCGTGCCTGTTTCAGTACGCAGACAGATTAAACGGCACTTTTTGCCGCTGCCGTACTCCAACAGGCGTTGAATTTAAAATAGAGGAAGTGTGAATGAAATCGCTGCGTTTATTTATCTGCGTTATGCCTTTGGCTCTGGCTGGTTGCTCAACGCTCTCCTCGGTGAACTGGTCGGCGGCGAATCCGTGGAACTGGTTTGGCTCATCGGGTAGCGTAACGGAGCAGGGCGTCAGCGGCATCACCGGTTCGACGCCGTTGAAGCAGGACGCCATCAGCGATGCGCTGGGCGGCGATTACCGTCTGCGCAGCGGGATGAAAACCGAAAACGGCGGCATCGTGAATTATTTTGAAGCGCTGAAAGGCAATGACGTGGCGCTGGTCATTAACGGCGACGGCGGTACGGTGAGCCGCATTGACGTGCGGGACCCGGATATCAAAACCGATGGCGGCGGCAAAATCGGCAACAAATTTAGCGATCTCTACCGCAAAGCCTATGGCAACTGTCAGCAGGCCTCCGGCGATGATGCCGGTGCCGTGGAGTGTAAAGCCGAAGGCAGCCAGCATATCAGCTACCTGTTTACCGGAAACTGGAGCGGCCCGGCAGACCTGATGCCTTCCGACGACGCGCTGCAAAGCTGGACCGTGAGCAAAATTATCTGGCGTCGGTAATTTGCGCCGGGACAAATCGCCCGCCTGAAAAAGCGGTACAATAGCCGCATTAACGCCACGGTGGCGTGATTTTTTCAGGAGAAGCAATGTCCCAGGTGCAGAGTGGCATTTTGCCAGAACATTGTCGCGCGGCGATTTGGATCGAAGCCAATGTAAAGGGAGAGACCGATCTCCTGCGCGCGGGCAGTAAAATTTTCGCTGATAAGCTGGCGACCTTTCAGGCTCAGTTCCCGGAAGCCAACATCGGTGCGGTGGTGGCTTTTGGGCATAACGCATGGCGCGACCTGAGCGGCGGTGAGGGAGCCGAAGAGCTGAAAGACTTTATCCCTTACGGGAAAGGCCTGGCTCCCGCCACCCAGTACGATGTCCTGATCCACATTCTTTCCCTGCGCCACGACGTTAACTTCTCGCTTGCCCAGGCCGCGCTGGACGCGTTTGGCGATGCGCTGGACGTGAAAGAGGAAATTCACGGATTCCGCTGGGTTGACGATCGCGATTTGAGCGGTTTTGTGGACGGCACTGAAAACCCGGCGGGCGAAGAAAAACGTCGCGACGTCGCGGTCATTAAGGACGGCGTGGATGCTGGCGGCAGCTACGTTTTTGTCCAGCGCTGGGAGCATAATCTTAAGCAGCTTAACCGCATGGGCGTTCACGATCAGGAGATGATGATCGGGCGCACCAAAGAGGCCAACGAGGAGATCGACGGTGACGAACGTCCTGTCACCTCACACTTAAGCCGGGTGGATCTCAAAGAAGACGGTAAGAGCCTGAAAATTGTGCGTCAGAGCCTGCCTTACGGCACGGCAAGCGGCACGCACGGTCTCTATTTCTGCGCCTACTGCGCGCGTCTTTATAATATCGAGCAGCAGTTGCTGAGCATGTTTGGCGACACCGACGGTAAACGCGATGCCATGCTGCGCTTTACCCGTCCGGTCACCGGCGGCTACTATTTCGCGCCTTCACTCGACCGACTGCTGGCGCTGTAAACCCGCTAATCAAGGCGGCATCGCAAGTGGTTGCGGTGCCGCCTTTTTTACTGTTCTGTGACTTCCCTGGAAAATCCTCCCGCAATCAATGCAGCTTCCGTTTGCCAGGCGCATAATGCGTTTATTTATTCTTCTATGGAACGGAGCGAGGAAAAGAGTGGCTAAAGATATCAGTAAGGACTTACTGGTCCAGATTATTTCGCTGGTGGGCGGGGAAGAGAATATTGTTTCCTGCGGCAATTGTATGACCCGTCTGCGGCTGAAAGTCGCCGATACGGAACAGGTGGATCGGCAAATCAGCGAGCGTCTGGCGGGCAGCGTTAGCGGTGTGATTCTTAACGGCAACGAAGTGCAGGTGATATTTGGCGTCGGCAAAGCGCAGCGTGCGGCGGAGGGCGTTAATCATCTGCTGGGCAAAAAGGATTTAAAATCGATAGCGGCGGATAATAAAAGCCAGCTTAAAAATAAACAGCAATCCTCTTTACAGCAATTCCTGGCTAATTTCGCCACTATTTTTACCCCGTTGATTCCCGGTTTTATCGCTTCCGGGCTGATGCTGGGGATCGCCACTTTAATCGGCACCGCGCTGCACGTCGCCCCGGATGCGACGGGCACCCTGCCGGACGCGCTGAATTTTCTCAAAATTTTCAGTAAAGGGCTATTCACGTTTCTGGTGATCCTCGTCGGCTATAACGCGCAGAAAGCGTTTGGCGGTACGGCGGTGAACGGAGCGATTATCGCCACGCTGTTTATTCTCGGCTATAACCCTGCTGCCACCACCGGCTACTATTCCGGGCTACAGGACTTTTTCGGCATCGCTATCGATCCGCGCGGTAATATTATCGGCGTGCTGCTGGCAGCGTGGGCCGGAGCTAAAATCGAGCGATTCATCCGCCGGTATGTGCCTGACGAACTGGATATGCTCCTGACTTCAATGCTCACGCTGCTGGTGACCGCCGCGCTGACGTTTGTGGTGATTATGCCCATCGGCGTCTGGCTGTTCCAGGGCATGTCATGGCTGTTTATGCACCTCAACAGCAATCCGCTCGGCTGCGCGGTGCTGGCAGGCGTGTTTCTGATTGCGGTGGTGTTTGGCGTGCATCAGGGATTTATTCCGGTTTATCTGGCGCTGATGGATTCTCAGGGATTCAACTCGCTTTTCCCGATCCTTTCAATGGCAGGCGCGGGGCAGGTGGGAGCGGCGCTGGCCCTGTACTGGCGCGCGGATAAAACCTCGCTGTTGCGTTCACAAATCCGAGGGGCGATTATTCCGGGATTTCTCGGCGTCGGGGAGCCGCTGATTTATGGCGTTACGCTGCCGCGCATGAAGCCGTTTGTTACCGCCTGCTTTGGCGGCGCGGCAGGCGGGCTGTTTATTGGCACCATCGCCTGGCTGGGGCTGCCGGTCGGCCTCAACAGCGCCTTTGGTCCGTCCGGGCTGGTCGCGCTGCCGTTAATGACCTCTGACGAGGGCATCCTGCCTGCCATTGCGGTCTACGGCGGCGGCGTGCTGGTTTCTTACGTGGCCGGTTTTATCATTACCGCCCTGTTTGGCTGTAAGAATGTCGATTTGAGTTAAGGGGTGAATGATGAGAATCACACTATTACTGAAAACGGTGCTCATCCTTTTTGCCGTCGCTTACGGCTGGATTTGCGTAGCCCTGAAACCCTGAGTAAAGGGGCGGACATTCACGCGCCGCCCCTCAATTCGTCATCACGCTTATTCTGTTTTCGACTGGCAAATCACTAAACGGTATATAAAACCGTTACTCCTTTGGTGTCCGTTATAAATATTATGGCTATCGGAAAGTCATAAATTTATAAGGGTGCGCAATGGTCGTTAAATCACTGAAAAAAAGGTATCTGCTGCTGGCGGCCTCTTTGCTGCTGACCGCGCAGACGCAGGCGACGGAGTTGCTGAACAGCTCTTACGACGTCTCGCGTGAACTGTTTGCCGCCCTTAATCCGCCGTTTGAGCAGCAGTGGGCAAAAGATAACGGCGGCGACAAGCTGACGATTAAGCAGTCTCACGCCGGATCGTCAAAACAGGCGCTGGCTATTTTGCAGGGCCTTAAAGCCGATGTCGTCACCTATAACCAGGTGACCGACGTGCAAATCCTGCACGACAAAGGCAAGCTGATCCCGGCAGACTGGCAGAGCCGCCTGCCGAATAACAGTTCGCCGTTCTATTCGACGATGGCGTTCCTGGTGCGTAAAGGCAACCCGAAAAACATCCACGACTGGAACGATCTGGTGCGTTCTGACGTGAAGCTGATTTTCCCGAATCCGAAAACGTCCGGCAATGCGCGTTACACCTATCTTGCTGCGTGGGGCGCCGCCGATAAAGCCGACGGCGGCGATAAGGTCAAAACCCGGCAGTTTATGACCCAGTTCCTGAAGAATGTCGAAGTTTTTGATACCGGCGGTCGCGGTGCCACAACCACATTTGTAGAACGTGGCCTGGGCGATGTGCTGATAAGTTTTGAATCGGAAGTGAATAACATCCGCAAGCAGTATGAAGCGCAGGGCTTTGAAGTGGTGGTGCCGAAAGTGAACATCCTCGCAGAATTCCCGGTCGCCTGGGTGGATAAAAACGTCCAGGCCAACGGCACGGAAAAAGCGGCGAAAGCGTACCTGAACTGGTTGTACAGCCCGCAGGCGCAGAGCATCATCACCGACTACGCCTATCGCGTCAATAATCCGCAGGTCATGGACAAACTGAAAGACAAATTCCCGCAGACCGAGTTACTGCGCGTGGAAGATAGCTTTGGTCCCTGGCCGGAAGTGATGAAAACCCACTTCGCCAGCGGCGGGGAACTCGATAAGCTGCTGGCGGCGGGGCGTAAGTAATGTTTGCTGTCTCTACCCGGCGGGTGCTGCCGGGCTTTACCTTGAGCCTCGGCACCAGCCTGCTGTTTGTGTGCCTGATCATGCTGCTGCCGCTCAGTGCGCTGGTGATGCAGCTTTCCCAGATGAGCTGGGAGCAGTACTGGGAGGTGATCACCAATCCGCAGGTGGTGGCCGCGTATAAAGTAACGCTGCTGTCGGCGTTTGTGGCGTCGGTGTTTAACGGCGTTTTTGGCCTGCTGATGGCGTGGATCTTAACCCGCTATCGTTTTCCCGGACGCACGCTGCTGGATGCCCTGATAGACCTGCCGTTTGCGCTGCCGACGGCGGTGGCGGGCCTGACGCTGGCCTCTCTGTTTTCGGTTAACGGTTTTTACGGGGAATGGCTGGCGAAATTCGATATCAAAGTCACCTATACCTGGCTCGGTATCGCGGTCGCGATGGCGTTTACCAGTATTCCGTTTGTGGTGCGTACCGTCCAGCCGGTGCTGGAGGAGTTAGGCCCGGAATATGAGGAAGCGGCCGAAACCCTCGGTGCCACGCGCATTCAGAGCTTCCGTAAGGTGGTGCTGCCAGAACTGTCCCCCGCGCTGCTGGCGGGCGTGGCGCTCTCTTTTACCCGCAGCCTCGGTGAATTCGGTGCGGTCATTTTTATCGCCGGGAACATCGCGTGGAAAACGGAAGTGACTTCGCTGATGATCTTTGTCCGTCTTCAGGAGTTTGATTATCCGGCGGCCAGCGCTATTGCGTCGGTGATCCTCGCGGCCTCGCTGCTGCTGCTGTTCTCAATCAATACCCTGCAAAGTCGCTTTGGTCGGCGTGTGGTAGGTCATTAATGGCGGAAGTGACTCAATTGAAACGTTATGACGTCCCCCGCGTGAACTGGGGAAAATGGTTTCTGATCGCCTCAGGCGTGCTGCTGTCAGTGTTTATTCTTGTGGTGCCGATGATTTATATCTTCGTGCAGGCTTTCAGCAAGGGGCTGGCACCGGTTCTGCAAAACTTAAGCGATCCCGACATGCTCCATGCTATCTGGCTGACGGTGCTGATTGCGCTGATCACCGTGCCGGTCAACCTGCTGTTCGGGACGCTGCTGGCGTGGCTGGTGACGCGCTTTAACTTTCCGGGGCGTCAGCTGCTGCTGACGCTGCTGGACATTCCTTTTGCCGTCTCACCGGTGGTCGCAGGGCTGATTTATCTGCTGTTCTACGGATCTAACGGTCCGCTTGGCGGCTGGCTGGACGAGAACAACCTGCAAATCATGTTCGCCTGGCCGGGCATGGTGTTAGTCACCATTTTTGTGACCTGTCCGTTCGTGGTACGCGAACTGGTGCCGGTGATGCTTAGCCAGGGAAGTCATGAAGATGAAGCGGCGATCCTGCTTGGCGCGTCCGGCTGGCAGATGTTCCGCCGCGTGACGTTACCGAATATTCGCTGGGCGCTGCTGTATGGCGTGGTGCTGACCAACGCCCGCGCGATTGGCGAGTTTGGCGCGGTGTCGGTGGTCTCCGGCTCCATTCGCGGTGAAACGCTGTCGCTACCGCTACAAATTGAACTGCTTGAGCAGGATTACAATACCGTCGGCTCGTTTACCGCCGCCGCTCTGCTGGCGTTGATGGCTATTCTGACCCTGTTTTTAAAGAGTGCGTTGCAGTGGCGTCTGAGCAATCAGGAACGACGCCTGCAACAGGAGGGAAATCATGAGCATTGAGATTGCCAGAATTAAGAAGTCTTTTGGTCGCACCCAGGTGCTGAACGATATCTCGCTGGATATTCCTTCAGGTCAGATGGTGGCGCTGCTGGGACCGTCTGGCTCCGGTAAAACCACGCTGCTGCGGATCATCGCCGGGCTGGAGCATCAGACCAGCGGCAATATTCGTTTTCACGGCACCGACGTCAGCCGCCTGCACGCGCGCGATCGCAAAGTGGGTTTTGTCTTCCAGCATTACGCGCTTTTTCGCCATATGACGGTGTTTGATAACATCGCGTTTGGCCTGACCGTACTGCCGCGCCGTGAGCGCCCGAATGCGGCCACCATCAAAGCGAAAGTCACCCGACTGCTGGAAATGGTACAGCTTGCGCATCTGGCGGAACGCTATCCGGCCCAGCTTTCCGGCGGACAGAAACAGCGCGTGGCGCTGGCGCGTGCGCTGGCCGTTGAACCGCAAATCCTGCTGCTTGATGAACCTTTCGGCGCGCTGGACGCCCAGGTGCGTAAAGAACTGCGCCGCTGGCTGCGTCAGCTTCATGAAGAACTGAAGTTCACCAGCGTGTTTGTCACCCACGATCAGGAAGAGGCGATGGAAGTCGCGGATCGGGTCGTGGTGATGAGCCAGGGAAATATCGAACAGGTGGACGTGCCGGATCAGGTCTGGCGCGAACCGGCGACCCGCTTCGTGCTGGAGTTTATGGGCGAAGTCAATCGTCTGAACGGCACTATTCGCGGCGGGCAGTTCCACGTTGGCGCGCACCGCTGGCCGCTGGGCTATACCTCTGCGCATCAGGGGCCGGTAGAGCTATTTCTGCGCCCGTGGGAAGTGGACATCAGCCGCCGCACCAGTCTGGACGCGCCGCTGCCGGTGCAGGTCATCGAAGCCAGTCCGAAAGGCCATTACACCCAACTGGTGGTGCAACCGCTTGGCTGGCATGATGAACCTCTCACCGTGGTGATGCAGGACGATAACGCCCCGGTGCGCGGCGAACGACTGTTTGTCGGACTACAACATGCGCGTCTCTATCACGGCAAGGAGCGCATCGAAAATCATCAGGCGCTTGCTCTGGCAGAATCCGCCTGATAGCTTAATCAGTATGTTTATCGCCCGGTGGCGCTGCGCTAGCCGGGCTTTTTATTGAGCAAAAAACGTGGACACATTAGAGCAAACCATCGGCAATACGCCGCTGGTCAAATTACAGCGTCTGGGGCCGGACAACGGCAGTGAAATCTGGGTCAAACTGGAAGGCAATAATCCGGCGGGATCGGTGAAAGATCGCGCGGCGCTTTCGATGATTGTCGAGGCGGAAAAACGCGGTGAAATTAAACCTGGCGACGTGTTGATCGAAGCCACCAGCGGTAATACGGGCATTGCGCTGGCGATGATTGCCGCGCTGAAAGGCTATCGCATGAAGCTGCTCATGCCCGATAACATGAGCCAGGAGCGCCGTGCCGCCATGCGCGCCTACGGTGCTGATCTGATTCTGGTCAGCAAAGAGCAGGGCATGGAAGGGGCGCGGGATCTGGCAGCCGAAATGGCCGAACGTGGGGAAGGCAAGTTGCTGGACCAGTTCAACAATCCTGATAACCCCTATGCGCATTATACGACTACCGGCCCGGAAATCTGGCGGCAAACCGCCGGACGCATCAGCCATTTTGTCTCCAGCATGGGCACGACCGGCACGATTACCGGCGTGTCGCGTTTTCTGCGCGAGCAGGAGAAAGCGGTGACGATTGTCGGCTTACAACCGGCTGAGGGAAGCAGTATTCCGGGCATCCGCCGCTGGCCTGCGGAATATATGCCGGGTATTTTCAACGCCGCGCTGGTGGATGAGGTGCTGGATATTCATCAACGGGAAGCAGAAGAAACCATGCGCGCGCTTGCGGTACGCGAAGGCATCTTCTGCGGTGTCAGTTCAGGTGGCGCGGTAGCTGGCGCACTGCGCGTGGCACGCGCCAACCCCGGTGCGGTAGTGGTAGCGATTATTTGCGACCGTGGCGACCGTTATCTCTCCACCGGGGTGTTCGGTGAAGAGCATTTCAGTCAGGGCGCGGGAATTTAAGCTACAGATTTTTGTCCGTTTCTGCGATCAGCGTATGCAGATAAGGCTGCGCGTTTTCATCGCTCTTGCCGGGAATTTTAACGATATACGGCTTCCCGGTGATCGATGAGGACGACGCGACTTTATCAATAAACTGCTCGGCGGTGTCAATGCGGTTGCGGGTATTGCCCAGCTTCAGGCGCAGGTGAGAAACGGCCTCGTCACAGTTGTGCGCATCACCATTGCGCACAAAGACCAGGTCTTTTTTCTGGGCCAGCGCGTCAAGCATGGCGTTGATACGGGCTTCTTCATGGGCGTTGAGTTTGGCGAAAGCCGGGAACGTCATCAGCAGTGCGGTAACCAGGCAGAATATTTTCTTCATAGAAACTCCATCTCCTTGATATCTGTCGGCGATTTGACTGCCAAAATCGGGTAAAGTTTCTGACGGGATGTGCTGGCGATCGTCGGCAAGGAGACAGAGTAAGAAATGAGTAGTTTATTGTTGTTCAATGATAAGAGCAGGGCGTTACAGGCGGATATTGTCGCCGTGCAGTCGCAGGTGGTTTACGGCAGCGTGGGTAACAGCATCGCCGTACCGGCTATCAAACAGAACGGGCTGAACGTTTTTGCCGTGCCGACAGTGCTGTTAAGCAATACGCCGCACTACGACACCTTTTACGGCGGGGCGATCCCCGACGAATGGTTTAGCGGCTATCTGCGTGGGTTGCAGGAGCGCGATGCGCTGCGTCAGCTCCGGGCGGTGACGACGGGCTATATGGGCACGGCGTCGCAAATCAACATTCTCTCCCGCTGGCTGACTGCGTTGCGCGAGGCGCATCCTGACCTGCTGATCCTGGTCGATCCGGTCATTGGCGACATCGACAGCGGGATCTATGTTAAACCTGACCTGCCGGAAGCGTACCGTGACCATCTGCTGCCGCTGGCTCAGGGGCTGACGCCGAACGTTTTTGAGCTGGAAGTATTAACCGGCAGAAACTGCCGCGATGTGGACAGCGCCATTGCTGCCGCAAAAAGTCTGCTTTCGGACACACTGAAATGGATCGTCATCACCAGCGCGCCCGGTGCCGATGAGAGCCAGCAGATGCAGGTGATTGTAGTGACCGCCGACAGCGTCGATGTGGTTTCCCATCCGCGCGTGAAGACCGATTTAAAAGGCACCGGTGATTTATTCTGCGCACAGCTGGTGAGTGGATTAGTGAAGGGTCTGGAACTCACGGACGCCGTGCGAACCGCCGGTTTCCGCGTGCTGGAAGTGATGCGCTACACGCATGAAAGAGAAAGCGATGAACTGATCCTGCCGCCGCTGGCAGAAAGATAAAAAAAATGGTGCCAGAAGGCACCATTTTTTATGGAGTAATGCTTACTTCTTGATGCGAATAACCGGTGTTTCACCCACGGTCACGCTACCAGACAGTTTGATCAGCTCTTTGATCTCGTCCATGTTGGAAATAACAACCGGAGTCAGGGTAGACTTGGCTTTCTCTTCCAGCAGCGGCAGATCGAACTCGATAACCGTGTCGCCGACTTTCACGCGCTGGCCTTCTTCAGCAATACGCTTGAAGCCTTCGCCTTTCAGTTCGACGGTGTCGATACCGAAGTGAACAAACAGCTCAATGCCGCTATCCGATTCGATAGAGAACGCATGGTTAGTTTCAAAAATTTTGCCGATGGTACCATCAACCGGTGCAACCATTTTGTTACCGGTAGGTTTGATGGCAATACCATCACCAACGATTTTTTCAGCAAAAACGACATCCGGCACGTCTTCGATATTCACGATTTCGCCAGACAGCGGAGCAATAATCTCAATAGTTCCGGTGTCTTTCTTATCATCAGAAACCAGAGATTTCAGTTTATCAAACAAACCCATGATCTTCTCCTAAGCAGTAAATTGGGCCGCATCTCGTGGATTAGCAGATTGTTTTTTCTTCAATGAACTTGTTAACCAGCGTCATTAACTCGTCCGTTGTCGGTTGAGCAAGAGCCTGCTCTGCTAATACCTTCGCATCTTCGAAATTCGTGTTACGAATAATTTTCTTAATGCGCGGGATAGAAATGGAGCTCATTGAGAACTCATCCAGACCCATCCCTAACAACAGAAGTGTAGCACGTTCGTCGCCTGCAAGCTCACCACACATGCCGGTCCATTTACCTTCAGCATGAGAAGCATCAATAACTTGTTTAATCAGAGTCAGTACGGACGGTGACATCGGCTGATAAAGATGGGAAATCATATCATTACCACGGTCAACTGCCAGCGTGTACTGGGTTAAGTCATTGGTACCGATACTAAAGAAATCGACTTCTTTGGCTAAATGACGGGCAATAGTCGCTGCCGCCGGAGTTTCAACCATTACGCCAATTTCAATACTTTCATCGAAGGCTTTACCTTCGTCGCGCAGTTCCTGTTTGTAGATTTCGATCTCTTTGCGCAGCGCGCGGACTTCTTCTACAGAGATGATCATCGGGAACATGATACGCAGTTTGCCGAAAGCAGAAGCGCGCAGAATTGCACGAACCTGATCGCGCAGGATTTCTTTACGATCCATGGCGATACGCACGGCACGCCAGCCGAGGAACGGGTTTTCTTCTTTCGGGAAGTTCATGTACGGCAGTTCTTTGTCGCCGCCGATGTCCATGGTACGGACAATAACCGCCTGAGAGCCACAGGCTTCAGCAACGGCTTTGTACGCGGAGAATTGTTCTTCTTCGGTCGGCAGCGCGTCGCGGTCCATGAACAGGAATTCGGTACGGTAAAGGCCCACGCCTTCCGCGCCGTTGCGTTCTGCACCGTCTACATCGCGCACGGTGCCGATGTTAGCGCAGACTTCAACCTGATGACCGTCAAGGGTAATCGCAGGCAGATCTTTCAGCTTGGCCAGTTCGGCTTTTTCGCTGGCAACCTGCTCCTGAACGGCACGCAGTTGATCGATTTCTTCATTAGTTGGGTTGACGTAAACTTTATTGTTTACGGCATCCAGAATCAGATAATCGCCGTTTTTCACCTGGGCAGTTACGCTGCCGGTACCCACGATAGCAGGCAGTTCCAGAGAACGCGCCATGATGGAGGTGTGAGAAGTACGGCCACCCACGTCAGTGATAAAGCCCAGTACCTTTTGCAGGTTTAACTGTGCGGTTTCTGAAGGGGTAAGGTCAGCGGCAACGAGGATCACTTCGTCCTGGATTGAGCTTAAGTCAATGATCGCCATGCCGAGAATGTTACGCATCAAACGTTTACCGATGTCACGCACGTCAGCCGCACGTTCTTTCAGGTATTCGTCATCCAGTTCTTCTAAAGCAGTTGCCTGCCCTTCGATAACTTCATGGGCTGCTGCGTCAGCAGTCATGTGCTTATCTTTAATCAGGGCTATGATTTCCTGCTCCAGCTCCTCATCTTCGAGCAGCATGATATGCCCTTCAAAGATGGCTTCTTTTTCTTCGCCGAAAGTTTCACCAGCTTTGGTTTTAATTGCTTCAAGCTGGGCAGACGCCTTTGCGCGACCGCTCAGAAACCGTTCAACTTCCTGATCAACCTTATCGGCAGAAATTTTCTTCCGGTCGATGACAATCTCATCTTCTTTTAACAACAGCGCGTTGCCAAAAGCGATACCCGGGGATGCTAAAATGCCTGAAATCATAACCCTACCTTTACTTGTGACTGATATTAAAAAGAACCCGTGAACTTACTCGAGTTCAGCCATCAGTTTAACCAGATGCTCAACTGCTTTTTGCTCGTCTTCACCTTCTGCAGACAGGGTGACAACGGTGCCCTGAGTCAGACCCAGAGTTTGCAGTTTGAACAGGCTTTTTGCGCTGGCGCTTTTGCCGTTAGAGGTCACAGTAATTTCGGAAGTAAAACCTTTGGCTTCTTTCACAAACTGAGCAGCAGGGCGGGTGTGAAGACCGTTCGGAGCGGTAATAGTAACTTCTTGCTGGAACATTATATTTCCCCAACTTATAGGTTTAGTATTGTGGATCTAAAGTTTAGCTTGTTGGCTACACTTTAGCCTGGATCATAAGCGCCTGCGCTTAACGGTTACGTTAACGTAATCGGGACAGGAACTACTGGCCTTAGACGTTTAGCGCGTCATTAAACATTATGCCGCGAAAGCAAGATTTGAACCAAATCATAAAATCGATTCAGCCAGTGGAAAAGCCACTTTTGAATAATTTCGCGCATCAAAATAATTCTGCTGGTTAAATACCAGACCTGACGGGGTGAAGCAATGCCGGGAGGGGTAAAAGTTTGAAGTACGCCACAAAAAAGCACCCCTCTGGGTGCTTTTTTACGCGAATTTTACAAACTGGCACTACTGTTGCAACTCTTTCTCTGTGAACAGATCGGCAAACAGTGCAGTACTCAGATAACGCTCACCCGAAGAGGGTAGGATAACCACAATATTCTTGTTGGTAAAGGTTTCATCTTGCTGTAACTTCAGCGCCGCTGCGACCGCCGCGCCGGAGGAAATCCCGGCCAGAATGCCTTCTTCTTCCATCAGCTTACGAGCGGTAGAAATCGCTTCTTCGTTGGTAATGCCAACAACTTTATCAACCAGTTTCAGATCGAGGTTACCGGGAATAAAGCCTGCGCCGATGCCCTGAATTTTATGCGGGCCAGGCTTCAGCTCTTCGCCTGCCAGTGCCTGAGCAATAACCGGAGAATCGGACGGTTCAACCGCCACGGTGATGAGGTCGGTTTTGCCTTTGGTATTTTTGATGTAGCGGCTGACGCCGGTCAGCGTACCGCCAGTGCCCACGCCGGAGATGAAAACGTCAACCTGACCGTCAGTATCTTCCCAGATTTCAGGGCCGGTAGTCTTTTCATGAATTTCCGGATTTGCCGGGTTGCTGAACTGCTGGAGCAGCAGATATTTCGCCGGATCGCTGGCGACGATTTCTTCCGCTTTCTGGATCGCCCCTTTCATGCCTTTCGCGCCTTCGGTCAGCACCAGGTTAGCACCCAGCGCTTTCAGCAGCTTGCGACGTTCCACGCTCATGGTTTCCGGCATGGTCAGGGTCAGTTTGTAACCGCGCGCAGCGGCAACGTAGGCCAGCGCAATCCCGGTATTACCACTGGTCGGCTCGACCAGCTCAATGCCCGCTTTCAGTACGCCGCGTTTTTCAGCATCCCAAATCATGTTGGCACCGATTCGGCACTTAACGCTAAAGCTTGGGTTGCGTGATTCTACCTTCGCCAGAATGCGTCCGTTACCGATTCGGTTCAGTCGAACCAATGGCGTATGACCGATAGTCAGCGAGTTATCTTCAAAAATCTTACTCATGGCCTGTCCTTAACTGTATGAAATTTGGGGTGACTGCACCAGCATACCTGCTCAGGGAATATGCGGAAGTAAGGATTTCGCATATCTATATGCTGAAGGGAAATAATGATGACCAGTATGGAATAAGAAGTGGAATAATCCACTTCTTCCCCATTACCGCCACAGCGCGTGGTTGGGGCGATATTCATCCACCCACAGGGCCGTTGCACCACAAACCGCAACCGGCATGATGAAAAGATTGAGCACCGGGATCATGGTAAACAGATTGACGATCATGCCGAACTGCATGTTGGTCATTTTGCGCGTGCGCAGCGCCCCGCGCATTGTCCGAAAGGGGACTTTATGGTTATCGAACGGATAATCGCAATACTGGATAGACATCATCCACGCGCTGAATAAAAACCACAGTACCGGGGCCACCGTTTGACCAACGCCGGGAATAAAGTAGAGGATCAGCAACAGCACCGCGCGTGGCAGATACCAGGCAAGTTTTTGCCATTCACGCTTCATGATGCGCGGCAGATCTTTCATGATACCCGTAATACCGCCGTCGGGTGGCGTTGCGCCGGTTAGCCGCGCTTCGAGTTGCTCCGCCAGCAGGCCGTTAAACGGGGCGGCTATCCAGTTGGTGAGGGTAGAAAAAAGATAACCAAATACCAGTAGTATGGAAATCACGGCCAGTGGCCAGATCACATAGCTAAGCCATTGTAGCCAGTCCGGTAC
The DNA here is from genome assembly GCA_002421005.1 of Enterobacteriaceae bacterium UBA5654. Taxonomy (GTDB): domain Bacteria; phylum Pseudomonadota; class Gammaproteobacteria; order Enterobacterales; family Enterobacteriaceae; genus Superficieibacter. Next base: position 517,940 of record DIJC01000014.1, on the reverse strand, counting down.
GTAACTCAGCAGGGCGGGGATCCAGGTATCCAGCCGGGTAAACAGCCACCAGAATGCGCCACCCATCAACAGCACGTTGATTAACAGCGGCATAAAAACGTAACGGCGAATGCCGGGCAGGGAGATCAGTTTCCACCCCTGGGAAAAGTAATAAAGACCGCTTCTTGAAGTCGCTGAAGAGGATGACGTCATGTTCAGGCAATGCTCCTTTTACTGCTGCCGGATGAGTAACTCGCCTATATTATCCGGTTGTGCGGCAATCTCCAGTTGAGAAATGTTCGAAAAATCAGCAAAAGGCACAATTTAGTTCATCTTTATGCGGTGAAATCCTTGCGCGCACTTGCACTTGACGTAATCGGCAAATACTCTTAGTGAGTAAATGTTTGCCGTGGTGGCAAGGTGTTAGAACAACAGAGAATATAATGATGCAGGATTTGCGTCTGATATTAATCATCGTTGGCGCGATCGCCATAATCGCTTTACTGGTCCATGGGTTCTGGACCAGCCGTAAAGAGCGCTCTTCTATGTTTCGCGATCGCCCACTAAAACGCATGAAGTCACAGCGTGATGACGACGAGTCTGATAGCAGTGAGTTCGAAGACGACGCTGACAGCGTAGGTGAAGTGCGAGTTCATCGGGTTAATCACGCCCCTGGCGCAGCACCCGGCGAGCATGAAGCCCCTCGTCAGCCTCAACACCGCTATCAGCCGCCTTATGAATCGGCACAGCCTCGCCAGCCGCAGCCTCCTGTGCAGCAGCAGGAAGAGTCCGTGCACCAGTCGCCGCAGCCGCCTGTTCAGCATCAGCCTGTTCATCCGTCGCAACCCGTGCAACAGCCGCAGCCTGTTCACCAATCGCAGCCAGTACCGCAGCAACCGCCAGCGCAGCCGCAACCGGTGCAAACGCCGCCGGTTCGCCAGCCTCAGCCTGCGCCGCAGCCAGAGGGGGTTCACGAGCCAGCCCCCCAACCGCAGCCTGTCGAACCTGCTCCCGTTCAGGAAAAACCGAAACGTGCGGAAACGGTTATCGTGATGAACGTTTCGGCGCATCACGGCACGCAGATCAGCGGTGAATTATTGCTGAACAGCATTCAGCAGGCGGGCTTCAAATTTGGTGAAATGAATATTTTCCATCGCCACCTGAGTACTGATGGTGGTGGTCCGGTACTGTTTAGCCTGGCCAACATGGTGAAACCGGGTTTCTTTGAATCAGAATCCATGACCGATTTCGTCACGCCTGGCGTCACTATCTTTATGCAGGTGCCTTCCTACGGTGATGAGTTGCAGAACTTCAAGCTCATGCTGCAATCCGCACAATACATCGCTGATGAAGTGGGTGGCGTAGTGCTCGACGATCAGCGTCGGATGATGACCCCGCAAAAACTGCGTGAGTATCAGGATCGTATTCGCGAGGTGAAAGAGGCCAACGCATAACGTCTGGCTGCTTTACTCTTTTCTCTGAACCCCCGCCTGTCGGGGGTTTTTTATATTGATGGTGTGATATGGACTCTATTGAACAACAACTGACTGAACTGCGAACCACGCTTCGCCATCATGAATATTTGTATCATGTTATGGATACGCCGGAAGTCCCGGACGCCGAATATGACCGCCTGATGCGTGAACTGCGCGAGCTTGAGGCGCAGCGCCCGGATTTAATTACGCCTGATTCGCCCACCCAACGGGTGGGCGCTGCGCCGCTGGCTTCTTTTAGCCAGGTGCGGCACGAAATCCCGATGCTGTCGCTGGATAACGTCTTCGACGAACAAAGTTTCCTCACCTTTGAAAAACGCGTGCAGGATCGACTGAAAAATACCGCCGCACTGACCTGGTGCTGCGAACTGAAGCTGGACGGCCTGGCGGTGAGCATTCTTTATGAGAATGGCGTTCTGGTGCGGGCAGCGACCCGCGGCGATGGCACCACGGGTGAAGATATCACCACAAACGTGCGCACCATTCGCGCTATCCCCCTTAAGCTGCACGGCGAAGGTATTCCGGCGCGGCTGGAAGTGCGTGGCGAAGTCTTTCTGCCGCAAAGCGGGTTTGAAAAAATCAACGAAGAAGCGCGCAAAAAAGGCGGTAAGGTTTTTGCCAACCCGCGTAACGCGGCGGCAGGTTCGCTGCGTCAGCTCGATCCGCGCATAACCGCAAAGCGTCCGTTAACCTTTTTCTGCTACGGCGTGGGGATTCTGGAAGGCGGGGAACTGCCTGATACGCATCTTGGCCGCCTGCAACAATTTAAGGCCTGGGGGCTGCCGGTCAGCAACCGCGTAACGCTCTGCGATTCTCCCGAAGCAGTACTGGCGTTTTATCATAAGGTCGAAGAAGATCGTCCGACCCTCGGCTTTGATATTGATGGCGTGGTGATAAAGGTCAACTCGCTGGCATTGCAGGAACAACTGGGCTTCGTTTCACGCGCGCCACGCTGGGCGGTGGCCTTCAAATTCCCGGCGCAGGAGCAGATGACCACCGTGCGCGACGTAGAGTTTCAGGTAGGCCGCACCGGGGCCATCACCCCGGTCGCGCGGCTGGAGCCGGTGCAGGTGGCGGGGGTGCTGGTCAGCAATGCCACGCTGCATAACGCGGATGAAATCGAACGTCTGGGCCTGCGTATTGGCGACAAAGTGGTCATCCGCCGTGCCGGTGATGTGATCCCGCAGGTCGTTAACGTGGTGCTCACCGAGCGCCCTGAAGAAACGCGTCCGGTGGTTTTCCCGGCACACTGTCCGGTTTGTGGCTCTGACGTTGAGCGCGTGGAAGGCGAGGCGGTGACCCGCTGCACCGGCGGGCTGATTTGTGGCGCACAGCGCAAAGAATCGCTTAAGCATTTTGTCTCGCGCCGCGCGATGGACGTTGACGGTATGGGCGACAAGATTATCGATCAACTGGTGGAAAAAGAGTACGTCCATACCCCGGCAGATCTGTTCCGTCTGACGGCGGGCAAACTCACCGGGCTGGATCGGATGGGACCGAAATCCGCCCAGAACGTGGTCAACGCGCTGGATAAGGCCAAAGAGACGACCTTTGCCCGTTTCCTCTACGCGCTCGGCATTCGTGAAGTCGGTGAATCCACGGCGGCGGGGCTGGCGGCTTATTTCGGCACGCTGGAGGCGCTGGAAGCCGCGTCGGTTGAGGAACTGCAAAAAGTACCGGATGTCGGTGTGGTGGTGGCAAAGCACGTCTTCAACTTCTTTGAAGAAGAGAGCAACCGCGAGGTGATCCGCCAGCTGGTGGAAGAGGTCGGCATTCACTGGCCTGCGCCGGTGGTGATTAAAGCCGAAGAAATCGAAAGCCCGTTTGCCGGGAAAACGGTGGTACTGACCGGCAGCCTGAGCCTGATGTCGCGTGACGATGCCAAAGAACGTCTTACGGCGCTGGGCGCGAAGGTATCCGGCAGCGTCTCAAAGAAAACCGATCTGGTCATTGCCGGGGAAGCCGCTGGCTCCAAGCTGGCGAAGGCGCAGGAACTGGGCATTGAGGTGATTGACGAAGCGGAGATGATCCGCCTGCTGGGGGCATAAGTGGAAAAAGAGCAGCTGATTGAAATCGCTAATACCGAGATGCCGTTCGGCAAATACAAAGGTCGCAGGCTGATTGATTTGCCGGAAGAATATCTGCTGTGGTTTGCCCGCAAGGATGAGTTTCCCGCCGGGCGGCTTGGCGAACTGATGGCAATCACGCTGCTCATCAAAACAGAGGGGCTGACCCAACTGGTGCAGCCCCTGAAACGCCCGCGCTAAACTTTCGCGACTTGCGCCTGGCGTTTCTCGGTCTGGCGCTTGTAGCGTCGCGCCAGCACCGCGCAAACCATAAGCTGGATCTGATGAAAAATCATCAGCGGCAGTACCATCATCCCGATTGCTGACACCGGAAAGAGAATGTTGGCCATTGGGATGCCATTCGCCAGGCTTTTCTTCGATCCACAGAACACAATGGTGATTTCGTCAGCTTTGCTGAATCCGCCTTTGCGGGCAACCAGCACGTTCACTGCGATCACAATCGCCAGCAGCACAATACTGACCACCACGATAAACAGCAGCGAACCCGGCCCCACTTTATGCCAGATACCGTTGACGACCGCCTCGCTGAAAGCGGAGTACACGACCAGCAGAATGGAGGTCTGATCGGTTTTGCCAATCCATTTTTTATTCCGCGCCACCCACTCGCCGATCAGCGGTCGGGAGAGATGTCCCAGCACAAACGGCAGCAGCAGTTGCAGCATAATTTTCCCCACCTGTTGCAGACTACCTTCCGCCCCATGCATGTTCATCACCAGCCCAACCAGCAGCGGCGATAAGAAAATCCCAAGCAGACTGGAAGCGGACGCTGAACACACGGCGGCAGCAACGTTACCGCCCGCCAGCGACGTAAAGGCAATAGCCGACTGGACGGTGGCAGGCAAAATGCACAGGTAAAGGAAACCGGTATAGAGCTGCGGATCGACATTCACCGGTGCCCACCAGGCAAACAGCACGCCGAGCACCGGGAAAAGGATAAAGGTGCTGCACATTACCCACAGATGCAATCGCCAGTGGCTACCGCCAGCGATAATCGCTTCCCGCGACAGCTTCGCCCCGTGCATAAAAAACAGGAGCGCGATGGCCGCCGTGGTCAGCCATTCAAAATACTGCACAAAATTACCGCGTGCGGGGAAGAAAGAGGCCAGCAGGACCACGGCGACCAGCGTTAGTGTAAAAGGATCGAGAATACGGAAAAATTTCATATACGCTCCTGAAAATCGATAACCCTATTGTGCTTTTTTCAATTTGAGAAATAAAATTGATTTATTGCATCTATTCATGAATAAAAAAGATGAATTACTCTCTGCGTCAGCTTCGTGTTTTTGTCACCGTCGCCCGGGTTAAAAGTTTTAGCCGGGCAGGGGAGATGATCGGCCTGAGCCAGTCGGCGGTCAGCCACAGCGTGAAAGAACTGGAGCAACAAACCGGCGTGCGGCTGCTGGATCGTACCACCCGCGAAGTGGCACTGACCGAGGCGGGTCAGCAGCTTGCGGCTCGTCTTGAGCGGGTGCTGGATGAGCTGCATAGCACGCTGCGCGACGCCGGTCGGGTCGGAACGCAGCTTACCGGCAAGGTGCGCGTGGCTGCCAGCCAGACAATCTCCGCACATCTGATCCCCCGCTGTATTGCACAGAGTAATCGCTGCTACCCGGAAATTGACTTCGTGCTGCATGACCGTCCGCAGCAGTGGGTACTGGAAAGCATTCGTCAGGGCGAAGTGGATTTTGGCATCGTCATCGATCCGGGTGCGGTAAACGATCTGCAGTGCGAGACGATCCTGGCTGAACCTTTTCTGCTCCTGTGCCGTGAAGATCATCCTTTTGCAGCACAGGAATGTGCGTGCTGGCAGGATCTTCAGCATGAGCGGCTGGTGCTTCAGGATTATGCCTCCGGCAGCCGACCGCTGATTGATGCCGCGCTGGCACGATTTTCAGTTGATGCTCATATTGTGCAGGAGATTGGACACCCGGCTACGCTGTTTCCAATGGTAGAAGCAGGGATTGGTATTAGCGTACTACCCGCGCTGGCGCTGCCTTTGCCGCAGGGGAGTCATCTGAAAGTCAAGCGTCTGACGCCAGTGGTTGAGCGGCAGCTGATGCTGGCGCGACGTAAAAATCGCTCGCTCTCGACGGCTGCCCAGGCGTTGTGGGAGGTGGTTCGCGCGCAGGCCAGCGAGCTTTCGGCAGGCCGCACGCATAACCCGCTTTATCAAATATAAATATCGATTTGGTGATCGTCGGACGGACGATTGACGCCTTCAACCTTCGCCTGCTGTTGCTCCTGCTTCTGCTGCGACTTCTCTGCCTGCTCGCGCTGAAGTTGCGCCAGCTGCGCCTGAAGCATTTTAATTTGTGTCTGGATCATCTCCTGCTGCTTTTTCTTATCATCTTCGCTGCCACTGGAATCAGCGACGTCTTTAAGCTGCTGGGTCAGTTTGGCGATCTGCCGGGTGATGCGGGCGATGTCTGAAGAGGCGTTGCTACTGCCGCCGCTTTGTACAGCGGGTGTGGACGTGGAAATCGTGGTCATTGTCGGCTCCTTTTTGCCTTAAAAATCAGTTATCGGCAAAGAAGGGCGTTACTTAAGAGCAGATAGCAAAAAAGCGCCT
>DIJC01000014.1:511391-511588 GCA_002421005.1 Enterobacteriaceae bacterium UBA5654 | reverse complement strand
TCCCAGCTGAGCTAATCACCCACTTCGGTACTTCACTGATAAGAATTCGCTGGCGAGAAAGTGGTGGGTGATGACGGGATCGAACCGCCGACCCCCTCCTTGTAAGGGAGGTGCTCTCCCAGCTGAGCTAATCACCCACTTCTCATTCTTATCTACACAACGGAGCCTACAAAAGTAGTGGTGGGTGATGACGGGAT
>DIJC01000014.1:462144-511368 GCA_002421005.1 Enterobacteriaceae bacterium UBA5654 | reverse complement strand
TCCCAGCTGAGCTAATCACCCCCGCTGTGTGGAGTCGCATTATAGGGAGAGTTGAAAATGAGTCAACGCCTTTTCTTAAGATTTTGCTCGTTCGTCGTAAAATTAAACAAAGCGTTGCGGATTTGCTCGTGCAGGTATGATTTATCGACAAAAAAAGCAAACTGAGACACAGAGAAGTGAACAACATTGAGGAATCAGCGGGGAGTGATAGAATATTGCCCACTTTGTATTTCCAGGTTAGCCGGTTGTCGGCATCTTTATTAACGTAAGGCCTTTTCATGAAAATCAAAACTCGCTTCGCGCCCAGCCCGACAGGTTATCTGCACGTCGGCGGTGCTCGTACTGCTCTTTATTCCTGGCTTTTTGCGCGTAACCACGGCGGTGAGTTTGTGCTGCGTATTGAGGACACCGATCTCGAACGCTCCACCCCGGAAGCTATCGAAGCCATTATGGACGGTATGAACTGGCTGAGTCTGGAGTGGGATGAAGGCCCGTACTATCAAACCAAACGTTTTGACCGCTATAACGCGGTGATTGATGAAATGCTGGTCGCAGGCACCGCGTACAAATGCTACTGCTCTAAAGAGCGTCTGGACGCGCTGCGTGAAGAGCAAATGGCGAAGGGCGAAAAGCCGCGTTACGACGGGCGCTGCCGTCACAGTCATGAGCATCACGCTGATGATGAACCTTGCGTTGTGCGTTTTGCTAACCCGCAGGAAGGTTCGGTGATTTTTGACGACCAGATCCGTGGGCCGATTGAATTCAGCAACCAGGAACTGGACGATCTGATCATCCGGCGTACCGACGGTTCACCGACCTACAACTTCTGCGTGGTTGTGGACGACTGGGATATGGAAATCACCCATGTGATCCGTGGTGAAGACCATATCAACAACACTCCGCGTCAGATCAACATTCTGAAAGCGCTGAATGCGCCAGTGCCGGTGTATGCCCATGTTTCGATGATTAACGGCGACGACGGTAAAAAGCTGTCAAAACGTCACGGCGCGGTGAGCGTGATGCAGTATCGCGATGATGGTTATCTGCCGGAAGCGCTGCTGAACTATCTGGTGCGTCTGGGCTGGGCCAGCGGCGATCAGGAAATCTTCAGCCGTGAAGAGATGATCACGCTGTTCTCACTGAGCGCGGTCAGCAAATCTGCCAGTGCGTTTAACACGGAAAAACTCCAATGGCTGAACCATCACTATATTACTACCCTGGCACCGGAATACGTGGCGACGCATCTGCAATGGCACATTGAGCAGGAAAATATCGATACCCGCAACGGTCCGCAGCTTGCTGAACTGGTTACTTTGCTGGGCGATCGTTGCAAAACGCTGAAAGAAATGGCGGCAACCTGCCGCTACTTCTATGAAGATTTTGCGGAGTTTGATGCTGACGCGGCGAAAAAACATTTGCGTCCGGTAGCGCGTCAGCCGCTGGAGGTCGTACGCGACAAACTTTCCTCACTGGCAGACTGGACCGCAGAAAACGTTCACCACGCGATTCAGGCGACGGCGGACGAGCTGGAAGTCGGGATGGGCAAAGTCGGTATGCCGCTGCGCGTGGCGGTGACGGGAGCAGGGCAGTCTCCGGCGCTGGACGTCACGGTACATGCGATTGGTAAAACGCGCAGCATTGAGCGCATCAATAAAGCGCTGGCGTTTATTACCGAGCGCGAAAACCAGCAGTAATACCGTCAGTCACGCTTACGGCAGGCCTGACCTGTCGTAAGCGTCAATCAGGTTTACCCCTCGCCAATACCCAGACGATCCACAAAGCCACGAATACCTTCCCGCGCTAAAAAGATCGCCAGTTGCTGTTGTTCAGCCAGCGTCATATTTTGCAGGATATGGTAAATCTGGCCTAAGGGGCTTTCAGTATCGACTGTGCCGTATTCCATCGCCGGTTCGTGAGCCTGTAACGGGATGCTGAGAGTACGCAGTGCCGGTGCATTGGTTAAAAAGTCGCGTACCGAATGGTCGATATGAATCAACCGCGCACGTCCACCTTTAACGCCGGGTATTTTCTCGGTACGCCAGCCCTGCTCGCGTATCCATCGGTTAATGGTTTGTTTGGTAACGTCGAGACAAGCGGCTAATTCTTCCGTTGTCATTTTAGGTTTTAATTTAATCATGATGGTTTTGACTACGGATCCCAAGGCGTTCCAGCAAGCCGGTGATCCCTTCGCGTAGTAAAAGAGAAGTGAGTTGTTTTTGTTCGGAGTCGGTCATTTCATTGGCCAGCGAAAGTAGCAGGACATCAAACGACGTATCATTAACTGCGGTAGCGTAACTGGCGGGAGTGTCGCAAACCCGGCGGGCACTGTAGATAAATTCCCGTACCTGCGCATCAACATGTACCACCCGCGCCTTTCCTCCCTGTACGCCTGGTTTCGGGGACGTTTCCCAGCCCTCCTTGCGTACCCATTTATTAATCGTCTGGCGACTGTATCCGGTGAGATGTGCAATTTCATCCGGCGTCATCCGTTCCTTGATCATACTATTTCCTGAATAGTCGTGTGGAATTAGTGGTTCATGTTATACCATCATTTTACAAGAAATCGTGACAAGATTAACGACTTGCTGCGAGGCAACTCGCAACATCACAGGTTTGCGTGCTTTTTCAGCAATCGATAGAAGGAAATAGATTTTGCCGTTGACACTGAGGAAGGGAATTCATATTATGCCGCCCGTCAACTCGACAAGCTTTACGTAACGGGGCTATAGCTCAGCTGGGAGAGCGCTTGCATGGCATGCAAGAGGTCAGCGGTTCGATCCCGCTTAGCTCCACCAAATCCTGCTCCCATCAGGTTTGGTACGTAAAGATGATGTGGGGCTATAGCTCAGCTGGGAGAGCGCTTGCATGGCATGCAAGAGGTCAGCGGTTCGATCCCGCTTAGCTCCACCAAAATTCAGACCCTCGCTTAACGCGGGGGTTTTTTATTTCCAGCGTTCTCTTTCCGACGTGGCGTGATGGCCACACTTTTCGTTTATCCGGCGATCGACAGGCGTAAAAAAGCCGGGATGAAATCCCGGCTTTCAGAGAGAAGCGGTTACAGTACCAGCGCGGCGATAGACGCGGACAGCACGCTCACCAGCGTAGAGCCGTACACCAGCTTCAGACCAAAGCGGGAAACCACGTTGCCCTGTTCTTCATTCAGGCCTTTAATCGCACCCGCGATAATCCCGATAGAAGAGAAGTTAGCAAAAGACACCAGGAATACGGAAATGATGCCGACGGAACGCGGAGAAAGCGACGCGGCCACTTTTTGCAGATCCAGCATTGCCACGAATTCGTTAGACACCAGTTTGGTTGCCATGATACTGCCTACCTGCAACGCTTCATGAGCAGGTACACCCATCACCCATGCAACCGGGTAGAAGATATAGCCCAGAATTTCCTGGAACGAGATGCTGTGACCAAAGAAGCCGGTTACCGTAGAGAACAGGGCGTTCAGCGCGGCAATCAGAGCGATAAAACCGATCAGCATGGCGGCAACGATAATCGCCACTTTGAAACCAGCCAGAATGTACTCACCCAGCATTTCAAAGAAGCTCTGGCCTTCGTGCAGATTCGACATCTGAATGTTTTCTTCGCTGGCATCAACGCGGTACGGGTTGATCAGCGACAGCACGATAAAGGTACTGAACATGTTCAGCACCAGCGCGGCGACAACATACTTAGGTTCAAGCATGGTCATGTATGCGCCGACGATGGACATGGAAACCGTAGACATCGCCGTGGCCGCCATCGTATACATGCGGTTGCGCGACATCTTGCCGAGAATATCTTTATACGCGATAAAGTTCTCTGACTGCCCCAGGATCAGCGAGCTGACGGCGTTGAAGGATTCCAGCTTACCCATGCCATTGATTTTAGACAGAACAAAACCAATCGCCCGGATCACTACCGGCAGCACGCGAATATGCTGGAGAATACCGATTAGTGCGGAGATGAACACAATAGGGCACAGCACTTTCAGGAAGAAGAATGCCAGGCCTTCATCATTCATTTTACCGAAGACAAAGTTGGTGCCTTCGTTCGCAAAGCCAAGCAGCTTTTCGAACATTTCGGAGAAGCCTTGTACGAAGCCGAGGCCGATATTTGAGTTCAGGAAGAACCAGGCCAGCAAAACTTCAATTACAAGCAGTTGAACGACATAACGAATACGAATTTTTTTACGGTCGCTGCTGACCAGCAGAGCGAGCAACGCAACAACGACTAACGCCAGGATAAAGTGCAGAACGGCGGACATATTTGCTCCGAATATGAGGCAGGTTTAGTTTTCGTGCACATTCTATGTAACAACACTAAAGAAAACGAGATCAAACGCGCATTATAGTAAGTTCCTGTGAGCTATCTCAAAAATAGTGATCTACCAGACATTTTAATTATGTCGGGTAAAATAGTGAAAAGTTGCGTCAATGTACTACTCTGTTAACATCGTCTCCATATTGAAAACAAATAATGCCTCCACCAGGCATCCAGCCCGTCTATCGTTCACATCTATCAGAGAAATCAATTTTACATTTCTTAATGATCTTGATAATCATTCTCATTTTGATAGCATGAAACATAGCAAAGGCTATATTTAAGAGGCAGAGAATGAGCAACAGTCGCGTTGATAGCAGTACCGGCAGAGCAGCGCGTAAGCTGAGGCTGGCGTTAATGGGACCGGCATTCATTGCTGCCATTGGCTATATTGATCCGGGCAACTTTGCCACTAATATTCAGGCCGGGGCGAGTTTCGGCTATCAGCTACTGTGGGTGGTGGTCTGGGCGAACCTGATGGCGATGCTGATTCAGGTGCTGTCCGCTAAACTCGGCATTGCTACCGGTAAAAACCTCGCAGAACAAATCCGCGACCATTATCCGCGCCCGCTGGTCTGGTTTTACTGGGTGCAGGCAGAAATCATCGCAATGGCGACCGATTTAGCGGAATTTATTGGCGCGGCGATAGGTTTTAAAATGCTGCTCGGCGTGTCCCTTCTTCAGGGCGCGGTGCTGACCGGGATTGCCACCTTTCTGATCCTGATGCTTCAGCGACGCGGGCAAAAACCGCTGGAAGTGGTGATCGGCGGGCTGCTGCTGTTTGTTGCCGCCGCTTATATTGTCGAACTTATTTTTTCTCAGCCGGAACTGGCGGCGCTGTCGAAGGGGATGATTATTCCTTCTTTGCCGGGAACGGACGCGGTATTTTTAGCCGCTGGCGTGCTGGGCGCGACGATTATGCCTCACGTTATTTATCTGCACTCTTCGCTGACCCAGAATCAACATGCGGGGACGCGCAAAGAGCGCTACTCGGCCACGCGCTGGGACGTGGCGTTTGCCATGACCATTGCCGGTTTTGTCAATCTGGCGATGATGGCGACTGCCGCCGCCGCATTCCATTTTAATGGTCACACTGGCATTGCCGATCTGGAACAAGCGTATCTGACCCTTGAACCCCTGCTGAGCCATGCGGCGGCAACGGTCTTCGGTCTGAGTCTGGTGGCGGCTGGATTGTCATCAACCGTCGTTGGCACCCTGGCAGGGCAGGTAGTCATGCAGGGTTTCATCCGTTTTCATATTCCGCTGTGGGTGCGCCGGACGGTAACGATGCTGCCTTCGTTTATCGTGATTATGATGGGGCTGGACCCAACCCGCATTCTGGTGATGAGTCAGGTCCTGCTGAGCTTTGGTATTGCGCTGGCGCTGGTGCCGCTACTGATGTTCACCAGCAACCGCGCGCTGATGGGCGAACTGGTTAACAGCACGCTGATTAAGCGTACCGGCTGGACCATCGTCGTGCTGGTGGTGGTGCTGAATGGCTGGCTGCTGGTAGGAACATTAGTTGATTTAGTCTGATAAAACGCCGTGGCCTGATGCAGACCACGGCGTTTTTTTAATGATGATGCCCGTGATGACCGCGTCCGCGTCCCGGATGTCCACGACGGTCATTGCGATCGTGCCAGCCTTCGCGGTAGCCGCGTTCATAAGCCCGGCGGTCGTCCCATCCACGATGGCGGGGCGGTTCATGTCGCCACCAGCGATTCTGCCGCCACTCGTAGTTACGGTGCCAGTAATCCCGATCGCGCCAGTGTCCGCCGTCCCAGTAGTTACCGCCGCGATCGCGATCGCCGATTTGTAACTTCACGGATGGCAGCAGAGTTATTTCCTCCGCGCTGGCTAAGGTGGGGATGGCTGCGGCAGCTAATACCGCCGCCAGAATAAGCGACCTGAGCATAGTTTTCTCCTTCACGGTCGGGGCCACTGTCGGCCTGTTAACCAAATATTACGGGGCGGTAAAGCCCCGTAGCATCCGATTAACTCCTAAATCACGTGCAGGCGCATTTTTTGTTAAAAAAGATGTCAGTCGATGCTGTTGAGCAACGCGTCAATCGTGGCACATTCCTGCTCGCTGAAGTGACGGTTTTGCAGCATCCCGACCGCATCATCAAGCTGCGCGGTTTTGCTGGCACCGATTAACACGGAAGTCACCCGGTCGCCGCGTAAGACCCAGGCAAGCGCCATTTGCGAGAGCTTCTGCCCACGCTTTTCCGCCAGCGCGTTAAGCTGACGGATAATATCCACCTTAGCCTCGGTAATTTGCTCCGGGTTCAGGAAACGACTGCCGCTGGCGGCACGGGAATCTGGCGGAATGCCGTTCAGATAGCGATCGGTCAGCAGCCCGCCTGCCAGCGGTGAAAACGCAATACTGCCTACCCCTTTCTCCTGAAGTACATCCAGCAGGCCGCCCTCAACCCAGCGCTCAAACATCGAATATTTTGGCTGGTGGATCAGACACGGCGTGCCAAGGTCGTCCAGGATCTCAATGGCCTGACGTGCCAGATCCGCCGGATAGTTGGAAAGCCCGACATACAGCGCTTTGCCCTGTCGCACGAGGTGATCCAGCGCGCGCATGGTTTCGACAAGCGGTGTTTCCGGGTCAGGACGATGGTGATAAAAAATATCGACGTACTCAAGACCCATCCGTTTCAGGCTTTGATCGAGACTTGATATCAGATATTTACGCGATCCCCAGTCACCATACGGGCCATCCCACATGGTATAGCCTGCTTTTGAGGAGATGATCAGTTCGTCGCGATACGGCAGAAAATCTTCGCGAAGAATGCGGCCAAAGTTGCTTTCTGCCGAGCCGGGAGGCGGCCCATAGTTGTTGGCGAGATCAAAATGGGTAATGCCCAGGTCGAATGCGTGTTGCAGAAGCTGGCGGCTTTTTTCCACCAGCGTCGCATCGCCAAAGTTATGCCATAACCCTAACGACACCGCCGGAAGTTTCAGCCCGCTCTGACCACAGCGACGATATTCCATCGTCTGGTAGCGGGCGGGATCTGCCTGGTAAACCATGCTGTTATCCTCTGTAATCAACGAATGTATGCGTTTACACAGTACAGGGTTTTTGGCGTAATTACTCGCTGACGCTCACAAAATCAGAACCTTAGTCTTTCCTGCGCGGAGCCATCAGCATGGGCTTACCGGCGAGCAGCAGCCATGCCGGTAACATCACAATACACAGCAGGGGCAGCAGCGTGGTATCCGGTACTACCACCGCCGCCATAAACAGGCTCAGCCAGCCATCGCGGGTCACTACCAGCATCAGGCCGAGGATTGCGCAGGAGACGGTAATAGCCGCAGGAACCGCATCCACATGGGCGTGCAGCCCCAACCCCAGCGCCACCGCTACAAATACCGCCGGGTAGATGCGCCCGCCGCGAAAGCCGCTGGCGGCGGCTATGACCAGCGCGATCAGTTTAATCAGGGCGATGAGCAGAAAATCGGAGGCGCTCAGCGTCTGGCTGAAGCCCAGTTGCTGCATTTCCTGTAGCCCGTTAAACAGGGTGATATGACCGCCGATCGCCCCAACAATGCCGAGAGCGAAACCGCCAACGCCGAGGATCAGCACCGGATGCTTAAGCCGGTGCATCAGCGCGTGGAGGCGCGGTAAACACCATACCGCCACCATCCCGACCGCCACCGAAAGCGCCACGACGACCATACCGCTAAAAACGTCTACCAGCCGCATCCGGGTATAGTGCGGGATCGCCAGCGAAAAATCAGGCTGAAAGAGCAGGCTGGTGGTGAGTGAACCGGCTGCGGCGGCAATCAACGGCGCAAAAAGACGGTCCCACAGTGGGACGTCGCTGCTGCCGCTTAACGTCTGGGAGAAAATCAGCGCCGCCGCAATCGGCGTACCAAACAGCGCGCCAATAGTGCCTGCGGCGGCGAGGATGGTCCATTCCAGTGCGCTGACGCGGGGGAAAAAACGTGCGCCCACGGCCACGGCCAGCGCGACGTTAACCGCCATCACCGGATGCTCCGGTCCGAGGCTCACGCCGCCCGCCAGACCGAGAATTAAGGCGAGAACCAGTCCCGGAAGCGCTACCGGGTGCACCGGCGTACCGATAAGCGGCTCCGTGGCCGGGTCAGGCCCGCCGTGGCCTGCGCTATACTTGATCAGCAACCCTACTGCGATCCCGGTCAGAGTCAGCACCAGCACAATCCACAGCGGGGAATCCAGCGCCACGCCCAGACGTGCAGGGAGACGGGTCCATAATGCGAACTACAATCCGGCGGCAATTTTCATCACCACAATCAGGATCACGCTGGACGCAATGCCGATACACAGGGCCGGTAATGACAGTATCAACAGGGTTCTGGCTCGCGGATGGAGCATGATGATTTCCTTTTAGCTGAATGATGTGCATCACGTTGCCGACGTTTTAGAAGGCGTTAGTGCAAATGGTGCTGAAACGTTAAAGTTATTATGTGACACAGATCTATAATCCGTGGGCACTTACACTCTGGGCTTGTTGTCAGGACGCCATGAATTTACAGTGTGCCAAAAGATTTATTCTGACTTTAGCGGAGCAGTAAAAGAATGACAAAGTATGCTTTAGTGGGGGACGTGGGAGGCACTAACGCGCGCTTAGCGTTATGCGATGTTGCCACCGGCGAAATTTCTCAGGCGAAAACCTATTCGGGGCTGGATTACCCCAGCCTCGAAGCTGTGGTCAGCGTCTACCTGAAGGAACACAACGTTGAGGTCGAGGATGGCTGTATTGCCATTGCCTGCCCGATTACCGGTGACTGGGTAGCGATGACTAACCACACCTGGGCGTTCTCGATTGCCGAAATGCAAAAAAATCTCGGCTTTGACCATCTGGAAATTATCAACGATTTTACTGCCGTTTCAATGGCGATCCCGATGCTCAAACCAGAGCACCTGATCCAGTTTGGCGGAGCAGCGCCGGTGGAAGGCAAACCGATCGCCGTTTACGGCGCAGGAACCGGGCTGGGCGTGGCGCATCTGGTTCACGTCGATAAACGCTGGGTCAGCCTGCCGGGTGAGGGCGGCCACGTTGATTTTGCGCCAAACAGTGAAGAAGAAGCGATTATTCTCGAAGAGCTGCGTGCCGAACTGGGACATGTTTCCGCCGAGCGCGTGCTTTCCGGGCCGGGGCTGATTAACCTTTACCGGGCGATCGTTAAATCCGACGGCCGCCTGCCGGAGAACCTTCAGCCGAAAGACATCACCACTCGCGCGCTGGAAGATAGCTGCATCGACTGCCGTCGTGCGCTGTCCCTGTTCTGCGTGATCATGGGACGCTTCGGCGGCAACCTGGCGCTGACGCTTGGCACCTTTGGTGGCGTGTATATCGCAGGCGGCATCGTCCCGCGCTTCCTCGAGTTTTTCACCGCTTCGGGTTTTCGCGGCGGCTTTGAGGACAAAGGCCGCTTCAAGGCATACGTGCAGGATATCCCCGTTTATCTGATCGTCCACGACAACCCCGGCCTTCTGGGTTCCGGCGCGCACCTGCGCCAGACGCTGGGGCAGACCCTGTAAAAAACGCGCCCGGTCTGACCGGGCGTTTTTACAGGTGCATTAACTGGCGAAACTCTTTTACCCTGCTGCGGCTCACCGGTACTTCAAATTCCAGATCGCGCAGTCGCAGAATGTAAGTATTGTTAAACCACGGCTCAATTTCGCGGATTTTATTCAGATTGACGCAGTACGAGCGGTGACAGCGGAAAAAATGCGCCTGCGGCAGCTTGCTGCAAAATTCGGTAATATTCATCGGCATCACCCACGACTCCCGCTTCGTATAAACGAAAGTCATTTTTTCATGGGCTTCGGCATAATAAATATCGTTGATCGGCGTGACGTAAATCCGTTCATCCTTAATCAAATTAATGGTGTCGTTTTCACGGGCTACCGGGGCGCTGACGCCGGGACTGGCCTGCGATTGCCACGCGCTTTCCAGCTTTTGCAGCATCGTAATAATGCGCGATTCCTGGTAAGGCTTGAGGATGTAATCAAAGGCTTCCAGCTCAAACGCTTCGACCGCGTGCTCTTTCCACGCGGTGATAAACACGATAAACGGCTTATGCGCGAACTGACTGATATTCTGCGCCAGCAGAACGCCGTCCAGCGACGGAATATTAATATCCAGAAACAGGGCATCCACCTTGTTGTGCTGTAAAAACTTCAGCACGTCCAGCCCGTCGTCAAAAGTGCCGACGATCTCCATCTGGCTGTGCTCTTTTATGAGCCAGCTTAGCTCCTGCTGCGCCAGGATTTCGTCTTCAACAATTATGACTTTCATCGTTTTCTCCGGTCATTGCAGCAGCGTTACGGGCGCAGGCTGCGGCGTACGCTGGTTCGGCACATAAAACGTGATTTCGGTGCCCGGCTCCAGGCGGCGAATGTGCAGCCCTTCGCCATACAGGAGCTTCACCCGGTGGTGAACGTTCAGCAGGCCGATTTTATTTCCCGGCATTTCATTCGCTTCCACGCGCTCAATGACCTGCGGATCGATGCCGTGACCGGTGTCGCGCACGCTGATCCGCACCCGGTTACCGCACTCAGCAATACCGATCGTCACCACGCCTTTACCCTTACAGGGCTGAATGCCGTGAACAATCGCGTTCTCTACCAGCGGCTGGATCAGCAGGCTGGGGATCACGCAGCTGACTTCATCATCAATGTCATAAATGACCGTGAGCTTGTCGCCAAAGCGCGCCTGCTCAATGGCGATGTAATCTTTAATTTGATAAAGCTCTTTTTTGATGTCGATCTGCTCATCGTCGTTTAACTCAATGTTATAGCGCAGATAGCGGGAGAGATTGTAAATCAACTGGCGTGCGGTATCCGGATTCAGGCGAATCGACGACGAAATCGCGTTCAGCGCGTTAAACAGAAAATGGGGATTGATCTTACTTTGCAGCGCGCGCAGTTCTGCCTTATTTGCCATTTCCCGGAGCTGTTCGGCGCGGGACACTTCCAGTTGGGTTGAGATAATTTGCGACAGGCCAATCGCCATTTCCTGAAGAGAAGAGGTGATTTGATGGGCGTGGCAGTAGTAGATTTTCAGCGTGCCGGTGACGATGCCTTTTTCCCACAGCGGGATCACCAGCATGGAATGAATTTCCGGCGTGCGGTGCGCTTCATCATTGTTCTTAATAATGATTTTACCCGAATCGATGGCCTGCCGGGTGGTTGGGCTGATGGTGTCGTCGTTATCGCGGTAGTTGTCTTCGCCCACGCCGACGTAGGCCAACACACGTTCGTTGTTGGTGATGGCAACCGCATCGGCATTGATATCGCGGCGGATAATATTGCAGACCTGCCGCAGCGATTCGATGTTAACGTTGCGAAACAGCGGCAGCGTTTTGTTGGCGATATCCAGCGCCAGCTTAGCCTGCCGCGCGGCGCTGGCCTCTTTTTCACCTTCCACGCTGCGCACCAGCAGTACGATAAAGCCGATGCAGACGCTGCCGAGGATCATCGGGACACCGATTTTAGACACGATATCCAGCCCCAGTGCCAGCGTGGGTGCCCACAGCACCACGAGGATCATGGTCAGCGTTTCGCAGATCATTCCGCCGACAATGCCAACGCGCCAGTGTTGCGCTTTGGGGACTTTTTGATGAATTAACCCGGACAGTATTCCCGCGATAATGCTGGTAATAAAACAGGGAACGGCGGTGACGCCACCGATATCAATCAGGTAGCGATGGATCCCGGCGATAATGCCGGTAATGATCCCCACCCACGGCCCGAACAGAATGCCGCCGGACATCACGGCAATTACCCGCACGTTGACCAGCGAGCCTTCAACCGGCACCCCGGACCAGGTGCTGAACAGGGCAAACAGGGAAAACAGAGCGGTGACGGCCAGCAGTTCTTTCGGCGTATGCGCGGATTTGTGCAGCAGCTCGCGGAACAGACGTATGCGGATCAGAAAAAACAGGCAGATCAGCATCAATGCTGCCCGATCAAAAACCGCCAGCAGCATGGTAAATATTTCGTGCATGGGGTAGCCGTGTAAATCGTGTGAAAACACTATGATAAAAAACCTGGCAGCAGATGACCAGCGACACGCTCGTTATCATAATGAGGAAAATCCACAATTATAAAAGGGGATTGGATGACTTCCGCTGATAGCAGCGTCTTCAGGGTCGACACCGGGAAGGTGAGGTAAATAAATTTATATCATTGTGTTAAATATATATTTCATTTAACTCATAAAGCGGACGATTATAGATAGGTCTTGATTTTTTACTTCCCGTTTTGGGTGAGCGCAACTTTTTTTCATTCGCCCTCTCGACAGCGTGTTTTTTTTCAGGCTATTTTCTTAAGAGGCCGCATCTGCGGCAGCGTCGCTCGGACGGTCCGGGCGCTAACGTCACCTGAGGTATTTATGCCAGAGTTCACACCTGAACGCCGCTTCACGCGTATCGATCGTCTTCCCCCGTATGTGTTTAACATCACCGCTGAACTGAAAATGGCTGCGCGTCGGCGCGGCGAAGATATTATTGATTTCAGTATGGGCAACCCTGACGGGGCCACGCCGCCACATATCGTCGAAAAACTTTGCACCGTGGCGCAGCGCCCGGATACGCACGGCTATTCCACCTCTCGCGGGATCCCGCGCCTCCGCCGCGCTATTTCGCGCTGGTATCAGGAACGCTATGCGGTGGATATCGATCCTGAAAGTGAAGCCATTGTTACCATCGGTTCGAAAGAGGGACTGGCTCACCTGATGCTGGCGACGCTCGATCACGGCGATACGGTGCTGGTGCCCAATCCCAGCTATCCGATCCATATTTACGGCGCGGTGATCGCCGGGGCGCAGGTGCGATCGGTTCCGCTGGTGGAGGGCGTGGACTTCTTCAACGAGCTGGAGCGCGCGATCCGCGAAAGTTATCCGAAACCGAAAATGATGATCCTCGGTTTCCCGTCGAATCCAACCGCGCAGTGCGTGGAGCTGGAATTTTTCGAAAAAGTGGTGGCGCTGGCAAAACGCTACGATGTGCTGGTGGTCCACGATCTCGCCTATGCGGATATCGTCTACGATGGCTGGAAGGCACCGTCCATCATGCAGGTTCCTGGCGCGCGCGATGTGGCGGTAGAGTTTTTCACCCTTTCTAAAAGCTATAACATGGCGGGGTGGCGCATTGGTTTTATGGTAGGCAATCCGGTGCTGGTCAACGCGCTGGCGCGGATCAAGAGCTATCACGATTACGGTACGTTTACGCCATTACAGGTCGCCGCTATTGCCGCGCTGGAGGGCGATCAGCAGTGCGTGCATGATATCGCCGCGCAGTATAAGCGTCGTCGCGATGTGCTGGTTAAAGGGCTGCATGAAGCGGGCTGGATGGTCGACGTGCCGAAGGCGTCGATGTATGTATGGGCTAAAATTCCTGAACAGTATGCGGCGATGGGATCATTAGAGTTTGCCAAAAAACTGCTCCAGGAAGCGAAAGTCTGCGTTTCTCCGGGAATTGGCTTCGGTGATTACGGCGACACGCACGTCCGCTTTGCGCTCATCGAAAACCGCGACCGTATTCGTCAGGCTATTCGTGGAATTAAAGCCATGTTCCGTGCTGATGGCCTGCTGCCTGCGGCATCAAAATCCGTGGCGGAGAATGCCGCACAGGAATGAAAAAAAGCGCCGTCAGGCGCTTTTTTTACACTCATTTTTGCTCAGATCATTAAGGCAAAAGTTCCGGCCCAGACGATTACCATCACCGAAATGCCCATAAAAAAATATTTCACGTTTCATCGCTCCGCGTATCCATTGATACGCCAAAAGAACAAGGCTCACTGAGTATAGAGAGCTGACGCTTCGCCTTATCTGAATTGAGATTTATCTCGTTTCCGGCTCCGGCATCACCCCAGAATTTTGCGCCATTGGTGCGCAAGACGGGGGTAATGTACGCCTAAAAAATCATGCTGACAAGCGCCATTTTTTCATTTAATTTTAGTTACTTAGGAGTGTCTCATATTGGCGACACTTTGATTTACCCAGGTAATAAATCCCTGCCCAGCGAACCCATACATTTAACTTATGGGCGTGTCATTTTGTGTCTTTGGTGAGCGGTAGAGGAACGAAGACGGGTAAAAAGCGAGGACCAGATAGCCCTCGCCAGAGAGAACTTATTCGAAGGTGCCTTTCACGCAGACAACGCCATCACGCATCATGGCTTTTCCTTTTGCCCAGACATCCTGAACGCGCAGGTCTTCATTCAGCACCACCAGGTCAGCATCACAGCCCACTGCCAGCTGGCCTTTGTGCGCGAGTCCCAGGAATTCAGCCACGTTGCGGGTCAGGGGATGCAGCGCGACTTCAAGCGGAATATTGTGCTGATGTACCAACTGACGCACGGTTTCCGGCATTGATTCAAAACCCGCCACGCCAAAGCCAATTAAGTTTCCGTCTTCATCAAATTCCGGCTGGCTGCCGTTGCCGTCAGAACTTAACGTCAGGCGGGACAGATGCACTTTATCTTTCAGAGCGGTAGCAATCGCCAGCGCCGGATCGACAGGGGAATCAATACTGCTGGTGATATCAATATAGCCGCCCTCGCGGGCAAAATGCTGCGCGGCTAAAAAAAGCGTTTCCGAGCGGTTAACATGCGTCGGCAGCAGCTTAGTGATGGGGACATCGGAGTGCTGGAGAACGTCGTAAATCGGCTCCAGCAAACGCGGGCTGTCGCCCATATGAAAAACGCTGATCCCGGCTTTGCTGCCCAGAAGCCCCCCCGTTCGGGCCTGCGCGGCCATATTCGCCAGCTCGCTGCCGCGCGGAGCCGAAGAACGATGATCGGAAATCGCACACTTCACGCCGATAATTTTATCGATCAGCGCCACATCGCGATCGATGCTGCCGGTGATAGTTGCCGAAGGAAGAGAATAGGAGCCGGTGAGCATCCAGGCGCTGATGCCTTCATATTCCAGGGCGCGGGTTTTTGCCAGCAGGGATTCAGGGTGACGGGTAATACCGTCCGTACCCAGCAGACCGACTACCGAGGTGATCCCGGCTTTAATCAGATGAGAAAGCCGCACTTCCGGCGTGCGGGTATGCGGACCCGCCTCGCCACCGCCGCCGATTAAATGCACATGCTGGTCGATAAAGCCTGGACATAAAATTGCGCCATTCAGTTCAATAACATCGCAATCGGGCAGGGTGTGAGGATCGATGATGGTTTCAATAGCTGCAATCTTACCGCCAGCCACCAGCACATCGCGTCTGCCCAAATGGTCGGGGGAGTAAACTTCCGCCTGGCGAAAGAGTTTCAGCCCCAGCACTGACAAATCCATGTATTTCTCCTTTTAAACTAACGCCTGCATTACCCATATGGACAGCAGGGCATTAATCACACAAATCGTAATAATATGCGGATAGTATTTGGGCTTAACGCCTGCGGTGCCGAGACAGCGCCCGACGTTTTGTACCGGATTACCCAGCAGATAAATGGCTGGTAATAATACGGTGGCATCATGCCCCGTCAGCACGCCTGTCAGAACCAGACTGGCACAAACGCCCGTGCCGCCTCCCATACTCATCACCGCTGCCAGCAATACCGTTGCCGCTTCCCCCGGCAGACCCCACAGTGCCATTATCGGCTGGCAAATACTGCCGACGATCTCCAGCAGTCCGGTAACGGATAATGCCTGAATAATCACAAAGGCCATCACCACGCTGGGTAGCAGGCTGGTGGTCGCGATGGTAAAACCGCGCCTGGCACCATCGATGAAGAGATCCATCACATTTTTACGCGCCTGTACCGTCATTTTCTGTCCTCCCTGTCTGACGACTTTCAATCTGTGCAATCCACAGCCTGAGCAGGTTTGCACCAATAAACTTAAAGATAAGAATGATGGCGAGCGGGGTGATCACCGGCACGGTAATGGTGGTAAACAGCGCGGCTGCCGAGGAAAAGTAATTGGTGATAATAGCGCTGCCGCTGGTCTGGTACGTGGCGAAAATTGCGCGTTCATGGTCGTTAATCACGCCTTCATCCGCCAGCTCTCTGGTCATCCCCGCTGCGGCGTCGGTATTTTGCAGGTTGGCAATCAGCGCCAGCGAGCAAACCCCCGGAATGCCCAGTAATGGCCGTAAAACCGGCGTCATAAGCTGCTGTGCCGCGCGTAATCCACCCAACCCTTCAGTGACAGAAATAATGCCAAGCGAAAGGATCACCGAGGGCGCGAGTTCCAGCGCAAACAGAAAACCGTCCTTTGCACCCGTGCCTCCCGTTCCCCGAAAAGAGATCGCTTTTTCACCCGCCGTCGTAATCTGGCCGAATGACCCGTTGAGTACGGTAAAATCGAATACCCGCCACCACTCGGTGCTTTTAGCAAAGAAACCGGAAAAAAAGATGATTGTGACAAAAAAAGCCAGATAACCAACCCAACTGACCTTCTCCTGTGTGGGAGAGGCGTTTTTCATAATGTCCTCCTGACATTGTTTTGTTTGTAGTCATATGAACTTAAAACAAAATTTGTGCTGAAGACGAGAGGGCCGGGATGCTTATAGGAATAAATTTAGGGATGTTTTATACGCGGAAAGTTTTAAGTATCTGGGGTGTTGCCAGGCTGGAAGAAGTTGTTTTAGAGAGGTAAAAATTGATGGTGTCTCCTGCAATATTGATTTAAATCAATTCACGATAATTGTATTAACAACTCACTGTGTCCTTTAACCATTTCGATATAAATGCGTGTTTGTTGTAGTGCCAGTAGTTCAATTTTCTGGTACTGCCAGTACAATTTTTCTTAATTGTTAGTAGGAAATTCTTAAGATATTCCTTAAATAGGATTTAATATCGGTAAATTTGATATTATGTCGATCATTGTTCTATTATCGCGCGTGACGAACTGGAGTGTGAAAGTTTGCACAGCGATAAACCAAGGGATTGAGATGGCTGACAGTTTCCAGAATGAAGTGCCTAACGCACGTATTAATCTAAAACTTGATCTGCATACGGGAGGTGTAAGCAAGAAAACCGAACTCCCCCTGAAATTACTGGTTGCGGGCGATTTCAGTAATGGTCAGGAATCTGCTCCATTATCAGCGCGTAAAAAAGTTAATCTGCACAAAAATAACTTTGACGCGGTGCTTTCCGAATATTCCCTAACAGTAAATCTTACCGTTAAAAATACGCTTGCCGGTGACGGCAGCGAAGACACCATCAGTCTGACATTCCGCAGCATGAAGGATTTCACCCCGGAACAGGTCTCCCGGCAAATACCCCGGCTGGCCGGTGCCTCCGACCCGCAGGCGATGATGCAGACCCTGGCGCAGACCGTATTCCGGGGCAAAAGTGTGGATCTGACCGACACCCGGCAGTACGGCAGCCTGATTTCGGCAAGCCTTGGCGAAGAGTGGAGCGGTTTTGGCAGCACGGTGTTTGTGCAGCCGCTGACTCAGGCCTGGGAGACCGTGCTTCAGCCGTCGGCGGCGGGCCTGAATGACAAATGGCGCCGCTCGGTTGTCGCGAACTGGCACACCGCGTTTGACGGGCGCTTCCCGTTCGCCGCCAGCAAAAGTGATGCCTCCCTGCCGATGCTGGCTGAATTTGTGCGTAAAGACAGCGGACGCATTGAGCGCTTCCTGACGACAGAGCTCAGTGGTGTGCAGCACAAAGAGGGCAGTCAGTGGGTAGCGGATAAGGTCAACAGCCAGGGGCTGAACTTTAACCCGGCCTTCCTGCGGGCGATTAACCAGCTGAGCCAGTTGTCGGACATTCTGTTCACCGACGGCAGCCATGGCATCAGCTTTGAGCTGCAGGCGCGTCCTGTGCCGCAGGTGGTGGAAACCCGGCTGACCATCGATGGTCAGGAACTGCGCTACTTCAACCAGATGGCCGGCTGGCAGAGTTTTCGCTGGCCGGGAGAGACGTACAGGCCGGGAACCATGCTGACCTGGACCACGGTTAACGCCGGTGCGCGTCTGTTCGGGGACTACAGCGGGACCTGGGGCTTTATTCGCTGGCTGGAACAGGGTGAGCGCCGGCAGCTTGACCGCAGCCAGTGGATGATGAGCTTCACCGCGCCGGACGGGCGCACCCTGCAGTGGGTGCTGCGCTCACAGCTGGGTAGCGGTCCGCTGGCGCTGCTGGATCTGCGCGGCTTCACGCTGCCGGATCAGATATTCAGTGTCGACAGCGCGGCCACCGCTCAGGCGCTGATGGCCAGTACCGAAAACAGTGACATGGAGGGAGTTGAATAATGAGCACTCTGCCGACGGTGTATCTCGATGATATCACTCAGCGCCATGAAGGGTATGAGTCGCTGCAGGGTTTCCTTGATATCTTCAGCCACCGCATCCTGACGCAGTGTTACCGCATCTGAGGTAATTTGTACCTTCCAGCCCACTAATATAATCAGCATATCACTGCATCATTTCTCTTCTCCCCTCCAGATACGGTGCATGATTACAGGTCCTGCGAACTGAATTCTTATCTACGTGGGCTGGTTGTGTTTCGATCCACGCCGCGTTGAATCCTTGCTCATGCAAAAAGTTACCATGGTGTGGCGAAAAACATGCCCGGTAGCCCTCATATCGTAACCAGTTCTTTTGAGAGGCATGTTCTTAAACCTGTACCTTCAGGAACTGTCAGGCGGCAATGTCTCCGGTTGATATTTACTCAATCCAAATGTACATTTGGAATGTACATTTCAGGAGGCAATATGATCACCTACACATCAACACAGGCAAGAGCCAATATCTCAGCGGTTTTGGAAAGTGCCACCAATGGAGAGCCGGTAGAGATTACACGACGGGATGGCTCTGCGGCTGTCGTTATCAGCAAGGCTGAATTTGATGCATATCAGGCTGCGAAGCTCGATGATGAATTTGATTTCATCATGCAGCGGCATGGCAGAACTATCAAGGCGCTAACTGACCGATGAAATGGATCAGTGCACAGGAAGTTATTGCATTCCATGACCGCATATTACGTTGCCTGCCCGGAGTGGCGGGTATGCCAGACGCCGGGAGAGCCGACGCCATTATCTACCGTGTGCAAAACCGTGCACATTACGAAGGTGTTAGTGACGTTTTCGAATTGGCAGCAACATACTGGGTAGCCATTGCTCGCGGGCATATCTTTAACGATGGAAACAAGCGCACATCATTTTTCGTCACCATGGCGTTCTTACGCCGTAATGGTGTGCTGGTCGCAGATGAAGGCAATGAACTGGAAGAATTGACAGTTCAGGCTGCAACGGGAGAAAAAACAGTAGAACAACTCTCTGCAATCCTGCGAACGCTGGCAATCCAATTCTGAATTTAGCTTCTCTCAAGTTGGCAGCTCTTCGTTGCAGAATAAGAGGGGCGTCAGCCCCTTTAAACAAACTGTAAAGGCATGTGTCACTCCCGAAGTTCTAACAGCGCGAGGGTACTTTAAAGAGATACTTTTGATCGTGGCTTAGGGTGCTATTCCCTGTAAATCGTTAGAGATGAAAAACGGCTTAAAGCCATGTGTGACGCGGGTTTAGTGGTGTTTTTGGGAAGTGAGAAAAAGCCATGATGGTGTCCCCTGCAGGAATCGAACCTGCAACTAGCCCTTAGGAGGGGCTCGTTATATCCATTTAACTAAGGGGACAAGGCGGCAAGAGTATAACGGGATTTCGTTACTGCGTTAAGCATCTTGCCGCCTGACTGCTCAAAGAGTCGCCATTCAGCCGCGTTTCGTTTCTTTTTGCTGCTCCTTTTGCTCGTTGGCTTCCGCTTTCGCCGCCGCTTTACGGGCGTTAATCATATCGTTACGGATTTGCGCATGGCTGAGCAGGGCGAATATAAAAGTGCCGCCGCAGATGTTACCGGCGAGGGTTGGCAGGGCGAAGGGCCACAAGAAATCATGCCAGGGTATCGTGCCGTTGAACACCAGATACAGCACCTCGACCGTTCCCACCACAATGTGAGTGGTGTCGGCAAGGGCGATAAGCCAGGTCATCAGAATGATCACCACAATCTTTGCGGAACCGGCGGACGGGAACATCCAGACCATCGTGGCAATGATCCAGCCGGAAATAATGGCGTTTGAAAACATCTCAAACGGCGTGTTTTTCATAATATCCATGCCGATTTTGACGAAGGCGTCACGGGTTGGCTCATCAAAAACCGGCATATATTCAAACGCCCAGGCGGCAATGCCGGTGCCGATTAAGTTTCCGAGTAGCACCACACCCCACAGCCGCAACAGCAGGCCGATGTTACGCCCGGTCGGGTTTTGCATAATTGGCAATACGGCGGTGACGGTGTTTTCGGTAAACAGCTGCTGACGCGCCATAATGACAATCACGAAGCCGAAGGTGTAACCGAGGTTCTCCAGTAAAAAACCGCCGGGAACACCCTCAAGCTGGACGTGAAAGATGCCTTTCGCCAGCAGCGATGCGCCCATGGAAAGCCCGGCGGCAATGGCTGACCATAGCAGCGCCATCGCATCGCGCTCCAGCTCTTTTTCACCGTCCTGACGAATGTGCTCGTGGATCGCCATCGCCCGCGAGGGCAGGCGGTCCTCATTGACTTCAATTTCTTTGCCCTGCGACTTCTCATCGCTGTCAACCGCGCGTTCTTCGCTTTCTTCACCAATTTTTTCTTCTGCTAACTTGTCCATTTATGTCACCTGCTGCGAATTTATGATTTAAGCGTAGCGGCTTTTAGGCAGATGTGAGGGAGCAGAAAAGACCGATTTTTTTGCTCTTGCAGCATAAAGAGTGATAACAATGTTTCTGAGTATGTTTAAAATTGACGGCGCAACCAGGTTACTTAATACAGGCTATGCTGAATGCAGGCTGACAGCGTAGACATCGTGTAACGTGTTGATACAATCCTCGACACGCATCAGATGGCACTAGCGATAGCCATATATTACAGGGAGACATCTATGAATTTTCGGCTGTCGGCGCTTGCAGTGGGCGCTACTTTACTGGTGGGCTGCGCAAGCTCCGGGGACCAACAGGGACGCTCGGACCCATTCGAAGGGTTCAACCGCACAATGTACAACTTCAACTTTAACGTTGTCGATCCGTACGTTCTGCGCCCGGTGGCGGTGGCGTGGCGTGATTACGTTCCCCAGCCTGCACGTACCGGCCTCGGTAACTTCACTGGCAACCTCGAAGAACCGGCCACGATGGTCAACTTTTTCATTCAGGGCGATCCCTATCAGGGAATGGTGCATTTTACGCGCTTCTTCCTGAACACCCTGCTGGGGATGGGCGGCTTTATCGACGTTGCGGGTATGGCAAACCCGAAACTGCAACGGGTTGAACCGCATCGCTTCGGCAGCACGCTTGGTCATTATGATGTTGGTTACGGTCCGTATTTACAGCTTCCATTCTATGGCAGCTTTACGCTGCGTGAAGACGTCGGCGATATGGCGGACACTACTTATCCTATCCTCTCCTGGCTGACCTGGCCGATGTCGCTTGGGAAATGGGCGGTTGAAGGCGTAGAAACCCGCGCACAGCTGCTGGATTCTGACGGTCTGCTGCGTCAGTCTTCCGATCCGTACATCCTGGTGCGCGAGGCGTACTTCCAGCGTCATGACTTCATCGCCAACGGCGGTCAGCTGAAGCCGGAAGAAAACCCGAACGCGCAGGCTATCCAGGGCGATCTGAAAGATATCGATTCAGAATAAGCAAAGTGCCGCAAACCATGGGGTTTGCGGCACCGTTTTCAGGATGGCATTACGTAATTCGCCCGGCATCTCTGCGCCGGGCGACAATCATCAGAACGCGTAGTTAAAGTTCGCGCCGTACAGCCAGGCTTTACCTGCGGATTTAAACTCGTACGGACCTTCGCTAAATTTAACATGCTGACCGTGCATATAAGACACGCCGAGGTCGACGGAAGCATCTTTATTAAACGCGTAGGTCGTACCGGCGCTCAGCCACAGACGATCCTGGTCTGGAATGGAGATAGAACGTTTATCTGCCGGAACCGGGCTGTCATCAAAGGCGATACCGGAGCGGAACGTCCAGCTATCGTCCATATAATAGGTCGTCCCGAGGGCGATACGGTAAGAATCTTTAAAGCCTTCCTCTTTATAGAAGAGGGTGCCACGGTCGCTGTTGGTCGCTTTCAGCTCTTCAAACTGGCTCCAGCTGGTGTAGGCCAGGCTGTAGTGAACGGCCCATTTTGGTGCCACGCGGTTATAACCTGACACTTCCCACATTTCCGGCAGATGCAGACTCAGCGAGCCGTCAATGGTTGAGCCGTTGGTGCCGTAAGGCAGGCCGAGGCCGAGGGCGGCGTTAACCGGATTCAGCGTCGTTGGCAGGCTGCTCTTATAATCGCCGTCGAAATCAACCTTGATCTCCGAACGGTAGGTCAGCGCGTAGCGGTTGTCTTTATCCACTTCATACAGAAGACCGGCGTTCCAGCCGAAGCCCCACTCATCGCCTTTCAGGCGGGCAATCTGCGTGTCGCGGCTGATGCCACCGGCCTGAGCGCCAATCGCGGCGGCCTGTTGTGGGGATAGACGTCCGGCACGCACCAGCGCCGGAATATTCGCGCCGATAATCTGCGGCAAATCGCCCGCGTAGCGTTCCAGTTTGGCGCGCGCGTATACCGCGTCAAAGCCAAGTCCAAAGCTCCAGTGATTATCAAGACGATACGCGCCGCTCAGATTCAGGTTCAGCGTTTCCAGATCGGTCGTCCCGCCCATTGAGCCCGCGGCGAAGCTGTCGTTGAATTCGGTTGCCAGACCGTAGTTAGAGGTAACGGACGCGCCCCAACCAAATTGATCGTTAATCGGTGCGACAAAATGCAGGTTAGGCACCCATGCGGTCGGCGCGATGTTATCCTGGCTGGCATCGTTACCGATCGCCGAGCGCCCGGACACATTCACATCCGGGTCAACGAAAATAGCGCCGCCGGAAAAGGTCGGGCGGTCAAACATGGTAATCAAAGCGGGGTTACGGCTGACGTTACCGGCGTCATCCGCGATGGCACCTTCGCCAGAATAGGCGCGGCCAAGGCCAGAAGAAGAAAATTCATTTAGCTGGAAGCCTGCGGACCAGGCCTGGGTTGAAACGATTGCCATTGCCACTGCGAGAGCAGATTTGGTGAACCGGGTTTTCTGGCTCATGACCATAACCTCATTGAGTTATTTTTTATTTAAAAAAGTTACATGGTGTAACGAGGTGCGAAGTGTAGGGTCTGTTGTACGTCAGAGAAAGCAGACCAGTGACGAGAGTATAGGTCTGACCAGATAGTATGTTGCAAGTATGTTTCTAAGTTTTTTCGAATGTGATCTAAGAAACGCGATCTGGCTGGCAAAATTGCCCTGTTTATAGGCTGCAAATGAACGGTGAATTTGTTTTAGATCATTTTTAACTGTGATTTTTATCACTATTTCCGCTGCGAGAAATTAACGACTGGAGACGCTACGACCCAGAGCGTAAAATAAGCGGTATATCGTTAAGGCACCCTGGGTGCGTCTACAGAGGAAATCTACAATGAGTAAATGCAGTGCTGATGAAACCCCGGTTTGCTGCTGTATGGATGTTGGCACCATCATGGACAACACCGATTGCACCGCCTCTTACAGCCGCGTATTCGCCAATCGCGCACAGGCAGAAGAAACGCTGGCGGCACTGACCGCAAAAGCGCGCGGCGTTGAATCTGAGCCGTGTGAGATCACCTCGACCTTCAGCGACGTAGCCGACGGCGTAAAACTGGATATCGACTTTGTGTTTGCCTGCGAAGCCGAAACGCTGATCTTCCAGCTCGGCCTGCGCTAAGACCTCCTCTCAACGCCTCCTTCTGCGGAGGCGTTTTCTTTTCTATCCGTGTGTTTTAGCTCCCACTTTTCTTCTCCCCCGCTTGGCGAAATGTAAAAAAATGGTTAAGACTATGTTCAGGTCAGACCACTTAATTATTTTTTGTTAACAGGGGAGCGTTATGAGTCAGGCATTACCGCTTATCACCCGCCAGGGCGATCGCATTGCCATTGTTACCGGGCTGCGCACGCCCTTTGTCCGCCAGGCAACCGCCTTTCACGGCGTGCCCGCTATCGATCTGGGAAAAATGGTGGTAGGAGAGATGCTGGCTCGCAGCGAAATTCCGCCGGAAGTGATCGAGCAACTGGTCTTCGGTCAGGTGGTACAAATGCCGGAAGCGCCCAACATCGCCCGCGAAATCGTGCTCGGCACCGGCATGAATGTGCATACCGATGCCTATAGCGTCAGCCGCGCCTGCGCCACCAGTTTTCAGGCGGTGGCGAACGTGGCGGAAAGCCTGATGGCGGGGACTATCCGCGCCGGGATCGCCGGGGGAGCGGATTCTTCCTCCGTATTGCCGATTGGCGTCAGTAAAACGCTGGCGCGCACGCTGGTGGACGCCAATAAAGCCCGCACCATGGGGCAACGCCTGAAGCTGTTCTCCCGCCTGCGTCTGCGCGATCTGCTGCCCGTTCCCCCTGCGGTCGCGGAATATTCAACCGGTCTGCGAATGGGCGATACCGCCGAGCAAATGGCGAAAACCTGGGGCATCACCCGTGAGGAGCAGGACGCGCTGGCGCACCGTTCGCATCAACTCGCTGCAAAAGCGTGGGCCGAAGGCAAACTCGCTGACGAAGTGATGACCGCGTATGCGCCGCCGTATCGCGATCCGGTTGAGCGCGACAATAACATTCGCACCAACTCCACGCTTGCCGACTACGCAAAGCTACGTCCGGCGTTCGATCGCCAGCACGGGACGGTCACGGCGGCGAACAGTACGCCGCTGACCGACGGCGCGGCGGCGGTGATCCTGATGACCGAATCGCGGGCCAAAGAACTGGGGCTGGTGCCGCTTGGCTACCTGCGCAGCTATGCCTTTACCGCTATCGACGTATGGCAGGATATGCTGCTTGGTCCCGCCTGGTCTACGCCGCTGGCGCTGGAGCGGGCCGGGCTGACGCTGGCCGATCTGACGCTGCTGGACATGCACGAAGCGTTCGCCTCACAAACACTCACTAACCTAAAACTGCTGGCCAGCGACCGCTTCGCCCGTGAGGTGCTGGGACGCTCGCAGGCCACAGGCGAGGTGGATGACAGTAAATTCAACGTGCTGGGCGGCTCGATTGCCTACGGGCATCCTTTCGCCGCAACCGGCGCGAGAATGATCACCCAGACGCTGCACGAACTGCGTCGGCGCGGTGGTGGTTTTGGTTTAGTGACCGCCTGCGCAGCGGGCGGTCTTGGCGCGGCAATGGTTCTGGAGGCCGAATAATGGAGATGACATCTGCTTTTACCCTTAACGTGCGGCCGGACAATATTGCCGTTATTACCATCGATGTCCCCGGCGAAAAGATGAACACCCTGAAAGCGGAATTTGGCCATCAGGTTCGCGCTATTCTCAAACAAATCCGTGATAACAAAGCCTTATCTGGCGTCGTTTTTATCTCCGCAAAAGAGGATAACTTTATTGCCGGTGCCGATATCAACATGATCGGCGATTGTAAAACGGCGCAGGAGGCGGAAACCCTGGCGCGTCAGGGGCAGCAGATTATGGCGGATATTCGCGCGCTACCGATTACGGTTATCGCGGCCATTAACGGCGCCTGTCTGGGTGGCGGTCTGGAACTGGCGCTGGCCTGCCACGGACGGATCTGTACTGACGATCCGAAGACGGTGCTCGGCCTGCCGGAAATGCAACTCGGCCTGCTTCCCGGCTCCGGCGGCACCCAGCGTCTGCCAAGACTTATTGGTGTCAGCACCGCGCTGGAGATGATCCTCACTGGCAAGCAGTTACGCCCGCGTCAGGCGCTGAAAGTCGGGCTGGTGGATGAAGTCGTTCCCGCCTCTATTCTGCTGGAGGCTGCCGTTGCGCTGGCGAAAAAAGGACGGCCCACGGACCGGCGTCTGCCGGTGCGCGAGCGTATTCTCGCCGGTCCGCTGGGGCGCAGCGTACTGTTTCGCATGGTGGGCAAAAAAACGGCGCACAAAACGCAGGGCAATTACCCGGCAACTGAGCGTATTTTGCAGGTCGTTGAAACCGGTTTAAGTCAGGGTAGCAGCAGCGGTTATGCGGCAGAAGCGCGCGCCTTTGGCGAGCTGGCGATGACGCCGCAGTCCGCCGCACTGCGTAATATTTTCTTTGCCAGCACCGAGCTGAAAAAAGATCCGGGCGCGCGGGCAGAAGCGGGTCCGCTGCGCTCGGTCGGCATTCTGGGCGGCGGGCTGATGGGCGGAGGCATTGCGTATGTCACCGCCAGCAAAGGCAAACTGCCGGTGCGCATTAAAGATATCAAGGCGCAGGGGATTAACCACGCGCTGAAATACTCCTGGGATTTGCTCGACCAGAAAGTGCGTCGTCGCCATATTAAAGCGGCGGAGCGCAACAGCCAGATGGCGCTAATCTCCGGGGCGACGGATTATCGTGGCTTTAGCCATCGTGATGTGGTGATTGAAGCCGTGTTTGAAGACCTCACGCTAAAGCAAAAAATGGTGGCGGAAGTGGAAGCACACTGCGCGCCGGAAACCATTTTTGCCTCTAATACCTCTTCTCTGCCCATTGGTGATATTGCCGCGCAGGCCGCGCGTCCGGGGCAGGTCATTGGTCTGCACTTTTTTAGTCCGGTCGAAAAAATGCCGCTGGTGGAAGTGATCCCGCACGCGGGCACCTCAGAACAGACTGTCGCCACGACGGTGAAGCTGGCGAAAAAACAGGGCAAAACGCCGATTGTGGTCGCGGATAAAGCCGGGTTTTACGTTAACCGTATTCTCGCGCCCTACATTAATGAGGCGATGCGCATTCTGACTGAAGGGGTGAAAATTGAGTATATCGATCGTGCGCTGGTGAAATTCGGCTTCCCGGTCGGCCCCATTCAGCTTCTTGACGAGGTTGGCATTGATACCGGCACCAAAATTATTCCGGTTCTGGAGGCGGCTTACGGAGAACGTTTTAGCCCGCCTGCAAATATCATTAATGCAATTTTGAATGACGATCGCAAAGGCAGAAAAAATGGTCGTGGTTTCTATCTTTATGGAAAAAAAGGGCGTAAAAGCAAAAAGCAGCCCGATCCGGCGATCTATCCGTTGATTGGTATCGGTGGTCAAACTAACACCCTCTCATCGCAGCAGGTGAGCGAAAGATGCGTCATGATGATGTTAAATGAGGCTGCGCGCTGCCACGCGGAAGGTATTATTCGCAGTGCGCGAGACGGTGATATCGGTGCGGTGTTTGGCATCGGCTTCCCCCCATTTTTAGGGGGGCCATTCCGCTATATGGATACGCTCGGAGCCGGTGAAGTGGTGGCGATTTTGCAACGGCTTGCCGCGCAGTATGGCCCACGCTTTACACCATGCGAGGCGTTGCTGCATATGGCCGAGCAGCGCCATACGTTCTGGTCGCGTACTGATACTGACCCGGAAAATGAGGGTTAATGAAGGGTGTGATAACGCTGTTGCGGGTCTTTTGGTTATTTTGTAAACACTGATTGACTATACTTACATCATTAAGGTAAAACACAGCGTTTCATTGAGCAAACGGATGAGGCACAATGCCCGGCCACCGCGTTTTCCGCATGAACATGATTTCCTCTGCGGTCTGACGACGGTGCTTCTGGTTAACAAAAGCGGTGCAATATGCAAGTTTTTATCATGCGTCACGGCGACGCAGCCCTTGAGGCTAGCAGTGACTCGGTTCGTCCTTTAACCCATTGTGGTTGTGATGAATCCCGTCTGATGGCAACCTGGCTGAAAGGTCAAAAAGTGAATATTGAGCGCGTTCTGGTCAGCCCTTATCTGCGCGCTGAACAAACGCTGGATGTGGTGGGTGAGTGTATGCATCTGCCCACAAACGTTGATGTCCTGCCGGAACTGACACCCGGCGGCGATGTGGGACAGGTCGGCGCGTATCTTCAGGTTCTGGCCGAAAAAGGAACGCAGTCCGTACTGGTGGTTTCTCACCTGCCGCTGGTCGGCTATCTGGTGGCGGAACTGTGCCCCGGTGAAACGCCGCCGATGTTCTCGACCTCGGCGATTGCCAGCGTCACGCTGGATGGCGAAGGCAAAGGTACCTTCAACTGGCAGATGAACCCCTGCAATCTGAAAATGCCAAAAGCGATTTAATCCGCTAACGGGAAGCATCGTTGCTTCCCGCCTCTCTTCAGGGCAGCTCTGGCGGCTGCCACTCTTCAACTTCAATCAATACCAGCAGCGCGGCATCTCCGCCGTACTCTTTTGACGCCTGATGGAAAGCCATCACATGCGGATGCTGCGCCAGCCACAGCGGCGTTTGCTGCTTAAGAATATGTTTGCCATGGCCGTGCATCACACAGGCGCAAAAAACATGCTCACGGCGGCAGGCGGCAATCAACGCGCCCAGTTCCTGCTTGGCCTGAAGCTGGGTCAGACCGTGTAAATCCAGGAACAGTTCCGGCGAATAATCGCCGCGCCGCAGCTTTTTCAGCTCGAAATGGCTGACGTCTTCACGCACGTATTTCACTGGCCCGCTGGTATTGAGCAGCGGCTGAAACTCATCGGAAAAAAAGTGGCTGGCGTCAGCCTGTTCCTGAATCAGCCGTTTCACCGGCACTTCCGAGATTTTCTTGCGCAAAGGGCGGTGGACAATGGTGTCCTGCTTAATCTGACGCGTGCCGGTCATCAACTGACGAAACAGCGCCTTATCCTCCCCGGTGAGTGATTCTTTCTTTTTCATGGGTCATTCTCATTAAGGCTTTTCGCCAGTTTACCCGACTCACCGGGCATCTGTTCAGCGAAAACGCATTTTTTCCCCGTTTCGCCCGCGCGTGAATGCTGATTTATGGCCCTCTTCGTGGCAAACTAGCCGCCGAATTTAATGCGAGCATGGCCTGGAGAGAACGATGGATAAAATTTTTGTTGATGAAGCGGTGAATGAGCTGCAAACCATTCAGGACATGCTCCGCTGGTCGGTGAGCCGTTTTAGCGCGGCCAACATCTGGTACGGGCACGGCACCGACAACCCGTGGGACGAAGCGGTGCAACTGGTGTTGCCGACGCTGTGGCTACCGTTGGATATCCCGGAAGACATGCGCAGCGCCCGCCTGACCTCCAGTGAAAAACATCGCATCGTTGAACGAGTGATCCGCCGCGTGAACGAGCGCATCCCGGTGGCTTATCTGACCAACAAAGCCTGGTTCTGCGGTCACGAATTCTACGTTGACGAACGCGTTCTGGTGCCGCGTTCGCCGATTGGCGAACTGATCAACAACCACTTTTCCGGGCTGATTAACCACGCTCCGCAGCATATTCTGGACATGTGTACCGGCAGCAGCTGCATCGCCGTCGCCTGTGCATATGCGTTCCCGGAAGCGGAAGTTGACGCGGTGGATATTTCCCCGGAAGCGCTGGCGGTAGCCGAGCACAATATCGAAGAACACGGTTTAATCCATCAGGTCACGCCGATCCGCTCCGATCTGTTCCGCGACCTGCCGAAAGTA
Organism: Enterobacteriaceae bacterium UBA5654; assembly: GCA_002421005.1. GTDB lineage: Bacteria > Pseudomonadota > Gammaproteobacteria > Enterobacterales > Enterobacteriaceae > Superficieibacter. Next base: position 481,659 of record DIJC01000014.1, on the reverse strand, counting down.
CAGTACGATCTGATCGTCACCAATCCGCCGTATGTTGACGCGGAAGATATGTCCGACCTGCCGAACGAGTATCGCCACGAACCTGAACTGGGCCTGGCCTCCGGCAGCGATGGCCTGAAGCTGACCCGCCGCATTCTTGCCTGCGCACCGGACTATCTGGCCGACGACGGCATTCTGATTTGTGAAGTCGGGAACAGCATGGTACATCTGATGGAACAATATCCTGATGTGCCGTTCACCTGGCTGGAATTCGACAACGGCGGTGACGGTGTCTTTATGCTGACCAAATCCCAACTGGTAGCAGCGCGGGAATACTTCAGCATTTACAAAGACTAATAACACAACAACGACAACGGAGCCGTGATGGCAGGAAACAGTATTGGACAACTTTTTCGCGTAACCACCTTCGGTGAGTCGCACGGGCTGGCGCTGGGCTGCATCGTTGACGGCGTGCCGCCGGGTATTCCGCTCACCGAAGCCGATCTGCAACACGATCTGGATCGCCGTCGTCCGGGCACCTCGCGCTACACCACCCAGCGCCGGGAGCCGGACCAGGTAAAAATCCTCTCCGGCGTGTTTGAAGGCGTGACGACCGGGACCAGCATCGGGCTGCTGATTGAAAATACCGATCAGCGCTCGCAGGATTACGGTGCGATTAAAGATCTGTTCCGTCCAGGTCATGCGGATTACACCTACGAGCAAAAATATGGCCTGCGCGATTATCGCGGCGGCGGTCGCTCTTCAGCACGTGAAACCGCCATGCGCGTGGCGGCGGGTGCCATCGCTAAAAAATACCTGGCGCAGAAACTGGGCATCACTGTTCGTGGCTGCCTGACCCAGATGGGCGACATCCCGCTGGCGATTGCCGACTGGGAACAGGTCGAGCAAAACCCGTTCTTTTGCGCCGACCCGGATAAAATCGAGGCGCTGGACGAACTGATGCGCGCCCTGAAAAAAGAAGGCGACTCCATCGGGGCGAAAGTGACCGTCATCGCCGACGGCGTGCCGCCGGGGCTGGGCGAGCCGGTTTTTGACCGTCTGGATGCCGACATCGCCCACGCGCTGATGAGCATCAATGCCGTAAAAGGCGTGGAAATCGGCGACGGTTTCGACGTGGTTGCCCTGCGCGGCAGTCAGAATCGTGATGAGATCACCCGGCAGGGCTTCCAGAGCAACCACGCGGGCGGCATCCTCGGCGGGATCAGCAGCGGTCAGCAGATCGTCGCGAATATCGCGCTGAAACCCACGTCGAGCATCACCGTGCCGGGGCGCACGCTGAACCGCGCGGGCGAAGAAACCGACATGATCACCAAAGGCCGTCACGATCCTTGCGTTGGCATCCGCGCGGTGCCGATTGCCGAGGCGATGCTGGCGATTGTGCTGATGGATCACTTTATGCGTCAGCGCGCACAAAATGCCGATGTGACGACAACGCTTCCACGCTGGTAAAAATGAAAAAAATGCTTATCGCGCTGCTGGCGCTGGTTGCCAGCAGCACCGCTCTGGCGGCAACGCCGTGGCAAAAAATCACCCAGCCGATCCCCGGCAACGCGCAGTCCATTGGCGCGTTTGCCAACGGCTGTATTATCGGCGCGCAGAGCCTGCCGCTCCAGTCTGATCATTATCAGGTGATGCGTACCGATCAGCGGCGCTATTTTGGTCATCCCGATCTGCTGCTGTTTATTCAGCGGCTGAGCAGCCAGGTGCATAACCTGGGGCTGGGCACGGTGCTGATTGGCGATATGGGAATGCCAGCGGGCGGGCGCTTCAACGGCGGTCATGCCAGCCACCAGTCCGGGCTGGATGTCGATATCTTCCTGCAACTGCCTGAGACGCGCTGGACCTCCGCGCAACTGCTGAAGCCGCAGGCGCTGGATCTGGTGTCCCGCGACGGCAAGCACGTTGTATCGTCGCTATGGCAACCGAAAATCAGCAGCCTGATCAAGCTGGCGGCGAAAGATAACGACGTGACGCGCATTTTTGTCAATCCGGCGATCAAGCAGCAGCTTTGCCTGGATGCAGGAACCGACCGCGACTGGCTGAACAAAGTCCGGCCGTGGTTCCAGCATCGCGCACATATGCATGTGCGCCTGCGCTGCCCGGCGGACAGCCTCGAATGTCAGGATCAGGAGCCGCCGCCGCCGGGCGATGGCTGCGGAGCCGAACTGCAAAGCTGGTTTGAGCCAGCAAAACCTGGGACGAAATCCCCTGCGAAGAAGGAGCCGCCGCTGCATCCTTCCTGTCAGGCGCTACTGGATGAGCATGTACTTTAATGGAAACGTTTAATCAGCTTTTTATGATGTCGCCGCTGCTGCTGGCGGTGATGTTTTGCGTGGCGTTGCTGGCCGGATTTATCGATTCGCTGGCGGGCGGCGGAGGGCTGTTAACGGTACCCGCGCTGCTGGCGGCGGGCATGACGCCCGCCCAGGCGCTGGCGACCAATAAACTACAGGCCTGCGGCGGTTCACTTTCGTCCTCAATCTACTTCATCCGTCGCAAAGTGGTGAAGCTGAGCGATCAGAAAATGAACATTCTGATGACCTTTATTGGCTCGACCAGCGGTGCGCTGCTGGTGCAGTTTGTGAAATCCGATCTGCTGCGGCAAATCCTGCCGGTGCTGGTGATCTGCATCGGCCTCTATTTTTTATTGATGCCGAAGCTGGGCGAAGAAGATCGTCAGCGTCGGCTGTACGGCCTTCCATTCGCGCTGGTGGCGGGCGGCTGCGTCGGCTTTTACGATGGCTTTTTTGGCCCCGGCGCAGGATCGTTTTACGCGCTGGCCTTCGTTACCCTTTGCGGGTACAACCTTGCAAAATCTACCGCTCACGCCAAAGTGCTGAATGCCACCTCTAATATCGGCGGCCTGCTGCTGTTTATTCTCGGCGGCAAAGTGATTTGGGCGACGGGTTTTGTGATGCTTATCGGGCAATTTATCGGTGCCCGTATCGGCTCCAGACTGGTGCTCAGCAAAGGGCAGATGCTGATCCGCCCGATGATCGTCATCGTTTCTGCGGTGATGAGCGCCAAACTTCTTTATGACAGCCACGGACCGGAGATCCTCCACTGGTTGGGGATGAACTAATGAACAGTACACATAATTACGAACAGCTTATTGAGATTTTTAACGGCTGCTTCGCCGATGATTTTAATACCCGTCTGATTAAAGGCGATGACGAACCGATCTATCTTCCTGCTGATGACAGCGTGCCATATCACCGGATCGTCTTCGCGCACGGTTACTACGCCAGCGCGCTGCATGAGATTTCACACTGGTGCATCGCCGGTAAAGCGCGCCGCGAACAGGTCGATTTCGGTTACTGGTACTGCCCCGACGGACGCGATGCGGTCACCCAGAGCCAGTTTGAAGATGTCGAAGTGAAACCGCAGGCGTTTGACTGGCTGTTTTGCGTGGCGGCGGGTTATCCGTTTAACGTCAGCTGTGACAATCTGGACGGTGACTTCGAGCCGGACCGCATTGTTTTCCAGCGCCGCGTTCACGCCCAGGTGATGACGTACCTGAAGGAAGGGATCCCGGAACGTCCGGCACGTTTTATTAAAGCATTACAACATTACTATCATACGCCGCCGCTGGCGGCAGAACAGTTCCCGTGGCCTGAAGACCTGTAATAGCGCCACTTAAGACAAGAGGAAAGAAGATGATCGCGGAGTTTGAATCACGCATCCTGGCATTAATTGATGACATGGTAGATACGGCCGGTGATGACGAGTTGTTTGCCAGCGGTTATCTGCGCGGACACCTGACGCTGGCAATCGCGGAACTGGAAGCGGGGGACGATCATTCCCCGGAAGCCGTTTACGCCCAGGTCGGCAACAGCCTGCAAAAGGCTATTCACGCCGGTGAACTCTCGCCGCGCGATCAGTCTCTGGTGCTGGGGATGTGGGATACGTTGTATCAGCGGGCGAAATTTAAGTAACGGGTTTTCCCTTTTGGTGAGCAAAGGGGACAATAGTACGACTTATGTGGCTGCGGGAGAGCGGTTTCCCCCTCTCCCTGACCCTCTCCCCGGGGGAGAGGGAACCGTTCGGTGGAAACGTTTAGCGCCATATCCTGCCGCGAACGCTGTCTTGTTCCCTGTGGGGGAGGGCCGGCACCGTACCGGCAAATCCCCCTCACCCCAGCCCTCTCCCTGTGGGAGAGGGTGAAAGCCGACACCGGACGTCACCCTACGCTCGGTCAGCTCCCTCTCCCTGTGGGAGAGGGCCGGGGTGAGGGCATCAGTGTTGTACCGTCTTAACCTGTCTTCCCTTCAGCAGTTTCCGTACCCATAGCCGATTCGGATTCAGCGCGGCCAGCGTTTTTCCATCCAGCGGGAGCGGCTCTTCGCTCATCTGTGACGCCAGAATTTCCGCCGCCAGCGGGGCGCTGCACAGCCCGCGTGACCCCAGTGCGCCGAGCATAAACAAATCCTCATATACCGGCGCACGAACGGCGTGCTCACGATCGTCCGCCAGTCCCGCGTACTCTTTCATCGTCGCCGCATAATCCGGCACCTGACCCACCATTGGCAGGTGATCGCGGGTGGCGCAGCGCACGCCGCAGCGAGCCTCGCCAGCGCTGATATCCACCTCACGTGCCCACCCGGCGTCCGGGAAGCAGTCAATCAGCCGCTGGCGATTTTGCTGCTGATCTTCCTCGCGGTAGCGCATCTCCTCCTGCCCGCGATGATAGCTGGCACCAATGCAATGCTGTTGATTATGCGGATTCTGCGGCGTGAGATAGCCGTCATAGCACAGTACCTGGCGCAGGCGCGACAGCGACGGCGTGGTGGGAATATGGCTGACCTGCCCGCCCACGGCATACAGCGGCAGCGCGTCGGTCTGAAAGAACTGATTAACCTTATGACCGTTAGCCAGTACCACCACTTCATGCTGCGCCGTTTGCCCGTCAGCAAACGCGAGCCGCCAGCCGCCATCGGTTTTATCGAGCGAAACCACCTGCTGCTGCCAGACGGTACGCAGCCCGCGCTCTGCGGCCAGCGCCAGCGCACCCGCTGTCAGTTGCGCCGGACACAGCCAGCCGCCCAGAGGATACTGAACGCCCCCGCAGCCGGTCCCGACGCCCGTCGTTGCGGCGACAGCCTGCGCGTCCACGCCGAGGGCGATTTCCTGGGGCAGGCCGAGCGCCAGCATCTGGGCGATCTTCTGCTCGCTTTTCGCATCCCAGCCGGTTTGCGTGACGCCGCACCAGTCATGATCGAAGGTAACGGGAAGCGCGTCATACACCCGGCGGGCAAAGGTAAATGCTGCCGGAAAGAAGTGCGCCAGCGCCGGATCGTGCGCGCTAAGTAAGGGGTACAGCGCTCCCTGACGATTGCCGGAAGCTCCTTCTGCGGGCCGCGCGTCTTCACAATAGAGCGTCACCCGCCAGCCGCGATCCAGCAGCGCCAGCGAAAGCAGGGCGCTGGCAATGCCGCCGCCGATAAGCGCCACTTCCCGCTTTGCCGTCCCGCTGCGCGCAAACCACGGCGCTTTAACCGCGCGGGCGGGAGGTGTTTCCATTACGCCGGTCAGCATCTCGCGCTTGCGACCAAAGCCCTTGCGCTTGCTCATCGTAAAACCTGCGTCCTGTAAACCACGGCGCACAAATCCGGCGGAAGTGAAGGTCGCCAGCGTGCCGCCGGGACGCGCCAGCCGCGCCATCGCCGCAAACAGCGCTGGCGTCCACATATCCGGGTTTTTGGCAGGCGCAAAACCGTCCAGAAACCATGCGTCCACCTGCTGTGCCAGCGAATCATCAAGTTCATCCGTCAGTTCGTTGATATCGCCAAACCACAAATCCAGCGTGATCTGGCCTTCATCCAGAATCAGCCGGTGACAGCCCGCAAACGGCAGCGGCCACTGCGCCTGCAACTGTTGCGCCCACGGAGCCAGCTCCGGCCAGTGCTGATGCGCCAGCTGCAAATCCTCAGCCCGCAAGGGGAATTTTTCAAAACTGATGAAGTGCAGGCGCTGTAGCCTCGCCTGCGGATGCGCCAGACGAAACGCGGTGAATGCCTGCCACAGCGTCAGGAAATTAAGCCCGGTGCCGAAGCCGCTCTCTGCCACCACAAAATGCGCGCGCGGATGATCCGCAAAGCGTTCCGCGAGCTGATTGCCGCCAAGGAAAACGTAGCGCGTTTCTTCCAGCCCGTTATCGTTCGAGAAATAGACGTCATCAAAATCTCGAGAAACAGGTGTACCCTCATTGTTAAATTCAAGGTTGGCGGGCTGTATGGCGTTATGTTTCACGTAAGTTACTCGTCTGACTAGTGATGGCACGATCTTAGCGATGAGTGCGGGCAGGAGCAAATTTCCGTACAAATTGGCTGATCGGACTTGTTCGGCGTACAAGTGTACGCTATTGTGCGACTCAATATTTAAATAGTGGACTTAACAGAGGTATTGAATGAAACGTGCAGTGATTACTGGCCTGGGCATCGTTTCCAGCATTGGTAATAACCAGCAGGAAGTCCTGGCATCTCTGCGTGAAGGACGTTCAGGGATCACTTTCTCTCAGGAGCTGAAGGATTCCGGGATGCGTAGCCACGTCTGGGGCAACGTAAAACTGGATACCACTGGCCTCATCGATCGTAAAGTCGTGCGCTTTATGAGCGATGCCTCGATTTATGCATTCCTCTCTATGGAGCAGGCTGTTGCTGATGCTGGCCTCTCTGCAGACGTTTACCAGAACAATCCGCGCGTTGGCCTGATTGCAGGCTCCGGCGGCGGTTCTCCACGTTTTCAGGTCTTCGGTGCAGATGCCATGCGCGGTCCGCGCGGTCTGAAAGCCGTAGGCCCGTATGTTGTCACCAAAGCGATGGCGTCCGGCGTTTCTGCCTGCCTCGCCACGCCGTTCAAAATCCACGGCGTAAACTACTCAATCAGCTCCGCCTGTGCCACTTCCGCGCACTGTATCGGTAACGCGGTAGAGCAAATCCAGCTTGGCAAACAGGACATCGTGTTTGCGGGCGGCGGCGAAGAGCTGTGCTGGGAAATGTCCTGTGAGTTTGATGCGATGGGCGCGCTGTCCACCAAATACAACGACACTCCGGAAAAAGCTTCCCGGACCTATGACACCAACCGCGACGGTTTCGTGATCGCAGGCGGCGGCGGTATGGTTGTGGTTGAAGAGCTTGAACACGCGCTGGCGCGCGGTGCGCATATCTATGCGGAAGTGGTGGGCTACGGCGCGACTTCTGACGGTGCCGATATGGTTGCCCCGTCAGGCGAAGGCGCAGTGCGCTGCATGAAGATGGCGATGCAGGATCTGGATGCCCCGGTTGATTACCTCAATTCCCACGGCACCTCAACGCCGGTTGGCGACGTTAAAGAGCTGGCGGCTATCCGCGAAGTGTTTGGCGACCATTCTCCGGCGATCTCCGCCACTAAAGCGATGACCGGCCACTCTCTGGGCGCGGCTGGCGTGCAGGAAGCCATCTACTCGCTGCTGATGCTGGAGCACGGCTTTATCGCGCCGAGTATCAACATTGATGAGCTTGACGAGCAGGCTGCTGGTCTGAACATCGTGACCGAGCCGACCGAACGCGAACTGACAACCGTGATGTCCAACAGCTTCGGCTTTGGCGGCACCAACGCCACGCTGGTGATGCGTAAGCTGAAAGCGTAAGCGAAAAAGCGCGGGCAAAAAAATGAAACTGGTCACTTTACGTGGCCAGTTTTTTTGCATTCCAGACAGGCCGCTTCAACGCTGATTTATCTTTTCAGTTTCTCGGCGATTTTGTGCATTGCCAGGATTTACACCCGTGGCCTGATAGTGCCGATGGCGCTCCATGCGTCTAATAATCTGTTATCGGCATTAGCGCTGCTGAGTGTACAGACCTGACGCCGATAAGATTGACAACCAGCGGTCAGGGCAGGCAGAATTCCGCTCCAACATTATCACATGGATAATGCGTAAGCGTTTAACGTCATCCAACGCACCTTAATCCTGCGCATCGGGTGAAGGGGGCGTGGCTTTTCCCCGCCTTACTTCGCAAATGGAGTAACGCATGTCTTCTGTAGCACACAATTCGGGTTCTTCTTCCGGGAACACCTCACTGTTTCGCATCGCCTTCGCGGTTTTTCTGACCTACATGACGGTCGGCCTGCCGCTGCCGGTGATCCCGCTGTTTGTTCATCAGGAGCTGGGGTACAGCAACGCGATGGTCGGGCTGGCGGTCGGCATTCAGTTCCTGGCGACCGTCTTAACCCGTGGCTATGCCGGGCGGCTGGCCGATCAATACGGTGCCAAACGTTCCGTTATGCAGGGAATGTTTGCCTGCGCCCTGGCCGGAGGTGCCTGGCTGCTTGCGGCGCTGTTACCCGTTCCGGCGTCGGCAAAATTTGCCCTGCTGATTGTCGGGAGGCTGATCCTCGGTTTTGGTGAAAGCCAGCTGCTGACCGGCACGCTGACCTGGGGAATGGGGCTGGTTGGCCCTGCGCGCTCCGGCAAAGTGATGTCGTGGAACGGAATGGCTATCTTTGGCGCGCTGGCGGTGGGTGCGCCGCTGGGGCTGTTTATTCACGACCGCTACGGTTTTGCGATCCTCGCGATTGTCACCATGCTGCTGCCGCTGCTGGCCTGGGCCTGCAACGGTACGGTGCGGAAGGTTCCGGCCCATGCGGGAGAGCGTCCGTCGCTGTGGAGCGTAGTGGGTCTGATCTGGCAGCCGGGATTGGGGCTGGCGTTGCAGGGCGTTGGCTTTGCGGTGATCGGCACCTTCGTTTCGCTCTATTTTGTCAGCCGTGGCTGGCCGATGGCGGGTTTTACCTTAACCGCGTTTGGCGGTGCGTTTGTGCTGGTGCGCATCCTGTTTGGCTGGATGCCGGATCGCTTTGGCGGCGTAAAAGTGGCGATTTGCTCTCTGCTGGTGGAAGCGCTGGGTCTGATATTCCTGTGGCAGGCACCGGTGGCGTGGATTGCCCTGTTGGGCGCGGCGCTTACCGGCGCGGGATGCTCGCTGATCTTCCCGGCGCTCGGCGTTGAGGTGGTCAAACGCGTGCCGCCGCAGGTGCGCGGTACGGCGCTGGGCGGCTATGCCGCGTTTCAGGATATCGCGATGGGCGTTTCCGGGCCGCTGGCGGGCATGCTGGCGACCGGCTTTGGTTATCCCTCAGTATTCCTGGCCGGGGCGCTATCGGCCATTGCGGGCATCGCGGTGACGCTGGCGTCGTTCCGCAAACGTTAAGTTTGTTCCCCCGCGCGAGCGGGGGAAATCCACTAACGCGGAAAAAAATACTTCACCTGAAATTCAAAACTGTTGGAGTAAAGAAGAGAGTAATCAATCGGCTGCTGGTTAGCATCAATCGCCTGGGTTTGAATTTGCAGGATCGGATCTTTAGGGCTGATGCGCAATATTTCCGCCAGCTCCGGCCCCGGCAGCATGGGGGAAAACGTCTCGAACGTGCCGATGATAGCGATCCCGCACTCCTTTTCAATATACGAAAACTTCGAGTTCCGCATATGGGCAATGGTCAGGCTGGGGAATCGGTTGACCGACAGCCAGGTTTCCTCCACCTGCATCACCACTTTATCGATCCGCCGCAGGCGCTTGATATAATAAACCGGATCGTCCGGGGCAATATTCAGGCCGCTGGCAACCTGCAATGAGGCTGGCTGCATTTCAAATTTTAATATCTGGCTGCTGGCCGTTTTTCCGGCGTTGTGCGCTATTTCGCTAAAACTATTCATATTATGAATATGCGCGACGAATCTTTTCTCTTTTATATAGGTTCCCGAGCCGTGCCTGCGCTCGATAATCCCCTCTTCTTCCAGCTGGCTGAGCGCTTTACGCAGGGTATTACGCGAAACATTAAGATCGATTGCCAGTTGTTTTTCTGCGGGCAGGGCATCACCTACGCTATAACAGTGATGATTAATTTTATTTTTTATTACGCTGACCACGTTTTTATAAATCACTTTTGCACCTCTGTAAGTTCCATTTAAACAAAAGGTTAACTATTTATTATTTTGATGAATACTTAAGTTGTTCATTATTAAGCGTTAAGTTGAACCTGTATTGTGGCTTTTTAATGTGATCAACATAACAAAACGCCATCCCTGCGCTACATAAAGTGGACATTCTTTGCTGGAAATAAAGCTGAAAAATAAGGAGTTATAATGTCTGTGATGCGTTCTTTTGAACGAGGGATGGAAAAGGTACTTGTCCCGGTAGCGATTAAACTTAATTCGCAACGGCACGTCTCGGCGATTCGCGATGCCTTTATTCTGTCATTCCCTATCGTTATGGCCAGTTCCATTATCGTATTAATTAATTTTGCCATCCTCTCCCCGGATGGTTTTGTTGCTTCATTGCTGCATTTAAAAGCGATTTTCCCTAATCTGGAAAAAGCGCAGGCTATTTTTACGCCGGTCATGAATGGCTCGGTAAATATTATGTCGATTCTGATCGCCTTTCTGGTGGGCAGAAATATGGCGAAAAGCTTTCATGAGGATGATTTGCTGTGCGGCCTGACGGCGATTGGCGCGTTTTTCGTTGTCTATACCCCTTACCAGGAAATCGGCGGACAGGCGTACATGACCACCAAATACCTCGGTCCGCAGGGGCTGTTTGTGGCGGTGATTGTCGCGCTGCTTTCCAGCGAACTCTTCTGCCGCTTAGCGAAGAACCCGAAAATTACCATTACCATGCCGGACGCCGTGCCACCGGCAGTCGCGCGGTCGTTTAAGGTGCTGATCCCCATTATTGTGGTGATGATGCTGTTTTCGATTCTTAATTACCTGCTGTTAATGCTGTCCCCGGAAGGGCTGAACGATCTTATTTATAAGCTCATCCAGGCCCCGCTGAAAAATATGGGCACCAACATTTTTGCGGTCATCATTCTGGGTATTGTTTCTAATCTGCTGTGGTTTTTGGGCATCCACGGGCCAAATACCATTGCGGCGATCCGCGAGTCGATTTTTTCTGAAGCGAATCTGGAAAACCTCTCCTGGGCCGCGCAGCACGGCGAGACCTGGGGGGCACCGTACCCGATCACCTGGGGCGGCATTAACGATGCCTTTGCTAACTACGGCGGTTCCGGTATGACCTTAGGGTTACTGCTGGCCATTTTTATTGCTTCGCGACGTTCGGATTATCGCGATCTGGCGAAAATGTCTTTTGTGCCGGGGCTGTTTAATATTAATGAGCCGGTGATGTTCGGGCTGCCGATTGTCCTTAACCCGATCTTTATTATTCCGTTTATTCTGGTGCCGATGGTCAGTTCGCTGATTGGTTACGTTTTTATTACCACAGGAATTATTCCACCTGTCGCCTACGCCGTGCCGTGGACCACGCCCGGTCCGCTGATCGCCTTCTTCGGCACGGGCGGTAACTGGCTGGCATTAATGGTGGGGCTGCTGTGTCTGGCGTCAGCCACGCTGATTTATCTGCCGTTTGTGATTGCGGCAAATAAAGTGAATGCCGTGCAGCAGGCAGAGTAAATCGCTGCGCCCCGGCTCACGGGGCGCGGAATTAAAGCACCATCCACACAATCAGGAAGGCAACAATAAGCGCAATCAGCATCAGGCCCGGCCGGGCCGACAGCATTTTGACGGTGTCATACAGCGGCGCAAAGGGACGATGAACAGGCTGCGGATCGCGCATTTCCGGCGCGCGTTCCGCCCGGCGAATAAACACCTGATTGAGCAAATCCTGAACCTGCGCCGTGGTCAGTATTGACTGCGGCGTGGCCTGCCAGGTTTGCTGGAGGTAATCCTGCAACTGATCCCACTCCTGCGGCTCCAGCGGCTGCTTAAGCGCCGCCTGCAAGGTGTGCAGCGTCGGTGCGGTCTGGGTACTGAGCGTCTGACGCGCCTGAAGCCAGGTCACCAGATGGGTAAAGTGCTTCGCCGGGATCAACTCGCCGCTTTTCACTCCCGAAAGTTCCAGCATCGATTGCCAGATAAGCTTCCCGGATTCGCCGGTGGCCGCCGTCAGCTTCGTCACCAGCTGATTTAAGGTATTGTGTTCAGCCGGAAGCAGATGGCGGTCGGTAGCCGGACGCTGCTGCGGCTGCGGGATCGACAGCTCGTTATTTTGCAGCAGCGTCAGTACATTCTTAAGCTGATCGGGAGAAAGCTGGCTGAGCGCCGTCTGCCCGTACTGCTGGCGAATAAAATCGCTCACCGCCTGGCGATTGTTGCCGACGTTCAGCAACTCCGTCAGTTGCGCCAGGGTCTGGCGATTGCTGTAGCTCTGCTGGGCGGAATCCAGCCGCTGGGTGAGGTTTTGCTCGGCGGCGGGAAAATGACGCGACAGCAGCGGCATCTCATTTTTCAGTCCCAGATCGTGCTTCATACCCGCCCACACTTCAGCGCTTTGCTGGCGGGTGAGGGCGACCAGGCGCGTGATCAAACGCTCCAGCACGGTACGTTGCTGGGTTGAGAGCGGCTGCTCTGCGGCGACTGACGTCGTGGCGGGACCGTCACCCGGAGGGCGCGCGGGCATACCTGAGATGGGTTGCGTCATCATAAATCCTTAAGGTCGTAATGCTGAACCAGGTTTGCAAGTATGCCTGGCGGCGCGATTATGGCACACTTGCCGGACGATCTCTCGTTTCAGGCAGGTACTTTATCGTGAAAATCCTCGTTGATGAAAATATGCCCTATGCGCGTGAACTGTTCAGCCGTCTGGGCGAGGTACAGGCGGTGCCGGGGCGTCCCATTCCACTGGCGGCGCTGGCTGGCGCGGACGCGCTCATGGTGCGCTCGGTGACTAAAGTCAATGAAGCATTGCTGGCAGGGCAGGGAATTAAATTCGTCGGCACCGCCACCGCAGGCACCGATCATGTTGACGAGGCGTGGCTGGCGCAGGCAGGTATCGGTTTTTCCGCCGCGCCCGGCTGCAACGCCATTGCGGTGGTGGAGTACGTTTTCTCGTCGCTGCTGATGCTGGCCGAGCGCGACGGCTTCACCCTGACCGAGCGCACGGTGGGCATTGTGGGCGTGGGTAATGTCGGCCGTCGCCTGGCGGAGCGTCTGGAGACGTTCGGCGTGCGCACCCTGCTGTGCGATCCCCCGCGTGCCGATAGCGGTGACGAAGGCGATTTCCGCCCGCTGGAAGAGCTGGTGCGGGAAGCCGATATCTTAACTTTCCATACGCCTCTCTATAAAGACGGCCCGTATAAAACGTGGCATCTCGCCGACGATGCGCTGATCCGCCGTCTGAAGCCTGGCACTATTCTGATTAATGCCTGTCGGGGACCGGTAGTCGATAACGCCGCGCTGTTAGCCCGGCTGAAAGACAACCAGCCGCTAAGCGTGATACTCGACGTATGGGAGCCGGAGCCGGATCTGCTGACCGCGCTGCTGGATCGCGTTGACATTGGCACGCCGCACATCGCGGGCTATACCCTTGAAGGCAAAGCGCGCGGCACCACCCAGGTTTTCGAGGCGTTCAGCGAGTTTATCGGTCAGCGTCAGCAGGTGGCGCTGGCAACGCTGCTGCCCGCGCCGGAGTTTGGCCGCATTACGCTACACGGGCCGGTCGATCAGGCAACGCTAAAAAGACTGGTGCATTTGGTGTATGATGTGCGCCGCGACGATGCGCCGCTGCGAAAAGTCGCTGGCGTACCGGGTGAATTCGACAAGCTGCGTAAAAACTACTCTGAGCGCCGCGAGTGGTCTTCCTTATACGTACAGTGTGATGATGCCGACGCGGCAGACCTGTTGCACAAGCTCGGTTTCAACGCCGTTCATCACCCCATTCGTTAATTCTGTTTTTTAGCTCCCTGCCCACCGGGGCGGGGAGTATCGCTATTTCTGGAGTCAACCACCATGTCTGAAGGCTGGAATATTGCCGTACTGGGCGCTACGGGCACCGTAGGCGAAGCCCTGCTTGAAACCCTTGCTGAACGTGAATTCCCGGTCGGGGAACTGTATGCCCTGGCGCGCAGTGAAAGCGCGGGCGAGGCCCTGCGCTACGGGGGTAAAACCGTGCGCGTTCAGGACGCCGCAGAGTTTGACTGGACGCAGGTTCAACTGGCTTTCTTCACTGCGGGCAGCGACGCGGCGGCGACCTACGCGGAAGAAGCGGCCAATGCCGGATGTCTGGTCATCGATACCAGCGGTCTGTTTGCGCTGGAGCCGGACGTCCCGCTGGTGGTGCCGGAGGTCAATCCCTTCGTGCTGGCCGATTACCGCAACCGCAATATTATTGCCGTCCCCGATAGCCTCACCAGCCAGTTGCTGGTAGCGCTTAAGCCGCTGATTGATGTCGGTGGACTGTCGCGCATCGCCGTTACCAGCCTGCTTTCTGCCTCCGCGCAGGGCAAAAAGGCCGTTGATGCGCTGGCCGGGCAGAGTGCAAAACTGCTCAACGGGATGCCTGTTGATGAAGACGATTTCTTTGGCCGCCAGCTAGCGTTTAACCTGCTGCCGCTGCTGCCGGACCGCGAAGGCAACGTGCGTGAAGAGCGCATCATTGTCGATCAGGTCCGCAAAATTTTACAGGATGACGGTTTAATGGTCTCTGCAAGCTGCGTGCGTTCATCGGTCTTTTACGGCCATGCGCAATTGGTCAGCTTTGAAGCCATGCGCCCACTGGCGGCAGAAGAAGCGCGTGATGCCTTCTCCCTTGGCGAAGATACGGTGTTGTCTGAAGAGGGGGCATTCCCGACCCCGGTCGGCGACGCATCCGGCAGTGCGCATCTGTCCATCGGCTGCGTGCGTAATGATTACGGTATGCCGGAGCAGATCCAGTTCTGGTCCGTCGCCGATAACGTTCGCTTTGGCGGCGCGCTGATGGCGGTGAAAATTGCGGAGAAACTGGTGCAGGAGTACCTGTAATCATGGCGGATGTTCAGCAGCAGCCGGTAATAAAAATTGCGCTCGGCATTGAATATGACGGTAGCAAATATTACGGCTGGCAGCGCCAGAATGAAGTGCGCAGCGTGCAGGAGAAACTGGAAAAAGCGCTTTCGCAGGTGGCTAACGAGCCGATCAACGTCTTCTGTGCCGGGCGGACCGACGCGGGCGTTCACGGCACCGGTCAGGTCGTCCATTTTGAAACGCGTGCCGTGCGTAAAGATGCGGCCTGGACGCTGGGCGTAAATGCGAATTTACCTGGTGACATTGCCGTGCGCTGGGTTAAACATGTGCCGGATGATTTTCATGCGCGTTTCAGTGCCACGGCACGCCATTACCGCTATGTCATTTATAATCACCGCCTGCGTCCGGCGGTATTAAGCCAGGGCGTGACGCACTATCATCAGCCGCTGGATGCCGCGCGGATGCACCGTGCGGCCCAGTCGCTGCTGGGGGAGAACGACTTCACCTCGTTCCGCGCGGTGCAGTGCCAGTCGCGCACGCCGTGGCGCAACGTGATGCATATTCACGTGGAGCGTTACGGCGCGTATGTGGTGGTGGATATCAAAGCGAATGCCTTTGTACATCATATGGTAAGGAACATTGTCGGTAGCCTGATGGAAGTAGGTGCCCAAAACCAGCCAGAGAGCTGGATAGCAGAACTGCTTGCTGCAAAAGACAGGACGCTTGCGGCAGCGACGGCAAAAGCGGAAGGGCTGTATCTGGTCGCGGTAGATTACCCGGATCATTTCGACCTGCCGGTGATGCCGATGGGCCCGCTCTTTTTAGCGGACTAATTGTGATTGCATAAAGGCATTTAACAATATGGATCTGATTTACTTTCTGGTCGATTTCATTCTGCATATTGATGTACATCTGGCGGAGCTGGTTGCCGAGTACGGCATCTGGGTTTACGCGATTCTGTTTTTGATTCTGTTTTGCGAAACCGGTCTGGTGGTGACGCCGTTTCTGCCAGGGGATTCGCTGCTGTTCGTGGCCGGGGCGCTGTCCGCGTTGCCGACTAACGATCTGAACGTCCATCTGATGGTGGTACTGATGATTGTGGCTGCGGTGCTGGGCGATGCGGTCAACTACACGATTGGCCGGTTGTTCGGCGATAAGCTGTTCAGTAACCCGAACTCAAAAATTTTCCGTCGCAGTTATCTCGACAAAACCCACGCGTTCTACAATAAGCACGGGGGTAAAACGATTATTCTGGCGCGTTTTGTGCCAATCGTTCGCACCTTTGCGCCGTTCGTGGCGGGAATGGGGCATATGTCCTATCGTCATTTCGCCGCGTACAACGTGGCGGGCGCGCTGCTGTGGGTGATCCTCTTTACCTATGCAGGCTACCTGTTTGGCGATTTGCCTGTGGTACAGGAAAATCTTAAGTTACTGATCGTGGCGATCATTGTGCTGTCGATACTGCCCGGTGTGGTGGAAATTATCCGCCATAAACGCGCGGCATCGAAGCAGGCAAAATGACGTCTTAACGGCGGTTCGACCACTTTTTTATCCCAACTTGCGAACCGTTATGTTTTAATGTGCAACATTCATGGTCAGGCGGGGCCAGATTCGCCCCGTCGGACAAAACTGGCATCGACCAGGTTCAGGCAGAAAGGTTATCAATGAGCTGGATTGAACGAATTAAAAGCAATATCACCCCCACCCGTAAGGCCAGTATCCCTGAAGGGGTGTGGACGAAATGCGACAGCTGTGGTCAGGTACTTTACCGTGCCGAGCTGGAGCGCAATCTTGAAGTATGTCCGAAATGCGACCACCACATGCGAATGTCAGCGCGTAATCGCCTGCATAGCCTGCTGGATGAAGGTTCGCTGGTAGAGCTTGGAAGCGAGCTTGAGCCAAAAGACATTCTGAAGTTCAAAGATTCCAAAAAGTATAAAGACCGTCTGGCGTCAGCGCAGAAAGAAACTGACGAAAAAGACGCGCTGGTGGTGATGAAAGGCACGCTTTACGACATGCCGATCGTTGCTGCCGCCTTTGAATTTGCCTTTATGGGCGGTTCAATGGGGTCGGTTGTTGGTGCGCGCTTCGTGCGTGCAGTCGAGCAGGCGCTCGAGGACAACTGTCCGCTGGTGTGTTTCTCCGCTTCCGGCGGCGCGCGTATGCAGGAAGCGCTGATGTCGCTGATGCAGATGGCGAAAACCTCTGCGGCGCTGGCAAAAATGCAGGAGCGCGGTCTGCCGTATATTTCCGTGCTGACCGACCCGACAATGGGCGGCGTTTCGGCAAGTTTTGCGATGCTGGGCGATCTCAACATCGCCGAGCCAAAAGCGCTGATAGGCTTTGCTGGCCCGCGCGTTATCGAACAGACCGTGCGTGAAAAACTGCCGGCTGGCTTCCAGCGCAGCGAATTCCTGATTGAAAAAGGGGCGATTGATATGATCGTCCGCCGCCCGGAAATGCGCCTGAAGCTGGCCAGCATTCTGGCGAAGCTGATGAACCTTCCGGCACCTGACCCGGATGCCCCGCGTGAAGACGTGGTGGTACCGCCGGTACCGGATCAGGAAATCGAGGCCTGATAATGCACAGGGGCAGGGCCAGACGGCGCTGCCCTTTTGCTTTTCTTCACCGTTAAACGTTGCGGGCATCATGGAAAAAGAACTTATCCCTCACGCCACGTCGCCCCTGGCTACGTGGCTTTCTTATCTGGAAAATCTGCACGCGAAGACCATCGATCTGGGGCTTGAGCGCGTAAGCCAGGTGGCTGCCCGCCTGGATGTACTGAAGCCCGCCCCGTTTGTGTTCACCGTAGCAGGGACTAACGGCAAAGGAACCACCTGCCGGACGCTGGAATCCATCCTGACGGCGGCGGGCTACAAAACCGGCGTCTACAGTTCGCCGCACCTGGTCCGCTACACCGAGCGGGTGCGCGTTCAGGGCGCAGAACTGCCGGAAGCGGCGCATACGGCTTCGTTTGCCGCCATTGAAGCCGCGCGGGGCGACATCTCTCTGACCTATTTTGAATACGGCACTCTGTCGGCGCTGTGGCTGTTTAAACAGGCTGCGCTGGACGTGGTGATCCTTGAGGTCGGGCTGGGTGGACGGCTGGATGCCACCAATATGGTGGATGCTGACGTTTCCGTCGTCACCAGCATTGCCCTCGATCATACCGACTGGCTGGGGCCGGATCGCGAAAGCATCGGGCGCGAAAAAGCCGGTATCTTCCGTGCGGGCAAACCGGCGATCGTCGGCGAGCCGGAAATGCCGCAGTCGATAGCGGACGTCGCGCACGAGAAGGGCGCAATGCTGCTGCGCCGCGATGCCGACTGGCGTTATGAGGTGAGCGGGCAGGGCTGGCGTTTTGTCGATGCCGGGGGTGAACTGAACAACTTACCGTTACCGCAGGTGCCGCAGCCTAACGCCGCCACCGCGCTGGCCGCGCTGCGCGCCAGTCAACTTGCGGTCAGCGAGCAGGCGGTCCGTGACGGCATCGCCGGAGCGATTTTGCCGGGACGTTTTCAGATAGTCAGTGAATCACCGCGTTTGATCCTCGACGTCGCCCACAATCCACACGCGGCGGCGTACCTGGCGGGACGTCTCAAAACGCTACCAAAAACCGGGCGCGTTCTGGCGGTCATTGGTATGCTGCATGATAAAGATATCGCAGGCACGCTGGCCTGTCTTAGCGACGTGGTTGACCGCTGGTACTGCGCACCGCTGGAAGGGCCGCGCGGCGCAACGGCAGAGCAGTTGCTGGCGCATTTACCTGACGGCGCAATGTATGTCACAGTAGCGCAGGCATGGCACGCCGCAATGGCGGATGCGAAGCCAGAAGACACCGTGCTGGTGTGTGGATCGTTCCACACGGTAGCGCACGTAATGGAAGAAATGGAGGCGGGGGGATCCGGTGGCGAGTAAGTTTCAGAACCGTTTAGTCGGCACGATTGTCCTGGTTGCACTGGGCGTCATTGTCCTGCCTGGGCTGCTTGACGGCCAGAAAAAGCATTATCAGGATGAGTTCGCCGCCATTCCGCTGGTGCCGAAACCCGGCGACCGCGACGAGCCGGATATGTTGCCAGCGGCAACCCAGGCGCTACCCGCCCAGCCGCCGGAAGGTGCAGCGGAAGAGGTGAGAGCAGGCGATGCGGCGGCACCGACATTAGATCCATCCCGCCTTGCGGCGAACAGCGGTGCGGATATCGATCAGATCCCGGTGGCACCTGAACCGCCAAAACCTAAACCCGTAGATAAACCGCAGACCAAACCGCAGCGGGACAAAACCAGCGAGCAGTTAGCGGCGGCGGCTGAAGCGCCTCCGCCGACAAAACCTGCGCCGCAGGAAAAACCGGCTGCTGAAGAGAAACCTGCGCCGACCGGCAAGGCATATGTTGTCCAGCTCGGTGCGCTGAAAAATGCTGACAAGGTGAGTGAGATCGTCAGCAAATTGCGCGGGGCGGGGTATCGGGTTTATACATCGCCTTCCACGCCGGTTCAGGGTAAAATCACCCGCATTCTGGTGGGGCCAGACGCGTCGAAGGATAAGCTGAAAAGTTCGCTGGGCGAGCTGAATCAAATTTCCGGGTTGAACGGTGTGGTGATGAACTACGGCGTCAACTAACGCCCTCTCCCTAACCCTCTCCCGCAGGGAGAGGGGACGGTCCGGGGGATACGTTTGAGCGCCTTTCTCCATGACAGGGAAAAGGCTGTCTTTCTCCCTCTCCCGCGGGGAGAGGGTCGGGGAGAGG
>DIJC01000014.1:188954-462025 GCA_002421005.1 Enterobacteriaceae bacterium UBA5654 | reverse complement strand
GAGGGGATCGTCCGGGGGATACGTTTGAGCGCCTTTCTCCATGACAGGGAAAAGGCTGTCTTTCTCCCTCTCCCGCAGGGAGAGGGGACGGTCCGGGGGATAAGTTTAAGCGCCTTTCCCCTTAACAGGGAAAAGGCCGCTTTTCTCCCTCTCCCCCAGGGAGAGGGTCGGGGAGAGGGGGAGCCGTCCGGTACAGCGCCAACGTCCCGGCGCTTTCTGGCGAGCCGGGACTGCCCGGCACAGCCCCCACCTTCCGGCGCTTTTCCCCCTCGCCAGCAGAGGGCGGAATGGCCCAAACTGGCGATGGCGTTGAATGTTTTTTCAGCGCCATTTTTATTTGTGCAGGGAACGGAAATCCCTACGCAAACGTTTTCTTTTTCTGTTAGAATGCGCCCCAACTGGATGGCAGGGCGTAAATCGTGAGACAAAAATGGTCTGGATTGATTACGCTATTATCGCGGTAATTGGTTTTTCCTGTCTGGTTAGCCTGATCCGTGGTTTTGTTCGTGAAGCGTTGTCGCTGGTGACATGGGGTTGTGCTTTCTTTGTTGCCAGTCATTACTACACTTATCTGTCAGTCTGGTTTACGGGCTTTGAAGACGAACTGGTTCGAAATGGGATTGCTATCGCGATACTGTTTATCGCGACGCTTATCGTTGGCGCTATCGTGAACTACGTGATAGGTCAACTGGTGGAGAAAACCGGCCTGTCGGGTACGGACAGGGTGTTGGGGATCTGCTTCGGCGCTCTGCGTGGCGCGCTGATCGTCGCTGCCATTCTGTTCTTTCTGGACACCTTCACCAGTATGTCGAAAAGCGAAGACTGGCAAAAATCCCAGCTCATTCCGCAATTCAGTTTCATCATCAGATGGTTCTTTGATTATCTGCAAAGCTCGTCAAGTTTCTTGCCCAGGGCATAAGTCCTGAGATGTGGCTTAACGAGGAAAAGACGTATGTGCGGTATTGTCGGTATCGCCGGTGTTATGCCGGTCAACCAGTCTATTTATGACGCGTTAACGGTGCTTCAGCATCGTGGCCAGGATGCCGCAGGCATCATTACCATTGATGCGAATAACGGCTTTCGGTTACGTAAAGCCAACGGCCTGGTCAGCGATGTGTTCGAAGCGCGTCACATGCAGCGTATGCAGGGCAATATGGGTATCGGTCACGTCCGCTACCCAACCGCTGGCAGTTCCAGCGCCTCAGAAGCGCAGCCTTTCTACGTTAACTCACCGTATGGTATTACGCTTGCTCACAACGGCAACCTGACCAACGCTCACGAACTGCGTAAAAAGCTGTTCGAGGAGAAGCGCCGCCATATCAACACCACTTCTGATTCCGAAGTTCTGCTCAACGTTTTTGCCAGCGAGCTGGATAACTTCCGCCACTACCCGCTGGAAGCCGACAACATTTTTGCCGCCATTGCCGCGACCAACCGCCTGATCCGTGGCGCGTATGCCTGCGTGGCGATGATTATCGGCCACGGGATGGTCGCCTTCCGCGATCCGAACGGCATTCGCCCGCTGGTGCTGGGCAAGCGCGCGATCGGCGACGGGCGCATTGAATACATGGTGGCTTCGGAAAGCGTGGCGCTCGATACGCTGGGCTTTGAATTCCTGCGCGACGTTGCGCCGGGCGAAGCCATTTACATCACCGAAAAAGGCCAGCTCTTCACCCGCCAGTGTGCTGACAACCCGGTCAGCAATCCGTGCCTGTTTGAATACGTTTACTTTGCCCGCCCGGATTCGTTTATCGACAAAATTTCCGTTTACAGCGCCCGCGTGAACATGGGCACCAGGCTTGGTGAGAAAATCGCCCGCGAGTGGGAAGATCTGGACATCGACGTGGTGATCCCGATCCCGGAAACCTCCTGCGATATCGCGCTGGAAATCGCCCGGATTCTGGACAAACCTTACCGCCAGGGCTTCGTAAAAAACCGCTACGTCGGCCGCACATTTATCATGCCGGGCCAGCAGCTGCGCCGTAAATCAGTGCGCCGCAAGCTCAACGCTAACCGCGCCGAGTTCCGCGATAAAAACGTGCTGCTGGTTGACGATTCCATCGTGCGCGGCACCACTTCCGAGCAAATTATCGAGATGGCGCGTGAAGCCGGGGCGAAGAAAGTTTATCTGGCCTCTGCCGCACCGGAAATTCGCTTCCCGAACGTCTACGGTATTGATATGCCGAGCGCCAACGAACTGATCGCCCACGGGCGTGAAGTGGATGAAATCCGCCAAATCATTGGCGCTGATGGCCTGATTTTCCAGGATCTGAACGATCTGATCGATGCGGTCCGCGCAGAGAACCCGGAAATTCAGCAGTTCGAATGCTCGGTATTTAACGGTATTTACGTCACCAAAGATGTCGATCAGCAGTATCTCGACTATCTCGATTCCCTGCGCAATGACGATTCCAAAGCGGTACAGCGTCAGAACGAAGTGGAAAATTTAGAGATGCACAACGAAGGATGATCCCGGCGCTACGTTTCTGATACAGGGGCGTGGCGGTTGCAACTGTTACCCGGATCCGGCAAAGTCTGCGCATGACGAATTAAGGACATGTTCATGAAAAGAGTCATTGTCGGCATTTCGGGGGCCAGCGGCACGATTTACGGCGTGCGGTTATTAGAGATTTTACGTGACGTTCCTGATGTAGAAACGCATCTGGTGATGAGCCTGGCCGCGCGCCAGACGCTGGCGCTGGAAACGGATCTTTCCCTGCGCGAAGTTCAGGCGCTGGCGGACGTCGTTCACGACGCGCGCGATATCGCCGCCAGTATCTCCTCCGGGTCGTTTAAAACGGCGGGTATGGTGATCCTGCCGTGCTCGATCAAAACCTTGTCCGGCATTGTGAACAGCTACACCGACGGCCTGCTGACGCGTGCCGCCGACGTGGTGCTGAAAGAGCGCCGCCCGCTGGTACTGTGCGTGCGCGAAACGCCGCTGCATCTGGGGCATCTGCGCCTGATGACCCAGGCGGCAGAGCTGGGCGCGGTGATCATGCCGCCCGTTCCGGCGTTTTATCACCGTCCGCAATCCATTGATGATGTCATCAACCAGACGGTAAACCGGGTGCTCGATCAGCTTGATATCGAACTGCCCGAAGACCTCTTCACCCGCTGGGCGGGAAGCGCACCCGCAGAGCGCGAACGTTAAAAACATGCCCTGTTTCAGGGCATTTTTGTAACCGCGATCATATCCCCGACATTTTCCTGTCATTTTCCCTTTCTGCTGCTGCGGTTCGTCTGTCAGACCTGCTATCTTCACTTTATGATAATTTGCAACGTTTTATTAACACATTTCACCGTTCCCGCTTCCGGCGCTGAAATGGCATAAAACCTGCAAGGTTTATCCGCAGCACAACACCACGACATAATAAAATCACCACATCTGAGGGGAATGTATGAAGAAGTCGGTCCTGGCTCTGTCTTTATTGATCGGTTTAAGCAGCGCCGCCAGCGTCAACGCCGCGCTACCGCAGACGGTGCGCATTGGTACAGATGCCACCTATGCACCTTTTTCATCGAAAGATGCGAAAGGGCAGTTTGTGGGTTTTGATATCGATTTGGGTAATGAGATGTGCAAGCGTATTCAGGTGAAATGTACCTGGGTTGGCAGCGATTTTGACGCCCTGATCCCGTCGCTGAAGGCGAAAAAGATCGACGCAATTATCTCTTCTCTCTCCATCACCGAGAAGCGCCAGCAGGAAATCGCTTTCTCTGACAAATTATACGCTGCCGACTCGCGCCTGATTGCCGCGAAAGGCTCGCCGATCCAGCCAACGCTGGAGTCGCTGAAAGGGAAACACGTCGGGGTCCTGCAAGGCTCTACCCAGGAAGCCTACGGTAACGATCACTGGCGCAGCAAAGGCGTGGATGTTATTGCCTATGCCAACCAGGATCTGATCTATTCCGACCTTGCAGCAGGCCGCCTTGACGCTGCGTTGCAGGATGAAGTCGCTGCCAGCGAAGGGTTCCTCAAACAGCCTGCCGGGAAAGATTTTGCCTTTGCCGGTGCCTCGGTTAAAGACAAGAAATTCTTCGGCGACGGCACCGGCGTGGGCCTGCGCAAAGATGACACCGAACTGAAAGCTGCCTTTGATAAAGCGCTGAAAGATGTGCGCGCCGACGGCACCTACGACAAACTGGCGAAAAAATATTTCGATTTCAATGTGTACGGTGATTAAGCCAGAACAGACGGAATCGTCGATGTTCCCGCCAGCGTCTGGCGTGGGGCATTGATGGGATTTATGCATCGCGATGGTGCAGTACCTGCACCATCCTTGCGCACAAATGCATAGTTAAGCGTTTCTGATGCGAAAAAATCGCATTTTGGGTGCAGAATATTTTGCCTTGCCGCCCCGAATAATGGCACGATACCTGCACCTTATTTTCACCATAAATCCCATTAGAATGACCGTTTGTTGAGGATAATTATGAAAAAGTTGGTCTTGTCCCTTTCTCTGGTTCTGGCGGCTTCCAGTTTCTCTGGCGCATTCGCAGCAATCCCGCAAAAGTTACGTATTGGCACCGATCCCACCTATGCCCCTTTTGAATCGAAAAATTCACAGGGTGAGTTAATTGGTTTTGATATCGACCTGGCGAAAGAGCTGTGCACGCGGATTAAAACCCAGTGTACCTTCGTCGAAAACCCGCTGGATGCGCTGATCCCGTCGCTGAAGGCAAAGAAAATTGACGCCATTATGTCGTCGCTGTCGATTACCGAAAAACGCCAGCAGGAAATTGCTTTCACCGACAAACTCTATGCCGCAGATTCCCGACTGGTGGTGAAAAAAGGCTCCGGCGTCGTTCCTGACCTCGACAAGCTGAAAGGGAAGCGCGTTGGCGTGTTGCAGGGCACGACGCAGGAAACCTACGGAAATCAGCACTGGGCACCGAAGGGCGTTGAAATCGTCTCCTATCAGGGCCAGGACAATATCTACGCCGACCTTACCGCGGGTCGTATTGATGCCGCTTTCCAGGATGAAGTCGCCGCCAGCGAAGGATTCCTCAAGCAGTCTATCGGCAAGGACTATGAATTTGGCGGTCCTTCGATTAAAGATGAAAAACTGTTTGGCGTCGGTACCGGAATGGGGCTGCGCAAAGAGGATAACGAGTTGCGTGAGGCGCTGAATAACGCCTTTGCCGAGATGCGCGCGGACGGAACCTACGAAAAGCTGGCGAAAAAGTATTTCGATTTTGATGTTTACGGCGGCTAAGTCGCCGCTCCGGTCTCCTCTTTTCGGGAGGAGGCCCGTATCTGGACAGGACGAGCTGAATGCTGCACGGGTTTTCTCACGTTATTTTACAGGGCGCGCTGGTGACGCTGGAGCTGGCGTTAAGCGCCGTGGTGCTGTCAGTCGCCATTGGCCTGATCGGTGCTGGCGCAAAGCTTTCTAACAGCCGTCCGCTGGCGCTGATTTTCGAAGGCTACACCACGCTTATTCGCGGCGTGCCGGATCTGGTACTGATGCTGCTGATTTTTTACGGCCTGCAAATTGTGCTTAACAGCATCACCGATGCGCTGGGGATGGCGCAGTTTGATATCGACCCGATGGTCGCCGGGATCATCACGCTTGGCTTTATCTACGGAGCCTACTTTACCGAAACCTTTCGCGGCGCGTTTATGGCGGTACCGGGAGGCCATATCGAAGCGGCAAAGGCGTTTGGCTTTACCGGTGGTCAGGTTTTCCGCCGCATTCTGTTTCCGGCGATGATGCGCTACGCGCTGCCCGGTATTGGCAATAACTGGCAGGTGATCCTCAAAGCGACGGCGTTGGTTTCACTGCTGGGGCTGGAGGATGTGGTTAAGGCGACGCAGCTGGCGGGCAAAAGTACCTGGCAGCCGTTTTACTTTGCCATCGTCTGCGGTCTGATCTATCTGGTATTTACGACGGTCTCTAATGGTGTGCTGCTGCTGCTCGAACGCCGCTACTCCGTGGGTGTGAAGAGGGCTGACCTGTGATCGAGATTATTCAGGAATACTGGCAGTCGCTGCTGTGGACCGACGGCTACCGGATGACCGGCGTGGCTATTACGCTGTGGCTGCTGATCTCCTCGGTGGTGATGGGCGGCGTGCTGGCGGTTTTTCTCGCCATTGGCCGCGTCTCAAACAATAAATTTATCCGCTTTCCCATCTGGCTGTTCACCTACATATTTCGCGGCACGCCGCTGTACGTCCAGCTTCTGGTGTTCTATTCCGGGATGTACACGCTGGAAGTGGTGAAGGGCACCGAACTGCTGAACGCCTTTTTCCGCAGCGGCCTGAACTGTACGGTGCTGGCGCTGACCCTGAACACCTGCGCTTATACTACCGAAATTTTCGCCGGAGCGATCCGTTCGGTGCCGCACGGCGAGATTGAAGCGGCGCGCGCCTACGGCTTTTCGTCCTTTAAAATGTACCGCAGCATTATTCTGCCTTCCGCACTGCGGATTGCGCTGCCAGCGTACAGCAATGAGGTGATCTTAATGCTGCATTCAACCGCGCTGGCGTTTACCGCCACGGTGCCGGATTTGCTGAAGATCGCCCGCGATATCAATTCGGCAACCTATCAGCCATTTACCGCGTTTGGCATTGCGGCGGTGCTGTATTTAATCATCTCTTATGTGCTGATCAGTTTATTCCGCAAGGCGGAAAAGCGCTGGTTGCAGCATGTAAAACCTTCCTCGACGCACTGAGAATACGATGTCTGAAAATAAATTAAACGTTATCGATCTGCACAAGCGCTACGGCGAGCATGAGGTGCTGAAAGGGGTGTCGCTGACGGCTAATGCCGGGGACGTGATTTCGATTATCGGATCGTCGGGATCGGGTAAAAGTACCTTTCTGCGCTGCATTAACTTTCTCGAAAAACCGAGCGAAGGCACCATCACCGTCAACGGGCAGAATATCACTCTGGTGCGTGATAAAGACGGGCAGCTTAAGGTGGCGGATAAAAATCAGCTACGCCTGCTGCGCACCCGGCTGACGATGGTCTTCCAGCACTTCAACTTGTGGAGTCACATGACCGTGCTGGAGAACGTGATGGAAGCGCCGATTCAGGTGCTTGGGCTTAGCAAACAGGCGTCCCGCGAGCGCGCGCAGAAATACCTGGCGAAAGTGGGTATTGATGAGCGGGCGCAGGGCAAATATCCGGTGCATCTGTCCGGCGGGCAGCAGCAGCGCGTTTCTATCGCCCGTGCTTTAGCCATGGAACCGGAAGTGCTGCTGTTTGATGAGCCGACCTCTGCGCTTGACCCGGAGCTGGTTGGCGAAGTGCTGCGTATCATGCAGCAACTGGCCGAAGAAGGAAAAACGATGGTGGTGGTGACGCATGAAATGGGCTTTGCGCGCCACGTTTCATCGCACGTCATTTTCCTGCATCAGGGCAAAATTGAGGAACAGGGCGAACCGGAGCAAATGTTTGGCAATCCACAAAGCCCGCGCCTGCAACAGTTTTTGAAGGGATCGCTGAAATAAACGCGGGGGGTTAACTCCCCGCGACAAACGCCGCTTTCGTCAGGCGAAACGACCAGTCGTCATAATATTCATCGTTCAGCAGAAACGCTTTCTCCATGGACTCAACCCGCCTGAAGCGGGCTTTTTCCAGCACTCTCACCGAGCCGGTATTCTCCGCCAGCACCCACGCATTCAGCGCTTCTACCGGCGTCTGATAAAAAGCGTACTCACACAGCGCCCGCAGCGCTTCGCTGGCGATCCCACGTCCCTGAAACGCAGGCAGTATGGAATAGCCGATGTCCGCCTCGCCGGGATGCGCCTGACTGACCCGCAGGCCGATATCGCCAAGCGGCGTCTCGTCCCCGTGCGCACGGATCACAAAGGCATTCTTTTCCTTCAGCCGCTGTTCAAAGATGCGACGCGTATCGGCTTCGCTGGCAATATTCGCCATATAGCGCATGACGTCGCTGTTCTGGCGCAGCGTGCGAAAGAATGACCAGTCGGTTTCCTGAAAAGAAGAAAGAGTAAAGCGGGGCGTCAGTAGCGTAAGCATAAATATCATTAGTCCGGTGAAGCAGGCGGGATACCTTATCACCGGACGAGAAGCAAAATCATCCTGCTATTAACGCCGGGTGCCTACTAAATCCTGGAGGGCTTCGTCTAGGTCGTACCAGCGGAAGGCGAAACCGGCGGCCTCCAGTCGCTTCGGCAGGGCGCGCTGACCGCCGAGCACCAGCACCGAGGATTCGCCCATCATCAGCCGGACAATCGGCGCGGGGGCGCGCATCAACGCCGGGCGATGCAGGGCGTGGCCGAGCGCGTGGGCAAACTGTTCATTGCGCACCGGATACGGCGACACCATGTTAAATGGCCCGCGCAAATCGTTGTCCAGCAGCCAGAGAATGCCGTTAAGCATATCGTCGATGTGGATCCATGCCAGATACTGACGGCCATTGCCAATCGGCCCGCCGAGGCCGAGGCGAAACAGCGGCAGCAGTTTTGCCAGCATCCCGCCATCCGGTGTCAGCACCGCGCCGGTACGCAGCAGGCAAATGCGGGTTTTATCGCTTTGCGCACCGCAGGCAATCTGCTCCCAGCGGGCGCAAAGCTTATGGGTAAACTCGTTGTGCGGCGGCTCTTCTTCATTAACCACTACTTCACCGAGATCGCCATAGTAGCCGATGGCAGAGCCGGAGATGAGTACGGCGGGCGGCGTTTCGCTGGCATTGATCAAATCCACCAGCCGCTGGGTTAACTGCCAGCGGCTCTGGCACAGGCGCTGTTTTTGCGCCTCCGTCCAGCGTTTGTCGGCAATCGGCTCTCCGGCAAGATTAATCACCGCGTCGATGCCATCCAGCGTGCTGTGTCCGTCCAGCCCTTTCCACAGCGTGACCCGGTCATTGAAGGTCTGGCGCGCTTTCTGGGTATTGCGGGTGACCAGCGTTATCGTATGCCCCAGCTCCAGCAGGCGTGGAATAAGGTGACGACCAATCAGGCCAGTACCGCCGGTGAGCAGAATATGCATATCCCCTCCGTGATGGCGCTTAGCGCTGCCAGCTCATGGTCATCGAGACCGAGTCGGCATAGCGCAGCGCATGAAGTTTATCGATCTCCACTTCAGCATAGGTTACCCACGGATGCTCACAGGCGAGATTGAGCACATCCTGAGTTAATTTTTCCAGCAGCGAGAAACGATGATTTTCAACGTGCTGAATAATGCTTTTGGTGAGCGTGCGATAGTTCAGCGCGTCCTGAATGTCCTCGCTGGCGCGCGCGTGCTCCGCCGGATAATGAATGACGACGTTAATGACAATATCCTGACGGTTAGCGATCTCTTCTTCTTTGATTCCAATAAACGTACGCAGGCGCAGGTTTTTAATCCGAATAATAGCGTCTGATAGCGGCATTGTTATTTTCTCCGTGGCTTCCAGAACCTCCATCATACCCAACTACGGCTGCGCCAGCTGCAACGCTTTTTCGGTGGCCGGGCGATGAAGAATGCGCTGATACCAGTTGTTGACCGCCGGGTAATTATTTAAATCAATCCGCTGGCGCTGGCTGGCATGAACCCACGGCCAGCAGGCGATATCGGCGATGCTGTAGTGCTCGCCGCCAAGCCAGGGCGCACTGCCCAGCCGTTTGTTAAGGACGTTATACAGGCGCTGCGTCTCCACCTGATAACGTTCAATGGCATAAGGGATGGGCTGCGGGGCAAAATGGTTAAAGTGATGATTTTGTCCCAGCATTGGACCAAAACCGCTCATCTGCCAGAACAGCCACTGGAGCGTGGTATGACGTTCGCGCAGTTCGCCGCTGAGCAACTGACCGGATTTTTCGGCGAGGTAAAGCAGGATCTCCCCCGACTCAAACAGGCTTAACGGCGCGCCACCGTCAACGGGATGACGATCGACGATCGCCGGGATTTTATTATTCGGTGAGATGGCGAGAAAATCGGGGCGAAACTGATCGCCTTTACTGATGTTGATCCGAATCAACTGGTAGTCGATCCCGGTTTCTTCCAGAAAGAGGGTGATCTTATGACCGTTGGGGGTCGGGGCATAGTAGAGATCAATCATCATTACTCCCTTTGTGCGGGTTTTCTCAGGTTTGCTGAAAGTATAGGTGCTTCCTGCGCGGGCGGTTTTTCGGCGAGGCGGGAAAGCAAAAAATCCCGTATCATCGCACTGATATATTTTTAAGGAGATGACGGTAATGAAACTGATGTTCGCGTCGGATATTCATGGCTCGCTACCGGCCACTGAACGGGTGCTGTCGATTTTCGTACAGAGCGGGGCGCGCTGGCTGGTGGTACTGGGCGACGTTCTTAACCACGGGCCGCGCAATGCGTTGCCGGAAGGGTACGCGCCTGCGCAGGTGGCGGAGCGTCTTAATGCGCACGCCGCGCGGATTATCGCAGTGCGCGGTAACTGCGACAGCGAAGTGGATCAGATGCTGCTCGATTTCCCGCTGATGGCCCCCTGGCAGCAGATCCTGACCGCTGGCCAGCGCCTGTTTTTAACCCACGGGCATCTGTACGGACCGGATAACCGCCCGCCGCTGCTGCCCGGCGACGTGCTGGTTTCAGGGCATACGCATCTGCCAGTGGCGGAAAAACGTGACGGCATCTACCATTTTAATCCTGGCTCGGTCAGTATTCCCAAAGGAGGGAATGAAGCCAGCTATGGCATGTTCGAACACGGCGTATTGCGTGTTATCGCACTGAATGATCAACGGGTTATTGCACAGATAGCGATTAATCCGTAATTTACCCGTCAACCATAAACGCGCCTGTAGAGCGCTTGTAAAAGAAGGTTTCAGATGGTGGAGCAGAGTCATTTGGCAGGTATGGAGTGGGTGGACATTGTCAACGAGGACAATGAAGTCATCGCGCAGGCAACCCGCGCCCAGATGCGCGCGCAGTGCCTGCGTCATCGCGCAACCTATATTGTCGTCCACGATGGTATGGGGAAAATCCTGGTGCAGCGCCGTACTGAAAGCAAAGATTTTATGCCCGGTATGCTGGATGCCACCGCTGGCGGCGTTGTGCAGGCCGATGAAGCCATGCTGGAAGCCGCCCGCCGTGAGGCGGAGGAAGAGCTGGGCATCGCTGGCGTGCCGTTCGCCGAGCACGGACAGTTTTACTTTGAAGATGAGCACTGCCGCGTCTGGGGTGGGCTGTTCAGCTGTGTCTCACACGGTCCGTTTGCGCTTCAGGAAGAAGAAGTCAGTGAAGTCAGCTGGATGGAACCTGCCGAGATTACCGCCCGCTGCGACGAATTCACCCCGGATTCTCTCAAGGCGCTGGCGCTGTGGATGACCCGCAACGCCAGTAATGAGGCCACCAGGCTGGAAGCGGCCGAGTAAATTCGTTAGCCCCGGCGCGCGGGAAGCGTCGGGATCGCTAAACGATCGGACTAGCAGCTTTCACGCAGGCAAAGCTTCGAGGCAATCGGAGCTTTGCTTTTCCAGGTCTCATCATTCAGACGCGCCAGCAGCGCGCGGCCTGCTTCAATCCCGATTTGCCGGTGCGGCACGGCAATCGTCGTCAGCGGCGGCTGGCAAACCCGACTCACATCGCTGTCACCAAACCCGACAATCGCTAAATCATCCGGCACTTTGATGCGCCTGCGCTGGCATTCATACAGCGCGCCGCAGGCCAGTTCATCCGACACGCACACCAGCGCATCCAGTTCCGGCCAGGCGAGAATGAACTCCGGTAGCTGCGCGGCACCGGTCGAAAAGGTGGGCGGCGCGGCGGCGTTAATCACCCGGTTTGGCGACATGTGATGACGCAGCATCGCTTTATACCAGCCCTGAAGATGCTGCTGAAAAATCCACTGTTCCTGATTGGCGCACAGCAGGCCGATATTCTGATAGCCGCGCTGGATCAGGGTTTGCGTCAGTTCAAACATCGCCGCAACGTTATCAATACCGATATTCATATCGACCGGATCGGCGCTGACCGCGCCAATTTCCATTACCGGCATCGGGGAATTTTTCAGCCACTGGCGCACGGTTTCGCTGTGCTCGACGCTGAGCAAAATGGCGGCTGCGAGATTGGACGCAAGCAGCGTTTCCAGCAGCTTTTCTTCCTGCTCCAGCCGGTGCTGCGACTCTGCCAGCATGATTTGATACCCGGCAGGCTGAAGCACCTGTTGCAGCCCGGCGAACATTTCCGAACAGCCGGACTCGGCGAGATTCGGCACCACCATCGCGATGGTCCGTGACGACGCCGATGCCAGGGCGCTGGCCGCCAGATTCGGCAAATAGCCCAGCTCATGGACGGCGGCCTCAATCTTTTCACGTAATTTATCAGAAACCTGTTCTGGCGTGCGGAGCGCGCGCGATACGGTCATCGTACCCACTCCCGCGAGCTGCGCCACATCAGCCAGCGTGACCTTACCGGTATTGCGCCGTTTTCGGGTTATAGCCATTCTGTTTCCTGCGTAACCTCAATGATCTTATACGCTTTTTCGTTGTATTTGCGCGCGTTTACAGAACAACAGTATACGCCTGATACCCTTAACGTTGCTGGGATTTCCGTCAATGATCGTAATTTGATAGCGCTATCACACTTTTGGCACCTTCTTTTTGATAGCGCTATCTTTGTGACTATCATCACAGTTAACTCTATATTCCTCGCATAAAGTTTGTTCATCTTTTCCACAGGCGAGGAAAGCGAAATGCTCGAAAAATGGCTTACGGACCACACCATTCAACTGCATGACCGCGTCGATCGCTGGACGCAGGCGCTGGAGATCTGCGCGAAGCCCCTGCTGGAAGCGAAGATCATCACTCCTGATTACGTCACGGCGATTGTGCAGCAGCAGCAAAAGCTCGGACCTTACTACGTACTGGCTCCGGGGCTGGCCATGCCGCACGCCCGCCCGGAAGAGGGCGCGCGCGGGCTGGGATTATCATTACTGAAACTGCGGCACGGCGTCTCTTTCGCCGCCGAAGAATTCGATCCGGTGGATGTCATTATTATGCTGGCGGCACCTGACAAGCACAGCCACATTGAAATGATCGCCGCGCTGGCGGAACTATTCTCCAGCGAAGAAGAAATGGAAAAATTACACCAGGCGAATGACAAGGAGGAAATAAAAGCCATTATTCACGCATTCTGATTTTAACCCAGTGCCGATATGACGACATTACGCCAGGAAGCGTGATGCGTACGTACTCTACTCAAAAAAGGTGATAATAATGAAAATCATGGCGATTTGCGGCTCCGGTCTCGGCAGCAGCTTTATGGTCGAAATGAATATTAAAAAAGTGCTGAAAAAATTGAATATCGACGCAGAGGTCGAGCATTCAGATTTATCCTCCGCCACCCCAGGGGCCGCTGATTTATTTGTGATGGCGAAAGACATTGCCGCCAGCGCCAGCGTACCGGAAAACCAACTGGTGGTTATCAACAATATTATTGATATCAATGAACTGGAAGCGAAACTCAGCGCTTACTTTTCTCAACGGTAACTCCAGATAAGGCGAGGTGGATATGTTTATCCTTGAAACGCTAAATTTCGTTGTTGATATTCTTAAAGTTCCTTCCGTGCTGGTGGGGCTGATTGCGCTGATTGGTCTGGTCGCGCAGAAAAAATCCTTTTCCGATGTCGTGAAAGGCACGGTGAAAACGATCCTCGGTTTTATTGTGCTGGGCGGCGGGGCGACGGTATTAGTCGGCTCGTTAAATCCTTTGGGCGGTATGTTTGAACATGCTTTTAATATTCAGGGGATTATTCCAAACAATGAAGCGATTGTTTCCATTGCGCTGGAAAAATACGGTGCCTCAACCGCATTAATTATGGCGTTTGGGATGGTGGCGAATATTATTGTGGCGCGCTTTACTCGCCTCAAATACATATTCCTGACCGGGCACCATACGTTTTATATGGCCTGTATGATCGGCGTAATTCTTACCGTCGCCGGGTTTAACGGCGTGGCGCTGGTATTTACCGGTTCGCTGATCCTTGGGCTGGTGATGGCATTTTTCCCGGCGCTGGCGCAGCGTTATATGAAGCGCATCACCGGCAATGACGATATCGCCTTTGGTCATTTTGGTACGCTCGGATATGTCCTTTCCGGCTGGATCGGTAGCCTGTGTGGTAAAGGCTCACGTTCAACCGAAGAAATGAACCTGCCGAAAAACCTCAGCTTCCTGCGCGACAGCTCTATTTCTATCTCGCTGACCATGATGATTATTTATTTGATTATGGCGGTTTGTGCCGGGCGCGAATATGTGGAAAGCCAGTACAGCGGCGGTCAAAACTATCTGGTGTACGCCATTATCATGGCCATTACCTTCGCCGCCGGGGTCTTTATTATTCTCCAGGGCGTACGGCTGATCCTGGCAGAAATCGTCCCGGCGTTTACCGGCTTTTCTGAAAAGCTGGTGCCTAATGCCCGTCCGGCGCTGGATTGCCCGGTGGTCTACCCCTATGCGCCTAACGCGGTACTGATTGGCTTCCTGTTCAGCTTCCTCGGCGGACTGGTCGGGCTGTTTCTGCTTGGGCAAATGAAACTGGTGCTGATCCTGCCGGGCGTGGTGCCGCACTTCTTTACCGGTGCGACGGCGGGCGTATTTGGTAACGCTACCGGAGGTCGCCGGGGCGCAATGCTCGGCGCATTTGCCAACGGTTTATTGATCACTTTCCTGCCGGTGCTGCTGCTGCCGGTTCTCGGCGCGCTGGGCTTTGCCAACACCACATTCTCTGATGCCGACTTTGGCGTGGTCGGGATTGTGCTGGGCAATCTGGCACGCTACCTGCCGCCGCTGGCGATCACTGGCGTAGTGGTCGCACTGTTTGCAGCACTGGTGGCTTACAACCTTCTGGCGAAAAACCGGGCAGCGGTGGATCGTACCCATGAAAATAGCGGAGAGAAATTATGAGTCATATTCAGGAGGTATCGCAACTGGCGCGCGATATTCGTATCGCCACGCTGAAATCACTGACCACGCTGGGATTTGGTCACTACGGCGGCAGCATGTCGGTGGTGGAAACGCTGGCAGTTCTGTACGGCGAGGTGATGAAAATCGATCCTGCCGACCCGGACTGGCCGCAGCGCGATTACTTTGTGCTGTCGAAAGGCCATGCTGGTCCGGCGCTGTACAGCACGCTGGCAATCAAAGGCTATTTTCCGGTGGAAGAACTGCAAACGCTGAATCAGAACGGCACCCGGCTACCAAGCCACCCGGATCGTCTGAAAACGCGCGGCGTTGACGCCACCACCGGCTCGCTGGGGCAGGGCATTTCCATCGCGGGTGGTATGGCGCTGTCGCATAAACTGGCCGGGCGCGATAACCGCGTATTCTGCATCGTTGGCGACGGTGAACTGAACGAAGGCCAGTGCTGGGAGGCGTTTCAGTTTATCGCCCATCACCGGCTGAATAACCTGACCATTTTTATCGACTGGAACAAGCAGCAGCTTGACGGCGAACTGGATGAAATCATCTGCGCCTTTGATTTAGAAGCCAAGTTTACGGCGTTCGGCTATGACGTCTACAAGGTCAAAGGGGACGATATTGCCGGACTGCTGGAGGTGGTCAAACCGCGTCCGCAGGAGAATGCCCGTCCGCGTGTGGTGATCCTCGACAGCATTAAAGGGCAGGGCGTGCCGTATCTGGAGCAGCTCGGCAATTCCCACCACCTGCGCCTGACGGATGAAATGAAGCAGGAAATTACTCACACCATTGAACAACTGGAGGCCGCGCATGATTAAGGTTGCACCCACGGGCGAAAAAGACAGCATTGAGATGCGCAAGGTTTACGCCGGTTTCGTCAGCGAACAAATTGAGGCTGGTAGTGAAATCATCGCGCTTGAGGCGGATCTGATGAGTTCAATGGCGATGGACGGGGTGCATAAAAAGTATCCCCAGTCGGTGATTAACTGCGGGATCATGGAAGCCAACGTGATCGGCACCGCTGCCGGATTGTCGTTAACCGGACGCAAGCCTTTTGTTCACACCTTCACCGCTTTTGCCAGCCGCCGCTGCTTTGATCAGCTGTTTATGTCGCTGGATTATCAGCGCAACAACGTCAAGGTTATCGCCTCGGATTCCGGCGTGACCGCCTGTCACAACGGGGGCACGCACATGTCTTTTGAAGATATGGGGATCGTGCGCGGGCTGGCGAATTCCATTGTGCTGGAAGTGACCGACGCGGTGATGTTCGATGACATCCTGCATCAGCTTATGACGCTGGAAGGATTTTACTGGGTGCGGACCATCCGCAAGCAGGCAGCAAAAGTTTATGCTGAAGGCTCGGTGTTTACCATTGGCAAGGGCAACGTGCTGCGGGAGGGCAGCGACATTACGCTTATCGCTAACGGCATTATGGTGGCCGAAGCGCTGAAGGCGGCGCAAATCCTTGAGCAAGAAGGCGTCAGCGCGGCGGTAATCGACATGTTTACCCTCAAACCGATCGACCGGATGCTGGTGAAAAACTACGCCGAGAAAACCGGGAAAATTGTCACCTGCGAAAACCACAGTATTCACAATGGGCTGGGATCGGCGGTAGCTGAAGTGCTGGTTGAAAACTGCCCGGTGCCGATGCGCCGGGTCGGGGTTAAAGAGCGCTACGGTCAGGTCGGAACCCAGGAATTTTTGCAGCAGGAGTATGAACTGACGGCGGAAAATATTGTGAAAGCCGCGAAAGAGTTGCTGTAAGTCAAAAGGCCCGGCGCTGCCGGGCCAGTTTGCCACTTAATGATAGCCCATCAACTGCGCGCCAATCACCACCACGCTCGACATAATAAACAGCAGCCCCAGCAGCGATGCGCCCACTTTCAGCCAGTTGCGGAAGTCCACCCGGCAGACGCCGAGGGTCGCCATCAGCGATGCGGAAGTCGGATAAATAATATGGCTGAAGCCGTCGCCAAACTGAAAGGCCAGCACCGTCACCTGACGGTTTACGCCGACCAGATCGCCGAGCGGTGCCAGCAGCGGCATGGTCAGCGCCGCTTGCCCGGAGCCGGAGGTGACAAAGAAATTGAATACCGACTGAAACAGCAGCATAAACCACGCCGCCACAGCATTATTCAACCCGCTGATCCCGTCTGCAATGGCGTGCAGCAGCGTATTGAGCACGCTGGCTTCCCCTGCTTCACCGCTGCCCATCAACAGCAGGATCCCTTTCGCAAAGCCCACCAGCAGCGCCGGGGCGATCATCATTCTTGCGCCGTCGGTAAATGAAGAGGCCATGATATTGACCGTCATACCGTTCAGACGGAAAACGACGGCGATAATGCCAATCACCAGGCCCATCGTGAAAAACTGGCTGGCGATTTCCGGGATAAACCAGGCGTTAACCACCACTCCCCAGATCACCCACACGATGACGGCGGTCAGCACCATCAGCACCAGCCAGTCGCCAAACGTGAAAGGGCGCTGGACGACATCATCCTGTTTGTCGCGGAAATAGCTGTCTGATGCATGGACCCGCGACAGCAGCGGATTTTTCTTCACCCGCGCGGCGTAGCCCAGCGTAAAGAGCAGGCCGATAAGCGTGGAGACAAACCAGACAACGATGCGCAGCCCGGAGCCGGAGAGCACCGGCACGCCCGCAATCCCCTGCGCCACCACCACGCAAAACGGGTTCATCCACGAGCTGGCAAAGCCAATCTGGGTGGCAATATAAGTAACC
Source organism: Enterobacteriaceae bacterium UBA5654 (assembly GCA_002421005.1). Classification (GTDB taxonomy): domain Bacteria; phylum Pseudomonadota; class Gammaproteobacteria; order Enterobacterales; family Enterobacteriaceae; genus Superficieibacter. The sequence continues at coordinate 444,445 of DIJC01000014.1, read as the reverse complement.
AGCACGGTGGTAATACTGTCATAGCCCAGCCGTACCATCAGCGGGGCGATGATAATCGCAAACGCCACCGCCTCTTCCCCCATGCCAAACACCGCGCCGCCGAGCGAGAAAAGAATAAACAGCACAGGAATAAACAGCACCTCATTGCCGCGCGTGTGGCGGATAAGCGCCAGAATCCCGTTATCAATGGTCCCGGTGCGCATCACAATGCCAAACGCGCCGCCAATCACCAGCATAAACATAATAATGCCGACAGCGGTGCCGAATTTAGAGCCGGACGTTAAGCCCTCAAACGGGAAATTCATCAGCCCCGGACGCTCTTCGCCGGTGGCAAAAAGCTGAACGCGATGATATTGCTCCTCGCCAGCCTCGTTAGTCAGAATGCGAAACGAATGCGGATCGACCACTTTGCGGGTTTTGGTCTGCCCGTCGAGCTGATACTGCACTTCCTGACTGTCAAACAATCCTACCGGGACAATCCAGGTGGCTAGGCTGGTCAGAATGGCAACGAAAAAGATAATGACTAAAGTGTCGGGCATCGCCCATTTTCTGGCGGGCTGCGCATGGTGTGAAGCGGACATAGCTGACGATCCCTGTATAAAAGCAAGGGCATAAGTATGCGAATGACCGAATAATTATTCAATCGCGCGCTACGCGTCAGCAAAAAAATCGGAATTTATAAAGGTCGACGCCTTATTTAAGGAGGGCGCGAGGGGCATCGCCAGTGGCTACGCCGGGCGATCAATGACCGTTTGTACCGCGAGGCAAGCAGCGCTTCAGACAATAAAAAAGCAGCCTTGCGGCTGCTTTTATGCGCTTATCGCACTCTTACTTCTGCTGGGACGACTGGATCGCCGTCAGCGCGATGGTGTAGACGATATCGTCAACCAGTGCGCCACGGGACAGGTCGTTAACCGGCTTGCGCATACCCTGCAACATCGGCCCGATGGAGATCAGGTCGGCAGAACGCTGTACCGCTTTGTAAGTGGTGTTACCGGTGTTCAGATCCGGGAAGATGAACACGGTAGCGCGACCGGCAACCGGGGAGTTCGGCGCTTTGGATTTCGCTACGTCAGCCATGACGGCGGCGTCGTACTGCAACGGACCGTCGATCATCAGGTCAGGACGTTTTTCCTGCGCCAGACGAGTCGCTTCGCGGACTTTCTCTACGTCGCTGCCTGCACCAGAGGTGCCGGTGGAGTAGGAGAGCATTGCTACACGCGGTTCGATGCCGAAAGCCGTTGCGGAATCCGCAGACTGAATCGCGATTTCTGCCAGCTGTTCTGCGGTCGGATCCGGGTTGATCGCGCAGTCGCCGTAAACGTAAACCTGTTCCGGCAGCAGCATGAAGAAGACCGAAGACACCAGCGAGCTTCCCGGCGCGGTTTTGATTAGCTGTAGCGGCGGACGGATGGTGTTGGCAGTCGTGTGAACGGCACCGGACACCAGACCATCAACTTCGTCCTGCTCCAGCATCAGAGTGCCAAGCACGACGTTGTCTTCCAGCTGTTCGCGGGCAACCGCTTCGGTCATGCCCTTACTCTTACGCAGTTCAACCAGACGCGCAACATAGCTTTCGCGCACCACTTCTGGGTCCACGATTTCGATACCGGCACCCAGTTCTACGCCCTGAGCGGCAGCCACGCGGTTGATTTCATCCGGGTTACCCAGCAGCACGCAGGTCGCGATGCCGCGTTCGGCACAGATCGCCGCCGCTTTCACGGTACGCGGTTCGTCACCTTCCGGCAGCACGACACGTTTACCGGCTTTACGGGCCAGTTCGGTCAGCTGATAACGGAATGCAGGCGGAGACAGACGACGGCTGCGCTCGGAGGTCGCGGTCAGGGATTCGATCCAGTCTGCGTTGATGTAGCTGGCAACGTATTCCTGCACTTTCTCGATGCGCTCGTGGTCATCAACCGGCACTTCCAGGTTGAAGCTTTGCAGGCTCAGCGAGGTCTGCCAGGTGTTGGTTTTGACGATGAATACCGGCAGGCCGGTGGCAAATGCGCGTTCGCACAGTTTGCTGATCCGGGCGTCCATTTCATAGCCGCCGGTCAACAGGATGGCACCAATTTCAACGCCGTTCATTGCCGCGAGGCAGGCTGCAACCAGCACGTCAGGACGGTCTGCGGAAGTGACCAGCAGTGAACCCGGACGGAAGTGTTCCAGCATGTGCGGGATGCTGCGCGCGCAGAAAGTCACGGACTTCACGCGGCGGGTGTTGATGTCGCCTTCGTTAACGATGGTCGCGTTCAGGTGACGCGCCATGTCGATAGCGCGGGTCGCGATCAGGTCAAAGCTCCACGGCACCGCCCCCAGCACCGGCAGCGCGGTGGCGTTTTGCAGCTGGGCCGGATCGATTTTCACGATCTGCGCTTTGGTGGAATCATCAAAGATTTCTGACAGGTCAGGGCGAGTACGACCTTGATCGTCAACCGGTGCGTTCAGTTTGTTGACGATCACGCCGGTCACGTTCGCATTTTTCGCGCCGCCGAAGCTGCTGCGGGTCAGTTCGATACGTTCTTTCAGCTGTTCCGGGTTATCAGTACCCTGGGACATCACGAACACGATTTCCGCGTTCAGTGTTTTAGCGATTTCGTAGTTCAGAGATTGCGCAAACTGGTGTTTACGGGTCGGTACCAGGCCTTCAACCAGTACCACTTCCGCTTCTTTGCTGCTTTCGTGGTAGCGGGCGACGATCTCTTCCATCAGCACGTCTTTCTGATTGCTGGACAGCAGAGATTCAACGTAGCTCATTTTCAGCGGTTCAGCGGCAGGCAGACCAGAGTTAGTACGCACGATAGTCGTGGTCTGGTCAGGGGCGTCGCCACCGGCACGCGGCTGGGCAATCGGTTTGAAGACGCTCAGACGCACGCCTTTACGTTCCATTGCGCGGATCACGCCGAGGCTGACGCTGGTCAGGCCGACGCTGGTTCCGGTCGGGATCAGCATAATAATACGGGACACGATTTATCCTCTTTACGTTACCGCCCGGCCAGGGCGGAAGATAAAACAACACCGCCAGCATTGGCTGGCGGTGAGGTGAATCAGGCAGTCAGACGGCTGGCGTCTTGTGCGATAACCAGTTCTTCGTTAGTCGGGATCACCACAGCCGGGCGAGTGCCTTCCTTGTTGATGAAGCCGGATTTACCGAAGCGGGCAGCCAGGTTGCGTTCGTGATCAACTTCAAAGCCCAGTACGCCCAGACGACCCAGAGACAGTTCACGTACCATCGCGGCGTTTTCACCGATGCCGCCGGTGAAGACAACCGCGTCCAGACGACCGTCCATCAGCGCGGTGTAGGAGCCGATGTACTTCGCCAGACGGTGGCAGTAAACGTCCATTGCACGTTTTGCATCTTCTTTGCTGGCATAGTTGTCTTCAACATAGCGGCAGTCGCTGGTGACTTCAGTCAGACCCAGCAGGCCAGACTCTTTGGTCAGCATTTTGTTGATCTGCTCAATGCTCATTCCGAGGGTGTCGTGCAGGTGGAAGATGATCGCCGGGTCGATATCACCGGAGCGAGTCCCCATCACCAGGCCTTCCAGCGGGGTCAGACCCATAGAGGTGTCAACGCATTTGCCGTTACGGATCGCCGATACGGAACCGCCGTTACCCAGGTGGCAGGTAATGATGTTCAGTTCGTCTACCGGTTTGTTCAGCAGTTTTGCGGCTTCCTGAGTCACGTAGAAGTGGCTGGTGCCGTGTGCGCCGTAACGACGTACGCCGTGTTCTTTATACAGGCTGTACGGCAGGGCATAGAGGTAAGACTCTTCCGGCATGGTCTGATGGAACGCGGTGTCGAACACGGCAACGTTCTTGTCTTTCAGTTGCGGGAAGGATTTCAGCGCTTCGGCGATACCGATCAGGTGAGCCGGGTTATGCAGCGGCGCAAAAGAGGCAGAATCTTTGATACCCTGGATCACGGACTCGTCGATGATCACAGAGCGGGTGTATTTTTCGCCGCCGTGTACGATACGGTGACCGATTGCGGTTAACTGCGCGGACAGTTCTGGTTTTTGTGCCAGAATAGTATTAACGATAAAGTTCAGCGCTTCGCTGTGAGCGGCACCTGCACCCAGAGCCGCTTCTTGTTTGCCGCCGTCTAATTTCCATTTAATACGTGCTTCAGGCAGGTGGAAACATTCGGCTAAACCAGAAATGTACTCGTCACCATTAGCTGCATCGATGATGGCAAATTTCAGTGAGGAGCTACCGCAGTTCAGAACCAGTACTAACTTACTCGACATGGAAGTACCTATTTATGATACGTGGCTAAAAAAACGTCAGTGAGTCCAGAGCGTAGCGCATCATGACGCTGACATTTATGATTAACATCATGCTCAACTCTTTTTTCAGGCATGATGGAAGGAATTCATTTGAGTCTAAGTCATTTTGCATAATTTTCAGCCAGTGGCAGATTATGCGATACTTTGACAAGCCAGAGATTTGCCGCTAAGGCCATCTTTGGCGGGCACAGGATACCCGATTGCGGGGGCCTGTGACAAAATGTTTTGAACGATGCCGCACGCAGTTGTTGTTTTGCACAAATTTTTTAATTTTTATATGTGAAGTTGAGGTAGAGCCATGTCGACACCTGAAAACAGCCAGCCTGGATTCTTCAGCCATTTTCGCCGGGGCCAGCATTATGCGAAGACGTGGCCGATGGAAAAACGCCTTGCACCGGTGTTTGTCGAAAATCGCGCCATCCGCGCGACGCGCTTCGGTATTCGCATTATGCCGCCGGTCGCTATCTTCACGCTCTGCTGGCAGATTGCGCTGGGCGGCCAGCTCGGCCCGGCGGTGGCGACCGCCGTTTTCGCCATCAGTCTGCCGATGCAGGGATTATGGTGGCTGGGTAAGCGTTCAGTGACGCCGCTGCCCCCCTCTATTTTAAACTGGTTTTATGAAGTGCGCGGTAAATTACAGGCGTCCGGCCTGGCGCTCGCGCCAGTAGAAGGAAAGCCTGATTACCAGGCACTGGCTGACACGCTTAAGCGCGCCTTCAAACAACTTGATAAAACTTTTCTTGATGATTTGTAATTGATCCCCCATTACGCATATAAAAGAAGGCACATAAAAAATGTGCCTCTTTTTTTAACGTCGTGAAGTGCTAAAGGAGTCCGAAATGGAAATGACCAACGCTCAACGTCTTATTTTGTCCAACCAGTACAAAATGATGACTATGCTCGACCCTGACAACGCCGAGCGCTATCGTCGTCTACAGACCATTATTGAGCGTGGCTACGGCCTGCAAATGCGCGAGCTGGATCGGGAATTCGGTCAGCTTAGCGAAGAAACCTGCCGCACCATCATTGACGTGATGGAGATGTACCATGCGCTGCGGGTGTCGTGGGAAAATCTGAAAGATCAGATTAATATCGATGAGCGCCGGGTGACTTTCCTCGGTTTTGACGCCGCCACCGAAGCGCGTTTTCTGGGTTATGTCCGCTTCATGGTGAACGTTGAAGGGCGCTACGCCCATTTCGATGCCGGTACTCACGGTTTCAATGCGCAAACGCCGATGTGGGAAAAATATCAGCGGATGTTAAACGTATGGCACTCCTGCCCGCGCCAGTACCATCTGAGCAGCAACGAAATTAATCAGATTATTAATTCCTGACGGAGGCTGGCGTGTTGTGTAAAGGATTTCTGTTTGATCTGGACGGGACGCTGGTGGACTCGCTGCCGGTGGTGGAGCGCTCGTGGTGCAGTTGGGCCGACCGTTTTGGCCTCAGCCATGATGAGGTGCTGAATTATATTCATGGTAAACAGGCTATCACCTCGCTGCGCCATTTTCTGGCCGGGAAGCCGGAAGAGGAAATTCTGGCAGAGTTTACGCTGCTGGAAAAAATTGAAGCCTCGGACACCGACGGCATCCGGGCGTTGCCCGGCGCGCTGGAACTGCTTCACAGCCTCAATGAGCAGCACATCCCGTGGGCCATCGTCACCTCCGGGTCCATTCCGGTTGCCCATGCGCGTCACAACGCGGCGGGCCTGCCGATGCCTGAAGTGTTTGTCACTGCTGAACGCGTGAAGCGTGGTAAACCTGAGCCGGATGCTTATCTGCTGGGCGCTGAACTTCTGGGTCTTGCGCCGCAGGATTGCGTGGTGGTGGAGGATGCCGCCGCAGGCGTCTTTTCCGGGCTGGCGGCTGGCTGCCATGTTATCGCCGTCAACGTGCCGCAGGATATGCCGCGCCTCGGCGAGGTTGATTTCAATTTGACCACGCTTGCGGGCGTCACCGCGCAAAAACAGCCGGATGCCTCGGTCAGCGTCACCGTTAACGCCTGATCTCATGATTTAGCTCCACTTCCGTGGGGCTTTTTTATGGCACTATAAGAATTCCCCTGGGCTGACAAGGATATGTTGTGAACGGTGAATTAATCTGGGTTCTCTGTCTTCTGGCGGTGGCGGTGGTGTTATTCGCCACGGGTAAAGTGCGTATGGATGCGGTGGCGCTGCTGGTCATCGTTGCGTTCATTCTTAGCGGCACCCTGACCATCGCTGAAGCCTTCTCCGGCTTCAGCGATCCAAACGTTATTCTGATTGCCGCGTTGTTTATTATCGGCGACGGACTGGTGCGAACCGGCGTCGCAACCAGCATGGGCGCGTGGCTGGTTAAAGTTGCGGGCAGCAGCGAAACCAAAATGCTGATCTATCTGATGCTGACCGTGGCCGGGCTGGGTGCATTTATGAGCTCCACCGGCGTGGTTGCCATTTTTATTCCGGTAGTGCTCAGCGTCGCTGCCCGGATGCAAACCTCTCCCTCCCGTTTAATGATGCCGTTAAGTTTTGCTGGCCTTATCAGCGGCATGATGACCCTCGTCGCCACGCCACCCAATATGGTGGTCAACAGCGAACTGCTGCGTGCGGGCCTGACCGGTTTTGGCTTTTTCAGCGTCACGCCGGTAGGGCTGGTGGTGCTGGTGCTGGGCGTGATTTACATGCTGCTGATGCGTTTTATGCTGAAGAGTGACAGCCAGGACGCGCTGCGTGACGGCAGCAAGCGCTCGACCTTTCGTGACCTCATCAAAGCCTATCACCTTAACGGACGGGCGCGACGGCTGGCGATTCGCCCCGGCTCGCCGATGATTGGGCAGCGGCTGGACGATCTCAAACTGCGTGAACGCTACGGGGCCAATGTCATCGGCGTGGAACGCTGGCGGCGTTTTCGCCGGGTGATCGTTAACGTTAATGGGGTATCGGAATTTCGCGCTCGCGACGTGTTGCTGATTGATATGTCAGCGGCGGATGTCGATCTGCGTCAGTTCTGCGGCGAGCAAATGCTGGAACCGATGATTTTGCGCGGGGAATATTTCTCCGAGCAGGCGCTGGACGTCGGCATGGCGGAAATCTCTCTCATCCCTGATTCAGAGCGGGTCGGCAAAACGGTGCGCGAAATGGAGTTTCGCACCCGCTACGGACTGAACATCGTTGGCCTGAAGCGCGGCGGCGTGGCAATGGAAGGCGCGGTGGTTGATGAACCTTTGCAGACCGGCGACATCATGCTGGTAGTGGGAAACTGGAAGCAAATCAGCCAGCTGGCGCAAACCGGGCGTGATTTTGTCGTTCACAATATGCCGATTGAAGAGAGCGATGCCTCCCCGGCGCACAGCCAGGCTCCGCACGCGGTGTTTTGCCTGATGCTGATGGTGGCGCTGATGCTGACCGATGAAATCCCCAATCCGGTGGCCGCCATTATTGCCTGTCTGCTGATGGCCAAATTTCGCTGCATTGATGCCGAAAGCGCCTACAAAGCGATTCACTGGCCCAGTGTGATCCTGATTATCGGTATGATGCCTTTCGCGCTGGCGCTGCAAAAAACCGGCGGTATCGATCTGGTGGTCGAAGGGCTGATGGATATCGGCGGGGGCAGGGGACCGTACTTTATGCTGATCTGTCTGTTCGTGATGTGCGCGACCATCGGGCTGTTTATTTCCAATACGGCCACCGCCGTGCTGATGGCACCGATTGCGCTGGCCGCCGCGAAGTCGATGGGCGTTTCGCCTTATCCTTTCGCTATGATGGTCGCGATGGCCGCTTCCGCCGCCTTTATGACGCCGGTCTCCTCGCCGGTCAATACGCTGGTACTGGGGCCGGGAAAATACAGCTTTAGCGATTTTGTCAAAATAGGCGTGCCGTTTACCGTGCTGGTGATGGTGGTCTGCGTGGTCCTGATACCGGTATTATTTCCGTTCTGAAAATCACTGCCGGATGAGCGCATCCGGCAGCATAATTACAGCGGCGAATCCTGGCTAATCTCGTCCAGCGAGAGCTGGAAACTGGGGACAAAAATCTGCATAAAGTAATCCATCTCCTCGCTGCGGCGGCTTTCCAGTGTTTTTTCCAGCCGTCCCTTGGCCAGAAAGAATTCATTATTGCCTGCCGAAAGCTCTTCCAGACATTTCAGATAGGCGCACAGCGCGTCGGCCTGCTTAACAATGGAGCGTTCTTCCTCGCTGTACTGGTGCTCATCAATCAGCGGGGCAAAAATATCGCGTAGCTCGTCCGGCACCATATCGACCAGTTTCTGCTGGGCGATTTTTTCGATCGCCTTATATTCCTGGGCAATCTGCGAGTTGAAATATTTTACCGGCGTCGGCAGATCACCGGTCAGCACTTCAGAGGCATCGTGGTACATCGCCAGCAGCGCAATGCGTTCGGCGTTAAGCGCGCCGTTGAATTTGCGGTTTTTAATCGCCGCCAGCGCATGGGCGACCATCGCGACCTGTAAACTGTGTTCAGAGACGTTTTCGGTGCGCACATTACGCATCAGTGGCCAGCGGTTGATTAGCTTCAGGCGGGAAAGGTGGGCGAAGAAATGGCTCTGGCTCATGGTGACCCTTATCGATAACAACATTGAAGGTCATTGTGCGCCGGGATGACCGCCGGATGCAAATCCGGCGGCGGGGCAGCGGCAATTAAAGCTGATGATAGCCGGAAAGGAAGCGGGCAAATTTAGCGAGCGACATTTCCAGTTCGTCCACGCGCGGCAGGGTGACGATACGCACATGGTCCGGCCACGGCCAGTTAAAAGCGGAACCCTGTACCAGCAACACTTTTTCCTGGAGCAGGAAGTCGAGCACCATCCGCTGGTCGTCGTGAATATTAAACCGCTTCGCATCGATTTTCGGGAACATATACAGCGCGCCCTTTGGTTTCACGCAGGAGACGCCGGGGATATCGTTAATCAGCTCCCAGGCGCGGTTGCGCTGTTCATACAGCCGTCCGCCCGGCAGGATAAACTCACTGATGCTTTGATAACCGCCCAGCGCAGTCTGAATCGCGTGCTGCGCCGGGACGTTGGCGCACAGGCGCATGGAGGCCAGCATTTCCAGCCCTTCAATGTAACCTTTCGCGTGTTTTTTCGGACCGTTCAGTACCATCCAGCCCTGACGGAATCCGGCCACGCGGTAGGTTTTCGACAAGCCATTAAAGGTAATGGTCAGCAGATCCGGGGCCAGCGGCGCGATGGAATGGTGCTCGGCGTCGTCATAGAGAATTTTGTCGTAAATCTCATCGGCGAAAATAATCAGGTTATGCTGACGCGCCAGTTCGACAATCTCCAGCAGCAGCTCTTTGGAATAGACGGCCCCGGTCGGGTTGTTGGGGTTAATGATGACGATCCCGCGCGTGCGTGGGGTGATTTTAGCGCGAATATCGTCAAGGTCCGGGAACCAGTCCGACGATTCATCACAAATGTAGTGCACCGCTTTGCCGCTGGAGAGCGCCACGGCGGCGGTCCACAGTGGGTAGTCCGGTGCCGGAACCAGCATCTCATCGCCGCTGTTCAGCAGCGCCTGCATCGACTGAACGATCAGTTCAGAAACGCCGTTGCCGATATAAATGTCTTCAACGGTCACATCGCGCATTCCACGAGCCTGATAGTGCTGCATAATTGCTTTGCGCGCGGAGTACAGACCTTTTGAGTCGCAGTAGCCCTGCGCCGTCGGCAGGTTGCGGATCACGTCAACCAGGATTTCATCGGGGGCGTCAAATCCGAAAGGAGCCGGATTGCCGATGTTGAGTTTCAGAACCTTATTTCCCTCTTCTTCAAGGCGTTTTGCCTCTTTCAGAACCGGGCCACGAATGTCATAACAGACGTTATCTAATTTGCTGGATTTTTCGATGGGAGACATGAACCTTGACCTTTTAGCGATTATTACCACTCCCTGCCGTGGAAGCTTTCGCCGAATAATGTACTCCCCAAAGGGGCGATTTTGAAGGGTTGGCAGAAGAAGATTTTGTCAGGTTAGCCGTTTTTATGCATACAATCTTGCTGTTTTTTTATGAATTAACACTATTAAGATTTAGCGGAAGGGCATGAACAGAGATTTATGCCTGATAAAGCAGAGGGGGAGGTCTATTTTATGCTGAAAATTTTTGCCTCTGCGCGGCCTTCGCGCTGGCGTCAGGATAGCGCAGACTGACTGCCGCTATTTTATAGAGCAAAGGCAGGAAGAAACATATTTTTACTCCATGCAATATAATATCAATATTACTTTTAGTGTAAATCCCATGTTAAATATTGTTAATAAAATATCTGTAAAATAATTAAAAATGCTTATTATTTATTAGGCAGAACGCGTTAAATGTTAATCTAATAGGAGGATTTTATTGGCGCTAAAAGATCTTTGTAAGATTATTCGTAGACACCCTTATAACCAAAGTATTTTTACGTTAAGATGCATCGAAGAATGGGTTGCAGGTCTAACGCTTTGCGCCGGATGTTGCAGATAAACATTCTTTATTTTGTTGTTATTGCTTGTGTTTTGAGTTGCGCGAGAGTAGTGAATATTGGACTAAAGGATCGTAATAGGTATTGTCCCGACGTTGAAGCAGGCAATTTAAGGTGCTATGCATTCTCCGTTGTGCTGCACTAAATATTGCATTTACGCGCGTAATTCAAAATATAGCCAGGGAGTCTGCTGAAGGTTAGCAGGCATGTATTTGCAATAACGCTCGTTCAGACTCTTACTGCGCAGGAAAGCTACCCTGCCGTAAGAGATAAATGGAATTGCCTGATTTTTTGAGCACAGCATCAATCCAGGCAGGTCAGCTACGAGCAGCCTGTAAGTGAAAAAATATGATTAACGCACATCGTCCGATAATTAATCTCGACCTCGATCTGCTGAGAACCTTTGTTGCGGTCGCGGATCTCAATACCTTTGCGGCGGCAGCAACAGCCGTTTGTCGCACCCAGTCTGCGGTCAGTCAACAGATGCAGCGGCTTGAGCAACTGGTAGATAAAGAGCTTTTTGCACGGCATGGACGCAATAAACTGCTCACCGAACAAGGTGTTCAGCTTCTGGGCTATGCGCGCAAGATCCTTCGTTTCAACGATGAAGCCTGTACCTCACTGGTCTCTAACGATTTGCATGGAGAGCTGACCATCGGCGCTTCCAGCGAATCTGCTGATATCCTGTTACCCATTTTACTCAACCGCATAAGTACTGCTTATCCACGTCTGGTGCTGGATATCCGTATTAAACATGACGCGACAATCGTCGAGATGATGGCAAATCAGGAAATCGATTTGATGCTGACCACCCAGCACCCTGACGAGTTATCGTGCCAGACACTACGCAACTCACCGACCTTATGGTACTGCGCTGCGGAATTCGTATTACAGAAAGCAGAGCCGATCCCGCTGGTGATGCTGGATGAGCCAAGTCCGTTCCGCGACATGGCTATCGAGGCATTAAATGCTGCGAAAGTGCCGTGGCGGCTGGCGTATACCGCCTCGACGCTTTCAGCCGTCCGCGCGGCGGTAAAGGCCGGGCTGGGCGTTACGGCAAGACCGGTTGAAATGATGGGGCCGGAGTTGCGGGTGCTGGGGCAGGCGGATGGCCTGCCTGCGCTGCCTGACACGGAATATCAGCTGTGCTGTCACCCCGACAGTAGCAAACTGGCGCAGCTCATTTTCAGTGCGCTGGGCGAACAACAAAATCCGACGCATTACGCGGTTTGTACTCCACAAGAGGGAGACAACGTGCTGTCAATGGAACACGGTTTGCTCTGATCGCGTCACCAAAATGCAGTAACAAAATGTAAGCGTAAAAAACAGGTCGCAGAGGGTAAAAATAGCCTCTGTGGCCTATTTTTTGAACAAATAATGATGCTGCTTTCCGCTTCGTTTCCATATCCGACCCAAAATCATGGGCTTAAGATAGTAAACGCGCGTGATATCCGTTAACCCGATTAATAATCAGGATTTCCTGCTAATGTTAAAAAAAACGGTAAATTTGTTGTCTTTTTTACAGTTGGATTAACAAAAGCGTGTCACAGATCAAGAAAATACTCCTCATTAGGGGGAGGCATTACGGCAAAATCCTGTCAAAATAAGAGGGTAATTGTTCTTTGCAATCCTGACGGACACGATTCACCAGCGTTAAAGGGTAAGCTTGCACCTGGTCTCTCTAAGGTTAAAAGGCATTTAATGTTAATGAAACGTATTCAATGTGAACTAATGTGAAGAAACTTTTGTTAAAGTTGACAAAAGGTTATAGAAAGGAGTAAAAAACCACATCATTTAGCGGTTTTAAATTTTCACGCAGTAAATGTATGGTTTTTTATTCCTCCCCATGAACAGACGTGGCACTCATCTGCCGTTAAGAGCAGAGGTTTTAGTGCTACTTTTTGAGCTAAGCAATGCGTATGTCAACATCCACTGAAGTCATCGCTCATCACTGGGCATTCTCTGTATTTCTCGTCGTTGCCATCGGCCTGTGCTGCTTAATGCTGGTGGGCGGCTGGTATCTTGGCGGCCGCGCTCGCGCCAGGCACAAAAACACGCCTTTTGAGTCGGGTATCGATTCCGTCGGCACCGCGCGCCTGCGCTTGTCCGCGAAGTTCTATCTGGTCGCTATGTTCTTCGTCATTTTCGACGTTGAAGCCCTTTATCTCTTTGCATGGTCAACATCAATCCGCGAAAGCGGTTGGGTCGGCTTTGCAGAAGCTGCAATTTTTATTTTAGTGCTGCTGGCTGGCCTGGTTTACCTCGTTCGCGTGCGTGCGCTGGACTGGACGCCTGTACGTTCACGTCGTGAAGTGATGAACCCGGAAACAGACCGCACTAATCGTTAACGCCAGAAGCGAGGCAATAAGATGGATTATACGCTCACCCGCATAGATCCTGACGGTGAGAACGACCGTTACCCCCTGCAAAAGCAGGAGATCGTCACCGATCCCCTGGAGCAGGAAGTCAACAAAAGCGTGTATATGGGCAAGCTCGAGCATGCTCTGCACGATATGGTTAACTGGGGCCGCAAAAACTCAATCTGGCCGTATAACTTCGGCCTGTCCTGCTGCTACGTTGAGATGGTGACGTCGTTTACCGCCGTGCATGACGTGGCGCGTTTTGGGGCTGAAGTTTTGCGTGCCTCGCCGCGCCAGGCTGACCTGATGGTCGTTGCGGGAACCTGCTTTACCAAAATGGCCCCGGTGATTCAGCGTTTGTACGATCAAATGCTGGAACCTAAGTGGGTGATTTCAATGGGGGCCTGCGCCAACTCCGGCGGCATGTACGACATCTATTCCGTCGTCCAGGGCGTCGATAAGTTTATTCCGGTGGATGTGTACATCCCAGGCTGCCCGCCGCGCCCGGAAGCGTACATGCAGGCGCTGATGCTGCTCCAGGAATCTATCGGTAAAGAGCGCCGTCCGCTTTCCTGGGTGGTTGGCGATCAGGGCGTTTACCGCGCCAATATGCAATCAGAGCGCGAGCGTAAACGCGGCGAACGTATCGCAGTGACTAACCTGCGTACACCGGACGAGATTTAATTTGCGCCTGTCGGCAGCGGTATTCACCTTCGCATATCAAAATAAATAGCGCGAAGCCTGTCGACACCACGGACCCATTTGCAATGGTGAACATTATGACCGATTTAACCGCGCATGAAGCCACATGGCAGACTCGGGATCATCTGGATGACCCGGTTATTGGCGAACTGCGCAACCGTTTTGGGCCGGATGCCTTTACCGTTCAGCCTACCCGCACCGGGGTTCCCGTTGTCTGGGTGAAGCGTGAACAATTGCTGGAAGTGGGCGATTTCCTGAAGAAATTGCCGAAACCTTACGTCATGCTGTTTGACTTACACGGCATGGACGAGCGCCTGCGCACCCACCGCGACGGTTTACCGGCCGCGGATTTTTCCGTTTTCTACCACCTGATTTCCATTGAACGCAATCGCGATATCATGCTCAAGGTGGCATTGTCTGAAAACGACCTGCGCGTACCGACGTTCACCAAACTTTTCCCTAACGCCAACTGGTACGAGCGTGAAACCTGGGAAATGTTCGGTATTGATATCGAAGGCCACCCGCACCTGACGCGCATCATGATGCCGAAGACCTGGACGGGTCATCCGCTGCGTAAAGATTATCCGGCACGCGCCACTGAATTCGATCCGTTTGAGCTGACCAAAGCCAAGCAGGATCTGGAAATGGAAGCGCTGACCTTTAAGCCGGAAGAGTGGGGGATGAAACGCGGCACCGAAAACGAGGACTTTATGTTCCTCAACCTCGGCCCGAACCACCCGTCAGCGCACGGGGCATTCCGCATTATTCTTCAGCTTGATGGCGAAGAAATCGTCGACTGCGTGCCGGACATCGGTTACCACCACCGTGGCGCAGAAAAAATGGGCGAGCGCCAGTCGTGGCACAGCTACATTCCGTATACCGACCGTATCGAATATCTCGGCGGCTGCGTTAACGAGATGCCTTACGTACTGGCCGTTGAGAAACTGGCGGGCATTGTAGTGCCGGAGCGCGTGGAAGTGATCCGCGTGATGCTCTCCGAACTGTTCCGCATCAACAGCCACCTGCTGTATATCTCGACCTTTATCCAGGACGTTGGCGCAATGACGCCGGTGTTCTTTGCCTTTACCGATCGCCAGAAGATTTACGATCTGGTGGAAGCGATTACCGGCTTCCGTATGCACCCGGCATGGTTCCGCATTGGCGGCGTCGCGCATGACCTGCCGCGCGGCTGGGAGCGCCTGCTGCGTGAATTCCTCGACTGGATGCCGAAGCGTCTGGCCTCGTATGAGAAAGCCGCGCTGCGCAACACCATTCTGAAAGGCCGTTCGCAGGGCGTTGCCGCTTATGGCGCAAAAGAAGCGCTGGAGTGGGGCACCACCGGCGCGGGCCTGCGTGCGACCGGTATCGACTTCGATATTCGTAAAGCGCGTCCGTACTCTGGCTATCAAAACTTTGACTTTGAAGTACCGCTGGGCGGGGGCGTCTCCGACTGCTACACCCGCGTGATGCTGAAAGTGGAAGAACTGCGCCAGAGCCTGCGCATTCTTGAGCAGTGCCTCAACAACATGCCGGAAGGCCCGTTCAAAGCGGATCACCCGCTGACCACGCCGCCGCCGAAAGAGCGCACGCTGCAACATATCGAGACCCTGATCACCCACTTCTTACAGGTGTCGTGGGGGCCGGTGATGCCCGCCAACGAATCCTTCCAGATGATTGAGGCGACCAAGGGGATCAACAGTTACTACCTGACCAGCGACGGCAGCACCATGAGCTACCGCACCCGCGTGCGCACGCCAAGCTTTGCGCACCTGCAACAGATCCCCTCGGCGATCCGTGGCAGCCTGGTGTCGGACCTGATCGTCTACCTGGGCAGTATCGATTTTGTTATGTCAGACGTGGACCGCTAATTATGCACGAGAATCAACAACCACAAACCGGGGCTTTTGAGCTGAGTGCGGCAGAGCGTGAGGCAATCGAACACGAATTGCATCACTATGAAGATCCGCGTGCGGCGTCCATTGAAGCGCTGAAAATTGTTCAAAAGCAGCGTGGCTGGGTGCCGGACGGCGCAATCTATGCCATCGCTGAAGTCTTAAATATTCCCGCCAGCGACGTAGAAGGAGTGGCAACGTTTTACAGCCAGATCTTCCGTCAGCCGGTAGGCCGCCATGTGATCCGCTACTGCGACAGCGTCGTGTGTCACATCACTGGCTATCAGGGCATTCAGGCTGCGATTGAGAAAAAACTCAATATCAAGCCGGGGCAAACCACCTTTGACGGGCGTTTTACCCTGCTGCCGACCTGCTGCCTGGGCAACTGTGACAAAGGGCCGACCATGATGATTGATGAGGATACTCACAGCCATCTGACGCCGGAGGCGATCCCTGATTTGCTGGAGCAGTATAAATGAAAACCATTATACGCACTCCCGAAACGCATCCGCTGACCTGGCGTCTGCGCGATGACAAGCAGCCGGTCTGGCTGGATGAGTATCAGAGCAAAAACGGCTACGAAGGCGCGCGTAAAGCGCTTTCCGGCATGGCACCTGATGACATCGTCAACGCGGTAAAAGATTCCGGCCTGAAAGGGCGCGGCGGCGCGGGCTTCTCCACCGGTCTGAAGTGGAGCCTGATGCCGAAAGACGAATCCATGAACATCCGTTACCTGCTGTGTAACGCCGATGAAATGGAGCCGGGCACCTATAAAGACCGCCTGCTGATGGAGCAATTGCCGCATCTGCTGGTGGAGGGGATGCTGATTTCCGCATTCGCGCTGAAGGCATACCGTGGCTACATCTTCCTGCGCGGTGAATACATCGAAGCGGCGGAGAACCTGCGTCGCGCGATTGCCGAAGCCACCGAAGCGGGTTTCCTTGGCAAAAACATTCTCGGCACCGGTTTTGATTTCGAACTGTTCGTGCATACCGGGGCAGGGCGCTACATCTGCGGTGAAGAAACGGCGCTGATCAACTCGCTGGAAGGTCGCCGCGCGAACCCGCGCTCCAAGCCACCGTTCCCGGCGAGCAGCGGCGTGTGGGGTAAACCGACCTGCGTTAACAACGTCGAAACCCTGTGCAACGTCCCGGCAATTCTCGCGAACGGCGTCGAATGGTATCAGGGCATTTCTGCCAGTAAAGACGCGGGCACCAAGCTGATGGGCTTCTCCGGCCGGGTGAAAAATCCGGGCGTCTGGGAGCTGCCGTTTGGTACTACCGCGCGTGAGATCCTTGAAGACTACGCTGGCGGTATGCGCGATGGCCTGAAGTTTAAAGCCTGGCAGCCGGGCGGTGCGGGCACCGACTTCCTGACCGAATCGCATCTCGACCTGCCGATGGAATTCGAAAGCATCGGTAAAGCGGGGAGCCGTCTCGGCACCGCGCTGGCGATGGCGGTTGACCATGAAATTGGCATGGTGCCGCTGGTGCGTAACCTCGAAGAATTCTTCGCCCGCGAATCCTGCGGCTGGTGTACGCCGTGCCGTGACGGGCTGCCGTGGAGCGTGAAAATTCTGCGGGCGCTGGAGCGCGGCGAAGGCCAGCCTGGGGATATCGAGACACTTGAGCAACTGTGTCGTTTCCTCGGTCCGGGCAAAACCTTCTGCGCCCATGCGCCAGGTGCGGTCGAACCGCTGCAAAGCGCGATTAAATATTTCCGCGAAGAATTTGAAGCAGGCATTAAACAACAGTTCAGCAATACCCATGCGATTCATGGTATTCAGCCGAACCTGCTGAAAGCGCGCTGGTGATAGCGGTATTTCGCTTGTGAGCGATACCAGAGAAAAATTCGATTAATGCCTAAGGAATAACCGAGACCTTCGTGCTGTGGCAAGGCAGTCAGAGCGTAAAGGATGAAGGTTATTCAGGCCAACTGGAAGCATGCTGACTATGGCTACGATTCATGTAGACGGCAAAGAATACGAGGTCAACGGTGCGGACAACCTGCTACAGGCATGTCTGTCCCACGGCCTTGATATTCCGTACTTTTGCTGGCACCCGGCGCTGGGCAGCGTCGGTGCTTGCCGCCAGTGTGCGGTGAAGCAATATCAAAACGCGGAAGACACGCGTGGCCGCCTGGTGATGTCCTGTATGACACCGGCATCCGACGGTACTTTCATCTCTATTGATGACGAAGAAGCGAAACAGTTCCGGGAAAGCGTAGTGGAATGGCTGATGACCAACCACCCCCACGACTGTCCGGTTTGTGAAGAAGGCGGCAACTGCCACCTTCAGGATATGACCGTGATGACCGGTCACAGCTTCCGTCGCTACCGTTTTACCAAACGTACCCACCGCAATCAGGATCTGGGGCCGTTCATCTCGCACGAAATGAACCGCTGCATCGCCTGTTACCGCTGCGTGCGTTACTACAAAGATTACGCCGACGGCCAGGATCTGGGCGTTTACGGCGCGCACGATAACGTCTATTTCGGACGCCCGGAAGACGGCACGCTGGAAAGCGAATTTTCCGGTAACCTGGTCGAAATCTGTCCGACCGGGGTCTTTACCGATAAAACGCACTCCGAGCGCTATAACCGTAAATGGGACATGCAGTTTGCGCCAAGCATCTGCCAGCAGTGTTCTCTTGGCTGTAACACCAGCCCGGGCGAGCGCTATGGCGAACTGCGTCGAATCGAAAACCGCTATAACGGCACCGTTAACCACTACTTCCTCTGCGACCGTGGTCGTTTTGGCTATGGCTACGTTAACCTGAAAGACCGTCCGCGTCAGCCGGTACAGCGCCGTGGCGACGATTTCATTACCCTCAACGCTGAACAGGCGATGCAGGGCGCGGCGGATATTCTGCGTCAGTCGAAGAAAGTGATCGGGATTGGCTCACCGCGCGCCAGCGTTGAGAGCAACTTTGCGCTGCGTGAACTGGTCGGCGCGGAAAACTTCTACACCGGTATTGCTCAGGGCGAGCAGGAACGTCTGCAACTGGTACTGAAAGTGCTGCGCGAAGGCGGGATCCGCACTCCGGCGCTGCGCGAAATTGAATCCTGTGATGCGGTACTGGTGCTCGGTGAAGACATCACCCAGACCGGTGCACGCGTCTCGCTGGCGGTGCGCCAGGCGGTGAAGGGCAAAGCGCGCGAAATGGCGGCGGCACAGAAAGTGGCTGACTGGCAGATTGCAGCAATCCTTAACATCGGCCAGCGCGCGAAACATCCGCTGTTTGTGACCAACGTTGATAATACTCGCCTTGATGATATCGCTGCGTGGACCTACCGCGCGCCGGTTGAAGATCAGGCGCGTTTTGGCTTTGCCATCGCGCACGCGCTGGACAACAGCGCCCCGGCCGTTGACGGTCTGGATCGCGATCTGCAAAACAAAATCGACGTCGTGGTGCAGGCGCTGGCAGGAGCGAAGAAGCCGCTGATTATCTCCGGCACCAACTCCGGCAGCACGGAAGTGATCCAGGCGGCGGCAAACGTGGCGAAAGCGCTGAAAGGGCGCGGTGCCGATGTGGGCATCACCATGATTGCCCGTGCGGTGAACAGTATTGGCCTCGGTATGATCGACGGCGGCTCGCTTGACGATGCCCTGAACGAGCTGGAATCCGGCGCGGCGGATGCCGTAGTGATTCTGGAAAACGATCTGCATCGTCATGCTTCTGCCGCACGCGTTGACGCCGCGCTGTCCAAAGCGCCGCTGGTGATGGTTATTGACCATCAGCGCACGGCGATTATGGATCATGCGCACCTGGTGCTGCCTGCGGCCAGCTTTGCGGAAAGCGACGGTACGGTCATCAACAACGAAGGCCGCGCCCAGCGCTTCTTCCAGGTTTACGATCCGGCTTACTACGACAGCAGCACCATTATGCTGGAAAGCTGGCGCTGGCTGCATTCGCTGCACAGCACCGTGCAGAGCCGTGAAGTGGACTGGACGCAGCTCGACCACGTTATTGATGCGGTAGTCGAAAAACTGCCTCATCTGGCTGGCATCAAAGAGGCTGCACCGGACGCTTCGTTCCGCATTCGCGGGCAGAAACTGGCGCGTGAGCCGCATCGCTACAGCGGTCGTACCGCCATGCGCGCGAACATCAGCGTCCATGAGCCGCGTCAGCCGCAGGATAAAGACACCATGTTCACCTTCTCAATGGAAGGGAACAACCAGCCGACGGCAGCTCGTTCGCAAATTCCGTTTGCGTGGGCACCGGGCTGGAACTCCCCGCAGGCATGGAATAAATTCCAGGCGGAAGTGGGCGGTCATCTGCGTCATGGCGATCCGGGCGTGCGTCTGATTGAAGCCTCTGAAAGCGGACTTGAATTCTTCGCCCAAATCCCGGCGAACTTCCAGGCGGAAGAAGGGAAATGGCGTATCGCGCCGTATTACCACCTGTTCGGCAGCGACGAAATGTCGCAGCGTTCACCGGTCTTCCAGCAGCGTATGCCGCAGCCGTATATCCGGCTTAATCCGGCCGATGCCGCGAAGCTGGGTGTCAACGCGGGCGCGCATGTTTCCTTCACCTACGAAGGCCAGACGGTCAGTCTGCCGGTCGTTATTGCCGAAGGGCTGACGGCAGGGCAGGTTGGCTTGCCGATGGGGATGCCGGGCATCGCGCCGGTGCTGGCGGGCGCGCGTCTTGAGGATCTGCGGGAGGCACAAGCATGAGCTGGTTAACACCGGAAGTTATTGATGTTCTGCTAACCATCCTGAAAGCGGTGGTTATTCTGCTGGTGGTCGTGACCTGCGGCGCGTTTATGAGCTTTGGTGAACGTCGCCTGCTCGGTCTGTTCCAGAACCGTTACGGACCTAACCGCGTCGGCTGGGGCGGCTCGCTCCAGCTGGTCGCCGACATGATCAAGATGTTCTTTAAAGAGGACTGGATCCCGAAATTTACGGACCGCGTCATCTTTACCCTGGCACCGATGATTGCCTTTACCTCGCTGCTGCTGTCCTTCGCCATTGTGCCGGTCAGCCCGAGCTGGGTGGTTGCAGACCTGAACATCGGGGTGCTGTTCTTCCTGATGATGGCAGGGCTGGCGGTTTACGCGGTGCTGTTTGCAGGCTGGTCGAGCAATAACAAATACTCGCTGCTGGGGGCAATGCGTGCGTCTGCGCAGACCCTGAGCTACGAAGTGTTTCTCGGCCTGTCGCTGATGGGCGTGGTGGCGCAGGCCGGTTCATTTAATATGACCGACATCGTCAACAACCAGGCGGGCCTGTGGAACATCGTGCCGCAGTTCTTTGGTTTTATCACCTTTGCCATTGCGGGCGTGGCGGTATGTCACCGCCATCCGTTTGACCAGCCGGAAGCCGAGCAGGAACTGGCCGATGGTTACCACATTGAATATTCCGGCATGAAATTCGGTCTGTTCTTCGTGGGGGAATACATCGGGATCGTCACCGTGTCGGCGATGATTGTCACCCTGTTCTTCGGGGGCTGGCAGGGTCCGTTCTTACCGCCATTCATCTGGTTCGCCATCAAAACCGCGTTCTTCATGATGATGTTCATTTTGATCCGCGCTGCATTACCGCGTCCGCGTTATGACCAGGTAATGTCCTTCGGCTGGAAAATTTGCCTGCCGCTGACGCTGATTAACTTGCTGGTAACGGCGGCTGTCATTCTCTGGCAGGCGCAATAAGGGGCGAAAAGACCATGACCTTAAAAGAATTATTAGTGGGCTTCGGCACCCAGGTTCGCAGTATCTGGATGATCGGCCTGCACGCCTTCGCCAAACGCGAAACGCGTATGTACCCGGAAGAGCCGGTCTATCTGCCGCCTCGCTACCGTGGACGCATTGTGCTGACGCGCGACCCGGACGGTTCCGAGCGTTGCGTTGCCTGTAACCTGTGTGCGGTAGCCTGTCCGGTAGGCTGTATCTCTCTGCAAAAAGCGGAGACCAAAGATGGCCGCTGGTACCCGGAGTTTTTCCGTATCAACTTCTCACGCTGCATTTTCTGCGGTCTGTGTGAAGAAGCCTGTCCGACCACGGCGATCCAGTTAACGCCGGACTTCGAACTGGGCGAGTATAAGCGTCAGGATCTGGTGTACGAAAAAGAGGATCTGCTGATTTCCGGTCCGGGCAAATACCCGGAATACAATTTCTACCGGATGGCAGGTATGGCAATCGACGGCAAAGATAAGGGCGAAGCGGAAAACGAAGCCAAGCCTGTCGACGTCAAGAGCCTGTTACCGTAAGGAGAGGGGCAATGGAGTTCGCTTTTTATATCTGTGGCCTTATCGCCATCCTGACTACCTTCAGGGTGATTACGCACACCAATCCGATCCACGCACTGCTGTATCTGATTGTGTCGCTGCTGGCGATTGCCGGGGTGTTTTTCTCGCTGGGCGCATACTTCGCCGGGGCGCTGGAAATCATCGTTTACGCAGGCGCAATCATGGTGCTGTTCGTGTTTGTGGTGATGATGCTCAACCTGGGCGGTTCGGAAATCGAACAGGAACGTCAATGGCTGAAGCCGCAAATCTGGCTGGGACCGGCGGTGGTTTCGGCGGTGCTGCTGGTGGTGGTGATTTACGCCATTCTTGGCGTTAACGATCAGGGCATTGAAGGTGCGGCTATCAGCGCGAAAGCCGTCGGGATCACGCTGTTTGGGCCGTATGTACTGGCGGTGGAGCTGGCATCCATGCTGCTGCTGGCAGGACTGGTCGTTGCCTTCCACGTTGGGCGTGAAGATCGCGCCGGTGAGGTGCTGAGCAACCGTCCGAACGACAGCGCGAAAAGAAAAACGGAGGAGCACGCATGATCCCCTTACAACATGGACTGATCCTCGCAGCCATTCTGTTTGTCCTCGGTCTGACCGGGGTGGTGATCCGCCGCAATCTGCTGTTTATGCTGATTGGGCTGGAGATCATGATTAACGCCTCCGCGCTGGCCTTTGTGGTTGCCGGAAGCTACTGGGGCCAGACCGATGGTCAGGTGATGTACATTCTCGCTATCAGCCTTGCGGCTGCTGAGGCGAGTATCGGCCTGGCGCTGCTGTTGCAGCTCCATCGTCGTCGCCAGAATCTGAACATCGATTCAGTAAGTGAGTTGCGTGGATGAACATGCTTGCCTTAACCATTATTCTGCCATTGATTGGCTTCTTATTACTGGCCTTCTCGCGCGGCCGCTGGTCGGAGAATCTTTCCGCTATCGTCGGCGTTGGCTCCATTGGACTTGCTGCACTGGTCACGGCGTTTGTTGGCGTTGAATTTCTCAACGGCGACCGCACGCCGTTCAGCCAGCCGCTGTGGACGTGGATGTCGGTTGGTAATTTCAACATCGGCTTTAACCTGGTGCTGGATGGCCTGTCACTGACCATGCTGTCGGTAGTGACCGGCGTCGGTTTTCTGATCCACATGTTCGCCTCGTGGTATATGCGCGGTGAAGAGGGCTATTCCCGCTTCTTCGCTTATACCAACCTGTTTATCGCCAGCATGGTGATTCTGGTGCTCTCCGACAACTTGCTGCTGATGTATCTCGGCTGGGAAGGCGTGGGCCTGTGCTCCTATCTGCTGATCGGGTTCTACTACACCGATCCGAAGAATGGCGCAGCGGCGATGAAAGCGTTTGTGGTGACCCGCGTCGGCGACGTGTTTCTCGCCTTTGCACTGTTCATTCTTTATAACGAACTGGGCACCCTGAACTTCCGTGAAATGGTGGAGCTGGCTCCGCAGCACTTTGCTACCGGCAGCACGACGCTGCAATGGGCAACCCTGATGCTGTTGGGCGGCGCGGTCGGTAAATCGGCGCAGCTACCGTTGCAGACCTGGCTTGCCGACGCGATGGCAGGTCCGACCCCGGTTTCCGCGCTGATCCACGCCGCGACCATGGTAACGGCAGGGGTTTACCTGATTGCCCGTACCCACGGCCTGTTCCTGATGACCCCGGAAATTCTGCATCTGGTTGGCATTGTGGGCGCGGTCACGCTGGTCATGGCCGGTTTTGCCGCGCTGGTGCAAACCGATATCAAACGCGTTCTCGCTTATTCCACCATGAGTCAGATTGGTTACATGTTCCTGGCGCTGGGCGTACAGGCGTGGGACGCAGCCATTTTTCACCTGATGACCCATGCGTTCTTTAAAGCGCTGCTGTTCCTGGCGTCCGGTTCGGTGATCCTGGCCTGCCACCATGAGCAAAACATCTTTAAAATGGGCGGCCTGCGCAAGTCGATTCCGCTGGTGTACGTAAGCTTCCTCATTGGCGGCGCGGCGCTGTCGGCGCTCCCGCTGGTGACCGCAGGCTTCTTCAGTAAGGATGAAATTCTGGCAGGCGCGATGGCTAACGGTCATCTTAACCTGATGATTGCCGGGCTGGTCGGGGCGTTTATGACGTCGCTCTACACGTTCCGCATGATTTTCATTGTCTTCCACGGCAAAGAGCAAATCCACGCTCACGCAGGGAAGGGCATCACACATCACCTGCCGCTGATTGTGCTGATGATCCTCTCCACTTTTGTGGGCGCGCTGATCGTGCCGCCGTTGCAGAACGTGCTGCCAGCAACCCGCGAAATGGACCACGGTCATATCCTGACGCTGGAAATTACCTCTGGCGTGGTGGCGATTGCGGGCATCCTGATCGCCGCCTGGCTGTGGCTGGGTAAACGTACGCTGGTCACGTCCATTGCCAACAGCGCGCCGGGCCGTCTGCTGGGCACCTGGTGGTATAACGCCTGGGGCTTCGACTGGCTGTACGACAAAATCTTCGTCAAGCCGTTCCTCGGCGTGGCGTGGCTTATCCGCCGCGATCCGCTGAATGCGTTGATGAACATTCCGGCGATTCTGTCGCGCTTTGCGGGTAAAGGGCTGCTGTTCAGCGAAAACGGCTACCTGCGCTGGTACGTAGCGTCGATGAGCATTGGCGCGGTAGTGGTACTGGCTCTGCTGATGGTATTGCGTTGAGTCTCAGGCGTTCGTCAGGCGCAGTTCATGGCCGCGAACGCCAAAGTGCATTTTGTGAGAATTCGTTGAAAATCAGGTCCATAAGGACAGGCGCTATCATCATTCAGATCGCCTGAGCCGGACTTAAACAAGGAACAAATATCGCCATGTTACTACCCTGGCTAATACTAATCCCCTTTATCGGCGGCTTCCTGTGCTGGCAGACCGAACGCTTCGGCGTGAAGATGCCGCGCTGGATCGCGCTGATCACCATGGGACTGACGTTTTTGCTCTCTCTGCAACTCTGGTTGCAGGGCGGCTACTCTCTGACGCAGGCCGCCGGTTTGCCGCAGTGGCAGTCAGAATTCATGCTGCCGTGGATCCCACGTTTTGGGATCAGCATCCATCTGGCGATAGACGGCCTGTCGCTGCTGATGGTGACGCTTACCGGTCTGCTCGGCGTGCTGGCGGTGCTCTGCTCATGGCGTGAAATCGAAAAATACCAGGGCTTCTTCCACCTCAACCTGATGTGGATCCTGGGCGGCGTCATCGGCGTGTTCCTTGCTATCGACATGTTCCTGTTCTTCTTCTTCTGGGAGATGATGCTGGTGCCGATGTACTTCCTGATTGCACTCTGGGGCCATAAAGCCTCTGACGGGAAGACGCGTATTTCTGCGGCCACCAAATTCTTTATTTATACCCAGGCAAGCGGTCTGGTGATGCTGATTGCGATTCTGGCGCTGGTGTTTGTGCACTACAGCGCGACCGGCGTCTGGACCTTCAACTACGAAGCGCTGCTGAAAACGCCGATGTCGCACGGTGTGGAATACCTGCTGATGCTGGGCTTCTTCATCGCGTTTGCGGTGAAAATGCCGGTCGTTCCGCTACACGGCTGGCTGCCGGATGCGCACTCCCAGGCACCGACTGCGGGGTCCGTGGACCTTGCAGGGATTCTGCTGAAAACAGCGGCTTATGGCCTGCTGCGCTTCTCTCTGCCGCTGTTCCCGAACGCTTCCGCTGAATTCGCGCCCATCGCCATGTGGCTTGGGGTGATCGGCATTTTCTACGGCGCGTGGATGGCATTTGCCCAGACCGATATCAAACGTCTGATTGCTTACACCTCCGTGTCGCACATGGGTTTCGTACTGATCGCGATTTACACCGGTAGCCAGCTGGCTTACCAGGGCGCGGTGATCCAGATGATTGCCCACGGCCTCTCGGCGGCCGGGATGTTTATCATCTGCGGTCAGCTTTACGAACGTCTGCATACCCGCGATATGCGCATGATGGGTGGCCTGTGGAGCAAAATTAAATGGCTTCCGGCGATGTCGCTGTTTTTCGCTGTGGCTACGCTGGGGATGCCGGGCACCGGTAACTTCGTTGGCGAATTTATGATCCTGTTCGGCAGCTTCAAAGTGGTGCCGCTGATCACCGTGATTTCCACTTTTGGTCTGGTGTTTGCCTCCGTTTACTCGCTGGCAATGCTGCATCGCGCTTACTTCGGTAAAGCGAAAAGCGAAATCGCCGCCCAGGAGCTGCCGGGAATGTCGCTGCGCGAGCTGTTTATCATTCTGCTTCTGGTTGTGCTGCTGGTACTGCTGGGCTTCTGGCCTCAGCCGATTCTGGATACCTCGCATTCTGCGATGAGCAACATCCAGCAGTGGTTTGTTAATTCTGTTTCTACTACAAGGCCGTAAATCGCCATGACAATAACTCCACAACACCTGATTGCGCTGCTACCGCTGCTAATCGTCGGTCTGACGGTGGTGGTCGTGATGCTCTCCATTGCGTGGCGACGCAATCATTTTCTTAATGCCACGCTGTCGGTCATTGGGCTGAATGCCGCGTTAGTTTCGCTCTGGTTTGTTGGCCAGGCGGGTAGCATGGACGTCACGCCGCTGATGCGCGTTGATGGCTACGCGATGTTTTATACCGGACTGGTCCTGCTGGCGAGCCTCGCCACCTGTACGTTTGCCTATCCGTGGCTTGAGGGCTTAAACGATAACCAGGAAGAGTTCTACCTGCTGGTACTGATTGCCGCGTTGGGTGGGATTCTGCTGGCCAACGCTAACCACATGGCCGCGCTGTTCCTCGGTATTGAGCTGATTTCCCTGCCGCTGTTTGGTCTGGTGGGCTATGCCTACCGGCAAAAACGCTCGCTGGAAGCCAGCATCAAATACACCATTCTGTCTGCCGCAGCTTCTTCATTCCTGCTGTTCGGTATGGCGCTGGTGTATGCGCAGACTGGCAACCTGTCATTCCTGGCGATCGGTAAGAGCCTGGGTGACGGGATGCTGCACGAACCGCTGCTGATGGCGGGTCTGGGGCTGATGATCGTGGGTCTTGGCTTCAAACTCTCACTGGTGCCGTTCCACCTGTGGACCCCGGATGTGTATCAGGGCGCGCCTGCGCCGGTTTCCACCTTCCTGGCCACCGCCAGCAAAATCGCCATCTTTGGCGTGGTGATGCGTCTGTTCCTCTACGCTCCGGTGGGTGATAGCGAAGCGGTGCGCGTAGTGCTGGGCATTATTGCCTTCGCCTCCATTATCTTCGGTAACCTGATGGCGCTGAGCCAGACCAACATCAAGCGTCTGCTCGGTTACTCGTCCATCTCACACCTCGGCTATCTGCTGGTGGCGCTGATTGCTCTGCAAAGCGGCGAAATGTCGATGGAAGCGGTGGGCGTTTATCTGGCAGGCTACCTGTTCAGCAGCCTCGGCGCGTTCGGCGTGGTCAGCCTGATGTCCAGCCCGTATCGTGGCCCGGATGCTGATTCGCTGTTCTCCTACCGTGGTCTGTTCTGGCATCGCCCGATCCTTGCTGCGGTGATGACGGTGATGATGCTGTCGCTGGCGGGTATTCCGATGACCCTGGGCTTTATCGGCAAATTCTACGTGCTGGCTGTCGGCGTCCAGGCCAATCTGTGGTGGCTGGTCGGCGCGGTGGTAGTGGGTTCCGCGATTGGTCTCTACTACTACCTGCGTGTAGCCGTGAGCCTGTACCTGAACGCTCCGCAGCAGCTTAACCGCGATGCCCCGTCTAACTGGGCCTACAGCGCGGGCGGGATTGTGGTACTGATCTCCGCTCTGCTGGTGCTGGTGCTCGGCGTCTGGCCGCAGCCGCTGATTAGCATCGTACAGCGCGCGTTGCCGCTGCTGTAATTGATATAAAAAGCCGCTGACTTGTCAGCGGCTTTTATCTTTCATTTCGCAAAAGTGGGACGCCTGACCCTCTGGCACCCCGTTCACCTCAGGCGCTTTGTCTGCGGCTAATCAGCGGTCCGCTGCCTTTCTGCGCCGCGCGATCCAGCACCTCCTGGATCACCGACGACAGCTCGTTAATTTCAAACTTGGCAACGTAGCCGTCCGCCTGCACTTTGCGGATATGGTCTTCGTTAGCATTTCCTGACAGCGACGAGTGGATCACCACCGGAATATGTTTTAACCGCTCGTCGGTTTTGATTTTGCGGGTGAGGGTGAATCCGTCCATCTCCGGCATCTCCAGGTCAGTCAGCACCATGGAGATTTTATCGGTGACCGGCACGCCCTCCGCGCGCGCTTCTTCCGCCAGCCGCTCGATTTTCTCCCACGCTTCTTTACCGGTGATATGCAGCTGCGCCGGGATTTCCATCGCCTGAAGCGCTTTTTCCAGCATCATGCGGGCCACTTTCGAATCCTCTGCCACAATCGCCGTCGAGCCGGGCTTGACCTTAAATTTCTGCGTTTGCAGATTGGTGGCGTGCAGATCGTGCTCCGCCGGAACAATGTCATACAGAATTTGTTCAACGTCGATGACCAGCGCGAGATTATTGCTGTTTTTATCTTCGTCCAGGCAGGCGATGCTGGTGATGTACTGCCCGTTAATGGCTTTTTCTGCGGTGTGGATCTGCGTCCAGTCGAGGCGAATAATATTTTCCACCGACTCCACGGCAAACGCCTGCACGCTGCGGGCATATTCGGTGATCAGCAGAATATTCAGCCCGGTTGCCGGTTTGCAGCCGGCGACGGCGGGAAGATCGATAACCGGGATAATTTGATCGCGAATATTTACCATCCCCAGCAGCGGCGGCTTGATCCCGGCCGGGCGGGTAAAGGTGGGCATGGGCACGATTTCGCGCAGCTTAAAGACGTTAATCCCGAACAGTTCGGATTTCTCGTCATGGGCAGACTCGCCGAGGCGAAACAGCAAAAGTTCAAAGCGGTTAGACAGGGTGAGATTCGCCCTGTCATCAATGTCTTTCTGAAAAGTGTCCATAAAGCCCTCAGGAGGTAAGGAAACGCGAAACCGTATTACAGGGTTATCGGCACCTTAACGAAAAAATAGAGGGCAGGACGCTTAAACCGCGATCGTCGCAAGATCCGCTGCCAGTTCGGTGGCAGCAAAATGGCGGCGGCACTCTTCCAGCAGCTGCGCGCAGCCTGCTTCATCGTAGCGGGAGCTGACGTGCGTCACAATGAGCCTGCCCACGCCCGCCTGCTTCGCCAGCTCCGCCGTCTGCACCGTTGAGGAGTGTCCACGGCTGTTGGCTTTCTCCGCCATCGCGTGCTCCAGGGTGGTTTCATGCACCATCACATCTACGCCGCGCGCCAGTTCCAGCGCGGCGGGGCAGGGGGCGGTATCGCCAAAAATCGCCAGTTTTTTACCCGGCGTTGCGGCGGCCAGGTAGTCGCTGCCATTGAGGGTACGGCCATCGTCCAGTTCGACGGTCAGCCCCTGTTTGAGTTTCTGGTAAAGCGGTCCTGCGGGGACGCCCGCTGCGGCAAGCGCGGCGGCGTTCAGCGCACCGGGTTTATCCTGCTCTTCAATGCGGTAGCCGTAACACTCCACCGGATGATTCAGTGGCCAGGCGGTAACGATATAATGTTGATTGCGGAAGACTTCGCCCGCGCTGATTTCCTCAATGGTGAGCGGGTAATCCGTCCATGAGCCGCTCAGCCGCAGCGCCACCTCGACAAATTCGCGCACCCCTTTTGGTCCGTAAATCGTCAGCGGCTGGGGATTTCCCTGCATTGAGCGGCTGCACAGCAATCCCGGCAGACCAAAAAGATGATCGCCATGCAGATGGGTAATAAAGATTTTATCCAGCTTGCCGGGATGATAGCTGGTTTTAAGTAACTGATGCTGCGTGCCTTCGCCGCAGTCAAAAAGCCAGCTTGCGGATAAGGTTGGCTGTTGCAAATTCAGTAAAATCGACGTCATATTACGCGTGCGGGTCGGCACACCCGCAGACGTTCCCAAAAACAGTAACTCCATACTTTCTTTTCCTCGCCGCGTATTAATGAGTATCAGTATACCCCGGCGTCATTATTCAGGAGCACCGCATGATTCAGTGGCAGGATCTTCATCATTCGCAGTTAACCGTTCACCAGCTCTATGCGTTGTTACAACTGCGCTGTGAAGTTTTTGTCGTCGAGCAAAAGTGCGCCTATCTGGATGTTGACGGAGACGACCTGCTGGGCGACAACCGTCACCTTCTCGGCTGGCGTGATAATACCCTCGTGGCGTATGCGAGGATTCTGAAAAGTGATAGTGAATATGATCCGGTAGTCATAGGCAGAGTCATCGTCAGCGAGGCGGTGCGCGGCGAAAAACTGGGCTATCAGTTGCTCTCCCGCGCGGTCGCAAGCTGCGAGCAGCACTGGCCGCAGCACGCGCTGTACCTCAGCGCGCAGGCACATTTGCAAAACTTCTATGCGCAGTTTGGTTTCAGCCCGGTTACGGAGATTTATCTGGAGGATGATATCCCCCATATCGGCATGGCGCGCGAAGTTCGCCAGGCGTAACGCAAAGTCCTTGTCTATAGTTAGCTGACACGCCTTGTAAAACATGGAGAAAGCAAAATGTCTTATCACTCTTATGAATCACGTATCGACGACGATCTGACTCTTCTGAGCGAGACGCTGGAGGAAGTGCTGCGCTCCTCTGGGGATCCTGCCGATCAGAAATACATTGAGCTGAAAGCCCGTGCAGAGCAGTCTCTGGAAGACGTGAAAAACCGCGTAAGCCAGGCTTCTGATACCTATTACTACCGTGCAAAACAGGTAGCCTATCGCGCGGATGACTACGTGCGTGAAAAACCGTGGCAGGGTGTGGGCATCGGCGCCGCAGCCGGTCTGGTGCTTGGCCTGCTGCTACGCGGCTAATTTCCGGCTTCTCACTCCTCATGGGTACTGCTTTTTTTTGGCAGTACCCTTTATAATGCCATGGCTTTGAGCGGGCGAGGGTGCCTTAAGATTTGCCTTTGATTGACCAATCCTTTCTTTTAACGCCTCTGCCGCTGGGTTTATTGCATCTTCAGACGCACTGACTCACGCATTCCCGACTCATATCAAAAACTCATCGCTATCTCTTATTTATACTGTGTCGCAATATTGATACCGGACAAATTTATGTCAGTAAGCGCATTTAACCGACGCTGGGCGACGGTGATCCTGGAAGCATTAACGCGTCACGGCGTGCGGCATGTTTGCATTGCGCCCGGCTCCCGCTCCACGCCGCTGACCCTGGCGGCGGCGGAAAACCGCGCGCTGGTTCTCCATACCCATTTTGACGAGCGCGGGCTGGGGCATCTGGCGCTGGGGCTGGCAAAAGTGAGCCGCGAGCCGGTGGCGGTGATTGTGACGTCTGGGACGGCGGCGGCGAATCTGTATCCGGCGCTGATTGAAGCCGGGCTGACCGGAGAAAAAATTGTTCTGCTGACCGCCGACCGTCCGCCGGAGCTGATCGACTGCGGCGCAAATCAGGCCATCCGCCAGCCGGGGATGTTTGCCACGCATCCGGCACAGTCCCTCTCGCTGCCGCGTCCCAGCCCGGACATTCCGGCCAGATGGCTGGTCTCCACGATTGATAACGCGCTCGGCAACCTGCACGCGGGCGGAGCCCATATCAACTGTCCGTTTGCCGAACCTTTATACGGCGAAATGGACGATACCGACGCCGCCTGGCAGCAGGCGCTCGGCGACTGGTGGCAGGATGAAAAACCCTGGCTGCGCAGCGCGCTTACCCTCAAAAGCGACATCCAGCGCGACTGGTTTTACTGGCGGCAAAAGCGCGGGGTCATCGTCGCCGGGCGGATGAGCGCGGCGGAGGGGAAACAGGTTGCTGAATGGGCGAAAACGCTCGGCTGGCCGCTGATTAGCGACGTGCTGTCGCAAACCGGACAGCCGCTGCCCTGTGCCGACTTGTGGCTCGGCAATGCGCAGGCGGTGAGCGAACTTCAGCAGGCGCAAATCGTGATCCAACTGGGCAGCAGCCTGACCGGAAAACGTCTCCTCCAGTGGCAGGTGAGCTGCGAGCCGGAAGAGTACTGGCTGGTGGATAATCTTAGCGGACGCCTGGACCCGGCGCAGCATCGTGGACGTCGGCTGGTGAGCGCGGTGGGCGACTGGCTGGCGCAGCATCCGGCGGAAAAACGTCAGCCGTGGTGCGTGGCTGTTCCTCGTCTGGCGGAGCAGGCCTGGCAGACGGTGCAGGCGCGTCGCGAAACCTTTGGCGAAGCGCAGCTGGCGCACCGCATCAGCCAGTATCTGCCGGAGCAGGGCCAGCTTTTTGTCGGCAACAGCCTGGTGGTGCGGCTGATTGATGCGCTTGGTCAGCTCCCGGTCGGCTATCCGGTGTACAGCAATCGCGGCGCCAGCGGTATTGATGGTCTGATTTCCACCGCTGCGGGCGTGCAGCGCGCCAGCGCGCGGCCAACGCTGGCTATCGTCGGCGATCTCTCCGCGCTGTACGATCTCAACAGCCTCGCGCTGCTGCGCCAGGTTCCGGCACCTTTTGTACTGATTGTGGTAAATAACAACGGCGGACAGATATTCTCGCTGCTGCCGACGCCGGTGAACGAGCGCGAACGCCTGTACTGTATGCCGCAAAACGTCCATTTCGATCGCGCTGCCGCAATGTTTGATCTGCACTACGCCCGCGCCAGCGGCTGGGAGGCGCTGGAACAGGCGCTGGCCGGGGCATGGAACACGCCCGCCGCGACGATTATCGAAGTGGTGGTGGACGGCGCAGACGGCGCGCAGACGCTTCAGCATCTGCTGGCTCAGGTGAGCCAGTTATGAAGCTGCATGCCGTAGCGGAGCGGGGGCTACCAACGCGGCCCTGGCTGGTGTTTTTGCACGGTTTCTCCGGCGATAACCGCGAGTGGCGCGAGGTCGGCGAGCAGTTTAGCGACGTTTCGCGGCTGTATGTCGATCTCCCCGGTCACGGTGGGTCGGTCAATCTCCCGGCAAGAGATTTCGACGACGTCTGTATCGCGCTCAATAATACCTTACTTAGTTACAACATACTTGAATACTGGCTGGTGGGGTACTCCCTCGGCGGCCGCATTGCGATGTATCAGGCTTGCCAGCAATCCATGCCCGGTTTGCTGGGCGTGATTGTTGAAGGCGGGCATCCGGGGTTGCAGAACGATCGCGACCGGGCGGAACGGCGGCTTTCGGACCAGCGCTGGGCCGCGCGTTTTCGCCAGCAGCCGCTTAATGACGTTTTTGAACTCTGGTATCAGCAGCCGGTTTTTGCCTCGCTCACGGTTTCTCAGCGTCAGGCGCTGGTCAGGTTGCGCCAGCATAATCACGGGCCTGCGCTGGCGGAAATGCTGATGGCGACGTCGCTGGCGGTCCAGCCTGATTTACGTCCTGCGCTGCGTGCGCGGGATTTTCCCTTCTGGTATCTCTGTGGCGAACGTGACGCTAAATTCAGGGCCATCGCCGATGAACTCAACGCGTCCTGCCATATTATTTCTGCTGCCGGACATAATGCGCATCGGGAAAACCCGGTGGGCGTCGCTTCCACCCTGGCACAGCTTCTGTCTCTCTGATTTAAGGAAACATGATGATCTATCCTGATGAAAACATGCTGTATGCCGCCGTTGAATGGCAGGACTGTTCCGAAGGCTATACCGATATTCGTTATCAAAAGTCTGCCGACGGCATCGCTAAAATCACCATTAACCGCCCCCAGGTGCGCAACGCGTTTCGTCCGCTAACCGTGAAAGAGATGATTCAGGCGCTGGCGGATGCCCGCTACGATGACAACATCGGTGTCATTATCCTGACCGGGGAAGGTGAAAAAGCCTTCTGTGCCGGTGGCGATCAGAAAGTGCGCGGTGATTACGGCGGCTACCAGGATGACTCCGGCGTGCATCACCTGAACGTGCTGGATTTCCAGCGCCAGATCCGCACCTGTCCAAAACCGGTCGTGGCGATGGTCGCGGGCTACTCCATCGGCGGCGGGCACGTGCTGCATATGATGTGCGATCTGACCATCGCCGCTGAAAACGCCATTTTCGGCCAGACCGGTCCGAAAGTCGGCTCTTTCGACGGTGGCTGGGGGGCTGCGTACATGGCGCGTATCGTCGGGCAGAAAAAAGCGCGTGAAATCTGGTTCCTGTGCCGCCAGTACGATGCACAACAGGCGCTGGATATAGGGCTGGTGAATACCGTTGTACCGCTGGCAGAGCTGGAAAAAGAAACCGTGCGCTGGTGTCGTGAAATGCTGCAAAACAGCCCGATGGCACTGCGTTGCCTGAAAGCGGCCCTGAACGCCGACTGCGATGGTCAGGCCGGACTTCAGGAGCTGGCCGGGAATGCGACCATGCTGTTTTATATGACCGAAGAGGGTCAGGAAGGGCGCAACGCTTTCAATCAGAAGCGTCAGCCGGACTTCAGCAAATTTAAGCGGAACCCGTAATGCGTCGCGCGCAGGTATACCGCTGGCAGATCCCGATGGACGCGGGCGTGGTGCTGCGCGAGCGGCGGCTAAAAACCCGCGACGGGCTGTTCGTCTGCCTGACCGACGGGAGCCGGGAAGGGTGGGGAGAGATCTCCCCACTGCCGGGCTTTAGCGAGGAATCGCTGGCGGAGGCCGAAGCGGCGCTGCTGCACTGGGCGGCGGGCTGGCCGCATAATCACGCCTGTGGCTTACCGGATCTGCCGTCCGTTGCCTTTGGCCTGAGCTGCGCGCTGGCCGAACTGGCTGATGAGCTGCCGCAGGCGGCGAATTATTGTGCCGCGCCGCTGTGCACCGGCGATCCCGACGCCCTTCTGCCGGTGCTCTCCGCGATGGAAGGAGAGAAGGTGGCGAAGGTCAAAGTCGGCCTGTACGAAGCCGTACGGGACGGGATGGTGGTCAATCTGCTGCTGGAGGCGATCCCGGATCTTCGGCTGCGTCTGGACGCCAACCGCGCATGGACTCCGCTACGGGCGCAGCAGTTTGCCCGATACGTCAATCCGGCGTGGCGGCATCGCATTGCCTTCCTTGAGGAGCCGTGCAAAACGCGGGACGACTCTCGCGCCTTCGCCCGTGAAACGGGCATCACCATTGCCTGGGATGAAAGCCTGCGCGAGGCCGATTTTCAGTTCGCCGCCGAACCCGGCGTCGGGGCGGTGGTCATCAAGCCCACGTTGACCGGCAGCCTGCAAAAGGTTCGTGAGCAGGTGGAAGCCGCGCACGCGCTGGGCTTAACGGCGGTGATCAGCTCCTCAATTGAGTCCAGTCTCGGCTTAACGCAGCTGGCGCGGGTTGCCGCCTGGCTGACCCCGGATACGCTGCCGGGTCTGGATACGCTCAGCCTGATGCAGTCACAGCTGCTGCGCCGCTGGCCAGGCAGTGATTTACCGTGCCTGACCATCGATGCGCTGGAGCCACTGTTATGATCTTTAGCGACTGGCCGTGGCGCGAATGGCGGAAATTACGCCCGGACGCGCCTGCGCTGCGTCTTAATGACGACACTCTCACCTGGCAGACACTGTGCGCGCGTATCGACGCTCTGGCATCAGGCTTTGCCGCACAGGGCGTGCAGGAGGGGGAGGGCGTGATGCTGCGCGCCAGCAATCATCCGGCAGCGCTTCTGACGTGGCTGGCGCTTTTACAGTGCGGCGCGCGCGTGCTGCCGGTCAACCCGCAGTTGCCTGCGGCTTTGCTGGATCAACTGTTGCCCACGCTGACGTTGCAGCACGCGGTGGATCTGGAAAATGACGGTCACTTTCCCGGCCTGAATCGCCTGCATATGCGGGCGCTGAAAGGCGGCGAAGCGGCGCAATGGCAACCGCAGCGGCTGGCGTCAATGACGCTGACCTCTGGCTCCTCCGGCCTGCCGAAGGCGGCGGTGCATACTTTTGCGGCGCACCTTGCCAGCGCGCAGGGAGTGCTGGCGATGATCCCCTTCACCTCTGATGATGACTGGCTGCTTTCGTTGCCGATGTATCACGTTTCCGGGCAGGGAATTGTCTGGCGCTGGCTGTTCGCCGGTGCGCGGCTGACGGTACGGGTGAAACAGCCTCTGGCACAGGCGCTGGCGGGCTGTACCCACGCCTCGCTGGTGCCGACTCAGCTGTGGCGTTTACTGGAAAACGACGCGCCGGTGGCGCTGAAAGCCGTGCTGCTCGGCGGCGCGGCCATTCCCGTTGAACTGACCCAACGGGCAAGCGAGCGCGGCATCCGTAGCTGGTGCGGCTACGGCCTGACCGAATTTGCTTCCACGGTCTGTGCCAAAGAAGCTGATGGCCTGGCGGATGTGGGCACTCTGTTGCCCGGAAGAGAAATGCGGCTTGAAGACGGTGAAGTCTGGCTGCGCGCCTCCAGCATGGCGGAAGGCTACTGGCTAGACGGCAAACTGCATCCGCTGCTGAATGCCCATGGTTGGTTTGCCACCCGCGACCGTGGCGAACTGCGTGATGGCAGGCTGACCATTATCGGTCGGCTGGATAACCTTTTTTTCAGCGGTGGCGAAGGCATTCAGCCTGAAGAAGTAGAGCGGGTTATCGCCGCGCACCCGCAGGTACGGCAGGTTTTTATCGTTCCTGTTGCGGATCGCGAATTCGGCCAGCGCCCGGTGGCGGTGGTCGACAGCGACGTGCCGCCTGACGAACAGCAGTTGTCACGCTGGGTGCAGGATAAACTGGCCCGTTACCAGCAGCCGGTGCGCTGGGTGGCATTGCCTGGCGAACTCCACGCTGGCGGTATTAAAATCTCCCGCCGGGCCTTGCAGGAATGGGTGGCGCAGCGGTTACAGTAATCCTTTGAGCGTAAGCGTCTTACGGGTGGCGACGTTAAGATCGTAGTGGATGAGATCTTCTGCTTTCACCCATGCATAATCCTGAAACTCTTCATTAATGTGGATCTCCCGGTTGCCCGCCACGCAGTCAAAGATGAGGTAAATCATATAGATCTCTTCCTGGCTGCCGTCGGCGTACGTTTTTAACCGGATATCATCGCTGAAGGTCCAGGGCGTGATTTCGCGTAAAATAAGCTGCTCACCCAGCTCCTCGCGCACCTCCCGCCGTAGCGCCTCTGCAATACGTTCCCCCGGCTCCACGCCGCCGCCGGAAAGCGCCCACTGTCCGGGAAATACACCGCGATCGTCGGCCATTTTACACAGCAAATAGTGCCCGTCATGCTGGATCAGCGGGCAGACGATAGTCCTCTGGCGCATGTTAACTCCTTGCAAAATAAAAATCCGAGTTTACCAGAACCAGAAACGGACAGGGGATCGCTTTGCGAGCCAGCTCGGGA
Source organism: Enterobacteriaceae bacterium UBA5654 (assembly GCA_002421005.1). Lineage (GTDB taxonomy): Bacteria > Pseudomonadota > Gammaproteobacteria > Enterobacterales > Enterobacteriaceae > Superficieibacter. Next base: position 407,342 of record DIJC01000014.1, on the reverse strand, counting down.
AACTGTGACCTGAAACGGGTCCTGCCTTGCGGCTGTGATAAGGTTTTTGCCGGACGATTAACGGCAAGGAGAGCACCATGCCCCACACCCGCATTTACACGCCGCACGATGCGGTGTTTAAACATTTTTTGATGCATAAAGCCACCGCGCGCGATTTTATGGCGATCCATCTGCCAGAAAGGCTGCGCGAACTCTGCGATCTCCACACGCTCCAGCTCGAATCCGGCAGTTTTATTGAGGAGGATTTACGCGAGAAATGCACCGACATTCTTTATTCCGTGCAAACCCGCAATGGCGCTGGCTACATCTATCTGCTGATTGAACATCAAAGCTCGCCGGACAAAAACATGGCTTTCAGGCTGATGCGCTACGCGCTGTCGGCGATGAATCGCCATCTGGAAAAGGGAGAAGACGAACTGCCGCTGGTGATCCCGCTTCTTTTTTATCACGGTCTGACCAGTCCGTATCCATACTCCCGGCGCTGGCTGGATGGTTTCCGGGATGACGAACTTGCCCGGTCAATCTATAACGGCGAATTTCCCCTGATTGATATCACCGTTACGCCGGATGAAGAGATTATGCAGCATCGGCGGATGGCGACGCTGGAGTTTCTCCACAAGCACATTCGCCAGCGCGATATGCTTGATTTGGTAGAGCAACTGGTGAGCCTGTTGCAGTTGGGATACACTACCCAGACGCAGTTCAGGGCATTAACCAACTATATTATGCAGTCAGGAAGTTCAACCCAGCCGGTTATTTTTCTGCGCGAGCTGGCAGAAAAAACGCCGCATCCACAGCAAAAGGAGAAGTTAATGAATATTGCAAAGTTTCTGGAACAGCAGGGTATGCAACAAGGAATGCAGCAGGGTATGCAGCAAGGGCTTGAAAAAGGCTTTCAGGAAGGGCGTCAGGAGGAAGCGCGACGTATTGCCCACGCGATGCTGGAAAACGGTCTGGAACCGAGCCTGATCGAAAAAATCACCGGCACTTCGACGCAGCACCTGCAGCAATCCGGTCACTAATCCCAAAAAACGGGAGCCTTTTCGGCTCCCGGGATCGACTTACTTATTCTGCTTCAACTCTGCCAGTGCGGCAGCTACGCCTGCACCGTATTCTGGATGAACTTCGCTGAACAAACCGATTTGCCGCTGCTGAATAAATTCCGGCACCTCTTTCATGTCTCCGGCAATGCGGGCAAACATCCGCTGATGCTCCTCATCGCTCAACAGTTCATACAGCTTACGCGGCTGGCTGAAGTAATCGGTATCTTCGCGGTGATTCCAGTGATCGGCCGCGCCCTCGACGCTCAATGGCGGCTCGCTGTAGTCCGGCTGCTCCTGAAAGACGCCGAAGCTATTCGGTTCATACGTCGGCCCGTTGCCGCTGTTACCGTCCACCCGCATCGCGCCGTCACGATGATAATTGTGGAACGGGCAGCGCGGGGCATTTACCGGGATCTGGTGATGATTGACGCCCAGGCGGTAACGATGCGCATCGCCGTAGGAGAAGAGACGGCCCTGCAACATCCGGTCCGGCGAGAAACCAATTCCCGGCACCACGTTCGCGGGTGACATCGCGACCTGCTCTACTTCGGCAAAATAGTTATCCGGGTTGCGATTCAGTTCCAGTTCGCCCACTTCAATCAGCGGATAATCACCGTGTGGCCACACTTTGGTCAGGTCGAACGGGTTATACGGCACCTGTGAAGCCTCGGCTTCCGGCATGATTTGCACGTAAAACGTCCAGCGCGGGAAATCGCCTTTTTCGATGGAATCGAACAAATCGCGCTGGGAGCTTTCACGATCTTCCGCCACCAGCCGTTTGGCTTCATCATCCATCAGATTGGCAATACCCTGCCGGGATTTGAGGTGGAATTTAACCCAGAAACGTTCGTTGCTGGCATTAATAAAGCTGAAGGTATGGCTACCAAAACCGTGCATAGTGCGATACGAGAAGGGCAGGCCGCGATCGCTGAAATCAATGGTTAACTGGTGCAGCGCTTCCGGCAAATGCGAGAAGAAATCCCATTTATAAGTGGGGTTACGCAGGTTGGTGCGCGGATCGCGTTTGACGACGTGGTTCAGATCCGGGAATTTCAGCGGATCGCGCAGGTAGAACACCGGCGTGTTATTGCCGACTAAATCCCAGTTACCTTCTTCGGTATAAAACTTAATGGCAAAACCGCGGATATCGCGTTCAGCGTCCGCCGCGCCGCGCTCACCGGCGACGGTGGAGAAACGTAAAAACAGCTCGGTTTTTTTGCCGATCTCAGAAAAAATCCTGGCGCGTGTATAGGCGGTAATGTCCTGGGTCACGGTAAAAGTGCCATACGCGGCGGAGCCTTTGGCATGCATCCGACGTTCCGGGATCACTTCGCGATCAAAGTGTGCCAGCTTCTCAAGAAACCAGACATCCTGTAACAGCATGGGGCCACGAGGACCGGCAGTTGCCACATTATTATTATGCGCAACGGGCGCGCCAGCTGAGGTGGTGAGTCCTTTTTTCATCATCTTTATCTCCCGATAGATGTTTAAGAATTGTATAATTTCCGTTTATTTTCAGGAAATAATCTAAGATGTATTTGTAATTAAGATATTGATCCCGGGCAACTTGTCTCTCTCTATTGCATCCATACCTTTCGCCTTTTAAAGCCCTCAGCCATTCAGCTGACCCTGTCGCGGACTAATAGCGTTTTTGGTTCATTCCTTATTGTCTAATCAGTTGTACAATCACGTACTTTTGTGGCGTTCAGGCTTTTCTGTGGAAGCATTAAAATGAAAAAAACAGTTTTGGTAGCATTGTGTGGGCTGTTAGTTGTCCCGGCGGCGGCAAATGCGATTAGCGTCAGCGGTCAGGCAGGTGAGGATTACACCAATATCGGCGTCGGTTTCGGTACTGAATCAACCGGACTGGCGATGAGCGGTAACTGGGCGCATAACGATGATGACGGCGACATTGCCGGTCTCGGCCTGGGTCTGAACATTCCGTTGGGGCCATTTTTAGCCACCGCAGGCGGTAAAGGCGTTTATCTTAATCCTCAGCGGGGTGATGAAGGCTACGCGGCTGCCGTCGGTGGCGGGATCCAGTGGCAGCTTGGTGACCGCTTCCGCCTGTTTGGTGAATACTATTATTCCCCGGACTCGCTCTCCAGCGGGGTGAAAGATTATGAAGAAGCCAACGCCGGTGCGCGAATAAGCATTCTGCGTCCGCTGAGCGTGGAGGCGGGTTATCGCTATATCAATCTTTCCGGTAAAGAGGGCAATCGTGACAGCGCGGTCGCTGACGGCCCGTATGTTGGCGTTAACGCCAGCTTCTGATCTTCCGGCGCGGTTATACCGCGCCGCTTTTTTTCCCCTCCGCATGCGCTATAGTAAATCGTCCTCTTTTGCTGGAGAAAACGATGATAAATGTGGAGATGCTATCCACGGGTGACGAAGTTCTGCATGGGCAGATCGTCGATACCAACGCCGCCTGGCTTGCCGATTTCTTATTTACCCAGGGCTTTCCCCTCACGCGCCGCAATACCGTTGGCGACAATCTTGATGATTTAGTGGCGATCCTGCGCGAGCGCAGCGAACATGCCGACGTACTGATTGTCAACGGCGGGTTGGGCCCGACCAGCGATGATTTAAGCGCGCTGGCCGCCGCAACGGCAAAAGGTGAAAACCTGGTGCTGCATGAAGAATGGCTGACGCAAATGGCGCGTTTTTTTAGCGAGCGCGGGCGGATCATGGCCCCGAGCAACCGTAAGCAGGCGGAGATCCCCGCCAGCGCGGAGCTGATCGACAACCCGGTCGGCACCGCCTGCGGTTTCGCCGTCGAGCTGAATCGCTGCCTGATGTTTTTCACGCCCGGCGTACCGTCTGAATTTAAAGTGATGGTCGAGCAGCAAATCCTGCCGCGCCTGCGCAAGCGTTATCAACTCGTCGAGCCGCCGCTGTGCCTGCGTCTGACCACCTTTGGCCGCTCGGAAAGCGATCTGGCCCAGAGCCTGGATCCGCTGGAATTGCCGCCTGGCGTCACCATGGGCTACCGCTCCTCAATGCCGATCATTGAACTCAAACTGACCGGTCCGGCGTCACAGCGCGAAGCGATGCTGGCGCTGTGGCCGCAGGTGCAGCGGGTCGCCGGAGAAAGCCTTATTTTTGAAGGCACGGAAGGGCTGCCCGCACAGCTTGCCCGACAGCTTCAGGAACGGCAGCTGAGCCTGACGCTAAGCGAACAGTTTACCGCGGGCCTGCTGGCGCTTCAGCTTGCCCGCGCCGGTGCGCCGCTGCTGGCCTCAGAAGTCATCCCCGCGCAACAGGAGACGCTGGCGCAGACCGCGCGCTGGGCGCAGGAGCGCCGGGGCAGCCACTTTGCCGGTCTGGCACTGGCGGTGACGGGACTGGAAGACGATCATCTTAATTTTGCGCTGGCCACGCCGCAGGGCACCTGGGCGCTGCGGGCGAAGTTCAGCACCACCCGCCATTCGTTGCAGGTGCGTCAGGAAGTCTGCGCGATGATGGCGCTGAATATGCTGCGCCGCTGGCTGAATGGTAAGCCCCTCACCAGCGAACATGGCTGGATCAATATCGTCGAAACGCTGGACATTCCCGGACAGACTTAACGACTTACGCTCATGCGCTAACACCCTGATGCCCCGGACGCCACGCTAATCGTGTAACCGGGGCCGATAGCCTGAAGGATCAACACTATACAGCGGCAACGGAGATTATTGCCATGAGTCACTACCTTGAGCTATTTCACCTCAATCGGCCATTCCCGTTTCAGCGGTTTGTTCATGAAGGTGAAGTGCTCGTTTATCCCCACTGGCACAAAGTCGTCGAAGTTATTTATGTGACGCGGGGCGTGCTGCATCTGGGGATCAACGATGTCCCGATTGTCATGCAGGCGGGCGAGATCCAGTTCATTAATGCCGGGGATATTCACTACTTCCTCGCGTCACCCAACAGTGAGCGGATCGTCATTCAGTTTGATTTTTCCCTGTTTCATGAAGAAGAAACCGCAGGCGAACCCGGCCTGCGCCAGCTCTTCTCCTCAATGGAAAGCCATAGCCGCAGCTGGCCTGAGGAAACAACGGCTAAGATCCGGGAACTTTTAGCGGTCATTCATCGGGAAGATCACCATCAGGCTGCGGGTTACAAATACCTGATTAAAGCCGCGCTGATGGAGATAATTGCGCTCATCTATCGTCAGATCCCGCTGAGCCAGCAGCAGGCCAAACGCCCCTTAGGGGAAGCGGTGGCGAGTAAATCAGAAAAAACCTTAGTCCGGCTTGATAAAATCTTCTCTTATATTGAACATCATTATCATGAATATATTACTCTTGATGATGTTGCAAAATTTATGGGATTCAGCGCCTGCTATTTTGCCCGCTTTTTTAAAAAGAATACCGGCATGACATTTGTGCGCTTTCTGCATAATTATCGCCTGAATCAGGCGAAATGGTTATTGCTGAATGAAGAGATCTCCGTATCAGAAGTGGCAGAGCGCATTGGTTTTAACAGCGTAAAAACATTTCATCATGTATTTAAACAAAATACGGGCGTTGCGCCGCTGAAATATAGAAGGTCAATATCCGGGATGAAATAATAAAAAGCCAGGAACATTGGCCCTGACTTATTTTGTATTATAGCGCCAGTTATCATATGGAGTGGAGAACGCTGGTTATGGTCAAGATAGGTATTATAGGTTGCGGCGGTATTGCTAATGGAAAACATATGCCCGCCCTGATCCAGATCCCGGAAGTGGAACTGATAGCTTTCTGTGATATTAACGTTGAGCGGGCGGAGAAAGCGAAAGCGAAGTATGGCTCTGCTGACGCCAAAGTCTATACGGATCACCGCGAAATGCTGGCTGATGCCGGGATAGATATTATTCATGTATGCACGCCTAATATTTCACACGCAAGTATCTCAATTGCCGCCATGGAAGCGGGTAAACATGTCATGTGCGAGAAGCCGATGGCAAAAACCTCGGCTGAAGCGCAGGCGATGGTCGATGCCGCGCGCCGCACCGGTAAGAAATTAACGATTGGTTATCAGAACCGATTCCGTAAGGATTCACATTATCTGCATCAGGTCTGTGAAAACGGCGATCTTGGAGAAATTTATTATGCAAAAGCCAAAGCGATCCGGCGGCGCGCGGTGCCGACGTGGGGTGTTTTTCTGGACGAAGAAGCGCAAGGAGGCGGCCCGTTAATTGACATTGGTACCCACGCGCTTGATTTAACGCTCTGGATGATGAACAACTATCAGCCAAAATGTATTGTCGGCAATACCTATCATAAACTGGCGTCCACCCGGGATGCGGCAAACGCATGGGGACCCTGGGACCCGGAAAAATTCACCGTCGAAGATTCCGCATTTGGCTTCATCACCATGCAGGATGGTGCCACCATTATGCTGGAATCAAGCTGGGCGCTGAATACGCTCGACGTTGGCGAAGCCAGAACCGCGCTCTGCGGCACCAAAGGCGGTGCGGATATGAACAACGGCCTGCGCATTAACGGCGAAACCTACGGCGCGACCTGGGAAAAAGAAGTTCAGTTTGCCGTCGGTGGCGTCGATTTCTACGATGCCACCGGGGACGATCCGGCGTTGCTGGAAGCGCAGTCATGGATCGACGCGGTGATTAACGATAAAACGCCGGTGGTGAAACCTGAAGAAGCGCTGGTGGTCACGCAAATTCTGGAAGCCATTTACTCGTCAGCCAAAACAGGACAGCCGGTGTATTTTGACCGTGAGGAGCAGTGAAATGATTCGTGTAACTGTCTGGAATGAATACCGGCATGAACAACAGGAGCCGCATATCGCGGCGGTTTATCCGCACGGCATCCATAGCCAAATTGCCCAATTTTTACAGGCTGCCGGATTCAGTACCCGCACCGCCACGCTGGATGAGCCGGAGCATGGCCTGACCGAAAGCGTCCTGAACGAAACGGATGTATTAATCTGGTGGGGACACATTGCCCACAAAGAAGTTGACGATAAAATCGTTGAGCGCGTACAGCAGCGGGTATTACACGGGATGGGGCTTATCGTGCTGCATTCCGGGCATATGTCGAAAATCTTTATGAAGCTGATGGGCACCAGTTGCGATTTAAAATGGCGCGAGGCAGATGAAAAAGAGCGGCTGTTTGTCATCGACCCGGCTCATGATATTGCCAGAGGCATTCCCGAAAGTTTCGTGCTGGAAAAAGAAGAAATGTACGGGGAGCATTTTGATATTCCCGCCCCGGATGAAACCGTTTTTCTGAGCTGGTTTGAAGGCGGCAACGTTTTCCGCAGCGGTATTACCTATAAACGCGGCAACGGACGAATTTTTTATTTCCAGCCGGGCCATGAAAGCTATCCGACTTACTATAACGAGATCGTGCAGAAAATTATTTGCAACGGCGTGGAATATTGCTGCCCGCGTAATAACCATTATCCCGTTTACGGCAATGACAAAAATCTATTCCCGATACAAGGAGCAGTAAAATGAAACTTGGCGTTTTTACTCCTTTATTTGCCAGCCTGTCGCTGGATGAGATGCTGGATAAAGTCCAGGGCGCTGGTCTGGATGCGGTGGAAGTGGGCAGCGGCGGTAATCCCGGTAATCATCACTGTCCCACTGATGAGCTGTTAGCCAGCGCAGAGGCCCGGACAGCCTATTTAGAAAAATTCAGCTCGCGCGGTATTACCATTAGTGCGCTGAGCTGCCACGATAACCCTATTTCGCCGATCAAAGCGGAACGTGAAGCCGCCGACGCGATATTGCGTAAAACCATCAAACTGGCGGGCTTACTGGGCGTGCCGGTCGTCAATACCTTTTCCGGCACGGCGGGAAATGATGATCGGGCCACGGCACCCAACTGGCCGGTTGTCCCCTGGCCGACGGTTTACAGCGATATGAAAACCTGGCAATGGGAAAATAAACTGATCCCCTACTGGAAAGAGATCGGTCGCCTGGCGGAAGAGCATCAGGTCAAAATTGGCATTGAACTGCACGGCGGTTTTCTTTGCCACACCCCGTATACCCTGCTAAAACTGCGGGAAGAAACCTGCGACGCCATTGGTGCGAACCTTGATCCCAGCCATTTATGGTGGCAGGGCATTGACCCGGTTGCCGCTATTAAAATCCTCGGTGAAAAAGGTGCAATCCACCATTTTCACGCCAAAGATACCTATCTGGATCAGGACAATATCAATATGTACGGCTTAACGGATATGCAGCCCTACGGCAATATTCGTAGCCGCGCGTGGAATTTCCGCACCGTCGGTTATGGTCACAGCATTCAGCAATGGTCCGATATTATCAGCGCCCTGCGTACCTGGGGTTATGACTACGTGATCAGCATTGAGCACGAAGACGCTTTAATGTCGATAGACGAAGGCTTTATGCGTGCGGTCACCAACCTGCAATCGATATTAATTCGGCAACGCCCGTTGGACATGTGGTGGGCATAAAGCACAGACAAGGATAGCAAGATGCTTAAGATGGCAATTATTGGCTATGGCGGGATGGGGGCTTACCACGTAAAGCTGATGACCGCCAGCGAACGTGTCCGGGTTAAAGGCGCTTTTGATATTGACCCGGCGCGTTTACAGGTAGCGGAAACGCAGGGACTCTTCCCTTATTCCTCGCTTGAGGATGTTCTTAACGATAGCGATATTACGGCGGTATTAATTGCAACGCCGAATGACGTGCATAAAGCGCTGGCGATACGCGCGCTTGAAGCCGGGAAGCACGTTATTTGTGAAAAACCAGTGGCGCTTTCGTCCGCCGAATTTGACGCTATTTTGCAGGCGGCGGAAAAAGCGCAGCGAATTTTTATGGTTCACCAGAATCGCCGCTGGGATGAGGATTTCCTGATTGTGCGGCGCATCCGTGAGGAAAAGCCGATCGGCGATATTTTCCATATTGAATCGCGGGTGCAGGGGGCCAACGGTATTCCGGGCGACTGGCGGCATACACTGGCGCAGGGCGGTGGGATGGTGCTGGACTGGGGCGTGCATCTGCTCGATCAGCTATTGTTGCTGGACGACAGCGCGATTAGCCAGATTTACACCTCATTAAGCTACGTGCTGGGTGACGAAGTTGACGATGGTTTCACCGTGTATATTCAGTTCCACAGCGGATTAACCGCCCATATTGAAGTGGGCACTACCAATTTTATCACGCTCCCCCGCTGGTATATCAAAGGAACCGCAGGCACGGCGCTTGTCGCCGACTGGGATTTAAGCGGCAAAATGGTGGTGGCGACCGGGCAGAAAGATGTTCCGGCCCCGACGCCCATTCAGGCCGGGGCAGGGCTGACTAAAACCATGGCTCCGCCTGATGAAAACGCGGTGCTGGTAAAGGCACTCCCCGCGCCTTTATCTAACGCCAGTAGCTTCTACAATAATTTTGCCGATGTGGTTCTGGATGGCGCAGAGCCGATAGTCAAAAACCGGGAAGTGATGCGGGTGCTGAAGCTCATGGAAGCGATGTTTACCGCTTTCCGTGAGCAGCGCATCGTGGAAAATCCCGGCTTTTAATCCAGCGCCTGCGCCAGCAAAGTAATGGGATGTTCACAGCGTTTGCCTGTGGACATCTCAATCTGCCATTTACAGGTTTCACAGTCCGTGACCACTAAATCCGCGCCGCTTGCGGCAATCTGCTGAAACAATGGCGCGCCGATGGCCTGCGAAGTGGCATAGTTTTCTGATTTAAACCCGGACGTTCCGGCGATGCCGCAGCATTGTGACTCCAGCACCGTTAATTCCAGACCGGGGATCATGCGCAACAGTTCAAGGGTATACAGCGTCCAGCCCATTTTTTCCATATGACACGGCGTATGATAAACCACTTTCAGCGGCCGTTTTTTTAGCGGCAGGGTCTGACCGGCATCCAGCCTGCGCCACAGCCAGCGGGTAGCCAGTTCCGTCTGCTCGCGAAGCCCGCTGTTATCCACGTCCAGCACTTCAGGATATTCATCGCGCAGGGCAAAGGTGCAGGTGGATGAAGTCGCAATCACCGGGATCTTTTTCACCTCAATCGCTTCCCGCAGCGAGGCCATGTTGCTGACCGCCTGCCTGCGTGCCTTATCAATAAAGCCGTTGGCGATCAGCGGCACCCCGCAGCACTTCTCCTTGCTCAGCAACTGGACGCCAGTTCCCATCGCGTTCAGCACCCTGACCAGATCTTTACCCAACTGGGGATGGTTATAGTTAACGAAGCAACCGTGAAAATAGGCCACCTGATCCTGATACTGCGCCTGTTGTGCTGCAACGCTGCGATACCAGCGGCGGAAGGTACCAAAAGAATATTTCGGCAGCGTGCGGCGATGGTCGATTTTCAGCGCGTAATCAAGCAGCTGACGCACCGGCTTCAGGGCGGTGACGGTATTCACCACCGGCGCAAACGGCGTCGAGACGCTTCCCATCAAATCGGTATGGCTCAGGATCGCGTTACGCAGCGACGGGCGGGTGGTGTCGTACTGCGCCCGCGCGCGCTGAATAATGTCGCCAATTTTGACGTCCGACGGACAGGCTACTTCGCAGCGTTTGCAGTTGATGCAGTATTTCAGCGCCTCATCATACAGCGCGCCATCCTTCAGCCGCAGCCTTTCGCCGTCCGGCCCCGCCTGTTTCGGGCCGGGATAGCGCGGGTCCACCCGGCTGACCGGGCAGACGGTGGTGCAGACCGTACATTTAATGCAGCTGGCAAAACGGGTATCGCTCACAGGGTGCCTCCGCTCATATCCAGAATTTGCTGCGCGACAAACAGGCCGGTCACGGCAGAAACGCCGCCGCCGCAGCCCTGCGCGATGGGATCGAATCCGCCGAGCACCGCGCCTGCCGCAAACAGATTGTTAACCCGTTCACCGTCAATATGCGGGCGCAGAGTGTCATCCACCGTGACGCCAGACTGCTGCCAGGGTTGCGGATCGAAAAAATCATTGCGGTACCATCCGGCACGATCCGGCGCTTGCTGTACCTCAAGCCCCAGGATCGGCTCACGGATGCCGTCGCGATCAGCCACCAGCCCGTTGCTGAAAAAGCTGCCGCTGGCCAGCACCGCGAAGCGCGGACGCAGCGGGATATCGGCGTGCTGGCGGGTCCAGATTTCACTGACGACGCCATCGTGCCGGGTCATATGTGTCACCTCATCGCCGGGCATCCAGGTGCCGCCTGAACGGATAAACTGACGCTGAAGCTGGCGGTGCATCCGCATTCCGGGTACCGATGGCGGGAGGGTAGGGAGCAGGCGCAGCGGGCAGGGCAGACGCGCGTTGAGCCAGGCAAACAGGCGATCGTCTTCCAGGCCGAAGCAGGCGGGCATCAGCAGGGCGTCGTAACCCTGGGTTAACGGCAGCAGGGCGTTGTACAGCAGCGGCCAGTTTTCTTCGGCATCGAGAAAGCGGGCAATATTGACCGCGCGAAACCCGGCGGCGCTGGCACGCAGCGTATCCAGTTCCGGCAATTCGATATCCACCGCCTGCGCGTCGGTCCCGCGCTGGCGTAACGAAGCGGCGGCGAGATGCGGCTGAAAATCCAGCAGGCCGCTAATGCCGACCACGCAAATCCGCCGGGCGGTCAGGGGTGAAACCGGCACTTCCTGCGGGCTGAGCCACGCGCGGCGCAGGGTGCCAAGCGGCGTCACCCGGTAATGATTATGCGCAGGATCGCCCTGCATCTGCGCGCCGCACTCAGTGAGCAATGCCTGCACCTGGTGTGCCAGCGTCAGAACGGTTTCCGTTCCCAGTTTAGCCCACGGATGTTCCGGCGTTTCCACACAGAGTCGGTCCAGCGCCGGGCGAAAATCGGTGACCGCATCGCCATTGGGAAGGGTGCTAAGCAGGTCGAGCGAGCCGGAAGAAAAGGTGAGGGCGCTTTGTCCCCGGCTGACAATCGCGCAGCGTAGACCGGCCTTTTGTAGCCGCAGGCCGCACAGCAGCCCGGCAAGGCCACCGCCAACAATCACCGTGTCAAATCTCATCGTTATTCTCCTTCTCCAGCCCGCACAGGCCCTGATAAACCCAGCGCGTGAACTCGCTTTCCCGCAGCGCGTCGCCCCAGGCAATGGGCTGAACGCCTTTCCAGCGCTCGTTAAGGAAGTCAGAAAGCTGAGTCAGCGACTGGCTGGCCGTGGTGATTTGATAGCGCTGAAGCAGTCCGGCCGCCCGGCATGCGCACAGTTCGCCCTGACAGGTGCCCATCCCCACGCGGGTGCGGCGGCGTAAATCCAGCAGGCTGTTGACCGCCAGATTTTCCACCGCGTACTGAATTTCTCCGGCGGTCACCGCTTCGCATTCACATACCACGCTGCGCTGTAGCCGCCCTTCGCCGAGCCATGACGGTGTGCGGTCGCCGTGACGATAAACCGCCGAACCGCGCAGCGGCGCAGGCAGCGAGATCGTCCGCTGGAGGGTGTTTTCCGCCGATTGCTGGGATCCGGGTAGCGGTTCGCTGGCGGTGGTGCAGGGCTGATTGTTACCCAGCTTGCGGCAAACGGCATCGGTAGCCCATTCCGCCATCAGCCGATAGGTCATCAGCTTGCCGCCGGTAATGGTGATAAATCCGTCCATGCCGTCGCGAATAGCATGATCGAAAAGAACGATGCCCCGGCTGACGTTGCGCCCGGTCGGGTCATCATCGCTGGCAACCAGCGGTCGCACCCCGGCGTAAGCGCGTAAAATGCGCGTTTTCGCCATCACCGGTGCCAGTTTCTCGCCTTCGCGCAGCAGAATATCAACCTCTTCCGGCGTGACCCGATTCTGGTCAATATCCCGATAATCAATGTGCATTGAAGTCGTGCCAATCAGCGAAATCGTATCGCCGGGCACCAGAATATCGGCGTCGGCAGGTTTGCGGCAGCGATTGATGACGTGCTGATTAATGCGATGATCGAGGATCAGCAGCGAGCCTTTTGCCGGGAACATGCGAATGCCCAGCCCGGCGTATTCGGCAATACGCTGGCCCCAAATTCCGGCGGCATTCACCACTACCGCCGCGTACAGCGCCTGCTTTTCTCCGGTCAAATGATTGATAACGTTGACGCCACGCACGGTTGCGCCGTCGCGGATCAAACCGGTTACCTCATGCGCGGTAAAAATGGTCGCGCCATGCTCGCGGGCATCCAGCATATTGGCAGCGGTGAGGCGAAACGGATCGACCGTGCCATCCGGCACCCGCACCGCCCCAATGAGCTGCGGGTTTACCGAGGGTTCAATGCGCCGGGCCTCCTGCGGGTCAAGCGCCTGCGCGCGGATCCCCGCCTGCTGACAGGCGCTGATAAAGGTGGACTGAAACGCCAGATCGTCTTCCGGCAGGGTGATAAACAGGCCGTCGGTGGGTTCGACGCAGTGGCGGGCGATGCGTCGGAGGATCTGGTTTTCGCTGATGCACTCGCGCGCGGATTCGCCGTCCGTCACGGCATAGCGCGCGCCGCTGTGCAACAGGCCATGATTACGCCCCGTCGCACCAGTGGCAATATCGTGGCGCTCCAGCAGGATCACGCGCAGGCCGCGCAGTGCGCAGTCGCGGGCGATCCCCGCTCCCGTGGCTCCTCCACCAATGATAATGACATCGCTCTCCTGCGCTGCATGACTGCTCATCATCTTGCCCTCTGTGTTCGTTTCTCAACATTTAGCCATATAAAGAGTGGGTGATGTTTGATTTCGAGCACATTCGCGCATTATTCGAAGATTAAATGTGACGCCGTGCGCCTTTCTGAACATTTGTCATAAAAGTGTAACAATATATGCTTTACTGAACAGGCAATGTGCCGTTTTTGTAACATTTGAACATTATGAAGGCCGGGTTACCCCGCGCCTTTTACCTCTGTAAACACAATGGCCACGGAGGCTATTATGCTCAGTATTTTTAAACCTGCCCCTCACCGGGCGCGTCTGCCCGCTGCGGAAATTGACCCGGTTTACCGCCGTCTGCGCTGGCAGATTTTCCTGGGGATTTTCTTTGGTTACGCTGCTTACTATCTGGTGCGCAAAAACTTTGCGCTGGCCATGCCGTATCTGGTCGAGCAGGGTTTTTCGCGTGGCGATTTGGGTTTTGCCCTGTCCGGCATCTCCATCGCCTACGGTTTCTCAAAATTCATTATGGGTTCGGTATCCGACCGGTCGAATCCACGCGTGTTTCTGCCTGCCGGTTTGATCCTGGCAGCGGCGGTGATGCTGTTTATGGGCTTTGTCCCGTGGGCAACGTCCAGCATCGCGATTATGTTTGTGCTGCTGTTTGTCTGCGGCTGGTTCCAGGGAATGGGCTGGCCGCCGTGCGGGCGCACAATGGTTCACTGGTGGTCGCAAAAAGAGCGTGGCGGCATTGTGTCGGTGTGGAACTGTGCACATAACGTTGGCGGCGGTATTCCTCCGCTGCTGTTCCTGCTGGGAATGGCGTGGTTTAACGACTGGAAAGCCGCGCTGTATATGCCCGCGTTTGCCGCCATTCTGGTCGCGATGATCGCTTTTGCGTTAATGCGCGATACTCCGCAATCCTGCGGTCTGCCGCCGATTGAAGAGTATAAAAACGACTACCCGGACGACTACAACGAACAGGCGGAGCAGGAACTGACGGCGAAGCAGATTTTCATGCAGTACGTGCTTCCCAATAAACTGCTGTGGTATATCGCCATTGCCAACGTGTTTGTGTATCTGCTGCGCTACGGCATCCTCGACTGGTCGCCAACCTATCTGAAGGAAGTGAAGCATTTTGCCATCGACAAGTCTTCATGGGCGTACTTCCTGTACGAATATGCGGGCATTCCCGGTACGCTGCTGTGCGGCTGGATGTCGGATAAAGTCTTCCGGGGAAACCGTGGCGCAACCGGGGTGTTCTTTATGACCCTGGTGACCATCGCGACGGTGGTTTACTGGCTGAATCCGCCGGGCAACCCGACGGTGGATATGGTCTGCATGATCGCCATCGGCTTTTTGATTTACGGCCCGGTCATGCTGATTGGCCTGCACGCGCTGGAACTGGCACCGAAAAAAGCGGCGGGGACGGCGGCGGGTTTTACCGGCCTGTTCGGTTATCTCGGCGGTTCGGTAGCGGCCAGTGCCATTGTGGGCTACACCGTTGACTTCTTCGGCTGGGACGGTGGATTTATCGTGATGATTGGTGGCAGCGTGCTGGCGGTTCTGCTGCTGATTGTGGTGATGATCGGCGAGAAACGGCATCATCAGCAGCTGGAGCAAAAACGACGTTAAACCATGCCGGGCGGTGCAATGCCGCCCGGTAAAGCGGTTACATATCCAGTTCGATATCGCCTTTTGCCCGACAGCAGCAGGGTAAAATTTCTCCCTGCTGTACCAGCGCCAGCGGCTGGGTCAACCATTCTACCTGACCTGCCACCAGACGCATCCGGCAGGAGCCGCAGTAACCTTCGCGGCACTGATATTCCACCGCAACCTGGTGAAACTCCAGCGCCGCCAGCAACGACGGATGTTCATCCTGGCACAGCAGATGCGTGCCGGAGATGCGTAGCGTGACCCGACTCATCAGAGCTGGAAATCGCTTAAATCGTCGGTGTTAACTTCCGAGTCGATCTGACCGACCAGATAGGAGCTGACTTCCACTTCCTGCGGCGCGACCTGAACGTTATCGGACACCAGCCAGGTGTTGATCCACGGGATCGGATTCGAGCGGGTCTGGAACGGCAGATCGAGGCCCACTGCCTGCATACGGATATTGGTGATGTACTCGATATACTGGCACAGAATATCTTTGTTCAGGCCAATCATTGAGCCGTCGCGGAACAGATAGCCAGCCCACTCTTTTTCCTGAAGCGCCGCGTGGACGAACAGGTCATAGCACTCCTGCTTACACTCCTGCGCAATCTCCGCCATTTCGGGATCGTCGCTGCCGGAACGCAGCAGGTTCAGCATATGCTGGGTACCGGTCAGATGCAGCGCTTCATCGCGGGCAATCAGGCGGATGATCTTGGCGTTGCCTTCCATCAGCTCGCGCTCGGCGAAAGCGAAGGAGCAGGCAAAGCTGACGTAGAAACGGATCGCTTCCAGTGCGTTAACGCTCATCAGGCACAGATACAGCTTTTTCTTCAGCTCGCGCAGATTAACGGTAACGGTTTTACCGTTTACCTGGTGCGTGCCTTCGCCCAGCAGATGCCAGTAGCTGGTCATCGCGATCAGATCGTCGTAGTAGTGAGAAATACCTTCCGCGCGTTTCTGGATCTGTTCGTTGGTTACGATATCGTCGAAAACAATCGCCGGATCGTTAACGATATTACGGATGATATGGGTGTAAGAGCGCGAGTGGATCGTCTCGGAGAACGCCCAGGTTTCAACCCAGGTTTCCAGCTCCGGGATTGAAATCAGCGGCAGCAGCGCGACGTTCGGGCTACGACCCTGGATGGAATCCAGCAGCGTCTGGTATTTCAGGTTGCTGATGAAAATATGTTTTTCATGTTCCGGCAACGCCTGGTAGTCGATACGGTCGCGGGAAACGTCAACTT
Organism: Enterobacteriaceae bacterium UBA5654; assembly: GCA_002421005.1. Classification (GTDB taxonomy): domain Bacteria; phylum Pseudomonadota; class Gammaproteobacteria; order Enterobacterales; family Enterobacteriaceae; genus Superficieibacter. Next base: position 390,884 of record DIJC01000014.1, on the reverse strand, counting down.
CTTCAGGACGCCAGAAAAAGGAAAGTTGTTTTTCGATCAGCTTTTCGAAGATGTCATATTTTTGCTGATCGTAGCGCGCTACGTTCACCGGCTGGCCGAAAAACATCGGTTCCAGCAACTGGTTATTTTTCGTCTGTGAAAAAGTGGTATAGGCCATTAGGTGTGTCCTGTTGTTTATGTATCCCTCACCCAGGGGAGAGAGCCGGAGGGAGGAGGAGCGTTTGCGCTCCTTCCTCCACAGCGGCTGGATCAGATCTTACATGCGCCGCTTTCGCAGCCATCATCCTGAATAGAAGGGGCCAGATCGTCCTGCGCATCTTCGGCACCGTCGCGGGTGTTCTGATAGTACAGGGTCTTCACGCCAAATTTGTAGGCGGTGAGCAGATCTTTCAGCAATTGTTGCATCGGCACTTTCCCGGACGGGAAACGCGTCGGATCGTAGTTGGTATTTGCAGAAATCGACTGATCGATGAACTTCTGCATAATCCCGACCAGTTGCAGGTAGCCGTCGTTATTCGGCATTTCCCACAGCAGCTCGTAATCGTTTTTCAGATGCTCGTAGTCCGGCACCACCTGACGCAGAATGCCGTCTTTCGACGCTTTAATGCTGACGTGACCGCGCGGCGGCTCAATACCGTTGGTGGCGTTCGAAATTTGCGAAGAGGTCTCGGACGGCATCAGCGCGGAGAGCGTGGAGTTACGCAGACCGTGGGTTTTGATGGATTCACGCAGCGTTTCCCAGTCGTAATGCAGCGGCTCGTTGGCGATGCTATCGAGATCTTTCTTATAGGTATCGGTCGGCAGAATGCCTTTCGCATAGGTGGTTTCATTGAACCACGGGCAGGCACCTTGTTCTTTTGCCAGCTCGTTAGAGGCTTTCAGCAGGTAATACTGAATGGCTTCGAACGTTTTATGCGTCAGGTTGTTGGCGCTGCCATCAGAGTAGCGCACGCCGTGTTTCGCCAGGTAGTAAGCGAAGTTAATGACGCCAATACCCAGCGTGCGACGACCCATCGCCCCGCGTTTTGCCGCCGGGATCGGGTAATCCTGATAATCAAGCAGTGCATCCAGCGCACGCACGGCGAGGACCGCCAGATCTTCCAGCTCGTCGAGGTTTTTGATCGCGCCGAGGTTGAAGGCGGAAAGCGTACACAGGGCAATTTCACCGTTTTCGTCGTTAACGTCGAGCAGCGGTTTGGTGGGCAGCGCAATTTCCAGGCACAGGTTGGACTGGCGCACCGGGGCGATCTGCGGATCGAACGGGCTGTGGGTGTTGCAGTGGTCCACGTTCTGAATGTAGATACGACCGGTGGAGGCGCGTTCCTGCATCATCAGCGAGAACAGCTCAACGGCTTTGATACGCTGCTTACGAATGCTGTCGTCTTTTTCATAACGGGTGTACAGGCGTTCGAATTCGTCCTGATCGGCGAAGAAAGCGTCATACAGACCCGGCACGTCGGACGGGCTGAACAGCGTGATGTCTTCGCCTTTCAGCAGGCGGGTGTACATCAGCTTGTTAATCTGGACGCCGTAGTCCATGTGACGCACGCGGTTGCCTTCAACGCCACGGTTGTTTTTCAGCACCAGCAGGCTTTCCACTTCCAGATGCCACATCGGGTAAAACAGCGTTGCCGCACCGCCGCGCACGCCGCCCTGCGAGCAGGATTTCACTGCGGTCTGGAAGTGTTTATAGAACGGAATACAGCCGGTATGGAACGCTTCACCGCCGCGAATCGGGCTACCCAGCGCGCGAATTCGCCCCGCGTTAATGCCGATGCCTGCGCGCTGGGAAACATATTTCACAATCGCGCTGGAGGTGGCGTTAATAGAGTCGAGGCTGTCGCCGCACTCAATGAGCACGCAGGAGCTGAACTGGCGGGTCGGGGTGCGCACGCCGGACATGATCGGCGTCGGCAGCGAAATTTTGAACGTAGAAACCGCGTCATAAAAACGCTTCACGTAATCCAGACGGGTTTCACGCGGATAGTTGGAGAACAGGCAGGCCGCCACCAGGATGTACAGGAACTGGGCGCTTTCGTAGATTTCACCGGTGACGCGGTTCTGCGCCAGGTATTTGCCTTCAAGCTGCTTTACGGCCGCGTAGGAGAAGGTCATATCGCGGTCGTGGACGATGAACGAATCCATCTGCGCGAACTCTTCTTCCGTGTAGTCTTCCAGCAGATGGCTATCGTATTTTCCCATCTCTACCATTCTGGTGACGTGGTTGTAGAGCGCGGGTGGCTCAAACTCCCCGTAGGCTTTTTTACGCAGGTGGAAAATCGCCAGGCGCGCGGCCAGGTACTGGTAATCCGGGGCATCGCGGGAGATCAGATCGGCTGCGGCCTTGATAATCGTCTCGTGGATATCGGACGTTTTGATCCCGTCGTAAAACTGGATATGAGAACGCAGCTCCACCTGCGAAATCGAGACGTTGTTCAGCCCATCTGCTGCCCAATCCAGCACGCGATGGATTTTGTCGAGATTGATGCGCTCGGTGCTACCGTCACGCTTTGTCACCAGCAGACTTTGATTCATGTATTTTTTACCTGTCCGTGAAAAAATGTCCCCCGCTTATCCACAAAACGTCGCTGTGACTAACTCTGTGGATAAATACTATATATAGGGGGTGATGGATAAATTGAACGCTATATGGTGAGTATTCTAGTAAGGATTCTTTTCAGCACAAGAGTTGATTTTGGTATGAATTTGATGTTGCAAAAGCGTAACAAAGGTAAAAAGCACGTCCCATCTGGCCTGGAGGGGATGTCAACCAGGTACAAAAAAAATAGAAATTTTGATCGAATGCTGCTTTCTTCTACGGATAAGAAATTGCGCAACGCGAGGTCGCGCAATCTTTAGCAGGAAAAGTTCTAACGTCAGTCGTTTTTAGCAGTGGTATGCAACATATAGTTAACATCAACGCCCGGCGCGAGCTTAAAAGTATTGCTCAGCGGGTTGTAATGTAAACCGGTCATATGCACTTCTTTCAGCACGGTTTCGTCGACCCAGCCCAGCAACTCAGAGGGGCGAATAAATTTCTTCGCGTCGTGAGTGCCTTTCGGCACCATCCGCAGCACGTACTCCGCACCGACCACGGCCATCAGCCAGGCTTTACCGTTACGGTTAATGGTAGAGAAGAAAACGTGGCCGCCGGGCTTCACCAGCCGGGCGCAGGCGTTGACCACCGACTGCGGGTCCGGCACGTGCTCCAGCATTTCCATACAGGTCACCACGTCATATTGCTGTGCGTATTTGGCGGCGTGCTCTTCCACCGTTTCCTGCACGTAATCAATCTGCACGCCGGATTCCAGCGCGTGCAGCCGGGCGACCTGCAACGGTTCCGCGCCCATATCCAGCCCGGTGACCGTTGCGCCTTCCCGCGCCATGCTTTCCGCGAGGATCCCGCCGCCGCAGCCGACGTCCAGCACCTTTTTACCAAACAGGCCGCCTGAACGCTCGGCAATGTATCCCAGACGCAGCGGGTTAATACGGTGCAGCGGCTTAAATTCACCTTCCAGATCCCACCAGCGTGACGCAACGGCTTCGAATTTAGCGATCTCTTGATGGTCGACGTTGTGAGCCACTGACGATTTTTCGGCATTCATTGGCGCTTCTACTCCTTATTTGGCAAGTGGTTCGAGTATATCAGCTGGCAGGCATGAATAAACTGTATTGGTTTACCTCTCTTAATACGACTGTGTTATAATTTGCGACCTTTGAATCCGGGATACAGTAGAGGGATAGCGGTTAGATGAGCGACCTTGCGAGAGAAATTACACCGGTTAACATCGAGGAAGAGCTGAAGAGCTCCTATCTGGATTATGCGATGTCGGTCATTGTTGGCCGTGCGCTGCCAGACGTCCGAGATGGCCTGAAGCCGGTACACCGTCGCGTACTTTACGCCATGAACGTATTGGGCAATGACTGGAATAAAGCCTATAAAAAATCTGCCCGTGTCGTTGGTGATGTTATCGGTAAATACCACCCTCATGGTGATACCGCCGTTTACGACACCATCGTGCGTATGGCGCAGCCTTTCTCCTTACGTTATATGCTGGTCGACGGCCAGGGTAACTTTGGCTCGGTAGACGGCGACTCCGCCGCAGCGATGCGTTATACGGAAATCCGTATGTCGAAAATCGCCCACGAGCTGATGGCTGACCTGGAAAAAGAAACGGTCGATTTCGTTGATAACTATGACGGAACGGAACGCATTCCTGACGTCATGCCGACCAAAATTCCTAACCTGCTGGTCAACGGCTCGTCCGGTATCGCGGTCGGGATGGCGACCAACATTCCGCCGCACAACCTGACGGAAGTGATCAACGGCTGCCTGGCCTACATTGACGATGAAGACATCAGCATTGAAGGGCTGATGGAACACATTCCGGGGCCGGATTTCCCGACCGCCGCCATTATTAACGGCCGTCGCGGTATTGAAGAAGCCTACCGCACCGGTCGCGGCAAAATCTACATTCGCGCCCGCGCAGAAGTGGAAGCCGATGCCAAAACCGGTCGCGAAACCATCATCGTCCACGAAATTCCCTATCAGGTGAACAAAGCGCGCCTGATTGAGAAAATCGCCGAGCTGGTTAAGGATAAACGCGTTGAAGGCATTAGCGCGCTGCGCGACGAGTCTGATAAAGACGGGATGCGCATCGTCATTGAAGTGAAACGCGATGCGGTAGGCGAAGTGGTGCTGAACAACCTCTATTCGCAGACCCAGCTTCAGGTTTCCTTCGGCATCAACATGGTTGCGCTGCATCACGGTCAGCCGAAGATCATGAACCTGAAAGATATTCTTTCCGCGTTCGTGCGTCACCGCCGTGAAGTCGTGACCCGTCGTACCATTTTTGAACTGCGTAAAGCCCGTGACCGTGCGCATATCCTCGAAGCGCTGGCGATTGCGCTGGCGAATATCGATCCGATTATCGAACTGATCCGCCGTGCGCCGACCCCGGCGGAAGCGAAAGCAGGGCTGATCGCGCGTTCATGGGATCTGGGCAACGTTTCTGCGATGCTGGAACGTGCGGGCGATGACGCCGCGCGCCCGGAATGGCTGGAGCCGGAATTTGGCGTGCGCGACGGTCAATACTACCTGACCGAACAGCAGGCCCAGGCGATTCTGGATCTGCGTCTGCAAAAGCTGACCGGCCTTGAGCATGAAAAACTGCTCGACGAATACAAAGAGCTGCTGGAACAAATCGCTGAACTGCTGCACATCCTCGGCAGCGCCGATCGCCTGATGGAAGTGATCCGCGAAGAGCTGGAACTGGTACGCGAACAGTTTGGCGATGAGCGCCGCACCGAAATCACTGCTAACAGCGCCGATATCAATATCGAAGATCTGATTAGCCAGGAAGACGTAGTGGTTACGCTGTCGCATCAGGGCTACGTGAAGTATCAGCCGCTGACCGATTACGAAGCCCAGCGTCGCGGTGGCAAAGGGAAATCAGCCGCCCGCATTAAAGAAGAAGACTTTATTGACCGCCTGCTGGTGGCGAACACCCATGACACTATCCTCTGCTTCTCCAGCCGTGGACGTCTGTACTGGATGAAAGTGTATCAGCTGCCAGAAGCGAGCCGTGGCGCGCGTGGTCGTCCTATCGTTAACCTGCTGCCGCTGGAAGCGAACGAACGTATCACCGCTATCCTGCCGGTGCGCGAGTACGAAGAGGGCGTCAACGTCTTTATGGCGACTGCCAGCGGTACGGTGAAGAAAACGGCACTCAAAGAGTTCAGCCGCCCACGGTCTGCCGGGATTATCGCGGTGAATCTGAACGAAGGCGACGAGCTGATTGGCGTTGACCTGACTTCCGGCGCGGATGAAGTCATGCTGTTCTCCGCTGCGGGTAAAGTGGTGCGCTTCAAAGACAGCGCGGTGCGTGCGATGGGTCGTACGGCAACCGGCGTGCGCGGTATTCGTCTGGCGGAAAATGATAGCGTCGTTTCGCTGATCGTGCCGCGCGGTGAAGGCGCAATCCTGACCGTGACGCAAAACGGTTATGGCAAACGCACCGCAGAAACCGAGTACCCGACCAAATCTCGCGGCACGCAGGGTGTTATCTCGATCAAAGTCACCGAGCGTAACGGCTCCGTGGTGGGCGCGGTGCAGGTTGATGACTGCGACCAGATCATGATGATCACCGACGCTGGCACCCTGGTACGAACCCGCGTATCGGAAATCAGCGTGGTAGGGCGTAATACCCAGGGCGTGATCCTCATCCGCACGGCGGAAGATGAAAACGTGGTGGGGCTACAGCGCGTTGCCGAGCCAGTTGATGATGAAGAACTGGACTCCATCGACGGTAGCGTCGCGGAAGGGGATGAAGATATTGCCCCGGAAGCGGACACCGACGACGACGTTGCTGACGACGCCGAAGAGTAAACCTTTCTGTATGCAAAGGGCTGGATCTCCAGCCCTTTTCTTTATCATTGCGGCTAATGAATTTTACCGCTACCTTATTTCCATCCTGAATGTGCACATGGCTTATCTTCTTTGAAATACCTTGCCTCGTTTCGCAATACGCTCAAAATCTCGCGCTATATGTTTCGCGCGCTGGCGCTGCTGCTATGGCTGCTGATTGCCCTCGCGTCAGTCTTTTATATCGTTAATGCGCTTCATGAAAAAGAGGCTGAAATCCATCAGGAATTCACCCTGAGCGCCGATCAGGCGCAGCGTTATATTCAACGCACTTCAGACGTGATGAAGGAACTAAAATATATCGCTGAGAATCGTCTGACGGCGGAAAATGGCGTGATGGTGGCGCGCAGCCGCATCAACGAAATGAACGTCCCGGAATTTTCGCCCTTATTCCCGGACTCTGATTGCACCTCGGTGGGCACCGCCTGGCGCGGGTCGCTGGAATCTATGGCGTGGTTTATGCGCTACTGGCGGGATAATTTCTCCGCCGCTTACGATCTCAATCGCGTTTTTTTAATCGGCAGTGAAAATCTGTGCATGGCTAATTTTGGCCTGCGCGATATCCCGGTAGAGCGTGACGAGGCGTTAAGCGCGCTGCATGAGCGGATCCTCAAGTATCGCAGCGCGCCGCAGGAAGAGCGCGGCGATAATCTGTTCTGGATCAGCCGTGGACCCCGTCCGGGCGTAGGCTATTTCTATGCGTTAACGCCGGTGTATCTCGCCAATCGTCTGCAGGCGCTGCTGGGCGTAGAACAAACCATCCGCATGGAAAACTTTTTCACTCCCGGCAATCTGCCGATGGGAGTCACCATCCTGGATGAGAGCGGTCATACATTAATTTCGCTAACCGGTCCTGAGAATACGATGGACATCGACCCGCGCTGGATGCAGGAGCGGACGTGGTTCGGTTATACCTCCGGCTATCGCGAACTGGTATTAAAGAAAAATCTGCTGCCGTCTTCGCTGAGCATTATCTATTCCGTGCCGGTCGATCTGGTGCTGGAACGCATCCGAATGCTGATCATGAACGCGGTGCTGCTGAATTTACTGATTGGCCTCGGGCTGTTCTGGCTGGCAAGGATGTACGAGCGGCGGCTGTTTATTCCGGCGGAAACGGATGCCCAGCGGCTGGAGGAGCATGAACAGTTCAACCGTAAAATCGTCGCCTCTGCGCCGGTGGGGATCTGTATTCTGCGTACGCTCGACGGCACCAATATTCTGAGTAACGAACTGGCGCACGACTACCTCAACATGCTGACCCATGAAGATCGCCAGCGACTGACGCAGATTATCTGCGGCCAGCAGGTGAACTTTGTTGATGTGCTGACCAGTAACAATACCAACCTGCAAATCAGCTTTGTACATTCGCGTTATCGTAATGAAAACGTGGCGATTTGCGTGCTGGTGGATGTCTCATCGCGCGTCAAAATGGAAGAGTCGCTTCAGGAAATGGCGCACGCCGCCGAGCAGGCCAGCCAGTCGAAATCGATGTTCCTCGCGACCGTCAGCCACGAACTGCGCACCCCGCTGTACGGGATCATCGGTAACCTGGACTTGCTGCAGACCAAAGAGCTGCCGAAAGGCGTGGATCGGCTGGTCACCGCGATGAACAACTCTTCCGGGCTGCTGCTGAAAATTATCAGCGATATCCTCGACTTCTCGAAGATCGAGTCCGAACAGCTGAAGATTGAGCCACGCGAATTTTCGCCGCGCGAGGTGATGAGCCATATCACTGCCAACTACCTGCCGCTGGTGGTCAGAAAACAGCTTGGTCTGTACTGCTTTATCGAGCCTGACGTACCGCTGCAAATGAAAGGCGATCCGATGCGTTTACAGCAGGTTATTTCTAACCTGCTGAGCAACGCCATCAAGTTCACCGATACCGGCTGTATTATTTTGCATATTCAGCGCAGCGAAGAGTATCTGTCGATCCGCGTGCGTGATACCGGCGTCGGCATTCCGGCAAAAGAGGTGGTGCGCCTGTTCGATCCTTTCTTCCAGGTGGGCACCGGCGTACAGCGTAACTTCCAGGGCACCGGGCTGGGACTGGCGATCTGCGAGAAGTTAATCAGCATGATGGATGGCGATATCTCGGTAGATACTGAGCCGGGCATGGGCAGCCAGTTTACCATTCGTATTCCGCTGTATGGCGTCGATGAGATGCCGGAAATCACCGTGGCGGGGCTGAGTGACAAACGCTGCTGGCTGGCGGTCAGCAACGCCTCGCTGTTTGTGTTTGTGGAAAATCTGCTTCTGCGCCACGGCGTGCGCGTCGAACGCTACGAGGGGCAATACCCGGACCGTGAAGATACGCTGATCACCGATGGCGTGGCCCCGCAGGCATGGTCGGGTAAAGCGACAATCGCGTTTTGCCGTCGCCATATCGGTATTCCGCTGGAGCGAGCGCCGGGCGAATGGGTTCACAGCGTGGCGGCTCCGCATGAGTTGATGGCACTGATGGCGCGGATCTACAGCCTTGATGTAGAAAATGCCGAAAGCGGTAACGCGTTACCCGCAGGCGAAGCGGCGATTACCGAAAACGATGACATGATGATCCTTGTGGTGGACGATCATCCGATCAACCGCCGCCTGCTTGCCGATCAGCTTGGATCGCTGGGCTACCAGTGCAAAACGGCCAACGATGGCGTTGATGCGCTCAATGTGCTGAGCAAAAACCATATCGATATTATATTAAGCGACGTCAACATGCCGAATATGGACGGCTACCGTCTCACCCAGCGCATTCGCCAGCTTGGGTTGACCCTGCCGGTGGTGGGCGTGACGGCGAACGCGCTGGCGGAAGAGCGGCAGCGTTGTCTGGAGTCGGGGATGGATAGCTGTCTGTCGAAGCCGGTCACGCTGGACGTGCTGAAGCAGACGCTGACGACCTATGCGAATCGGGTGAGAAGGGCGAGAGGGTAAAAAAGTCACCCCGGCGGGAGCCGGGGTGACTGAGAGAGATTAATCTTTGTCCGCAGGCGCAAGCGTCACGGAGGAAAGATAGTTCAGCAGGGCAATATCATTTTCCACACCCAGTTTCATCATTGCTGATTTTTTCTGGCTGCTGATGGTCTTGATACTGCGGTTCAGTTTTTTGGCGATCTCCGTCACCAGGAAACCTTCGGCAAACAGGCGCAGCACTTCACTCTCTTTCGGTGACAGGCGTTTGTCACCGTAGCCGCCAGCGCTGATTTTCTCCAGCAGGCGCGATACGCTTTCCGGCGTAAACTTCTTCCCTTTTTGCAGCGCGGCCAGCGCTTTTGGCAGGTCGGTCGGTGCGCCCTGCTTAAGGACAATCCCTTCGATATCCAGTTCCAGCACGGCACTCAGAATCGCCGGGTTGTTATTCATCGTCAGGACAATGATCGAGATGCCGGGGAAATGGCGCTTGATATACTTGATCAAGGTGATCCCATCGCCATATTTATCGCCTGGCATCGACAGATCGGTGATCAGCACATGAGCGTCCAGCTTCGGCAGGTTATTTATCAACGCTGTGGAGTCTTCAAATTCGCCAACGACGTTAACCCATTCGATCTGTTCCAGAGATTTACGAATACCAAACAGGACAATGGGATGGTCGTCAGCAATAATTACGTTCATGTTATTCATCTATAAGGCTACCTTGCTACAGTAAGCTCTTGACGTAAGCGTCAATGTCGCTGATGTATTTTTTTATGCCTGAAGCATCTTTCTCACGAATTAAATGCTCCAGCGTTTCACATAACTGCTTGCCGGGTACCAGATTGAGCATGGCAAATACCCCTTTAAGGCGGTGAGCCGTCTGCGCCAGCGCAGCGAAATCATCCGTTGCCGTCTCAGTATACAACTTCTTAACATCATCCGGTACTGTGTCAACAAACAGTGCATAATAGCCGCTGGCGTGAAGTTCGGCGTTTTCATTGTTCGCGCCGGGAGACTCCACGATCTCTTCCTGAGCCAGTTGCTCTTCAATCAATTGCAGGACTGCATCCTGCATGGCGTTGCTCATATTAAAATTGACCCGTAGCTGACCGGGGCCAATTTTGCGCACGCCGGGCTCATCATCGCTTAAAAGCAAGCCCGTGGCTGTAAGATTAGACGGATTATCAGTTAAAAAGAGATCAAACTCTTGACTCCCGCCTCTTTCATCGGGAGTGATGCAGCTTGCCCCCCAGTTTTCGAGCTGTCTGACGACAATACTACGAATTTCACTGGAGGTGATGTCGATCATCGCCACGACCTCATCCAGCAGACGCTCATCGGATTCGTCTTCCGGCGCGCTCGCCGCCATCTTCACATGCAGAGAATAACGCGTTCCCAGTTCATCGCGGGATTTAATATTCAGATGCCCGCCAAGTTTACGTGCCAGCTGGTCGCAGAGCCAGAAGGTGAGGGCATTGGCTTTGCTGTAGCGATCGGACTGGGTATCGTTAAGATACGGGAAGTGAAGATTATCGATTTCCCGGCTGGAAACCCCGTTGCCGGTATCCAGAATACGGAAGGTCAGGCGGTCGGAGGCCGACTCGTCAGCGCTCACTTCAAGGGTAATTTTACCGATTTGCGTAGCGGTAACGGCGTACTGGATCAGCAGCAGCAGGATCCGCCGCAGGGCATCGCGATCGCCGTAGCGCTGCTCGCTGGCGGGCAGGCTGTTATTGATCAGCAGTTGCAGACCTTTGCGTTTCACCGACGGCAGCACTTCCGGCACGACTTCATCAATCAACTGCTGGATTGAAAACTCGCTGGTCGCACTCTGCCAGCTACCGTCTTCAAGCATATTCGCCAGCTGGATTTCGTCGATCAGACGCACCAGCACATCGGCATGGTGAGAGAGTTTTTTGCCGTCGCCGGAGGCCAGCAGCGCGGCTTCCGCAGCCAGCGTTTTTACCGGCTGACGAAGGGCTTCAGCAATGTGATGCATGAAAGCGGTGCGGGCGTGCTGATTCTTCTCATACAGTCGCTGGGCCTGCTTGAGTTTTTTGCTCACCAGCACTTCACGATCCTGATCGCGGATAATAAAAATTTGGGTGCGCGGCACGGTCTGGCTGCGGAACTGGCGAATTTCGTACAGCTCATTGTTGATCGTCGCCTGAATCACGCCCTGGTGCTGATCTGCCATGCTGGTAATGTTCTGCAAATTCAGATGCGGCAGGAGATGATCGGCGATTTTGTTGCTCATCAGCGTGCGGTTGGATTCGAGATCGTGTACCAGCAGGCCCAGCGGCAGCATGGAGACAATCTCTTCATTAATTGCACGCAGCACGCGCAGTTCGTTGCTGACGACGGAAGGCGAAGCCGGTTCGCCCTGTTGCCGTGTTGGCTGATGGCGGAAGGTCGTGTAGCCAAACAGCGCCAGCGCCAGCAGGCCAATATTCAGCAGCAGCGGCAGTAAAATATTTTGCAGCGTATCCAGCAGCAGGGTGCCGAAAGGCACCTGCCAGACCAGACGCATCCCGGTTGAATTGATGGCTGAAGAAATTTCGATGCGCGAGCCGTTAAGGTTAACGCTGGCGCTGTCCGCCGCCTCTTTTTCCGCGCTGCGCAGATTGGCCTGCGAGGTATCCTGATCCAGGCGGAAGCTCTCCAGCGGCATGGTTGGCGGGATCAGATCGTTAACCGGTAAATCAAACGCGACGACCGTCGCCAGATGCCCCGGCTGGTTAAAGGTGGTGCGCAGCGTAAAATAATAGCCGTTTTGCCAGGCCAGGCGCCGCAGGCCGGAAAAGCTCTCGCGCTCGTCCAGCGAGTTCGCCTGCTGGAGCATTTCTGCACGGCGGGAGTCAACGTCACCGCCGACATTAGATTCTTTAAGCCCGGAAGAGAGATCTTTCAGCGGCAGCGTGGAGACGAGGATCAGGCTGTTATCCTGACCGTTCAGATAATACATCGACCAGGGAATGGTTTCCGCTCCCCAGAGCGTATCCAGATAAGCGGACATGCGCTGGGTCATTTCCAGCGTCGAGCTGTCGTGTGAGCCAAAAATCAGCGCTTCCGTTTTCCGGCGCGGCTTTTCAAGATAGTACACGTCCTGTTTCAGGCGGGTTTCTTGTAATCCTTCACTGGAAGAAAGCGGAGTGGCGGCAACGTTGTCATAAATTTGCCAGGTCGCATAGCGCCAGGTATCAACGCGTTTATGGATGGCGTGGGTGATATCAACCACCTGATAGCTTTTATCTTTCAGCCAGGCATTGACGGCGCTCTGAACCATTACTCCCATAGTGACCAGTAATACAATGATGAGTAACAGGAAGAAGCGGGTGAGACTCCCCGGCATCAGGGAAAACCTGGAAGGGGTCATAGTATCAGAGTGACTCATTATGCGTGTGTACCTGTTGTGACTGCACTGATAAGAGAAAAGCTCAGAGCCCGTAGCGCAACTGAGATACTGTGTCGATCATGCTTGTTGCGGTCAGCCAACATTCATAAGCAAATGTAAGCCTTTATGCTGCATGATTTTGTACTGCTGGCAGTATAAAGGGTAATGGATGAATTTCCAGACTCTCAGCGCGGCGGCAGCGACTTTTTTGCAGCCGCAAACGCGCGTCAGTTGCGCATCAGCGCGGGAAATGGGCCAGCAGAATCGCCGAAATAGCGAGGCGGCTAAAGACTAAATAGCACAAAATATCAAAAAAATACTTACAAAAGCTGAGCGGATATCGTCACCATAAGTCATTAAAATGATTAATTAATAGTCGTTATGATTTCATACGGGTAGCATAATCTGATGGCGGTAACGTAAAGAAAGGTAAAAAAAAACCGAACGCGAAGCGTTCGGTAGAAATAGGGGTAAACAGACATTCAAAACTGAATGACGGTAATAAATAAAGTTAATGATGATAGCGGAATCTATTCTAGTCGCGTTTTAGAGCTTTGTTTTGGCAATAGATGCTATAAAAATGCTCTATTTTAATTGATTGATTTTATTGATAAAAATTTATATTTTGATTATTAGTGCTCATTTCTTTAGCTATTTGTGGCAGTAAAAAGTTCCCTCACATTTACAAAATGAAACATCTATGCGGCTAAATGAAACATCTTAAAAGTTTTAGTATCATATTCGTGTTGGATTATTCTGTATTTTGCCGCAAAATGGGTTCGCCGACTGATTGACGGGTTAATCAGTAAGCAGTGGCAATAAAAAAGCATATAAAAGGCATATAACAGAGGGTTAATAACATGAAAGTTAAAGCACTATCCCTCCTGGTACCGGCTCTGCTGGTAGCAGGCGCAGCAAATGCGGCTGAAATTTATAACAAAGACGGCAACAAATTAGATCTGTACGGTAAAGTTGATGGTCTGCACTATTTTTCCGATGACGACGGTAGCGATGGCGACCAGACTTACGTGCGTCTTGGCTTTAAAGGCGAAACCCAGGTCAATGACCAAATCACCGGCTACGGCCAGTGGGAATACCAGGTGCAGGGCAACACTGACGAAGGTCAGAATGATTCCTGGACCCGTGTGGCGTTTGCCGGTCTGAAATTTAACGAAGCGGGTTCTTTCGACTATGGTCGTAACTACGGCGTCGTTTACGATGTAACATCATGGACCGACGTTCTGCCGGAATTCGGCGGCGACACTTACGGTGCGGATAACTTCCTGCAATCGCGTGCTAACGGCGTGGCGACCTACCGTAACACCGACTTCTTCGGTCTGGTTGACGGCCTGAACTTTGCCCTCCAGTACCAGGGTAGCAACGGCGACGCCAGCGGCGAAGACATCGGTGGCCGTAGCGTACTGCGTCAGAACGGTGACGGCTTCGGCGGTTCTGTAACCTACGATATGGGTTACGGTTTCAGCGCGGGTGGTGCCGTTGCCAGCTCCAAACGTACTTCCGATCAGAATGACCTGCCGGGCATCTACGGTAGCGGCGATCGTGCAACCACTTACTCCGGCGGCGTGAAATACGACGCGAATAATGTTTACCTGGCTGCACAGTACTCCCAGACCTATAACGCTACCCGCTTTGGCGGCAGCAGCGGTTCTGACGCGTACGGTTTTGCAGACAAAGCGCAGAACTTTGAAGCGGTTGCCCAGTACCAGTTTGACTTCGGTCTGCGTCCGTCCGTGGCTTACCTGCAATCCAAAGGTAAAGACATCAATAACGGCGTTGTAAACTATGGCGATCAGGATCTGCTGAAATACGTTGATGTGGGTGCGACTTACTACTTCAACAAAAACATGTCTACCTACGTTGACTACAAAATCAACCTGCTGGATGACAACGACTTCACCCGCGCTGCGGGCGTAAGCACCGACGATATCGTCGCGCTGGGTCTGGTTTACCAGTTCTAAAAATCCGTTCACATGCTAAAGGGCCTGCGGGCCCTTTTTTTATGCGCACAGTTCGGATGTTCTGAGACTATCGAACAGGTGTACTCTTGCGCTGCAAAAGTAAGAGGATAATGACAGATGGAAATAACTTTTTTTCGTGCGGCCCTGTTGGCTGCCACCGTATTGCTGGCAGGCTGCGATGATGCGCCGGTTGCTGCCGCGCCTGCCCCGGCAGCGTCCACCGTGCTGGAAGGGAAAACGATGGGCACCGTATGGCGGGTAAGCGTTATTAACGCCGATCCGCGCCGGGCGGAAGAACTACAGCAAAAAATTCAGACCCAGCTTGATGCTGACGACCAGCTGCTTTCGACCTGGAAGCCAGACTCAGCGTTAATGCGCTTCAATCATTCGCAAAGCATTACGCCGTGGCCGGTGAACGAAGCGATGGCGGATATCGTCACCGAAGCGCTGCGCATTGGGGCTAAAACCCACGGCGCGATGGATATCACCGTCGGACCGCTGGTAAACCTGTGGGGATTCGGCCCCGACAAACAGCCGGAAAAAATCCCGGATGACCAGCAGATTGCCGCCGCCAAAGCGCGCACGGGATTACAGCATCTCACGGTAATCAACATGGCCGGACGTCAGTACCTGCAAAAAGATATTGCTGATTTGTTTGTCGATCTCTCGACCGTCGGCGAAGGCTATGCCGCCGATCACCTTGCACGGCTGATGGAGCAGGAGGGGATTTCCCGCTATCTGGTGTCCGTCGGCGGCGCGCTGGTCAGCCGGGGCAATAACGGCGAAGGCAAACCGTGGCGGGTGGCGATCCAGAAACCGACCGACCGTGAAAATGCGGTGCAGGCGGTGGTGGATATCAACGGTCACGGTATCAGCACCTCCGGCAGCTATCGTAATTATTACGAACTGGACGGTAAACGCATCTCGCACGTGATCGATCCGCAAAGCGGGCGACCTATTGAGCACCGACTGGTTTCGGTGACGGTTATCGCGCCCAGCGCGCTGGAAGCGGATAGCTGGGACACCGGGCTGATGGTGCTTGGGCCGCAACAGGCGAAAGAGGTGGCGCGCGAGCAGGGGCTGGCGGTGTATATGATTGTCAAAGAGGGCGACGGTTTTACCACCTGGATGTCACCGCAGTTTGCCAACTTTGTCATCGACACAAAAAATTAGAAAGCAAGATTGTCGGTTTTTTTACGTCCGCTTTCCGCCAGAGTAAGGCTACCCTTATAGCAGGAGCCTGCGTATGAAACTCAAAACCATGACTGACGATGAGCGCCGCTGGCAGGCGGTGCTCAGTCGCGATGCCACCGCCGACGGGCAGTTTGTCTTTGCGGTGATCACCACCGGGATCTTTTGCCGCCCCTCGTGCCGGGCGCGTCATGCCCTGCGGCAAAATGTGCGTTTTTATGCCGATGCGCAGGCTGCGCTGGCAGCGGGATTCCGTCCCTGTAAACGCTGCCGCCCGGATGCGCTCTCGCCGCAGGCCGCCCGCCATGAAATCGTAGCCCGCGCCTGCCGGTTGCTGTCGCGGGAGCAGCCGCTGACGCTTGCGGCGCTGGCAAGCACGCTGGCCGTCAGCCCCTTTCATTTACATCGCCTGTTTAAATCCGTCACTGGCGTCACCCCGAAAGCCTGGCAGCAGGCACAGCGCGCGCAGCGGTTACGAACCGCACTGGCGGAAGGAGAAACCGTGACCGACGCGGTGATGAACGCGGGCTTTTCTGCCAGCAGCGCTTTTTATCGCCGTGCGGATGCCACGCTTGGCATGACCGCGCGTCAGTATCGCAGCGGCGGCGAGGCGATGAGCGTTCGTTTTGCAGCGGGTTACTGTTCTCTTGGCGTCTGTCTGGTTGCTGCCAGCGAAAGAGGGATCTGCGCGATCTTACTCGGCGACAGCGAAGATGAACTCACCGCCTCTCTTCAGCGACTGTTTCCCCGCGCGCAATTACAGACGGGCGACACCGCGTTTGGTGAGCAGGTAAAAGAGGTCATTGACCGGCTGGAAACGCCCACTTCTGCGCTACCGTTGCCGTTAGATTTACGCGGCACCGCGTTTCAGATGCGGGTCTGGCAGGCGCTCTGCGAGATCCCGGCAGGCGAAACCCGCAGCTATCAGCAAATCGCGCAGGCGGTGGGTCAACCTCAGGCGGTGCGGGCGGTTGCCAGCGCCTGCGCTGCCAATAAACTGGCGCTGATTATTCCCTGCCATCGGGTTATCCGTCAGGACGGCGCGCTGTCCGGCTATCGCTGGGGAACGGCGCGAAAAGCCGCGTTACTGCGTCGTGAAGCTCAACAGGAGGAATCATGCTCGATCTCTTTGCCGAAGCCGAACCCTGGGACGAGCCGTTAGCGCCCGGTGCTACCATCCTGCGCCGGTTTGCCCTTAGCCGCGGCGGGCAACTGCTGGCGGCCATTGACGACGTGGCCCGCGTCTCTCCCTTCCGCCAGATGACCACGCCCGGCGGCTACACCATGTCGGTGGCGATGACCAACTGTGGCCCGCTGGGCTGGACCACCGACAGCCGGGGCTACCTGTACGCCACGCGCGATCCGCTGACCGAAGAGCCCTGGCCGCCGGTCCCGGCGGTCTTCAGTCAGCTGGCGGATGCGGCGGCGAAACGCGCGGGCTACCCGGATTTCCGCCCGGACGCCTGCCTGATTAACCGCTATCTGCCGGGCAGTAAACTGTCGCTGCATCAGGATAAAGACGAGAAAAACCTGCGCGCGCCGATTGTCTCCGTATCCCTGGGGCTACCGGCCATTTTTCAGTTCGGCGGTCTGAAACGTAACGATCCGCTGAAGCGTATGTTGCTTGAGCACGGCGACGTGGTGGTATGGGGCGGCGAATCGCGGCTGTTTTATCATGGCATTCAGCCGATTAAAGAGGGCGATCATCCCGCTACCGGGCGCTGCCGCTATAACCTGACCTTCCGCCAGGCCGGAGAAGTTGAATAAAAATAAGAATTATTCTTGATGTCAGCGGAGGGCAGTTTAAACTGCGGGCTGATTTTTCTCGCGGATGCTATTTATGGAACTTCTCCTGCTGGTCTGGCGGCAGTACCGCTGGCCTTTTATCGCCGTTATGGCGCTAAGTTTAGTCAGCGCTGCGCTGGGCATCGGGCTTATCGCCTTCATCAACCTGCGCCTGATCGAATCCGTGGATACGACGCTAACAGTGCTGCCGGAGTTTCTGGGTCTGCTGCTGCTGTTAATGGCGGTCACGCTCGGCTCGCAGCTGGCGCTGACCACCCTCGGCCATCATTTTGTCTATCGCCTGCGCAGCGAGTTCATCAAGCGTATTCTGGATACTCAGGTTGAGCGTATTGAGAAGCTCGGCAGCGCCGCGCTGCTGGCGGGGCTGACCAGCGACGTGCGTAACATCACCATTGCTTTTGTGCGCCTGCCGGAACTGGTGCAGGGGATTATTCTCACCTTTGGCTCTGCGGCGTATCTGGCAATGCTGTCCACCAAAATGCTGCTGATCACCGCGCTATGGATGGCACTGACCATCTGGGGCGGCTTTATGCTGGTTGCCCGCGTTTACCGGCATATGGCAAGGCTGCGCGAAACCGAAGATAAGCTGTATCACGATTACCAGACGGTGCTGGAAGGGCGCAAAGAGCTGACCCTCAACCGCGAGCGGGCGGAGCATATCTTCAATACCATTTATATCCCGGACGCCAGAGAGTATCGCCACCACATTGTCCGCGCCGATACGTTTCACCTGAGCGCGGTGAACTGGTCGAATATTATGATGCTCGGCGCTATCGGGCTGGTGTTCTGGATGGCAAACAGCCTCGGCTGGGCCGATACCAACGTGGCGGCGACCTATTCATTAACGCTGTTATTCCTGCGCACGCCGCTGCTTTCCGCCGTCGGCGCGCTGCCCACGCTGTTAAGCGCCCAGGTCGCGTTTAAAAAACTCAGACAGTTCGAACTGGCCCCCTACAAGCCGGAATTCCCGCAGCCTGAACTTTATCCGCAGTGGCAGACGCTGGAACTGCGCGACGTGATGTTTCGCTATCAGGACAATGCGTTTTCAGTTGGGCCGATTAACCTGACGCTGAAACGCGGCGAACTGGTGTTTCTGATTGGCGGCAACGGCAGCGGCAAATCCACCCTGGCGATGCTGCTAACCGGGCTGTATCAGCCGGTTTCCGGGCAAATTCTGCTTGATGGCGAGCCGCTGGCTGCCGACCGGCCGGAAGATTATCGCAAACTGTTTTCTGCGGTATTTACCGATGTCTGGCTGTTCGACCAGTTGCTGGGCGCAGAGGGTAAACAGGCCGATCCTGCGCTGGTCGATCGCTGGATCGCCCAGCTTAAAATGAGCCATAAGCTAAAGCTGGAAAACGGTAAGATCCTCGACCTGAAGCTGTCGAAAGGGCAGAAGAAACGCGTGGCGCTGCTGCTGGCGCTGGCAGAAGAACGCGATATCATCCTGCTGGATGAATGGGCGGCGGATCAGGACCCACATTTCCGCCGTGAGTTTTATCAGGTGCTGCTGCCGCTGATGCAGGCAATGGGCAAAACGATTTTTGCCATCAGCCATGATGACCATTATTTCATCCATGCTGACCGGCTGCTGGAAATGCGTGACGGTCAGCTTTCAGAGTTAACTGGCGAAGAGCGGGATTTAGCGTCGCGCGACGCCGTCGCCCGCACCGCCTGATAAGCGCCGACCTCTGCAGCCCGTGGTCGGCACGGGCTGCTCATTTTTCCCGCATTCGCGCTCGCCGTTTAATCTCGCTGACAAACTCCACGCTATGCTTAATGCGCAGCGGACACGTCGTCCGCTGCGCTGACTTCAAGGATCGCCGATGTCCGTTTCGACTAAACACAGCGCCAGACTGCGCGATGAAGAGCGTGCGCGCCTGATTTGGCTGCTCACCACCGATAAAGCCATTACCTCCTCGCTGCTTAATAAGCTCACTCTGGTTGAGCAATACGACAGCGGCGCGCTGGAAAATCAAATTGCCGAAGTGGGCGTGCTGGTTGAGCATCTCAAACCCGCCGACCTGGCGGATACGCTTGAAGCGCTGCCCGCCGAAGAGCGTCGCGCCCTGTGGCTGCTGATCGGCGATAGCAAACGGGGCAAAGTGCTGCTCGAAGCCTCGGAAAGCGTGTGGGATGACCTCGTGGCAGGCATGAGCGACCGGGCGCTGCTGGAGGCGCTGAATACCCTTGATATCGACGAGCAGATCTACATTGTTCAGCATCTGCCGCGTAATCTGACCGGCAGACTGCTGGCGACGCTGCCGCCTGCTGAACGGGCCCGGGTGCGCCAGGTAATGAATTACGACCCCGGCAGCGTCGGCGCGATTATGGAGTTCGAGGTCATTACCGTGCGCCCGGATGTGACGCTCGGTACGGTCCAGCGCTATTTGCGGCGGCTCGGCAAAATGCCGGAAAACACCGATAAACTGTTTGTCACCGACCGCGACAAAACCCTGCTCGGCGAGCTTGAACTGAAAATGATTTTGATCTCGCCCGCTGGCCTGAAGGTTAGCGAGGTGATGGAGCGCGATATTCTGGCTTTCCATCCGCAGGAAGATGCGGAACAGGCCGCGCGAACGTTTGAGCGTGACAACCTGATTAGCGCCGCGCTGGTCGATCCTGACGGCAGGCTGATGGGGCGTATTACCATTGATGAAATTGTCGATGTGGTTTACCGGGAAACCGATAACGACCTGCGCAGAATGGGGGGATTAAGCGGCGACGAAGACGTTTTCGCCCCGGTACATAAAGCGGTAAAAACGCGCTGGGCGTGGCTGGCGGTTAACCTCTGCACCGCTTTTATTGCTTCGCGGGTGATCGACGGTTTCGAACACACTATCTCGCGGCTGGTGGCGCTGGCTTCGCTGATGCCCATTGTGGCAGGCATTGGCGGCAATACCGGCAATCAAACCATTACCATGATTGTGCGCGCGCTGGCGTTGCAGTATATCCAGCCGGGCAACTTTTCGTTCCTGATCCTGCGTGAAATGGGCGTGGCGCTAATCAACGGCCTGGTTTGGGGCGGCATTATGGGCGCAGTCACCTGGTGGCTGTACGGCGACCTGGCGCTCGGCGGCGTGATGACGCTGGCGATGGTGCTCAACCTGCTGGTGGCGGCTTTTATGGGGGTGATTATCCCAATGGTGATGACCAAACTGGGGCACGATCCGGCGGTCGGTTCAAGCGTGATGATTACTGCCATCACCGACACCGGCGGCTTCTTTATTTTTCTGGGGCTGGCGACGATTTTCCTGCTTTAAGCGAAAACCGACGCGGCACCAGCGCCATTGCCAGCGTACCCGCCAGCACGCCAATCGCCAGATTATCCGTCGTCACGGTGGCGGCGACGGTTATGATCATCGCCACGGTTTCCGGCCACGGCGCGGCTTTGAGCTGCGCAGGCCGCAGGCTGTGCCAGCTAAAGGTTTTCAGCGCTACGATAACCATAATCCCCGCCAGTACCGCCATCGGGATTTGCGCCATCACCTCACTTAACGCCGTGACCAGCAGTAACAGCACCGCGCCTGCCGCAAAAGTGGAAATGCGGCTGCGTCCGCCGCCCATTTCGACGTTAACGATCGTCTGACCAATCATTGCACAGCCCGCGATCCCGCCGTAAAAGCCCGCCAGGATATTGGCAATGCCCAGCCCGGCGCTTTCCCGATGTTTATTTGACGGCGTGGCGGTCAAATCGTCCACCAGCTTTGCGGTCAGCAGCGATTCCATCAGCCCGACAAAAGCAATGCTCAGCGCGCAGGGCCAGATAATTTGCAGGGTGCTGAGATCCAGCGGCACTTTTAGCTCG
The DNA here is from genome assembly GCA_002421005.1 of Enterobacteriaceae bacterium UBA5654. GTDB lineage: Bacteria > Pseudomonadota > Gammaproteobacteria > Enterobacterales > Enterobacteriaceae > Superficieibacter. Next base: position 369,378 of record DIJC01000014.1, on the reverse strand, counting down.
CTGAGCCCCGGCAGGCCGCCGCCCATGGCGCCAGCATCACCTACGGTCGGCAATATCTGCCCGCTGGTAACGGTAAACAGGGTCAGCAGCACGATGGCGATCAGCGGCGAGGGCACGCTTTTCGTGAACGTCGGCAGCCACAGCACGATCAGTAGCGTCAGGGCAAACAGGCCGAGGATCAGTGGGCTGCGGCTCCAGAAATGCGGTACCTGCGCGAAGAAAATCAGAATGCCCAGCGCATTCACAAAGCCGGTCATGACCGCCTGCGGAATAAAACGCATCAGCCGCGCCATGCCGGTCAGACCGAAAATAATCTGCACGATCCCGGCTAAAATCACCGCAGGCAGAATATAAGCTACGCCGTGCGCATGAACCATTGGGGCAATTACCAGCGCGACCGAGCCTGCCGCCGCCGTGACCATCGCCCGACGCCCGCCCAGAACCGACATCGCCAGACACAGCACTACCGAGGCGATCAGGCTGACTTTTGGGTCAACGCCAGCAATCACTGAAAAAGAAATCACTTCCGGGATCAGCGCCAGCGCGGTAATTACGCCCGCCAGCGTCTCGCGCATCAGCAGCGACGGCGAGCGTATTACGGTGGTCATCGCCGCCTGCTGAACGGGCGACAGAGAGGATTGAGTTTCAGGCATACAGATCCGCAAACAGAGAAGGGGCTTCCATAACGTTTACCGTGCGTCCGTGCGGCAAATCACAAAACGGAGAATGGTAACGGTTAGTCCCCCCGCTAACCAGCACTTTTTATCATTTGCCGACAGCAGTTATTAAACATTTTTATAACTGTTCTAAAAACTAATCTTAAAGATTAAACAATATTTAATTTTTTAACCGGGAGTGCTAACGTAAAAATCCCGAATCGATTCACCTGCACTGAGTCGCGCTTTCTGTAAGGCATTTAAGATAATGAAAACTCAAAAAGCCATCCAGGGGTCCGCTTCCGTCCCTTCCAACCTCTCTTATCCCCGTGAACAGACGACGGACGTTCTGTTGATCGGGGGCGGTATTATGAGCGCCACACTCGGCACCTGGCTACAGGAGCTGGCCCCGGAGCGGTCCATCACCCTCGTTGAGCGAATGGAGAGCGTCGCTCAGGAAAGCTCCAACGGCTGGAATAACGCGGGCACCGGACACGCGGCGTTAATGGAGCTGAACTATACGCCGCAGCAGGCGGACGGCTCGGTCAGCATCGAAAAAGCGATTGAAATTAACCAGGCCTTTCAGCTTTCGCGCCAGTTCTGGGCGCATCAGGTTTCTCGCGGCGTGCTGCGCGAGCCGCGCCGTTTCATTAACGCGGTGCCGCATATGAGCTTTGTCTGGGGTGAGAAGCACGTTAACTTTCTGCGCGCCCGCTATGCGGCGTTGCAGCAAAGTCCGCTGTTTCAGGATATTCGCTACTCGGAGGATCACCAGCAGATTAAAGAGTGGGCACCGCTGGTGATGGAAGGGCGCGATCCGCAGCAAAAAATCGCCGCGACCCGGACGGAGAATGGCACTGACGTCAACTACGGTGAGATCACCCGCCAGTTTATCGCCGCCCTGCAAACGCGGGACAACTTCTCGCTACAGCTTAACACCGAGGTGCGCGGTTTTAAGCGCAACGCAGACGGCAGCTGGACGGTGCGCGTTTCACTGGCGGATAACCCTCGCGCCACCCGGCTTATCCGGGCAAAATTTATTTTCATCGGCGCGGGCGGGGCGGCGCTTCGTCTGTTGCAAAAAACACGTATTCCGCAGGCAAATGATTATGCCGGATTCCCGGTTGGCGGCCAGTTTCTGGTTGCGGAAAACCCGGACATTGCCAGCCACCACTTAGCGAAAGTGTACGGCCAGGCCGCAACCGGCGCGCCGCCGATGTCGGTCCCGCACATTGATACCCGGATCATCGACGGCAAACGGGTGATCCTCTTCGGTCCTTTTGCCACCTTCTCTACCCGATTCCTGAAAAACGGATCTCTCTGGGATCTGCTCCGCGCGACCAACGCAGCTAATCTGCTGCCGATGGTCAATGTCGGGCTGGATAACGTTGCGCTGGTCAAATATCTGGTCGGTCAGGTATTGCAAAAGGATGAGGATCGCTTTGCGGCGTTGCAGGCTTATTATCCGCAGGCACAAAAAGCCCACTGGCGACTGTGGCAGGCCGGGCAGCGGGTGCAGATTATCAAGCGCGACGCTGAGAAGGGCGGGGTATTACGTCTTGGGACTGAGGTCGTCTGTGACGATGCGGGGACGGTTGCCGCGCTGCTGGGCGCGTCGCCCGGCGCCTCAACCGCCGCCTCAATTATGCTGCAACTGATGGAAAAGGTGTTCCCGCAGCAGATGTCCTCCCCGCAATGGCAGGCCCGTTTGCAACAGATCCTGCCCGGCTACGGACGCCCGGAAGCGGCGCAGGAGATGATGGCGTGGACCAGTGAGGTGCTCGGTCTGCATTACGCTCCGCCTCGCCAGCCGGATGCGATACCGCAGCCGCAACGCCAGCCGCAGCCGGTGAACGTCGAGCCAGTAGCGGATATCGCGCTATAAGAACAACGGTGCGGAGTGAGGATTTACTCCGCAACCAGCCACATATCGGCTTCATCGAACATCTCTTCCAGCATACGGTTGAGCTTTTCGCGATCGTTTTTGCTGGCGTCGCTGTTCAGCCCGTTGGCCTGCATCGGTTTGACCCGGACCTCGGCATCAGGAAAAATGCGATGTACGCGGCGGGTCAGCTCCTCAAGGATAATTTCCCGCGCGCCAGGTAAGCCCGCAACGTTACGCTTGTCGTAAACCAGTTCTACAAACATTTTACCGCCTCGAATATACTGTTTTTATGTACAGCAATTTACCAGCCACGGCGGGAAAGTACAGCGCTTTCCAGCGCTTTTTTGTGCGCTGTGAAGGGTACGCCGGGAGTTGCAACATTATTTCACCATCGGCAAGATGGAGACGAAAAAAAACCAACCATAAATGGTTGGTTTTCTTGGGGAATTTTGGTCGGCACGAGAGGATTTGAACCTCCGACCCCCGACACCCCATGACGGTGCGCTACCAGGCTGCGCTACGTGCCGACTGATGGGGGCTAATAGTACCTCTTTCATCGGCGATTGCAAGCCGGTGATTTACTGACTGATTCATAATTAATCAATCAGTTAGCGACAAAGCGTTTTTCGTCGGTCAGAACCTGAAGCAGCAAACTCATCTGTGGTTTTTGATCGCGTATTTTCTCGCCGTCCGCGCGCCAGGTTTTGTAATCGCCGTTATGACCGAGCACCACCGTTTCCTGCGGCGTGGTAATAGCAAGCGTGTTGCCGCTGGCGGCAGTCACCCAGTTAAAGCGGCGGGCGACGCTGAACAGATCCTGTCCCTGCGAATACTCATTGGCAGGCGTGCTGACTCGCAGCAGGCGCTGCATCAGCGTTGCCATCACGTCTTTATGGTCGGTCAGCGTATCAATGCGCTGGGCTGGCGTGCCCGGCCAGTGGATGACCAGCGGAACCTGAAGGTGAGCGCGGGACCAGTCAAACTCTTCGCGCTGGTGATCCAGCGGCATACCGTGACCCGCCGTGATGATCACCACCGTGTTGTCCAGCTTGCCGGAGGCTTTCAGTGCATCCAGCACGCGGGTAATTTGGGCGTCTACATCCGTCGCCGCCCGCGTATAGCGGCGGGTAAAGTTCTGCTGATTGCTGTCGTCGATATTGGTCCCGTTAAGGGCAATCCACGAGAACCAGCGGTTGTCTTCCCCGGCGTAACGTTCAAGCCAGTTGATCCACTGATTTGCTGTCTGCGCATCGGACTGCGCTTTCGCTGGCGGCAGCGAGAAATCGGAAAGCAACGCCTGACGGTAGAGTGGACTACTAAAGCCGTCAGAAGAGAACAGCCCGAGCTGATATCCCTGCTGATTCAGCGCCGTAACCAGCGCGGCGGGAATGCGGGATGACAGCACGCCGTCCATATAGCCTGGCGAAATACCGTAAAACAGACCGAAAATGCCGTTGTCGGTGCTGTTGCCCGAACTCATATGCTGGGTAAAGTTAACGTTTTGCTGGGCAAAGCTGGCCAGCCCCGGCATTTGTTGCTCGTAGCGTGAATAGTTCAGGCCATCAACGGTGATCAGCAGCACATTTTGACCGGTGCCCATATCGCGATAGTGCAAATCGCTTAGCGGATACTGGACGGAGACTGCTTCCGGGTCGCCCTGTTCAATTAATCGACGCTGATAATCCTGTGCATCAAGCAGGCCGTGTTTTTCGAGGAACCGACGGGCGGTCATCGGATACGAGAGCGGCAGGTTGGCGCGTTGCATGGTGATTGGGCGATAAAAGTTAGCATCTGCCCAGATATACAGGCTGTGAGAGGCAATAAATGCGACAAAAAATAGCCCGACGACCGGCCTCGCGTAACGGCGGCGGCGGGTGAGGCTGCGCAGCTTTTGCCAGCTCCAGGTAGCGACCAGCATCTCAATCAGCAAAATCACCGGCACGCTGATAAACATTAGCTGCCAGTCGCGTGCGGTTTCATTCTGGTCGGGATTAAACACCAGTTCCCAGACGATGCGGTTGAGATGCAGGTGGAAGCGGGTAAACACTTCGCTGTCGATCAGCAACAGCGTGATCCCGACGGTCGCGAGGATGGCGGACAAAAAGCGCATCAGCCGCTGCGACATCACCACAAAGGTGAGCGGGAAGAGGATCAGCAGATAGGTGGCGAAAACCAGGAAACTGAAATGCCCGACAATACTCAGGTACGAATAAACGCGCCCGACAAGCGTTGTCGGCCAGTCGGCGACAAAAAGATAGCGGCTGCCGATCGCCGTGGCCAACAAAATGTTGAACAGGGCAAACCAGTGCCCCCAGCTAACCATCTGGGAGACTTTTTCACGGTAGCGCTGACGATGAGTCACCATATGCAGTCGTTCGTTTTCCTTAGTGCGCCTGTTGGTCGCTGACCGAGGATTGCAGCGCCTGAGCGAACGAGCGGGCAATAGCCTGGCGCTGTGCCGGTGCGACGCTGGTATTAATCAGATTCGTCACCATGTTCCCCAACACCATCAGCGAAAGATCGGTGGGAGTCTTATGTTTTTCTAATACATTGACCAGTTCGCTGAGCAGTTGTTCAACGTGTTCATCACTATAGCGGGAGTGTTGTGGCATAAATCGATATCAGTCTGTTTATGAAAGGGCAACATATTACCGTAGCAGCAGCTTTTTTTCCCCTTTTTTTCATCTTACACTGTGCCCCCGGCGGTGGGTAAATACCGTTCGGTCTAACAGGAGAGTTTAAGATGAGTCTGGATATCAACCAGATTGCCCTGCATCAGTTAATCAAGCGTGATGAACAAAACCTTGAACTGGTGCTGCGCGATTCATTGCTGGAGCCAAATGCCACCGTGGTGGAGATGATGGCCGAGCTGCACCGGGTATATAGCGCCAAAAATAAAGCTTACGGTTTGTTTAGCGACGAGAGCGAACTGGCACAGGCGCTGCGCCAGCAACGTCAGGGCGAGGAAGAATTCCTTGCGTTCAGCCGTGCGGCAACCGGGCGACTGCGCGATGAGCTGGCGAAATATCCGTTTGCTGACGGCGGCATCGTGTTGTTCTGCCACTATCGCTATCTGGCGGTGGAGTATCTGCTGGTGGCGGTGCTGAACAATTTAAGCAGTATGCGCGTGAACGAAAATCTGGATATCAGTTCTATTCATTATCTGGATATTAATCATGCCGATATCGTCGCCCGTATCGATCTCACCGAGTGGGAAACTAACCCTGAATCCACACGCTATCTGACCTTTCTGAAAGGGCGGGTTGGGCGTAAGGTCGCCGATTTCTTTATGGATTTCCTCGGTGCCAGCGAAGGGCTGAACGCCAAAGCGCAAAACCGGGGGCTGTTGCAGGCGGTAGATGACTTCACCGCCGAAGCGCAACTGGACAAATCCGAGCGGCAGAACGTCCGCCAGCAGGTTTATGACTACTGCAGCGAACAGCTTCAGGCCGGTGAGGAAATTGCGCTGGAGTCGCTGTCGAAAGAGATTTCCGGGGTGAGCGAGGTCAGCTTCAGCGAATTCACCGCAGAGAAAGGCTACGAGCTGGAAGAAACTTTCCCGGCCGACCGCAGCACGCTGCGCCAGTTGACGAAATACGCCGGTAGCGGCGGCGGGCTGACCATTAATTTTGATGCGCTGCTGCTGGGTGAGCGTATTTTCTGGGATCCGGCGACCGATACGCTGACCATCAAAGGCACGCCGCCGAATCTGCGCGATCAATTACAGCGCCGCACATCCGGCGGAAAATAAGCCATAAAAAAACCCCGCCGTGGCGGGGTTCTTCTTTTCAACACGTTTGCGATTACGCGCGAACGAAGTCGATGTGAGACAGTTTCGGTTTGTACGGATGACGCTGTACAGCCTGAACTTTCACTTTTACTTCTTTGCCATCGATGACCAGAGTCTGCACTTCGCTGTAGAAACCTTCTTTAGCTTGCAGGTTCATCACTTTATCGTGATCCAGCTCGATAGCGATCGGAGCTTCAGTTCCACCGTAGATGATAGCCGGGAACTTGTTAGCTGCGCGCAGGCGGCGGCTCGCACCCTTACCCTGCTCTTTACGTACTTCTGCGTTGATAGTAGACATTTATTTCTCTCTTAAATAATTCCTGCTACAGGCGACCCAGTAACAGGTAAGTGTTCTGCTTTGCGTGTGCAAAAGCGGGCGGTATTCTATACCCGTCCGCTGTTAACGGCAATGAAAAGCGCGACTAGCCGCGTAATTCATTCGCGCGACGAAAACGTCCCTCGTAATCAAACAGCTTTTCGCGCACCTGCCAGTACGGGCCTTTCTTGCGCGCTACGACAAAATCCGGGTGGCGCAGTAGCGGCTGTTGCGCGACGATATCGGCGGCGGTGATCCAGCGCAGCGGCACGCCCGGCGTGCGCGTATGCGGGCGGATAAACAAGTGTTCGAAGGCGGTACGCTGGGCGGGTGTCTGAAGACGAAAACGCTCGCTGACGTCCGCGCCGTCCTCATCGTAATAGACGATCTTCAGCCATTCGCCTTTTTCGTCTGCGCCGTTCTGTATGCTCATGCCGCTACAGCGCAGCACCAGCGCGTCTTTTAACTTCAGCGCCGCTTTCAGCATATCGTCAGGATCGACCAGCACCGTGTCGCATTCCCGGCAGCGGCGGGCGGCAATGTCATTCTCCGCATTACACTGCGGGCAATTTTTAAAGCGAAAACGGTAATCGCACTGTTCGCGATGGCCTTCGTCATCTTCAAACCAGCCCTGACAGCGGCGGCCGAAATGCTCAATCAGCGTGCCGTCGGCGGTGGTTTTTCCCCAGAACGTATTGGCAAAACCGCAGCCCGGACAGAATACCTGCACCGGAACGTTGTCGCTTTTGCCTTTCGGCGCGCCGACTTCCGGGGCGTAAAGATCGTGCGGGTTACCCGCATAGTCGAGGATCAGACAGTCGGTTTTGCCCGGAGCCAGCCGCAGCCCGCGCCCGACAATCTGCTGATAAAGGCTGACAGACTCGGTCGGGCGCAGGATAGCGATTAAATCCACGTGCGGCGCATCGAAGCCGGTGGTCAGCACCGACACGTTCACCAGGTAGCGAAACTGCTGCGCTTTAAAAGCAGCGATCAGCTCATCGCGCTGCGCGCCCGGCGTTTCACCGGTGATCAGCGCGGCATCGCTGGCGGGCAGCAGGCCGACGATTTCCCGCGCGTGCTCGACCGTGGCGGCAAAAATCATCACGCCCTTACGCGCGGCGGCAAATTCAACGATCTGGCTGATAATATGTGGCGTAACGCGCCGTTGTTTTTTCAGTTCCTGATTTAACTCCGCCTCGCTGAACAGGCCGTTACTTTGCGCCTGCAGGCGACTAAAGTCATACTGAACGACGGGCATATCCAGTCGCTCCGGTGGCGTCAGGTAGCCATGCTTGATCATATAGCGCAGCGGCAGCTCGTAAATACAGTCGCGGAAAAGCGCTTTTTCATCGCCGCGCACCATGCCGTGATAGTGAAAGCGGTAAATCCAGCCTTTACCGAGGCGAAAAGGCGTGGCGGTCAGTCCCAGCAGCCGTAGCCGGGGGTTGGCGCTGGAAAGATGCGCGAGGATTTGCTGATACTGGCTGTCGCTGTCATCGCTGATGCGATGGCACTCATCGACAATCAGCAGCGAAAATTCGCCCTGGAAGGCATCAAGGTTGCGCGCCACCGATTGCACGCTGCCAAAGACTACTTTGCCGTGGCTCTCTTTGCGTTTCAGCCCGGCGGCAAAAATATCCGCCTCCAGCCCCAGCGCCAGATATTTGGCATGGTTTTGCTCAACCAGCTCTTTAACGTGAGCCAGCACCAGTACACGTCCGCGCGCCACTCTTGCCAGTTCAGCAATCACGAGGCTTTTTCCGGCACCCGTAGGCAGCACAATGACGGCGGGTTCGCGGTGTTGACGAAAATGGGTGAGGGTGGCGTCCACCGCTTCCCGCTGATAGGGGCGAAGAGTAAAGGTCATATTCATCTTAAATAGTCGGCCGGGTGCTTTTTCCCTTGAGCGGCGGCCAGCGCCCGCTATACTGAGAGGTGCAGAACCGCTTCATTTTTCGGACGTCTTTGTCCGACTCCAGGCATAATTACAGGCAAAAATCATTCATGCGACTTGATAAATTTATCGCTCAGCAGCTTGGCGTCAGCCGTGCTATTGCCGGGCGTGAAATTCGCGCTCACCGCGTTACGGTTGATGGCGAGATAGTAAGGGACAGCGCGTTTAAACTTCAACCGGAACATGACGTCGCCTATGACGGCAATTCTCTGATCCAGCAGCACGGACCGCGTTATTTCATGCTGAATAAACCGCAGGGCTACGTGTGCTCGACCGACGATCCCGACCATCCGACCGTGCTGTACTTCCTCGACGAGCCGGTCGCGTACAAACTCCATGCCGCAGGCCGTCTGGATATCGACACCACCGGGCTGGTTTTAATGACCGACGATGGTCAATGGTCGCATCGTATCACCTCTCCGCGCCATCACTGCGAAAAAACCTATCTGGTCACGCTGGAATCCCCGGTGGCCGACGATACGGCTGAACAGTTTGCTCGCGGCGTCCAATTGCATAACGAAAAAGATCTGACCAAACCCGCCACGCTTGAGGTTATCACCCCAACAGAGGTGCGCCTGACAATTAGCGAAGGGCGTTACCATCAGGTTAAACGTATGTTTGCTGCGGTGGGAAATCATGTGGTGGGGCTGCACCGTGAACGCATTGGCGCGATTGCGCTGGATGATGACCTCGCGCCGGGCGAGTACCGGGCGCTGACGGATGAAGAAGTTGCCAGTATCGGCATGTCATGATGTTAAGAACGGGAGATTAGGGTGACAACAAAGCAGCGCTCTTCGCTGGGTATCGTATTTATTCTTGGCCTGTTGGCCATGCTGATGCCGCTTTCGATTGATATGTATCTGCCTGCTTTACCGGTGATCTCCGCACAATTCGGCGTGCCTGCTGGTAGTGCGCAAATGACCCTGAGCACTTATATTCTCGGCTTTGCGCTTGGACAACTGCTTTATGGACCGATGGCGGACAGCCTGGGCCGTAAGCCAGTGATCCTCGGCGGCACGCTGGTTTTTGCCGCAGCGGCAGCGGCCTGCGCGCTCTCGCAGACCATTGAGTATCTGATCCTGCTGCGCTTCTTTCACGGCCTGGCGGCAGCGGCGGCAAGCGTGGTGATTAACGCCCTGATGCGCGATATTTATCCGAAAGAAGAATTTTCGCGGATGATGTCGTTTGTGATGCTGGTGACCACCATCGCCCCGCTGGTCGCGCCGATGGTCGGTGGCGCGGTGCTGATCTGGTTTAGCTGGCACGCTATTTTCTGGATCCTCGCCGTGGCTGCGCTGCTGGCGTCGCTGATGATTTTCTTTTTCATCGACGAGACGCTGCCCGTCGAGCGGCGGCAGAAATTCCACATTCGCACTACCGGCGGCAACTTTGCTGCGCTGTTCCGCCACAAGCGGGTGCTGAGCTACATGCTGGCAAGCGGCTTCAGCTTTGCCGGGATGTTCTCGTTTTTAAGCGCCGGGCCGTTTGTTTATATCGAACTGAACCACGTTTTACCGCAGCATTTCGGTTATTACTTCGCGCTGAATATCGTGTTCCTGTTTGTGCTCACCATTATTAACAGCCGTTTTGTGCGGCGGGTCGGGGCGCTGAATATGTTCCGTGCCGGGCTGTGGGTCCAGTTTGCGATGGCGGTGTGGCTGGTGGTCTGCGCGCTGCTGGATGTCGGCTTCTGGTCGCTGGTGGTGGGCGTTGCCGCATTTGTCGGCTGCGTGTCGCTGGTATCGTCTAACGCGATGGCGGTGATCCTTGACGAGTTCCCGCACATGGCGGGCACGGCTTCGTCGCTGGCTGGCACTTTCCGTTTCGGCATCGGGGCGATTGTTGGCGCGCTGCTGTCAATGGCGACGTTTACCACCGCCTGGCCGATGCTGCTGTCGATTGCCTTCTGTGCGACCAGCTCTGTTCTCTTCTGCCTGTACGCCAGTCGCACCCGAAAACGCGCCCGTTGATGTCCCTTCCGGGGCGAATTCCGCCCCGTTTTTCCTTCTGATTTCTCGCTGCTCTTGCCGTTTTACACGATATATGTTTATTTTATGTAAAATCTATTTGTGTAAAAAGTCACGGTCATGTTGTTAAAAAGGTTGTTTTAGATCACAAAAACGCGTACATATAGCGCCAAAAGGCTCCTGTAACGCGGATAAAACGCTTTACGGATGAGCCTGTGAAGCCTTACTGGTTGTAGATGAAAGCGTTTTCTTCAGGATGCACGACGAATTATCAACCATGTGTTAATATTGATGTGAATCAATTGTTAATTTTACTGCTCCGGGGATTAAAAAGTGACCAATCAACAACTCTCCATCGTCCACCGTTTACCGCAGAGCTATCGCTGGCTGTCCGGTTTTGCAGGTTCCAGAGTTGAACCGATTCCGCAGAACGGTCCGGCCTCTGAGAATTGCCTGGTTGCGTTGAAATTGCTCAGCCCGGACGGCGACAGCGCCTGGCCGGTTATGCATACCCTAAGCCAGGCGCTGAGCGACATTTCAGTCGATTGTTCGGTGCTGGAATGCGAAGGGGAACCCTGCCTGTTTGTGAACAGACAGGATGAGTTTACGGCAACCTGCCGCCTGAAAAACTGCGGTGTGGCGATTGCCGAGCCGTTCTCCGGCAACAATCCTTTCTGACCGTCAGCTTAGCGTTAAAAGCTGACGGGTATATTCCTGCTGCGGTGCGCTGAAGACGCGCGCGCATTCACCCTGCTCAATGACCTCTCCCTGACGCAGTACCATGACCTGATGGCACAGCGAACGCACTACGTGTAAATCGTGGCTGATAAAAATATAGGCCAGCCGGTGTTTTTGCTGTAACGACTTCAGCAGCGCGAGGATTTGCGCCTGCACGGTGCGATCCAGCGATGACGTGGGTTCATCCAGAATAATCAGTTCCGGTTTTAAAATCAGCGCGCGGGCGATGGCGATGCGCTGCCGCTGACCGCCAGAAAACGCCGCCGGGTAGCGCTGGCGCATTTCGCCGTCCAGTCCCACTTCCTGCATAACCTCGATCACCTGCCGCTCGCGCTCCAGGGCGCTTAAATTCGGCTGATGCACGCGCAGACCTTCCTCGATAATTTGCAGCACGTTCAGGCGCGGATTCAGCGATGAATTCGGGTCCTGAAACACCACCTGAATGCGGTGTCTTACCGGCAACAGCTGTTTACGGCTTAAGCCGTTGAGCGTGATGCCGTCAAAGACAATGGTGCCTTTTGAGGCGATCAGCCGCAGCAGCGCCAGCCCGGTCGTGCTTTTGCCGGAACCCGATTCGCCGACCAGCCCCAGCGCTTCGCCGGGACGCAGGGTAAAGCTGACGTTTTTCACCACCCGATTATGATCGACCACGCGTCGCAACAGCCCTTTGCGCAGCGGAAATTCCACGCACAAATCAGAAACCTGAAGCAGGGGAGTCTTCTCTGCGGGCAGCGGGACCGGATCGCCGGACGGTTCGCTGTTCAGCAGGCGCTGGGTGTAAGGGTGCGCAGGCGCGGAAAACAGCGTGGCGGCGCGGTTTTGCTCGACGCATACACCGTTTTGCATCACCGCCACGTTGTCGGCCAGTTTACGCACGATGCTGAGGTTATGGGTGATAAACAGCAGCCCCATATTCAGCTCCTGGCGTAGCTCGCGCAGCAGTTGCAGGATTTGCGCCTGCACCGAGACATCCAGCGCGGTCGTTGGCTCGTCGGCAATTAATAATTCAGGGCGCGTCAGCAGCGCCATCGCAATCATCACCCGCTGGCGCTCGCCGCCGGAAAGCTGATGCGGATAGTCCGCCAGTCGGCGCGCCGCATTGCGGATGCCGACCCGATCCAGACAGGTAAGCATTTCTGCGCGCGCAGCTTCCCTGCGCATACCGCGATGCAGGGACAGCACTTCATAGAGCTGTTTTTCCAGGGTATGCAGCGGATTCAGCGATACCATTGGCTCCTGAAAAATCATTGCAATGCGATTACCGCGAATGCCGCGCAGGGTCTGCTCGTCAGCGTGCAACAGCGACTGACCGTGGAAGCGAATGTCGCCCGTCGGCCAGCTCACCGGCGGAGAGGGGAGCAGGCGCAGCACCGAGAGCGCAGAGATCGTTTTACCGGAACCGGATTCGCCAACCAGCGCAAGGGTTTCACCTGCCTCCACCTGAAGCGACAAATCGCGCACCACCGTGCGGGTTTCTCCCTGCTGGGTAAAGGCGATGGAAAGCTGGTCGATGGCTAATAAAGGGTGCGTCATCTTATACCGCCTTGCTGGGATCGAAGGCATCGCGCACGGCTTCGCCAATAAAGATAAGCAGCGAGAGTAGTACCGCTACCGACAGAAAAGCGGCTATTCCCAGCCACGGAGCCTGCAAATTATTTTTGCCCTGTAACAGCAGTTCGCCCAGTGAAGGCGAGCCGAGCGGCAGACCGAAGCCGAGAAAATCCAGCGAGGTCAGCGTGGTCACGGAGCTGCATAAAATAAACGGCAGAAAGGTGAGCGTGGCGACCATCGCATTAGGCAGCATATGGCGGAAAATAATCCCCCGGTCACTGACGCCCATCGCCTGCGCCGCGCGGATGTAATCGTAATTACGGGTGCGCAGAAATTCCGCGCGCACTACGCCGACCAACGCCATCCAGCCAAACAGCACGGTAATCCCCAGCAGCCACCAGAAATTGGGCTGGATCACGCTGGAGAGCAGGATGATCAGAAAGAGCGTCGGCATCCCGGACCATACCTCAATAATACGCTGGCCCCAGAGGTCAATTTTACCGCCGTAATAGCCCTGAATCGCTCCCGCCACCACGCCCAGCACGCTGGTACAAAAGGTCAGCATCAGGCCGAAGAGCAACGAGATGCGGGTGCCATACAGTATCCGCGCCAGCACATCGCCGCCGTTGGCGTCGGTGCCGAACCAGTTTTGCGCGGACGGCGGGGCAGGGAAGGGCTTGTCGCTGGCAAAGTTAATGCTGTTTGCCCCGAAGCGAATCGGCGTCCACAGAATCCAGCCATGCTCTGAAAGTTGCTTTTGCAGCCACGGATCTTTGTAGTCCGCCAGCGTTGTAAACGGCCCACCAAATTCCTGCTCGCTGTAATCTTTCAGCACCGGGACATACAGACTTCCCTGATAACTGACCAGCAGCGGTTTGTCGTTGGCGATAACTTCGGAAAGCAGGCAGCAAATGAAGATGACCATAAACAGCCACAGCGACCAGTAGCCGCGACGATTTTGTCGAAAACGTGCCCAGCGGGCCTGATTAATAGAGCTTAAACGACGCATCAGCGGCCCTCAAAATCAATACGTGGGTCTACAAATGTATAGGTGATATCGCTGACGATATTCAGCAGCAGCCCGACCAGGGTAAAAATATACAGCGTGCCGAACATCACCGGATAATCGCGGGAAACCGTGGATTCATACCCCAGCAGCCCCAGCCCATTGAGTGAAAACATCACTTCGATCAGCAGCGATCCGGTAAAAAACATACTGATAAAGGTTGCCGGAAAACCTGCGATGACCAGCAGCATGGCGTTACGAAAAACGTGACCAGAGAGGATTTTTTTCTCGCTGACGCCTTTTGCCCGCGCCGTCACCACGTACTGCTTGCGGATTTCATCAAGAAACGAGTTTTTAGTCAGCATAGTCAGCGCGGCAAATCCGCCGACCACCGTCGCCAGCACCGGCAGGGTGATATGCCACAGATAGTCGGTAATTTTTTGATACCACGGCAGGGTGTCGAAATTAGCTGACACCAGCCCGCGCAGCGGAAAGAGATCGTAATAACTGCCGCCTGCGAACAGGACGATCAGTAAAATCGCAAACAGAAACGCCGGGATCGCGTAGCCAATAATAATAAAGGCGCTGCTCCAGGTATCGAAACGGCTGCCGTTATGCACCGCTTTGCGAATGCCCAGCGGGATCGAAACCAGGTAGATAATCAGCGTGCTCCACAGACCCAGAGTGATCGAAACCGGCAGGCTTTCTTTAATAAGCTGAAGCACCGAGGCGTTGCGGAACAGGCTGTCACCAAAATCGAAGCGCAAATAGTCGCCGAGCATTTTAAAATAACGCTCGTGCAGCGGCTTATCGAAGCCGTAACGATGAGTGATTTCAGCGATGACTTCCGGGTCGAGGCCACGCCCGCCCCGGTACTGGCTGTTGCTGATATTGCCAACGCCTGGCCGCGCGTGAGAAGCACCCGGGCCGCCGCCCGCGCCGGGGAGGACGCCAGCGTTGCCAAATTCAACGGCGGCAATGGCCTGATCGACCGGGCCGCCGGGCGCGATTTGCACAATAAAAAAGTTAATGGTGATAATCGCCCACAGGGTTGGGATCACCAGTAATAAGCGACGTAGTAAATAACCGCCCATGCCTGCTCCTTAACGTCTGGCTGCGGGCAATTTTGCCGCTTTGTTAACATCGTACCACCAGTTTTCTAAGCCGATGGAATATACGGGCGGGGTCGCCGGATATGAAAATTTATCCCAGTAGGCCAGCCTGTCCTGGGCCATAAACCACATTGGCAGCATGTAGTAATTCCAGGTTAACACCCGATCCAGCGCGCGGCCAAGCGGCAGCAGTTTCTCTTTATTTCCCTGCTCGCGGACGATTTGCGCAATCAGCGCATCCACCACCGGGCTTTTAACGCCCGGCCCGTTATAGCTGGAATCAATATATTCGGAAGACCAGTTAATTTGTAAATCGCCGCTGGGCCAGGGCATGGCACGCACCAGGCGCGGCATCATGTCATAATCGCGGCTGCGCATTCGGCTGGTCACCTGCGAGTTATCAACCTGACGAATATCCATCGTCACGCCGATGCGCGTCAGGTTATGCTTAAAGGCCAGCACCCACTGATCGTTGCCGCCGGAGGGCAGCAGAAGCTCAAAGCGTAGCGGTTTACCGGTCTGGCTGTTAACCCGCTGCTGGCCCTTCATGACCCATCCGGCGTCAGTTAATATCTGGCTGGCCCTGAGCAGATTATCGCGATTGTAGCCGTCTCCGGCGGATTGCGGCGGCTGATAAATGGACGTGAAGACTTCAGGCGGCAGATCTTTTTTCAGCGGCCCGAGCAGCGTTAACTCAGCGGCGTCCGGGTAATTGCGCGCCGCGTATTCGGTATTAAGGAAATAGCTGTTAGCGCGGGTGTAGGCTTTATAGAAAAGCGCTTTATTCATCCATTCAAAATCAAAGGCGAGGCTGATGGCTTCACGCACCCGGCGATCGTTGAATACCGGGCGCTGAATGTTAAACGCCAGCCAGTTGGCGTTCTGCGCGGCGTCGCTTTTGACCTCTTCCTTAACGATATAATGATTATCGAAATTTTTGCCGAGATAGCGTGTTGCCCAGTTTTTGGCGCTGCTTTCGGTACGGAAATCGAACGCGCCAGCTTTGAAGGCTTCAAAGGCAACGTTGTCATCAAGGTAATAGTCATAACGCAGCGTATCAAAGTTCCAGCGGCCCCGGTTTACCGGCAGGTCGGCGGCCCAGTAATCTTTCACCCGTGAATAGGTGATGTACTGCCCCATCCGCCAGGCGGAGATTTTATACGGTCCGCTTGCCAGCGGCGGGGCGGAAAGTGGCTCATTGAGCTTGTGATTACGCCAGAACTTTTCCGGCATAACCGGCAGCGATAAAAGGCTGAGCATATCTTCTTTACCCGGTTTAGCGAGTTCGATACGCACGGCCTGCGGCGCGATGGCCTTAACGGTCACGCCTTTATACACCAGGCGAAATTGCGGCACGCCTTCAGTCATAAATTTGTTAAAGGTAAAGACCACATCCTTAGCGGTCATCGGCGAACCGTCGTGAAAACGGGCCTTCGGGTTCAGCGTCAGTTCCATCCACGAGTAATCATCGGCGTAGCGCGCCATTTCCGCTACCAGCGGATAATAACTGCCGGGCTCATCATCCGACGTGGTGAACAGGCTGTCGTAGAGGGAATCCGTTCGCACGCCCGGATTACCGCGCATCGCATAGCGGTTGAAATTGTCGAAGGTGCCAATCGTCGCCTGGGTCATCATGCCGCCTTTCGGCGCGGCAGGATTGACGTAATCAAAATGGGTAAAATTGACGGCGTATTTCGGCTCGCCGATCACCGCGAACGCATAGCTTTCTTTAATGGTTTGCGCCTGGGCGGACAGGCTGAATATGGCGATGATTAAGAGAAATAGGCGTACTAGCATACCTGTGAAGCCATCCTTTACGTGAGCTGAACTCAATCCCTGAATAGTAATTGACGTCAAAGAAAACGAGAAATTTTTCGCGGGCTCATCATGAACCCTGTTACGTAAACGTCGATAAGCGCCGACGTTCTGGCACGTCATAATAGCGCATTCTGGCGGGGGTTAAGAGCAAAAAAAAACACTGCAAGGCAGTGTTTTTTTTCGTTTCCTGTTGTCAGCCAAGGGAAAACCGACAACAGAAACATTAAGAACGGCTCAGGACGCGACGCGCTTCGTTATAACGCTTCTTCCAGTAAGGCTCGTCCATACTGGAGATGGTGACGCCGCTGCTGGTAGAGGCATGGACGAACTGGTTATTGCCGATATAGATACCGACATGTCGCCCTGTCGAACCGGCACGGAACAGAACCAGGTCGCCGGTGCGTAAATGACCACGCGAAACGGATTTACCCATTTCCTGCTGCTCATAGGTTGAGCGCGGAAGTTCCATATTAAACTGCTCGCGGAAAGTACGCTGTACGAAACCGGAACAATCAATGCCTTTTTTAGTGCTGCCGCCCAGACGATAGCGCACGCCCTTCCAGCTGGCATACTGATCCATCAGGCGTGACTTAACGTCAAGATTACGCACCATGGATTCAAATTCATCCTGAGAGGCTTGCAGTGAAGAGGTATCTTCAGGCACTGCATGCGTCTCAGAATGCATGTTTCTTGCTGTATTAGTCGAACTACATGCTGAAAGCAAAACTGCAACTGCTAACGCGGGGATGGCCCGCCAGATGTATCTCAAAATCGGCTGAGATGTGACCATGTTGTTTATTTTCCCTTGTAGTCCTTAACGAAAAGATCGTTATAAAAATGCCAACCGTGACGAGCCTAATTACCTGCGCACACCGAGACAATTCTTTCTGTGCAAATTTGTGCTGGAACGCACAAAATTATTCACGATGAGAATAATTTATCTCTGAGAGGCAAAACGTAAACGAGAGTACCCTATCACCTCATGCATTGCGAGTGCTTTTAATCGATTTTTTATATGAAAAAGTGATACAGAAAGTTAA
This sequence comes from Enterobacteriaceae bacterium UBA5654, assembly GCA_002421005.1. Classification (GTDB taxonomy): domain Bacteria; phylum Pseudomonadota; class Gammaproteobacteria; order Enterobacterales; family Enterobacteriaceae; genus Superficieibacter. The sequence goes on along the minus strand of DIJC01000014.1, from coordinate 351,545 downwards.
AAAGGTGAATTGATTAAAAAGTAATCTATTTTAGATAAAAAAACACCAATTCATCGACTTACGTAGATCTCATCGCGACGAGAAGAGGATTAAGTGGTCTGAGCAGCGCACGAAAGGCTAAAAAAACCAGAAGCGATATCTATTAGCAAGTGTTAATTGTGGTTATTTATTTGTTGTATTTATGTTTCTTTTCTGCCGGGTAAATAGCGCGCCATAACACAAATCATTTTATCGCTGGCAGGCGTTAACAGGATCCACGGCAGGCCGATGAGTACCGATGATAATGAACCAATAACAATATCGGTTAACCAGTGAGCGCCGATCATCACTCGCGGAAAAGCGAAAATAACAAATATCACCAGCGAGAGCAGGAATGTTTTCAGGCCAAAATAGCGCCACATAAAGGCGCTGAAAATCAGCAGCATCATACCGTGGTCGCCGGGGAAGCTGTCTTTCGACGCGTCTTTGGTCGAAATGTGCAGCACGTTGCTGACCCGCAGGATATCGGTAAAAAACAGTGTCGGGCTGGCGCGCTTGACCGGCATCAGCAACTGCGCAAGCTGATTGACAATAACGGCCGTCAGCAGCATGACCAGCCCGATAATCACAATCCGGCGGCGCTCTGACGGCCCGCTACGCAGCCAGAAGCGGAGCATCAGACAACCCATCGCCAGCAGGGAGCAGGCGTCAAAAGCACGATTATTGACGATAGCCAGAAACCAGACAAAGGCACGATGATCCGCCAGCGCATGGTTGAAAAAATGAAAAACGGCCGCGTCGAGCGCGAACCAGAAACCGTGGTTTTCCGGCAGATACCAGCACAGAAAGAGCGCAAATCCTGCCGCATTCAGCAGCAGGATTGAAGAGAGTCGGGTTTTCATTTTAAGGCCACGTGAGTTAATAACGAACGAAACCTTAGCGGTATCAGCTTAAACGTAGCTTCAACAGTGACGTTTGCAACGCGTTCCAGTCAGCGTCGGCATCGCTAATCAGTTCAATCCGGCTGTCCGGTGGGGCGACGTTCTGCGTTTCGATATGCAGATCCTGTCCCTGCCGGTTGATGCGCACCAGGCCTTCGGTTATCCGCATCACACCTTTTACCCGATCCACCGGCGCGAGCCTCGCCCATTCCAGCAGGCCAATAGTGTCAAACCGGGTATCCGCATCAAAAACCCAGCCGCAGGACTGGTAGCCCTGCCCGCTGTTAAGGCTGCGCCGCCAGCGCTGGTGCTCAGGTAAACTCAGTGCGGCAAGCCCCTTAGTCCGGGCGTGCGCGTGGCTGTGTCCGCCTGCGTCAGGCAGCGCAGCCTTATTCAGACGCGGTTTGTCCAGCAGAGTGGGGGAGATTTTGCCCTGCTCGCTGTGGATCAGTTCGCGTGTACCACCAAAATTTTGCCACCAGTTTTCCAGCGCTTTTTCGCTGGTTTCACTGGCCCGATCGCTTTTATTCGCCACGATGATATCGGCGGCGGCCAGCTGGTCACGGAAGTTCTCATTATTTAGCGCTTTTTCGTCCAGCAGCAGACGCGGATCGAGAACGCAGAGGGTGGCCTGTAATTCAATCCACGGTTCATAAACCGGCGCGGTGAGAAGGTCGAGGATCTGCTTAGGATGGCCCAGCCCGGTAGGTTCAATCAGCAAACGGTCGGGTTTTCCCTGACGCAGCAGCGTGTTCAGCCCTACCTGCATCGGCAGGCCATTTACGCAACACATGCAGCCGCCGGGGATCTCTTTGAGCAGCGCACCGCTTTCGGCCAGCAGCGCGCCGTCGATGCCAACCTCACCAAATTCGTTGACCAGAACGGCCCATTTTTCATTCGCGGGTTTATGCGCCAGCAGATGCAGGATCGAGGTGGTTTTCCCGCTGCCGAGAAAACCGGTGATGAGATTGGTTTTGGTCACGTAAGCTCCGTACAACATAACAAATTTGTCACAGCTTACTCTACTCTGCGCGGCGAGATCTAATCGTTCAGCACGTCGATAATCGCCTGCCGCGCGCCGTTTTCTGCCAGACGTTGCCAGGCGTGCTGAATCGCGGCGACAAATTCCGCGTTCTGCGGTAAATCAGCGGCGAAAATCTCCTTTAGCCTCAGCAGGGCGGTCACGCGCTGGTCTTCACTGCTATTGGTGACCAGCGCGTGAATTTTTTCTGCCAGCGGATCGCGAACATCAATGGTATTACCCGCTTCGTCTGTTCCGCTGACGTAGCGCATCCAGCCCGCAATGCCCAGTGCCAGCAGCGGCCAGCGGGTGCGACGCTGCAAATGTACGCGCACGCTGTCCAGCATCCGCTGCGGCAGTTTCTGGCTGCCGTCCATCGCAATTTGCCAGGTACGATGCTTCAGCGCAGGGTTAGCAAAACGCGCGATCAGACTGTCGGCGTAGGCATTAAGATCGACGCCGGTAATGCTGAGAGTGGGAGCCTGCTCGTCGGACATCAGACGACGCGCCGCCTGGCGAAACGGGGTGTCCTCCATACAGTCGCTGATATGCTGATGCCCTGCCAGATAACCCAGCCAGGCGAGAAAGGAGTGGCTGCCGTTGAGCATCCGTAGCTTCATCTGCTCCCACGGCATCACGTCGTCGACCAGCTGTACGCCAGCGGCTTCCCACGCCGGGCGACCGGCAACAAAATTATCTTCCACCACCCATTGAATAAATGGCTCGCAGCTAATCGCACAGGGGTCGAAGACGCCCGTTTCAGCCGCGATTTCAGCCAGCGCTTCGTCCGTGGCGGCGGGAACAATGCGGTCCACCATGGTTGCCGGAAAAGTGACGTGCGCTTCAATCCATGCCGCCAGTTCAGCCGAGCGTTTTCGTGCCATCCCCAGCACCGCGTTTTTCACTACGTGGCCGTTATCAGGAATGTTATCGCAGGAGAGGACGGTAAAAGGCGCAAGTCCGCGCTCGCGGCGGCGTGACAGCGCTTCAACCAGAATGCCCGGCGCAGAATGGGGTTCAGCCGGATTTTGCAGATCGTGAACGATACGCGGCTGGGTTTCATCAAGACGCCCGGTTGCCGGATCGATGCAGTAGCCTTTTTCGGTAATGGTTAAGGAAACAATCGCCACCTGCGGTTCACAAAATTTCTCAATAATCGCCGCCAGCGAATCCAGCTTCGCGTTCAGGCATTCATTGACCGCACCAATAATTATCGCCGTGTTACCCCGCGCGCCTTTTTCCAGCACGGTATAAAGATGATCCTGCTGACGTAGCTGACTCATAAGCTGGTCGCCGCTGAACAGACTGATTTCACAGATCCCCCAGTCGCCGCCTCTGGCATTCAGCACCCGGTCGGTAAGCAGCGCCTGGTGCGCCCGGTGGAATGCGCCAAAGCCGAAATGGACAATGCGTGAACGAAGCTGCTGACGATCGTACTGCGGTTGTTGCACCTTGTCGGGAAGCGGAGTTGAGGCGATAGTTTCCATTATGCGTACACTCTATTAACTAAGAATTAACAAGCGACAGTGTAAAGTTATATGACAGCAAAATGAATTGGTGTGCCTTAAATATGCGGGGAATGTGAGCTGGATCAATCAATGACCGGGAGCAAATTGACGTCCCGCAGGAAGCATGTATGGTAGTCATCATTAAATGGTTTTAATTGGTATAACAACTTAAGAGGGTGAGGCGATGGAGCAAACCTGGCGTTGGTATGGACCAAACGATCCGGTATCTCTGGACGATGTGCGTCAGGCTGGCGCAACTGGCGTAGTGACCGCACTGCATCATATTCCGAATGGCCAGGTCTGGCCGGTGGAGGAGATCAAACAGCGTCAGGCGCTGCTGGCGGAAAAAGGCTTAACCTGGTCGGTCGTCGAAAGCATTCCGGTGCATGAAGAGATCAAAACCCACTCCGGCGACTGCGCGACCTGGATCGCAAATTATCAACAAAGCATCCGCAACCTTGCCGCCTGCGGGATTGATACCGTGTGCTACAACTTTATGCCGATCCTCGACTGGACGCGTACCGATCTCGAATATACGTTGCCGGATGGTTCAAAAGCGCTGCGTTTCGATCAAATCGCCTTTGCCGCATTTGAATTGCATATCCTGAAGCGCGACGGTGCCCGTGCCGATTACAGCGAGCAGGAGCAACAGCAGGCGCAGGCGTATTTTAACGCCATGAGTTCCGCTGATATCGAAAAGCTGACGCGTAATATTATCGCCGGGCTGCCGGGGGCGGAAGAAGGTTATACCCTGGATCAGTTCCGCGCGCGCCTGGCGGAGTACGATCGAATTGATAAAGCGCAGCTGCGTGAAAATATGGCGCATTTCCTGCGGGCGATTGTTCCCGTGGCGGAAGAGGTGGGTGTCCGCCTGGCCGTTCACCCGGACGATCCGCCGCGTCCGATCCTCGGCCTGCCGCGTATTGTTTCTACCATCGATGATATGCAGTGGCTGAAAGAGACCGTCGACAGCATTAACAACGGCTTTACGATGTGTACCGGCTCCTATGGCGTGCGCGCCGATAACGATCTGGTTCGCATGGTCGAGACCTTCGGCGATCGCATTCATTTCACCCATCTGCGGGCCACCTGCCGGGAAGAGAACCCGAAAACCTTCCACGAAGCCGCGCATTTGCAGGGCGATGTGGACATGGTGGCGGTGGTGAAGGCCGTGCTGACCGAAGAACTGCGGCGTAAGAAAGCGGGCGATCTGCGTCCGATCCCGTTCCGCCCGGATCACGGACATCAGATGCTCGATGACTTGCGTAAGAAAACCAATCCGGGTTATTCCGCAATCGGTCGTCTGAAAGGGATGGCGGAAGTACGCGGCGTTGAGCTGGCACTGAAACAAACGCTGTTTCCTGAACTGCTGTAAGCCATAAAAAAAGCGATAGCGGCGGCTGCCGTTATCGCTTTTCACATCCGTTAAAATTGCGTCAGATTAATCAGCGCGGCCCATAAAACGGCGCTCTTCAATATGAATACGGATCTTCTCACCGATGGTCAGATATTCCGGCACCTGAACAACCAGGCCGGTCGCCATTTTTGCCGGTTTAGTCCGCGAGCTGGCGGAAGCGCCTTTGATGCCCGGTGCCGTTTCGATAATTTCCATGTCCACCGTCTGCGGCAGTTCCAGCGCTAACAGCTGGCCGTCCCAGGTCAGCACCTGCATATCCGGCATACCGCCTTCCGGGATAAACAGCAGCTCTTCTTCGATCTGATCTTTGGTGAAGGTATACGGGGTGTAGTCTTCTTTATCCATGAAGACATACTCGTTACAGTCAACGTAAGAGAAGTCAACGAAACGGCGGGTCAGGGTCACGGTATCAAGAATATCGTCGCCCTTAAAACGTTCTTCTACCTTCAGGCCGGTGCGAACGTCGGAAAAACGCATTTTGTACAGCGTTGCTGCGCCACGGGCGCTGGGTGACTGAATATCAATGTCTTTGACAATCAACAGTTTGTTGTTGTAATTCAGCACCATACCTTTTTTAATTTCATTCGCTCTTGGCATTGCAATAATCCTGTTTACGGAGGTGTATAAAATATCGCGTCAAGGTACTCGTGACGGGGCTTTCAGGCAAGTGGAATTGACGTGTTTTGCTATCACTGCGCCAAAGGTGATACTGTGTGATGTGTTGCCTGCCCATCAAAGAGAAAACCTATGCAGTGTCGAGCGGACTGCGGTGCCTGTTGTACTGCGCCTTCTGTTTCCAGTCCGATCCCCGGTATGCCGGACGGCAAGCCTAGCAGTCAATTGTTCACAGTATGATTTTGTTGGATATTAATCAGGTGGTTGCTCCGGTTGTTTACTATTAATTTCATAGAAAATATAGAGGTCACGTGAGGAAGGTTTCTGATGCAGTGTCGTAATGATTGTGGTGCATGTTGCATAGCCCCCTCGATATCAAGCCCAATTCCTGGAATGCCACGGGGCAAACCTGCTAATACAAGGTGTGTCCAGCTATCTGATGACAATCTGTGTATGATTTTTGGTTCTGAGTTGAGGCCAGAAGTATGCGGAAGCCTGCAACCATCTAATGAAATGTGCTTAGAAGATCGTAATGCAGCACTGACATTCCTGATTCAGCTTGAGGCTATGACTGCACCCTAAGCGCCAATACTAAATAAATGCAATGTGTTATAGTCTTTTTTGATATAAGCATTCCGATTTTGAAATAATAAATGCTATATATTTATTCTAATATTTCATATTAATGCTGTATTATGAATGCATTAGTTAAGACTTGAGATAAATCGTCATCAACTGAGTTGTAAAACTCGCGGAAAGCTTAACCGCTTTCTACCTTTTTACCCCCACGCATGGCTCCTGACGCCTCCGGGCAGTACTGGCAGCATAGCATGATGGGTATTCGAACCCTCTGGGCGACAGAGGGTTCGTGGAGCGGGGAGCTAGTGCTGTTCAATCTCATCCTTATGAGGGCGAACCTTTGGTGTTTCAGTGAGCAAAATGTTCACTCGCCATAGGGCATAAGGAAAAAGTCGACATGCAAAAAGACAGCTTAACTAAAGAACAGCAGGCACAGAACAAATCAACCTTGAAAAAGTGGTTGGTTGCTGGATGGAAAGGTGTGAAACTCGCAATTCGCGTAGCGAACATCATATGTACAGTGATTAACTATTTTGAAGGGGGAGACGAGTAATGTGTCCTCCCTAGTTTCAAAAGAGGTGGGTACTAGTATGTTAAATAAAGCTTTAAAATTGATAAGACAATATCATCAACAAACGGTTTTGGAGCTTTCTGAGGCGCTATCTCTGCCTAAAGAAACTATCTTTCTATTGGAAAATGGTTCCTTAACCCCTTCAGTAGATATGCTCAATAAATATTCAGAGCATTTTGATATTCCGGTTAAATCATTGCTTTTCTTTTCCGAATCCTTATACAAAAGCAATAAATTTTCAGAGCGATTTAGATTGAATTGTGCGGGTAAAATTTTGAATGTAGTCGAATGGATTGCTAAAAAAAATGAAAACTAAACCCAAGCTAAAAATCTCAACGCGAGATAAATCATATAATCTAACTGATTCCCCGCTATATAAATTAAAAAACAAAAAAAGACTGGCGAAACTTTTAAATATCAGTGTTTGTGATTTCCGAACGTTGACAAACGATCACGAAAACTACTCTGTATTTGAGCAATTATCTAAAAAAGGAAAGGTGCGGAAAATACAAAAACCAGTTCACAAACTGGATGTGGTACACACGAGGATCGCTAGTCTTATATGCCGCATTAAGACACCATCGTATTTGCATTCTGGGAAAAAAGAATGTTCCAATATTAGTAATGCTAAAGCGCATATAAATGAGTTGAATTTGCTCACGACAGATATAAAATCATTTTTCCCATCGACAACAAGAAATATGGTTTTTTCCTTCTTTTATTCTGTAATGAAAACATCATCCGATATAGCTGATATTCTATCGCATATTTGTACTTGCCATGGACATATACCTACAGGGAGTAGGATTAGTATGCCGTTAGCGTTTTGGTCTAATATCAGGATGTTTACAGAAATAGAAAAATTAAGCCGTACATTAAATGTGACTATGACAGTCTATGTCGATGATATCACCTTTTCTGGTGAAAAAGTAAATCGATTATTTATGTCCTGTATGAGAAAAATTGTTTCTAGACATGGTCATCAAGTTCATCCTACAAAGACTAGGCTTTACGGGGCAAAGCTTCCTAAATTGGTTACAGGGGTTATTATACACTCCAATGTACTGAAAATTAGGAATGAACAACATTTGCTACTCTCAAGAGAACTGGAACAATGGCGGATTATCAAAGATGAACCATATGCTATTAACGCTAATATAACAAGTAAACTTGTTGGAAGACTTTATTCTATGGGTGTTATAGAAAAGCAGTATAAAGAAAAAGTTAGAACTATAAAATATAATACAGCATTTTAAAAGCTTGTTGATTGTAGATACAGAATATTGCATTGGTTGGCTGTAATTACCTCTTTGGGGGGCTGTGTAAGTCCCCCCAAGGTAACATATTTTAATTAACTTACTTTAGGGTATATATCAAAGATCGTATCATAATCTAAGGCGACACATGATGTCGCTTGAATATCAGTGAGATTCACTATCAATTTTTTAATATCAAATTTAACACAGTATTTCGTTTTCTGTTCAATATAATCGGCGAGCGCATCTGTGTCTACAGGCTTGACACATGTCACACCATCATGTTGAAGTAACACGATATTGTTCCCTAAATATCGAATCATGTTTTGAAGAATCCATGACTCCGCACCATGGAGAATATGGGCTAAAAGAGTTGATTTTTTGACGTTCTTCATCTCTTCTGTCTTAGTTTTAATTACCATTCCAGCATCATTTCTAATCTTGAAATGCCCCCTAGTTTTAGATATGTAATCATAAATGATAGAATCACGAACTCTCCTTATTTCTTTTGAGAGTCCATCAATCCAGCTACCTAGTAGACTTAATTCGGTATGCTTTAAATTTATTTTCTTTAACGCGCCCCAAGTGGTGAGATTAGAGCCATAAATCAGCGCAATGAGGATCTCTTTCGCCATACCTTCGGTACAGCTAAAAAATGTAGCTACTTCATAGCGTATTTTCTTTTTGTTATGAACATATTCATCAATATGTGGGGTAGAAATTCCTATCCGCTTACACATTTGTGCGAGTAGCGTATAATGGCAGTTTTCAATATCAATATCATAATGCCCACCTAAAGCAGCATGACGAATGATTCGGGAACAATTTTGTAGATTAATAGCACCTTCAGCACAAAGTCTTCCCCCCTTGCATTGGTGGTATGCTATCGGTAAACAACCCGATTTACTCGCTTTAGTAATAGCTAGCATAAATTCGATCTGATTTATCAATGATTCCTTCCCGCCTTGTATCTTTAATTCTTTAGCCAGTCGTTTGAGTGTAAACTGATTGATAGCGATTTCGTTAGCAACAGACTCCTTAATTTTACATTTCCCCCCATCTTTAAGTAGTGAACGGATTCCATTTCTGGGGGGGTTATATGGTTTATTGTTTTTATCGACAAGTCCAGTATTGCTAGTAATGCTTTTGCAACATTTCAGGAAAACATCTTTACCTGCTTGAGTGATGATGTAACCATCAGGCCACTTATCTTTAAGATGGTTACAGACTTGATATAGTATTGGTATATCGCTTTTCATTTCATTGAATCGTGAAGCTGAAGAAATATGATTTCTTCTGTCACATGAATATAATGAAAATGCAAATGGCTCATAAGGGTGTAGTCTCCTTCCCACAGACCCTATGTACAGTTGGTTAAAGAAGTACTTCTTTTCTCTTTCACTGTATTTATTCAGCGTTTCTTGTGTACATATACCTTGCATTAGAATTTGTTTTTCAATGTTTTTGTCAAAATTTTTAGGTTTAATACTCATAATAATTTTCCAATTTGTCAAAACCTCCACCATGGCTACAGGCCTTGTGGTGCAAGGGTTTGATTCGTTTTATTGATAGTTTTACTGCAACATATACCTAGCCGTGTTCCCTGTCCTTCCCTGTTTCTTAAAAATCAGGGAACATCAAGATAACAAAGCAATATTTCTTGGGAGCATAGGTATTTGGTATTCCAGTTCTCATTTAAGGGGGGCATTGAATGTATGCAAAAAAACCAAATCCATTGAGGAAATTTAGTTTTAATGAGATAGGGATCTGTTGCGATGTAGCAAGAAAATTGCCACAAGGGATTGCTCTCAAACCAGGTAATCACTTCCTGGTGCCACTGTCCGGTTATGGATGAGAAACTTCGTCCAGTGGAAAATAAGTTTTGAACGTATATCGTTTTTTAGATTATTAGGAGTTGCTAACTATGTCAAATGGAAAATAAAAAAATTTCAGGCGATTAACAATTTTCAATTATTGCAATAATTTAGCCAATATGATAACCACACACATCAATTATTGCGCCTTAAGTACTCTACTGATAGTTGTACGAGCAACGCCTGTTGTCCGCTGTATCTCCGTATATGACATGCCCGCTTCTCTAAGTTTAAGTATGCGCCGATGCAGTTCTAAGTCAGCCTGACGTCCCCGAAATTTGCCTTCAGCTTTTGCTTTGGCTATCCCCTGAGCCTGTCTACGTCTTCTATCTGTATAGTCTTTACGAGCGATAGCCGCGAGCATATCTAACATCATGCCATTTAATGCATCCATCATACGGCTTGTAAAGTCATCGACATTTTGAATCATCATATGTGAAGTTGGTAAATCCATGGCAACAACGCGGATTCCTTTGAATTTGATGAGCATAGATAATTTTTCCCAGTCCTCTCCATTCAGTCGGCTAAGACGATCAACCTGTTCAACAAGTAATATATCGCCTGGTAGGGCTACATCAATCAACTTGAACAGTTCAGGGCGAGAAAGAGAAGCACCAGATTCATTTTCGACGAACCATGCCGCGATAGAAATCGACATTTCATCAGCAAAGGATTTAAGTTCAATTTTTGCACGATTTGCATCTTGTTCTTTTGTCGACGCTCGTAAGTAGGCGTAAACACGGTTTTTCATAGGTATCCACCGATGCAGTAGCTTTTACATAGTAGTAATTATATCGGTATCATATAGATGGTAGCAAATATTTTTTTAAGCCATTTTGATGGAGTGCAAAGGGGGTAGTTGATGGCTATACTCTAAAGAGGCCTGTAGGAAAGAAGTAAAATATTTGCGATTGTAGGGGATATACAAGATTAATGATGCTTTAGAGGATAACTGAAAGCTGATACATTGATACTTCTAACTGCAAATTTTGCAAGGAAGACAATCTCATGCCAATGATTCGTCATATAGAGGTAGAGAATTTTCGGGTAATAAAGAAGCTTTCGTGGTCACCTTGCCCCGGTCTCAACTGCTTAATTGGTCCTGGTGACTCAGGGAAATCGACGATTCTTGATGCCATTGACCTTGCACTTGGTGCAAGGAGAGCTTACACATTTAATGATGCTGATTTCTATGGTTTAGATGTAAGTAGCCCAATCATTATTTCTATAACAATTGGAATGCTTAATGATGAATTATTAAATTTTGAAAAATATGGGCATTTCTTGCGATCATTTAATGCCGAAACATGTGAAATTCATGATGAACCACATTTGGACTTTGAAACTGTATTAACGTTAAAACTTGTTGTTAATAGTGATTTAGAACCCGATTGGCGGCTCTATTCATTAAGAGCAGATATTGAAGGGCTTGAGCGTCGCCTTCCATGGAAACATCGTGAGATGATTTCTCCATCAAGATTAGGTGTTACTCCTTACAATAATCTCGCATGGGGTAGTCGCTCAGTGCTTAACAAGCTTTCTGAGGAAAAATTTGATGTTACATCTGTCTTAACTCAATTATCACGCCAGACTCGTAATGCGTTTGCTGCTAATCCGGTAGAAGGCCTGGATAAAGTTCTTGAGGACGTAAAATTAATAGGTAATAAATTGGGCGTACCTTTAGGAGAACTTAAGGCGTTATTAGACGTTAATGGAATAGCCCTATCTAATGGGGCTATTAGCCTGCATGGTAGCGATGGCACTCCTTTGCGGCAGTTAGGTACAGGATCCTCTCGGTTACTTATTAGCGGCATACAGAAAGCTACGAGTCAGTCAACAATGTTACTTGTGGATGAAGCCGAGTATGGGCTGGAACCGTACAGAATATCACGGCTTCTCAACGAGTTAGGGGCAAAAGAAGAGAATCCATTACAACAAGTATTTTTAACTACCCATTCACCATATGTTTTGCGAGAACTTCAGTCAAAGCAATTGCATGTTGTAAGAAAAAAACATCCCATACAGCAAACCGATGGTATATCTCATAATGTTCTTAGTTTAGGAAGTGGTGATGACCAACAGGCGACACTAAGAGCTTGTGCTGAGGCCTTTTTTAGCAAAAAGGTAATTGTTGGTGAAGGGGCGACGGAAGTTGGAATTATTCGAGGATTAGAATTATATTGCCAAGATGTTAAGCAAAATGGGTTTCTGTCCAAAGGTGTGTTTTGCACTGATGGTAACGGGGGAAGTAATTATTTTGTTCGTGCTGAGATTTTCTCTAGTCTCGGTTATCCTACGGCAATTCTTAAGGATTCAGATATTCAAGATGCTGCACATGCTGTCCAAAGTATGCAATGCCTTCAAAAAGGGGTAAAGATTTACGAGTGGGGGCATGGTTTGTCAACAGAAGGCGCTATTTTCTCATGGTGTGATCTTACGCTTATTCCTAAGCTAATCAACCTTGCGATAGAACTAAATGGTCAACAAGAGGTTGCACAGCATATTTTAAACAAGTCTACTAATCAATTTAAGTTAGAGCATTGTTTAAACCAGCCGGAAGAAGGAATGCGCATGGTTTTATATCAGGCAGCAGGTAGCTATAAGTGGTTTAAAAACATAGCAAAATCTGAAGATCTAGCACGAAAAATCATTGGTCCAAACTTTAATACTTTCAAAGACGAGTTTCAAAATGTACTGAATGGGATTTATGATTGGACTTGTGAAGAAGGTCTTCAGCAATGAACATAAACCAAATACTTACATCAGAACGTGGATCTGTAGTAGCGCCCGCTGGATGTGGTAAAACGCAGCTAATCATTGCCGCTTTAAATAATCAACACAGTAAGCCAATTTTGGTTCTAACTCATACAACTGCTGGGGTCGCAGCTCTTAAGCAGAGACTTAGGAAATTTAAAGTAGCAAACCAAAATTTTGTAGTAACAACTATCGATGGTTGGGCATTAAGAGTTGCTTACACTTTCGCTGCATCTTGCCCTATGCGCTTCTCGGCAGAAAGCCCAAAGCTATTTTATCCCGAGATGCGGCAGGTGGTTAGCTCATTCGTTGCTTCTGGCGCACTCAGTAAAATTCTCAAAGCATCGTATTCGCGGCTTTATGTAGATGAGTATCAAGACTGTAATATGGATCAGCACCAATTAATCGTATCACTTTCAAATCAATTACCGACAGTAGTATTCGGTGACCCTATGCAGGGTATCTTTGATTTTAGTGGTGCAATGCCTGACTGGGTGTCGGAGGTTGAGCAGCAATTTCCATTGCTGGGAACCTTAACTATTCCTTGGCGATGGAATAATGCCCACTCTCCATTATTGGGAGAATGGATTCTTCATGCTCGTGACACCTTAATGTCTAGAGAAAAGATCGACTTGAGTTCCTGCCCCCAACACATTTTTTGGTATCCCCTTAGTGGAGATTATGAAACCGATCGTTCAAACAATTACAAGGTAGAACGATCTTTATTAGAACTCTATCCAAATGACAGCTTATTAGTCATTGGAGCGTCTATGGATGAACAGTCACGTCATAGTTATGCTCAGGGAAATCCCCGTATAGATGTTATTGAGCAGGTTCAACTTTCGGGAGTTATAAAAGCAGCGCAGGAATTTGACGAAAAAAAAGGTAAAGCACTTGCTGATTCAATTGTAGATAATGTTTCTAAAATGATTACTAATGTTGATGCAGCAGTAATTAAGCGTCGTATTGACACCATTTTAAATGGCCGTAATGAAAAACCAGCTACACAATGCGAACAAGCATTATGTGATGTTGTAAAATCCAATTTACGATCAAGTATTCTATCTGCTATTTTGCAATTGGAAAAGAAAGACGGGGCGCGAGTTTATCGAAAAGAAGCGTTTAAAGCATTAAAAGATACAATATCTATGTCTATTGGTAGTCCAGAGAAAAGTATGTTTGAGTCAGCTTCTACCATTCGTGAGCGCTTACGTCATTTTGGAGACAATCGAATACCAAAAAGAGCAATAGGATCTACGTTACTATTAAAAGGACTTGAAGCAGACCATTGTTTGATCCTTAATGCTCAAAACCGTGGTATGAACGCGAGGCACCTTTACGTTGCTCTTTCAAGAGGGGCAAAATCGATCAGTATTTTTTCTGCACACCAATTTATAGGTTAATTTAATAATTGATTAGACAATCCTGTGTATCTCTAAGCATACTCAAAAGAGATTACTTTGTTAACTAAAAGCATTTTCACATATTAAAAGAGCATACAGTATGTTAAGTGATATCTGTACATATCACGATTTCTTGCTGGCTATCCTTTTCTGCATAGCATTGGTAGTTTTCAGGTGATGCTTGACTATTGTTATGGGATTGATAATATTGAAGTCTTGTGAACATGACAGCCACCTTCTATATTCTGTGGTGGCTGGCATTAATAATAAAGGAGTCAAATGTACTGAAAGTCTTAGTTTTTCTAAAGATTATTGTTGCAATACTGATTTTTTACCTTGAAAATTTTTTGGTTTATATTTTGAAGATTATTGTGGCTAGTATCTGAAGGTCTTGTTCTACCATAATAATTAATATACTCAAAACCATGGTGGTCGTATTTTTTCATCCATAGACCAAGGGCGAAACAATTTTTTTCTATATCAGATTTCATTCGTTTTTCAGCATTTTTATTAGCATTTTTTATTTTTCCTTCAAGCGATTTTGTTTTTTTTATTTGCGAAGCTAATTCACCCATATCCGCATTACCATAGACAGCTAAAACACCTTGTTGTGAAACTTTGGATGTTTCTAATGCCAATGGTAATGAGTTTTTAAGTATGGTGGACTGAAACTTCTTGTCAGCATTACTAATACCATTCGTTATATTATATAACTCTTTCATCATCTGAACATATTGCTCCTTTGGAATGGTTTGAGCATACTCATAGGCCTTATTTTGGCGGTAATTTATAGCGTCCTCACTGTTATTAATAAAGTAATATAGCTGATCCATCACAAGGGTATATGTTTCATTGTCTGTTTTTAATTGCGGGCTGATTTGTTTATAGACTTTATAACAGTTTAAGTTATATCCAAAACGATCTAGGTTGTTACAAAGAAGATAAGGTGTTATTTCATTCTTGAAAAAATTTTGATATTCTACATGTTCTCCAAGTTTAGCTGCTTCTACAAACTGAGAAATCATTGTGTTTTGTCTTTGTTTTTTTTCCTGATAAGCAGGATCAACAGAACATCCTGAGATTGCTGTTATTAATGATAAGATTATAACGAAATTTTTCATGTGCATTCCTTAATCAATGTTTTTTTCTGTTCTTCCAAAGGCACATTGTCAGAAATTTTCACGGCCTTTAATTCAGTCTTTTAGGCTGTTATTCGACGCTGTAGCCAATATCAGGGGGTATAATAATAGTCATAACTGATTTTTGATTTTTCTTTTATACAACGATCTAATTTTTCTCCCTGATGAATTCTAGTTTGGTCAAATGATTTCCATTGCGATATATTTTCATGTTGACAGGTGGGGACTTCACTGCGTTACGTAACTCATTTATTATGTGTTTTGATAAAATATCACAACTTTCCATATAAATAACCTTTTGGGTGTCACTATCTGGTATATTCAAGAAGCTATTACTTACCCATGAAATAGGTATTTCGATTCCATGTGTCAGTTTCATATATTCTACGATAAACGCATCAGTAAGGTGAAATCTCCCAACTGTGTATTTTCCTCGATAAGCATTTTCTGATGAAGATGCTTTATAATCATGCTTCGTTACTACGATTAATTCATCCTTTTGCATTTTCAGCCTCCAGTTCAGTGATGCGCTTATTGGTCATATCAATTAAGCATTGAGCATCCTGATTGCAGATAGCCTGTTGTTTGATCCATTTTCGTTGTGATTGTAGCAAAGATTTACGTGTTTTGGATGATAGTCCTTTCCATGTATCATTAAGTTTTTTATCTGTAATACGATACTCTTCTTCAGGGGAAATTGATGATGTTAGTTTGTCGTGATCGGTTAAGATGTCCTTTTCTTTATTTTGAAAATATGATTTATCAGCACACGCTCTTTCCCAACTTTTTGAGACCTTCGTAGCTATATCCTCAATCACCATTTCACGAAGTGTATAACCTTTTAATTTTGCACCTTCTTCCATTATGAGACGATATTCATAAGGCATGGATTGCAATTGTTTATCAATATTAAGTTCAGGATCGTCAGATTCTTTAATGTATACTTTAACTTCTTCTTTCGTAGGCGCTCCACGTTTGCACACGTCGTCTTCATTCTTAAACATATTTTTCGTTAACTTACGCGACGGGATGTGTGGATTTGAACACTTTTCCTTGATTCGGGCTTTAATATTAGCGGACTGTTCTTTAATCAACATACGGGCTGTCGAAGGTTCATTTTGGTACATTTGGTATACTAATGGGCCATTCAGTAATATGAGGTCTATGTCATCTGAAGTAGGCCCACCATTTAGACAAAGATCACTTGCCGGGAGCGCCAGAAGGTTATCTATGGTGTCAATCTCCTGGAAATCGATGCGGTTAGCTGAGGCTGCTGTAGCGGTGCTTAAAACCAAAAAGGTATTCAACGCGATGATCTTAATGAGCTTTCTTAGCTTCATGTTTAAGTCTTTCCTTGCGCTATCAAAAAAACTGTGATCTCCAGAAAACGTAAAATGATTTGTTCAAATCGAAATCTGGCAGGGAAACTCGATTTTACATTGATCTGTATAATCTATCAATAATCAAAAATTGATCTATAAAAACGATCAATCGGAGTGAGTGAAGTCAGAGATAGCTTTGCTTTAACAGAAGCGGGATAGGGAGGTCAGGGAGGTGGTTGGCTTCCCCTTGTCTGGTGAGCAAGGGGAGAATGATTTAGTGCAAAAGTTTTTCTAACTCTTCCAGCGAGTTTATCTCGTAGTTAATACCGTTAATAGTTGCATACGATTTGCTTGTAGATCCATCTACAGTGATAGCCACTCCATTGCCTTCTTCTTGGTTTGTGCCATTTTCCAACTCGGTGATATACGTTGGGTTGAGAAGGCTGACTTCGTGTTTTTCCTTAATATGCTGCGCAAATTTGTCAGGAGAAATCAGTTCATCAATAAAGGAGTGCAACACAAGTCCTTGCATTTTTAGTAAGTTATGATCGTTGACTGTTTGTGCTTCTACATACGAAACACCAGGTGAGCGGTTGCGATTGAACTTAATCACTATTCTTTGCTTTGTCTCGTCCGCGAAGGTTACTTCGAAATGACCATGCCGCCCATCAATATCGTAACAATCAATGCGTTTGATAGCTTGCTTCACCTTTAGCCTGATCTTCTTACGGATAGGGTTCTTCGTATCATGAACATCGAAATGTTGGAATTGCTCCCAGCCCGTAGTTTGAATTTCTGAACGGTTGATTTTGTACTGATGAAATTCTCTCTCAAGCGTCGCTTTACAATGTTTTTTCGAATTAATCTGCGCTGCCAGCTCTTCGAGGCTGTCCGTTAAGGTTGCCAGTTTCAGAAGCTTATCAATAGCTTCTGAGGTTTTTTCAATCTCAGATTCGTACCAAGCTGTTTTATCTTCTTGGTGGTTGTTCCAAACGTGATCAGCTATTAGTTGCAAAATAGTGTGTTCAAGCTGATATGACGTAAAACCCCTTTTACCACAAGGCTTACCCTGAACATTTTTTGAGCCACAGATATAACGGTATTTGTTTTCTTTTGAACCTGATTTGAACATAAAAGACCCACACTTCCCACAGAAAAGAATACCAATGCCTGAGAGAAGCTGGATTTCTGGTTCAGGATTGCCCTCTGGGAATTTTGAGGAGCTTCGAGTAACCGCCCGGTGTCGGTCCATTTTTAATAGAGTCAGATAGTCTATTTCTGACATCAGTGCCGGATAGTAATCAGGAATAGTGAACTTTTCTTTCAATGGCTCTTCTGTATCCGGATCGTATATAACGATACCTGATTCATCGCGCTTATCCATCGTAAAGACCTTTTGCCCATGAACTGTAGGATTCAAGAAGGTTCGAATTAAATGCTTGCCCCATTGTTCCGTTTTGGGCGTCAGCGCTTGACCTGTCGGGTCTTTATAAACCCTCTTTTTAGGAGCAGGATAATGTTCGTTAAGATATCGTTGGATCCCAAGAAGAGTTTCACCGTTTTGCTTTAGTTCTATAATCTTCTGCGCTGCTGCAAAATATATTGGGTGTGGATTAACGTATCCTGATTTTGTGTCTACCCACCAGACATTTTGACCCACTGATTCTATTGCTTTTGCTGGCGTTCCAGGTTCTCTTATTAGGTTATGTCTTATCAGAGAGCGGGCTTGGGATTCAACCCGATTCTTTTTTGTTAACGATTCATCGTGTGCACGGGTGAACATTAGTAATGAGATGATCAGGTCGGTTGGATTATTCTTAACATCCGCATACTTATAAACCTTTTCATCCATGCCAGTAACAACGACAATTCCCTTACTCAGTATGCTTTTGAAAATATCCAACGCGCTCCAGGCATCATCACGGCTAATACGGTCAAGATTTTCGACTACCAACCAAGATCCAACAGGTACTTTGATCCCAATCTGCTTGATGAACTCTGATAGCTTCCCTTCATGCGCGTTTTTTCCTTTAAACGCTGACATACCGAGATCGTGGAACGCTGTTGTATCAAGTTCAAGGTCATAGCGCGATGCAATTCTTAGAGCTGTATTTTGCTGACGCTCCAGCGAATTACCTTCTCGTTGTTTCGCAGATGAAAAACGCACATACGAATACAGTTTAGGCTTCATAGAGTGTGACGTCCTTTGGATGGCAATGATAAGACAGCTTTGATGTTAACAGCAACAATATCAACTTTAAACAATGAGTAATTGTATGTTAGGCAAACCGGCAAATACGCCCTGCGTTCAACTGGATGCGCAGCTACGCTGTAAAATCTTTGCTTCACCGCTACGTCCAAAAGTCTGCGCCGGGCTACAGCCTTCCGCTGAAATGTGTGGACGCACGCGCGACGAGGCGATGACCTATCTGATTGACCTCGAAATCCTGACCGCGCCCTAAACGTCTTTAATCCGCATCAGACAGGCAAACCCGGCCACGCACATGACCAGCGCGATCCAGAAAACCGCATGGTAGTTCCACAGCTCCGCCACAATTCCCGCCAGCGATCCGGCGATAATCCAGCCCACGCGGGTGGTATTGCTGTACAGCGTGGTGGCTGAACCCGCCTGACCAGGCATCAAATCCTGAAAATAGAGCATTCCGATGCCCGCCAGAATGCCGATGTAAATGGCGTTCAGCAGTTGCATGGCAAGCAGAAGGGCGGGGGTGTGGACCGTCAGCATCCCGACATAAAATATCAGCCCGGCGACAACGGCAATGCGCATTAAAAAGCGTTTGCCGAATCGTCTGGCGTAATAGCCAGCGATCAGCATGGTCGGGATTTCCAGCCCGGCAGCTGTACCCATCATCAGGCCCGCCAGTTTTTCCGGCAGGTGCAGTTCATTAATAATAAACAGCGGCATATTAATGATATACAGGCTGTTAGTTCCCCACATCAGGGTACAAATGATGAACAGGAGCAGCGCGTCCCGACGATTGCGGCGCGGGGCTTCAATACTGCCGGATGCCACAGGGGCCAGCTTCGGCATGGTCGGTAAAAACAGCCACACCATCACACCGCAGACCACAAACGCCACCGACGCGCTGAGATACATCACGGTAAAGCCAAAACCCATCGCCAGCGCATAAGCCAGCGGCGGGCCAATCACCCACGCCAGCGAGACCTGCGCCCGCAGAATCGAGCTGAACATCACCGCTTCGCGGCCGGTGCGATCCGCGTGCTCACGCGCCAGCGCAAACATCTGCGGGTTGGCCGTGGAGCCAAAGCTGCTCAGGAAAACCCCAATAAACAGCAAAATAAAATAGTTGCGATTCCAGGCGAACAGGACACACGCCAGTACGCCGAGCACGCAGCAAAAGATAATCAGATTCTTACGATCGCCTTTGCGATCCGAGCGCCCGGCCAGAAACTGGCTCACCAGAATGCCGATCACCGCGCTGCCGGTAAAAAAGAAGCCGACCATTGCCGGACGCGCATGAACTTCATTGGTCAAAAACAGGCTTAGCGTTGGCGTTTGCAACGCGCCCGCAATACCGGTGAGAAACGCGACAATTAAAAATGAGGCGGAGGTGAAGTCAAAGGCGCGCGCTGGACTGGCGACAGGGGTATTTTGCATCGGATTTTGTAAGTCAAAAAGAGAGACGCGGGAGTTTACGCCGCCGCGAGAAAAATAAACAGGGCGTGAAATCAAAACAGGCACGATCAATCAAAACGGTTTTTCACCCTCCGGGTGAGTCATGCTGAAAGAGCTGAAGCGAGCATAAAATCGTCTATTCAGCTTCAGCAAAAAATCCCCTCCGGGCGATAAAGTGTGCTGCACCTCTAAATTCTGCAATCCAGATCATAACATTACTTGCAGTAACGCGCCGGAAGATTAAAAATTATTGAAACGTTTCAGCGTGATCTCTTCATGTTCCATGATCGGGATAGCGCATTTTTTCTCAATTTAGCTGAAACGATTCAAGTTCAGCAGGAGAGGAGACCCATGTTCCAGTTATCTGTGCAGGATATTCATCCCGGCCAACAGGCAGGGAATAAAGAAGAGGCCATTCGTCAGGTCGCCGCCGCGCTCGTGCAGGCAGGCAACGTGGCTGACGGCTATGTCAACGGGATGCTGGCGCGCGAACAGCAGACTTCCACCTTCCTCGGTAACGGGATTGCTATTCCTCACGGCACCACCGACACCCGCGATCAGGTGCTGAAAACCGGCGTACAGGTTTATCAGTTCCCGCAGGGCGTGACCTGGGGTGAAGGCCAGACGGCTTACGTCGCGATTGGTATTGCCGCCAGCTCTGATGAGCACCTCGGCCTGCTGCGTCAGCTTACGCACGTATTAAGCGATGACTCGGTGGCTGAACAGCTGAAATCCGCCACCACCGCTGAAGAGTTGCGCGCGCTGTTGATGGGCGAAAAGCAGAGTGAAGTGCTGAAGCTGGATAACGAAACGCTGACGCTGGACGTGGTTGCCAGCGATCTGGTGACGTTGCAGGCGCTGAACGCTGGCCGTCTGAAAGAAGCTGGCGCAGTAGACGCGGGCTTTGTCGCTCGCGCCATTAATGAACAGCCGCTTAATCTGGGGCAGGGCATCTGGCTGAACGACAGCGCGGAAGGCAACCTGCGCAGCGCAATCGCGGTGAGCCGCGCGGCAACGGCTTTCACGGTTGATGGTCAGCCTGCGTCGCTGCTGCTGACCGTCGCAATGACGGATTCGCAGCCGGTTGCAGTGCTCGACCGTTTGAGCCAGCTACTGCTGAACAACAAAGCTGAACGTCTGCTGAATGCCGATGCCGCCACGCTGCTGGCATTGCTGACCAGCGATGACGCGCTGGCTGACGATCTGCTGAGCGCAGAGTTTGTGGTGCGTAATGAGCACGGCCTTCACGCGCGTCCGGGCACCATGCTGGTGAATACTATCAAGCAATTCAACAGCGAAATCACCGTGACGAATCTCGACGGCAGCGGTAAACCGGCGAACGGGCGCAGCCTGATGAAAGTCGTCGCGCTGGGCGTTAAAAAAGGTCATCGCCTGCGCTTTACCGCTCAGGGTGAAGATGCGCAACAGGCACTGGATGCCATCGGTGCCGCTATCGCCGCCGGTCTTGGGGAGGGCGCAGCATGAGTCGTCGCGTCGCAACCATTACGCTCAATCCGGCCTATGATCTGGTGGGATTCACTCCTGAAGTGGAGCGTGGTGAAGTTAACCTGGTGCGCACGACTGGCCTCCATGCCGCAGGTAAAGGGATTAACGTCGCCAAAGTGCTGAAAGATCTGGGCATTGATGTCACCGTCGGCGGCTTCCTGGGGAAAGACAACCAGGACGGTTTTCAGCAGTTGTTCAGCGAACTGGGCATCGCCAACCGTTTTCAGGTGGTACAGGGCCGCACGCGTATTAACGTTAAGCTGACCGAAAAAGATGGTGAAGTCACCGACTTTAACTTCTCCGGTTTTGAAGTAACCCCTGCCGACTGGGAACGCTTCGTCGCGGATTCGCTAAGCTGGCTGGGCCAGTTTGATATGGTTTGCGTCAGCGGCAGCCTGCCGAGCGGCGTCAGCCCGGAAGCCTTTACCGACTGGATGACGCGTCTGCGCAGCCAGTGCCCGTGCATTATTTTCGACAGCAGCCGTGAAGCGCTGGTGGCCGGATTAAAAGCAGCGCCGTGGCTGGTTAAACCTAACCGTCGCGAGCTGGAAATTTGGGCAGGGCGCAAGCTGCCTGAATTGCAGGACGTCATTGAGGCCGCGCACGCACTGCGCGAGCAGGGGATTGCCCACGTCGTCATTTCCCTCGGCTCGGAAGGCGCACTGTGGGTTAACGCCTCCGGCGAATGGATCGCCAAACCGCCGTCCGTTGAGGTGGTCAGCACCGTTGGCGCGGGAGACTCGATGGTTGGCGGGCTGATTTATGGTCTGCTGATGCGTGAATCCAGTGAACACACGTTACGTCTGGCCACTGCCGTTGCTGCACTGGCGGTCAGTCAGAGTAATGTTGGTATTACCGATCGTACCCAGTTAGCCGCGATGATGGCGCGCGTTGACTTACAACCCTTTAATTAACAGCAGGAGAGGCATAATGAAAACGCTGCTGATTATTGACGCCGGTCTCGGACAGGCTCGCGCTTATATGGCGAAGACTCTGTTGGGTGCTGCGGCGCAAAAAGCACATGTTGAAATCACCGATAACCCGAACGACGCTGAACTGGCGATTGTTCTGGGCACTGCACTGCCTGCGGACGGCGCGCTGAACGGTAAACAGGTTTTTCTCGGCGACATCAATCGCGCTGTGGCACACCCTGAACTGTTTCTCGGCGAAGCGAAAGCCCAGGCGACCGCCTATACCGCACCGGTTGCGGCAGCGCCTGCGGTAGCCGCGGCGGGCCCGAAACGCATTGTGGCCGTCACCGCTTGCCCGACCGGCGTGGCTCATACCTTTATGGCGGCAGAAGCGATTGAAACCGAAGCCAAAAAACGCGGCTGGTGGGTGAAAGTCGAAACGCGTGGCTCGGTTGGCGCGGGTAATGCGATTACGGCGGAAGAAGTGGCGCAGGCCGATCTGGTGATCGTGGCGGCAGACATCGAAGTCGATCTGGCGAAGTTTGCCGGTAAACCGATGTACCGCACTTCCACCGGGCTGGCGCTGAAGAAAACCGCCCAGGAGCTGGACAAAGCCGAGGCGGAAGCACGTCCTTATCAGCCTGCGGGTCAGTCCCAGGCGGCGGGTACTGAAACGAAGAAAGAGAGCGCAGGAGCCTATCGCCACCTGCTGACCGGCGTGTCGTATATGCTGCCGATGGTGGTCGCGGGCGGTCTGTGTATCGCGCTTTCCTTCGCCTTTGGTATCGAGGCATTCAAGACGCCAGATACGCTGGCGGCAGCGTTGATGCAGATTGGTGGCGGCTCGGCGTTCGCGCTGATGGTGCCGGTCCTCGCAGGCTACATTGCGTTTTCTATTGCTGACCGTCCGGGCCTGACGCCGGGTCTTATCGGCGGCATGCTGGCGGTGAGCACCGGTTCGGGCTTCATCGGCGGGATTATCGCTGGCTTCCTCGCAGGCTATATCGCGAAGATGATCAGTACCCAGGTAAAACTGCCGCAGAGTATGGAAGCGCTGAAACCGATTTTGATCATCCCGCTGGTTTCCAGCCTGATTGTCGGCCTCGCGATGATCTACCTGATCGGTAAACCGGTAGCCGGTATCCTCGAAGGGCTGACCGCCTGGCTGAAAAATATGGGCACGGCGAACGCGGTTCTGCTGGGTGCAATTCTCGGTGGCATGATGTGTACCGATATGGGTGGCCCGGTGAACAAAGCGGCCTATGCATTCGGGGTAGGGCTGTTAAGTACCCAGACCTACGCACCGATGGCAGCGATTATGGCAGCCGGGATGATCCCACCGCTGGCCATGGGCGTGGCAACGCTGATAGCCAGCCGTAAATTCGACAAAGGTCAACGTGAAGGTGGTAAAGCGGCGCTGGTGCTGGGCCTGTGCTTTATCTCTGAAGGGGCCATTCCGTTTGCAGCGCGCGATCCAATGCGTGTGATCCCATGCTGTATCGTCGGTGGTGCCATCACTGGCGCTATCTCAATGGCGATTGGCGCGAAACTGATGGCACCGCACGGCGGTCTGTTCGTACTGCTGATCCCAGGCGCTATCACTCCGGTGGTAGGTTATCTGCTGGCGATTGTTGCCGGTACGCTGGTTGCAGGTCTGGCCTACGCCTTCCTGAAACGCCCGGAAGCGGAAGCAGTAGCGAAAGCGGCGTAATTCTTTTTCGCTGATAAAAGGGCCGACTCGTCGGCCCTTTTTTATTTACGCGACGGTTTCTTCCGTTTGCTGCGCCTTCAGCCAGGCAATTTCTTCTGCCCAGATATCCGGGTTAACCGTCTCCAGAATAAGTGGGATGCCGTCAAAACGGTTGTCCTGCATGATCCAGCGAAACGCGTCGTGACCGATATTTCCTTCGCCCAGGCTGTGATGACGGTCAACGCGGCTGGCAAACTGGCTTTTCGCATCGTTAAGATGCATGCCGCGCAGATAATTGAAGCCGACGATCCGTTCGAATTCGGCGAAGGTTTTTGCCGTCGCTTCAGCGCTGCGCAGGTCATAACCCGCAGCGAAAGCGTGACAGGTGTCGATGCAGACGCCGACGCGGGATTTATCTTCCACGCCGTCAATGATGGCCGCCAGATGCTCAAACTTAAAGCCCAGGTTACTGCCCTGACCGGCGGTATTTTCGATGACGGCGGTGACGCCTTTGGTTTTTTCCAGCGCGATGTTAATGGATTCGGCGATGCGGGCCAGGCACTCGTCTTCCGGGATCTGCTGCAAATGGCTGCCGGGGTGAAAATTCAGCAGCGTTAATCCGAGTTGCTGGCAGCGCGTCATTTCATCAATAAACGCGTCGCGCGATTTCTCCAGGGCTTCGCTGACCGGATGACCAAGATTAATCAGGTAGCTGTCGTGAGGGAGAATTTGCGCAGAGGAGTAGTGATATTTTTCACAGGCGGCGTTGAAATCATTAATGATTTCATCATTAAGCGGGGCCGCGCGCCACTGGCGCTGGTTTTTGGTGAACAACGCAAAAGCGGTGGCGTTAATTTCAGCGGCGCGAATGGCGGCGTTCGCCAGACCACCGGCGGCGCTGACGTGCGCTCCAACATACTTCATAGAAAACTCCGGTTAAGCCCGCAGGGCAGAGTGCTCTATCATACGGGTTAACCGGGTTGCGTCGTAAGGTTTATCTTACCAGCGCGTGCACAATCAGGTTAATCGCACCGCCGCCGACAATCAGCCAGATAAACAGTATCAGCGCCATCAGCAGCGGTTTAGCCCCGGCTTTTTTCAGCGCGCTGACGTGCGTTGTCAGACCCAGCGCGGCCATTGCCATAGCCAGCAGGAGAGTATCGAACTTGATCAGTCCGGCGACTACCGCAGTGGGCAGCAGATGAAACGAGTTGAAAATTGCCACCACGATAAACAGCACCGCAAACCACGGAATGGTGATTTTACTCTGCTGCCCGCTGGCTGCCGGGGTCAGCTGGCGTACCCGTGCCGCGAGAATGAGCAGGAAGGGTGCGAGCATCATGACGCAGATCATTTTGGCGATCACCGCCGTGTTTTCCGTTTGCAGGTCAATGGCATGTCCGGCAGCCACCACCTGGGCAACTTCATGCACGGTCGAACCGATGTAAATGCCGTAATTTTCCGTGCTGAACCACGGTGCCAGCAGGTGATACATCGCCGGATAGAGAAAAATGGCGATAGTACCGAAGATTACCACGGTGGCCACGGCGACCGTCACTTTGCTGGCTTCTGCTTTGATCACCGGCTCTGTCGCCAGCACCGCCGCCGCGCCGCAGATGCTGCTGCCTGCGCCAATCAGCCAGGTCGTTTGTTTATCCAGACCCAGTATTTTTTGCCCGACAAAACAGGCCAGCATAAAGGTGCTGGCGAGGGTCAGGATATCCGTCACCACGCCGCTGACGCCGACGTCAGCAATCTGGGAAAACGTCAGACGAAAGCCGTATAAAACGATCCCCAGCCGCAGCAGATGCGCTTTGGCGAACTGAACGCCGGGATCGTAATGCTCACTGACGCGAGGATAAACGGTATTGCCAACGATCATCCCCAGCAGGATCGCCAGCGTCAGCGCACTGAATCCGGCATTGGCGATGGATGGAAAAGAACTGGCCCACATTGCAAAGACGACCAGCAGGGCGCAGATCGCTAATCCTGGAAAAAAGTGTCCAGGCTCACGCCGGGGTGCTTCTGTCGTTATCTCAGTCATAACCTTCTCCTCAATAGGGTTATAAGGTTATAACGGTGAGGAATAAAAATAAAATTGATTGTTTATCTGTAATTAACCAGAATAAGTGGTAAGCACTTAACTTATTGCCCGGAGTCTTTATGCACGTCACCCTGCGCCAGCTTGAAGTCTTTACCGAGGTGTTGAAAAGCGGTTCAACCACCCAGGCCTCGCTCGTTTTGTCGCTGTCCCAGTCCGCCGTCAGCGCGGCGTTAACCGATCTGGAGGGGCATCTGGGTGTACAGCTTTTTGACCGCGTGGGCAAACGACTGGTGGTGAACGAGCACGGCAGACTCCTTTATTCACGGGCGCTGGCGCTGCTGGAAGAGGTCAGTGAAATAGAGCAACTGTTTAAAGAGGACAACGGGGCGATCCGCGTCTGTGCCAGCAGCACCATCGGCAATTATATTTTACCGGAAGCGATTGCCCGCTATCGTCAGGATCACCCGGATCTGCCGCTGGAAATGACCGTGGGCAATAGCCAGGATGTGGTCAATGCGGTAGCGGATTTTCGTGTCGATATCGGCCTGATTGAAGGTCCGTGTCACCACGCGGATATTATTGCTGAACCCTGGCTGGAGGATGAACTGGTGATCTTCGCCGCGCCATCGTCATCGCTGTTTCAGGAGCCGATTACGCCTGAAAAGCTGGCGGCGATGCCGTGGATTTTGCGTGAAAACGGGTCCGGCACCCGCGAAATCGTCGATTTTCTGCTGCTGTCCCATTTACCGCAGTTCCGGCTGGGAATGGAGCTGGGCAATTCTGAAGCCATCAAGCACGCGGTACGTCACGGCCTCGGCGTAAGCTGTCTTTCCCGGCGGGTGATTGCTGAACAGCTGGAGTCCGGGACGCTGCGCGAAATCTCGCTACCGTTACCGCGCCTGACCCGCACGCTATGGCGTATTCATCACCGGCAAAAGCATTTGTCGCGGGCGCTTGAGCGCTTTTTGCAATATAGCGAAATATAAGAGCGTCGCGAGGCGCTTAATCCACGCGCGGATTTTGGCTTATTTATCACTGTGCTGCTTTACTTATAATCCGGCGGAGATCATGAAGGTCTCTTATAACCGCGCATTTGTGCCAGAAGGACGGCGGATGGTCTGCTACAATCGCGCCTCAATTTTTGGATGGATAGTTTTTCCCTATGGTTTCCCAGACTAAAAACACACAAGCGCCCGCGCTACGCCGCGAACTCAAGGCGCGTCATCTGACGATGATTGCCATTGGTGGCTCCATCGGGACAGGTTTGTTTGTCGCATCCGGGGCGACAATTTCTCAGGCGGGTCCGGGCGGCGCGCTGTTCTCCTATATTCTTATCGGGCTGATGGTCTATTTCCTGATGACCAGCCTGGGCGAGCTGGCGGCGTATATGCCGGTCTCCGGCTCCTTTGCCACCTACGGGCAAAAGTATGTTGAAGAAGGTTTCGGCTTCGCGCTGGGCTGGAACTACTGGTACAACTGGGCGGTTACTATTGCCGTTGATCTGGTGGCCGCTCAGCTGGTCATGAACTGGTGGTTCCCCGATACGCCGGGCTGGATCTGGAGCGCGCTGTTCCTGTGCGTCATCTTCCTGCTGAATTACATCTCGGTGAAAGGCTTTGGCGAAGCAGAATACTGGTTCTCGCTGATTAAAGTGGCTACGGTCATCATCTTTATCATCGTCGGCGTGTTGATGATCCTCGGCATTTTCCAGGGCGCGAAACCGGCGGGCTGGAGCAACTGGAGCATTGGCGAAGCACCGTTTGCCGGTGGCTTTGCGGCGATGATTGGCGTGGCGATGATCGTGGGCTTCTCTTTCCAGGGAACGGAGCTTATCGGTATTGCGGCGGGTGAATCCGAAGAGCCGGAGAAGAATATTCCGCGTGCCGTGCGTCAGGTGTTCTGGCGTATCCTGCTGTTCTATGTGTTTGCGATTTTGATTATCAGCCTGATCATTCCTTACACCGATCCAAGCCTGCTGCGCAACGACGTTAAAGATATCAGCGTCAGTCCGTTTACTCTGGTATTCCAGCACGCGGGCCTGCTTTCTGCGGCAGCGGTGATGAACGCGGTGATCCTGACGGCGGTGCTGTCAGCAGGGAACTCCGGGATGTACGCTTCCACCCGTATGCTGTACACCCTGGCCTGCGATGGCAAAGCGCCGCGTATTTTTGCGAAACTGTCGAGAGGCGGCGTGCCGCGTAACGCGCTGTATGCCACCACGGTGATCGCCGGGCTGTGCTTCCTGACCTCCATGTTTGGCAACCAGACGGTTTACCTGTGGCTGCTCAATACTTCCGGGATGACCGGCTTCATCGCCTGGCTGGGGATTGCGATCAGCCATTATCGTTTCCGCCGTGGTTACGTGCTCCAGGGCTACGATATCAACGACCTGCCGTACCGTTCCGGCTTCTTCCCGATTGGGCCGATTTTCGCCTTCGTGCTGTGTCTGATCATCACCCTGGGCCAGAACTACGAAGCGTTCCTGAGCGATACCATCGACTGGGGAAGCGTTGCGGCCACCTACATCGGCATTCCGCTGTTCCTGATTATCTGGTTCGGCTACAAGCTGAGCAAGGGCACACGATTTGTGAGCTATAAAGAGATGGATTTCCCGGAACGGTTCAAACAGTAACCGCTCCGTAAGACAGAAAAAGCCCGGCGCATCAAGATGATGCCCGGGCTTTTTGTTTGTCGGGCGGCGGTTATTTCAGCAAATGCTGCGCGTGAAATCGCAGGTGATCCTCAATAAAGGAGGCAATGAAATAATAGCTGTGATCGTAACCCGGCTGGATGCGCAGCGTCAGCGGCCAGCCGCGCTGTTGCGCGATGTCTTCCAGACGCGCGGGCTGGAGCTGGTCGGCGAGAAACTGATCGCTGTCGCCCTGATCGATCAGCAGCGGGATGGCCTGCGCTTTTTCTGCCGTCTGCATTAACGCACAACTATCCCAGGCCTGCCATGCGGCGGTGTTCTCACCCAGATAAGCGGTGAACGCTTTTTGCCCCCACGGCACGTTAAGCGGATTGACGATCGGCGCGAAAGCGGAAGCGCTGGTGTATTTGCCCGGATTTTTCAGCGCCAAAATCAGTGCGCCGTGGCCTCCCATCGAATGACCGCTAATCGCCGCGCGTTCGCTGACGTTAAACTTTTCCTGCACCAGCGCGGGCAACTCGTCGCGCAGATAATCATACATCCGGTAGTGGGACGCCCAGGGCTGCTCGCTGGCATTAAGATAAAACCCTGCACCTTTGCCTAAATCGTAGCCTTCATCGTCAGCCACATCATCGCCGCGCGGGCTGGTATCCGCCATCACCAGCACGATCCCCAGTTCAGCGGCAACGCGCTGCGCACCGGCTTTGGTGGTGAAGTTTTCATCGTTGCAGGTTAACCCGGACAGCCAGTACAGCACGGGCGGTGGGGTGTTACCCTGCGGCGGCGGTAAAAAAATGCTGAACGTCATCGGGCAGTTCAGCGTCGTGGAGTCGTGCCGCCAGCGTTGCTGCCAGCCTTCAAAACAGCGGTGCTCTTCGAGCAGTTCCATGCGTGGCTCCTTTTGGGGTAGAGAAAGATTTTCAATATCATACAGAGAATTCACTGGCGTTGAGTAACTTTCACTTTCCCAATACTTATACATATTGCATCATAAACATAACTTTACATTAACGTTTGGGGCAGGCATGGCGCTGCGGATCGCGTTCAGCGGTTTTATCGTTCTGGTCGTGGCGATGGGAATAGGGCGATTTGCCTATACGCCTCAGGTGCCGCTAATGATTGCGGATGGGCAGCTCACGTTAACCAGCGCCGGGCTGGTGGCGGCGGTGAATTACCTCGGCTACCTGGTGGGCGCGTGGGATGCAATGCGCGCTCAGCGCCACGTCGAGATGCGACTGTACGTCGGGATTTTCGGCGTGGTGGCGCTGACGTTTCTCTCTTCCCTGGCCGATAACGCGCTACTGCACGGCGTGCTGCGCTTTATCATCGGCGCGATGAGCGGCTGGGCGATGGTGATGACGGCAGGCTGGACCAACGAGCATTTGATGCGCTCCGGGCACGCGGGCCTGAGCGCGGCGGTGTTTGCCGGACCGGGCGGCGGCATCGCCGTTAGCGGGCTGCTGGCGGTGGCCATTCAGTCAAGAGCGCTCAGCGCAGCCGATGCCTGGCTGGTGTATGGCGTACTGGCGCTGGTGCTGATCCTCTTTATCGCCCGCTATCTACCGCGACCGGGGGAGTTGCACCGAAGCGGGGAAAAGCCAATGCCACTGCCATTAACCGTGGATCTGAAGCGTCTGGTCTGGAGCTATGCGCTGGCGGGCTTTGGTTATATTCTTCCGGCGACTTTTTTATCGCAAATGGCGGCGCTGCGCTTTCCTGGCAGCCTGTTCGCGCAATTTGTCTGGCCGATGTTTGGCGCAGCGGCGGTGGTCGGCATTGCGCTGAGTATTGCGGCCCGGCATATCGGTCAAAGCTATCAGCGGCTGGCGATAGTCCTGTGGCTTCAGGCGGCTGGCGTGCTGGCGGCCTGGCTGGTGCCTGGCATGAGCGGACTGGTGCTTGGTGCGTTGCTGGTCGGCGGCGGGTTTCTTTGCGCGTTGCAGCTTTCGCTCCAGTACGGACGGGAACTGGCACCGAAGCATACCCGCTATCTGGCGGGCCTGCTGACGACGGTGTATGCCGTGGGGCAGTTGCTGGGACCGATGACCTCGGCCATTTCGACCTGGCTGACGCACCGGCTGGAGCCCGCGCTGGGCGTGGCGGGCATTACGCTTATCATTGCGGGCGTGCTGGTTTGGAAGCCGCATAATCAAAGGCCGTAGCGATTGCAATAATTATCGTCCTGAATACTGGATTATGTGCGCTACCTCACGCACAATGAGTACGCACTTTGCGCAGCTACCGCAAAGGCCGTCACACCTGCAGGAGAAACAAACAATGTCATTACTCAGTAAAGAAGCTGCACTGGTTCATGAAGCGCTGGTTGCGCGTGGACTGGAAACGCCTCTGCGCCCGCCGGTGCGCGAGATGGATAACGAAACCCGCAAGCGCCTGATCTCCGGGCACATGACCGAAATCATGCAGCTTCTGAATCTCGACCTGAGTGATGATAGCCTGATGGAGACGCCACATCGCATCGCCAAAATGTATGTGGATGAGATTTTCTCCGGTCTGGATTACGCCAACTTCCCCAAAATCACCGTCATTGAAAACAAAATGAAGGTTGATGAAATGGTGACGGTGCGCGACATCACCCTGACCAGCACCTGCGAACACCATTTCGTCACGATTGACGGCCAGGCGACGGTCGCTTATATCCCGAAAGATTCGGTAATTGGCCTGTCGAAAATCAACCGCATCGTGCAGTTTTTTGCCCAGCGTCCGCAGGTGCAGGAGCGTCTGACGCAGCAGATTTTGACCGCCTTACAAACGCTGCTGGGCACCAATAATGTGGCGGTATCTATTGATGCAGTGCATTATTGTGTGAAGGCGCGCGGCATTCGTGATGCCACCAGTGCCACGACCACAACCTCGCTGGGCGGCTTGTTTAAGTCGAGCCAGAATACTCGTCAGGAGTTCCTGCGCGCGGTACGGCACCGTAACTGATCTTCCCCATCACGCAGAAAGAGGAACCATGGAACGAAACATTACGCTGGATTTTTTGCGTGGCGTGGCCATCCTCGGTATTTTACTGCTGAATATAACCGCCTTTGGTTTGCCGAAGGCGGCCTATCTTAATCCCGCCTGGTACGGCGAAATCACTCACCGCGACGCCTGGACCTGGGCAGTGCTGGATCTCTTTGCACAGGTCAAATTTCTGACGCTGTTTGCGCTGCTGTTCGGCGCCGGGCTTCAGATCCTGCTGGCGCGCGGCAAACGCTGGATCCAGTCTCGTTTGACGCTGCTGGCGCTGCTTGGGTTTCTCCACTGCCTGTTGTTCTGGGAGGGGGATATCCTGCTGGCCTATGCGCTGGTTGGGCTGGTGTGCTGGCGAATGGTGCGCGATGCCACCCATATCAAAAATATGTTTAACACGGGAGTGGTGCTGTATCTAATCGGTATCGGCATTCTGCTGCTGTTAGGCATCATTTCCGGCACGGGGAATCCACGCTCGTGGGTGCCGGATATGGCTAATCTTCAGTATGAATATTTCTGGCGCACCCAGGGCGGCGTTGAGGGGATCAGCAACCGCGTGGATATGCTGTCGAATAATCTGCTGGCGCTGGGCGCTCAGTACGGCTGGCAACTGGCCGGGATGATGCTGATTGGCGCGGCGCTGATGCGCAGCGGCTGGCTGAAAGGCCAGTTCAGTCTCGCGCACTACCGGCGTACCGGTGCGCTGCTGGTGGTTATCGGAATGCTCATCAACCTGCCGGGGATCGTCGCCCAGTGGCGGCTGGGCTGGGATTATCGCTGGTGCGCCTTTCTGTTACAGGCCCCGCGTGAGCTCAGCGCGCCGTTTCAGTCCATCGGTTATGCGGCGCTGGCGTATGGATTCTGGCCGCAGCTTTGTCGCTATCGACTGGTGGGCGCGGTAGCCAGCGTCGGGCGCATGGCGCTGAGCAACTATTTGCTGCAAACCCTCATCTGTACCACGCTGTTCTGGCATTTCGCCCTGCTTATGAAATTTAACCGTCTGCAACTGCTGGCATTTGTTCCCGCAATCTGGCTGGTGAATATCCTCTTTTCTGTTATCTGGTTGCGCTATTACCGTCAGGGGCCGGTGGAATGGCTGTGGCGGCAGTTAACCATGCGTGCTTCAGGGATATCATTAACCAGCACATCCAGATAACGATCTGGATCACATTCATTAACAAAATGGATGTAACCGTTTTCATTGATGTGACCTCTCTCACGTAGTCAGCATCTTATCGCTGCCAGAATAGACGCCTTGCTCAACACAGGGGGTGGCCGTGAGTCGCTGCAATTTACAACGGGGTGGTGATTTATGATCACCATTCGTGATGTTGCCCGTCAGGCGGGCGTTTCCGTGGCTACCGTTTCGCGGGTGCTGAACAATAGCGCGCTGGTCAGCCCTGAAACCCGTGAGGCGGTGATGAGCGCCGTGACCCAACTCGGCTACCGGCCTAATGCCAACGCTCAGGCGCTGGCAACGCAGGCGAGTGATACGATTGGCGTCGTCGTCATGGATGTGTCCGATGCGTTTTTCGGTGCGCTGGTCAAAGCGGTGGATATCGTCGCCCAGCAGAATCAGAAATACCTGCTGATCGGCAATAGCTATCATGAAGCCGAAAAAGAGCGCAACGCTATTGAAGTGTTGATCCGCCAGCGCTGTAGCGCGCTCATCGTCCATTCCAAAGCGCTCAGCGATGATGAGCTAAGCGAATTTTTGCAGCATATTCCTGGCATGGTGTTAATCAACCGCATCGTGCCGGGTTTCGCGCATCGCTGTGTGTGTCTGGATAATATCAGCGGGGCACAGATGGCAACAAAAATGCTGCTCAATCATGGGCATCAACGCATTGGCTATCTCGGCTCCAGCCACAGTATTGAAGACGACGATATGCGCAAAGAGGGCTGGCTGCGGGCGCTTCAGGAACACGATATTGTGCCGCCGGAGAGTTGGGTGGGCGTGGGTTCCCCGGATTTACAGGGGGGCGAAGCCGCGATGGTGGAATTGCTGGGGCGTAACTCAGGGCTTACCGCCGTCTTTGCTTACAACGACAGCATGGCGGCCGGGGCGCTGACGGCGCTAAAAGACAACGGCATCGCCGTGCCGCAGCATTTGTCTCTCATTGCTTTCGATGATATTCCGCTGGCGCGTTACACCGACCCACAGCTCACAACCGTGCGCTATCCCATTGCTTCTATGGCGAAACTGGCGACCGAGCTGGCGCTTCAGGGCGCGGCAGGCAAGCTGGATCGCAACGCCACGCACTGCTTCATGCCGACCTTAGTCAGACGCCACTCCGTCGCCCAACGGCAAAATGTGGGGCCGATCACTAACTTATAAATTTCCGTGATGTAACCGTTTTCAATCTGTGAGTAAATTCACAGTATATTAACAACGCGGTAGCTATGATTACACCGTTTGCAGGGCTGAAACACTATGTAACGAACCCATAGTCGCCGGACCTGAAACAAATAATAAAGCGCATTACCAGAAACAGACGTCAGAAATTTAAAAGTGAATTCACGTGCAGCCATCCTTCCCCGGATGTTACCTGCCGGACGTTATTCACCCGTACTACCCTGCATAACAAAAACCGGAGATATCATGAATAAGAAGGTGTTAACCCTGTCTGCTGTGATGGCGAGTATGTTATTTGGTGCGGCTGCTCATGCTGCCGATACCCGTATTGGCGTGACGATTTATAAATACGACGATAACTTTATGTCCGTCGTACGTAAAGCCATCGAAAAAGATGCGAAAGAGGCTTCTGGCGTTCAGCTGTTAATGAATGACTCGCAGAACGACCAGTCCAAACAGAATGACCAGATTGACGTGCTGCTGGCAAAAGGCGTGAAAGCGCTGGCTATCAACCTCGTTGATCCGGCTGCGGCAGGCACCGTGATTGAAAAAGCGCGTGGACAAAACGTTCCTATCGTTTTCTTCAACAAAGAACCTTCCCGCAAAGCACTGGATAGTTACGACAAAGCCTTCTACGTGGGTACTGACTCCAAAGAATCCGGCATTATCCAGGGCGATCTGATTGCGAAGCACTGGGCGGCAAACCAGGGCTGGGATCTGAACAAAGACGGTCAGATCCAGTTCGTGCTGCTGAAAGGCGAACCGGGTCACCCGGATGCTGAAGCACGTACCTCTTACGTGATCAAAGAGCTGAATGACAAAGGCATCAAAACCCAGCAGTTGCAGATGGACACCGCCATGTGGGATACCGCAATGGCAAAAGACAAAGTGGACGCGTGGCTCTCTGGCCCGAACGCTAACAAAATTGAAGTCGTAATTGCTAACAACGATGCGATGGCAATGGGTGCGGTAGAAGCGCTGAAAGCACACAATAAGAGCAGCATTCCGGTATTTGGCGTTGATGCCCTGCCAGAAGCGCTGGCGCTGGTGAAATCCGGTGCGCTGGCGGGAACGGTACTGAACGACGCGAATAACCAGGCTAAAGCGACTTTCGATCTGGCGAAAAACCTTGCCGATGGTAAAGGCGCGGCTGACGGCACCACCTGGAAACTGGAAAATAAAATCGTCCGTATTCCTTACGTTGGCGTAGATAAAGAAAATCTGTCGCAGTTTACCAACAAATAAGTTTTTGAATTTTGGGCGTGCAACTGCACGCCCAATTTATAACGTTAAAGAAATATCCTGACTCAGTCGGGGTGCGCTGAATGCGCGCCACGGTACACAGCGGGAACCACACTATCGCAGCCAGGTATAGCTATGGTCAGCAATAACACAGAGTCGTCAGGCGAATTCTTGTTGGAAATGAGCAACATCAACAAGTCCTTTCCAGGCGTTAAGGCACTCGATAATGTTAATTTAAAAGTCCGTCCTCACTCTATTCATGCATTAATGGGGGAGAACGGGGCAGGCAAATCAACATTATTAAAATGTTTGTTTGGTATTTACCAGAAAGATTCCGGGAGCATTGTTTTTCAGGGTAAAGAGATCGACTTTCACTCGGCAAAAGAAGCGCTGGAAAACGGGATCTCAATGGTACACCAGGAGCTGAACCTGGTATTACAGCGTTCAGTCATGGACAACATGTGGCTGGGACGTTATCCCACGAAAGGGATGTTTGTCGATCAGGACAAAATGTATCGCGATACCAAAGCGATTTTTGACGAGCTGGATATTGATATCGATCCGCGTGCGCGCGTCGGTACGTTATCCGTTTCGCAAATGCAGATGATCGAAATTGCCAAAGCGTTCTCCTATGATGCCAAAATTGTCATTATGGACGAGCCGACTTCTTCGCTCACGGAAAAAGAAGTGGGGCACCTCTTCACGATTATCCGTAAGCTGAAAGAGCGCGGATGCGGTATTGTTTATATCTCGCATAAAATGGAAGAAATATTCCAGCTTTGCGATGAAATCACTATTCTGCGCGACGGACAATGGATTGCTACCCAGCCACTGGAAGGGCTGGATATGGATAAAATCATCGCCATGATGGTAGGCCGTTCGCTGAACCAGCGCTTCCCGCACCGTGAGAACAAGCCGGGAGAAGTGATCCTCGAAGTGCGTAATCTGACCTCTCTTCGTCAGCCCTCCATCCGCGATATCTCTTTTGATCTGCATAAAGGCGAGATCCTCGGTATTGCCGGACTGGTGGGCGCCAAACGTACCGATATCGTTGAAACATTATTTGGTATCCGTGAAAAATCAGCGGGCACCATTACGCTGCACGGCAAAAAAATAAATAATCACAGCGCCAACGAAGCGATTAACAATGGCTTTGCGCTGGTCACGGAAGAGCGTCGTTCTACGGGTATTTATGCCTATCTGGATATCGGTTTTAACTCGCTCATTTCGAATATTCAAAATTACAAGAATAAAGTCGGGCTGTTGGATAACTCGCGGATGAAAAGCGATACCCAGTGGGTTATCGATTCCATGCGGGTGAAAACGCCGGGGCACCGCACGCAGATTGGTTCGCTTTCCGGCGGCAATCAGCAGAAGGTGGTTATTGGGCGCTGGCTGTTAACCCAGCCGGAAATCCTGATGCTTGATGAACCGACGCGCGGTATCGACGTCGGCGCGAAATTCGAAATCTATCAGTTGATCGCTGAACTGGCTAAAAAAGGCAAAGGGATCATTATTATCTCTTCAGAAATGCCCGAACTGCTGGGGATCACTGACCGTATCCTGGTAATGAGCAATGGTCTCGTTTCTGGAATTGTTGACACCAAAACCACAACGCAAAACGAAATTCTCCGTCTTGCGTCTTTGCACCTTTAAGATCAGGGGCTTCTCATGAGTGCGCTAAATAAAAAGAGTTTTCTCACTTATCTGAAAGAGGGCGGTATTTACGTCGTTCTTTTAGTCTTACTGGCTATTATTATTTTCCAGGACCCCACGTTCTTAAGCCTGCTGAACCTGAGTAACATTCTTACCCAGTCATCGGTGCGTATTATTATTGCTCTGGGTGTCGCCGGACTCATCGTTACCCAGGGGACTGACCTTTCTGCCGGACGTCAGGTTGGTCTGGCGGCGGTGGTGGCCGCCACCCTGTTACAGTCGATGGAAAACGCTAACAAGGTTTTCCCGGAAATGGCGACCATGCCGATTTTCGTGGTGATCCTGATTGTCTGCGCCATCGGTGCCGTTATTGGTCTGATTAACGGTATTATCATCGCGTACTTAAACGTGACGCCGTTTATTACCACTCTGGGTACGATGATCATCGTTTACGGTATTAACTCCCTGTATTACGATTTCGTCGGCGCTTCACCGATTTCCGGTTTCGACAGCGGCTTCTCAACGTTCACCCAGGGATTTGTCGCGCTGGGCAGTTTCCGTCTCTCCTACATCACGTTCTATGCGCTGATTGCCGTCGCTTTTGTCTGGGTCCTGTGGAACAAAACGCGCTTTGGTAAAAACATTTTCGCCATCGGCGGCAACCCGGAAGCGGCAAAAGTCTCAGGGGTAAACGTTGCGCTGAACCTGCTGATGATTTATGCGCTCTCCGGCGTGTTCTATGCCTTCGGCGGGATGCTGGAAGCCGGACGTATCGGTTCGGCAACCAATAACCTCGGCTTTATGTACGAACTGGATGCAATCGCGGCCTGCGTGGTAGGCGGCGTGTCATTCAGTGGCGGCGTGGGGACCGTGCTGGGTGTGGTCACCGGTGTGATCATCTTTACCGTTATTAACTACGGTTTGACCTACATCGGTGTTAACCCTTACTGGCAGTACATCATCAAGGGCGGCATTATTATCTTTGCCGTCGCGCTGGATTCTCTGAAATACGCGCGCAAGAAGTAATTTTCTGGTGGATCAGCCCGGCAGCAAAACTGCCGGGCTTTTTATTTTTCTCATTCCAGTAACGACGCTAATAATGTCTTAGAGGCGGGCACCAGGCCGACAACCAGGCCAAACGGCTTAAAGGCTTTATTTACGATCTCAACGGAGTAATTCCCTTTATCATTTTCAATTTCAGACAGGGTTTTACGTGAGACCGATACTAAATCCGCATAGGCTGCCTGCTGCAATCCGAGAACGTCGATACGGCGAACTTTCTTCGCGGATTACGCTTTTTTTATTCTGCCTGCGCAACCTTTCCACGGTTTCCCTGACGTCGGCCATTTTTTTATCTTCTATGTAACCTATATCACACAAAGACTATTTGCTGCTTTTGGCCTGCATTTCCAGCAGTTGTTCTGGCGTGACGGCCGGGTAGCCCTGAGTGTCTTCCGGGATTTCATGGCGAGTGGGGATGGGGATAAGCGGTCCAAGAAAGCGCGGTTCGCGTTTGAAGATATAGAGATCGGCCAGCGCACCGAAGCGGGCACCGAATTCACGCACGCGAACGCTCCACATATCTTTTGGCGACGGCACCGCATAACATTGCGCCTGGATGCCCATATGCAGGGCGATAAACAGCGCGCGCTCGCAGTGGAAACGCTGGGTAATGATAATAAAATCGTTGGTATCGAATACTTTTCGGGTGCGGACGATGGAGTCCAGAGTGCGGAAACCGGCGTAGTCCAGCACGATATCCGCCGGATCGACGCCAGCGGCAATCAGATCCTTACGCATGGTCATCGGTTCATTGTAGCTTTGCAGAGCATTGTCGCCGCTAAGCAGCAGATAGTTTACCTTGCCGCTGTTATAGGCGTTTAACGCACCCTGAATGCGATAGCGATAATACTGATTAATCACGCCGGTGCGATAATACTTCGCCGTACCAAGAACGACACCGACCTGACGCCAGGGCAGATCCTGCAACTCATCGTAAATATAGGGAGAGGTTTTCCAGCTCATCCAGCGGTCAAGGCCGAGCACCGTTAACAGCAGTAAGCCGATCAGGACTAACAAACTGTATAACAAACGCTTTAACATGGACCTGACCTGGCGATGGCTAAAATTTTATTCAGGCTACTTTACCCGTCGGGTAAGCGCAAGAAACGGACGTTCAACTGAAGGGATTTTCACCAATGCGGGCCGCAAAGCCCGCATTAAGGGATTAGCTAAGCTGAATACGTTCAATATGCTGGCAGCCCAGCGCCCTGAGCGTGGCTGAAGTAGCATCCCACTGGATGAGCGAAGCATCAGCGTGCTCAGCCAGGATTGCCCGCTGGATATCCGGGTAATCATAACCGTTCAGGCTCAGCAAATTCAGCGCGCCCTGAAGCGGTGGCAGGGAAGGGTTGAAGGCGGCGTTCTCCGCGTAGCTGCCGCTAAAAATGGTGCCGTCGCGGCACTCCAGCGCGACGCCGGAAAAGGCGTTGCTGTATGGGGCATGACTGCGGCTGGCGGCACGAATGGCAGCCTGCGCCAGCGCATCGCCCTGCAGCGCGTAGCCCCGATCCTGTTCGTCCATCAGCAGCGTTTTAATTTCCAGATCTTTGGGGCCGAAGGCATCCGGCAAATAATGGCCCAGCGTATGCGCCGCACGGCCCGGCAAATGAATATAAATATCCAGCCCGCTGTTCAGCTCGTTCATAAACTGGCGGCAATGACCGCA
This sequence comes from Enterobacteriaceae bacterium UBA5654, assembly GCA_002421005.1. Classification (GTDB taxonomy): domain Bacteria; phylum Pseudomonadota; class Gammaproteobacteria; order Enterobacterales; family Enterobacteriaceae; genus Superficieibacter. Next base: position 311,749 of record DIJC01000014.1, on the reverse strand, counting down.
CGGCGTGTAGTTAACGGTAATCGCCTTCAGGGATTTTTCACCGCGCAGCCAGGCGTGAGTAATCGCGCTCTGCTCGGCATGGACGGTTTGCTGCATCGTCGCGCCGTGGAACTCCATATTGGCACCGAAGTACCAGTTGCCGCTGATCCCGCGCGCAATCGCACCGACGTTGAAATGGGATAAACCGGCACGCGCGCAGGCGGCGGCGAGCGGCAGGAGCGCGAAAGCCAGCGCGTCTTCGTCCATGCCCGTTGCGCTTAACAGTGACGAAACCTGTCCGGCGCTGAGCATCGCAGGAAAATGCTCCTCATCCAGCAGCGGAGCCAGCGCGGACTGCACCTTAGCCGGAAGCTGCGCAAAAGCAGATTGAAAACGGTGATGCATGGAGTTGCCTCATAACAATGTAATGGGATCGTAGTTTACGAGGCGTCATGGAATTTGTAACGTGATCCAGATCTCATTATTTATGCAACTCATGCAATGAAACTGAAATTTGCGCGACGCATCGCAAATTTTAGCCAATTACCGCCAGGATCAGCGGGAACAAAAATGGGGCAAGAAGCGAAGTAATAATGCCGCAAATGACCAGCGCCAGGGAGCTGAACGCGCCTTCCTGATAGTCCAGCTCCGCGCAGCGCGCCGTACCCAGCGCGTGCGAAGCGGTGCCCATCGCCAGGCCGCGCGCCGCTTTGGTCCGAATACCCATAATATTAAGCAGCGTATGCCCAAACACCGCGCCGAGGATGCCGACGAAAATCACGCAGACGGCGCTGATGGCCGGAATACCGCCAATGCTGCCGCCCACTGCCATCGCAATCGGCGTGGTGACTGATTTTGGCAGCACCGAGGCCGCAATTTCTGGCGTGGCTCCCATCAACAGCGCCACGCTGGTGCCGGTGATCATCGCCACCACGCTGCCCACAAAGCAGATCGTAATGATGGATTTCCAGCGGGCGCGGATCTGATGCAGCTGCTCATAAAGCGGAAAGGCCAGCGCAACCACGGCAGGCTGGAGAAGATCGTTAAGGATTTTACTGCCCTGAAAATAGCGGTCGTAGGAGATACCGGTCAGCAGCAAAAACGGGATAATCACCACCATCGCCACCAGCAGCGGGTTAAGCAACGGCATTTTAAACCGGGCGGCAAGTTTACGTGCTGCGAAAAAGACCACCAGCGTCAGCGGTAATGACCACCACATATTCGCCATCATTTTTTATTTTCCTTCTGTCCGACGATTTTACGTTCACCGTGTACCAGGTGGGAACTCCAGCTCACCACCAGAAAAACAACCAGCGTACTGATCGCGCAGGAGACTACCACCGGGCCAAACTGCGCCCGCAGCACATCAAAATATTGCATCACCCCGACGCCAATCGGCACAAACAGCAGCGCCATATAGCGGATCAGAACATAGCAGCCGGGGTTAACCCATTGCGCGGGCAAAATTTGCAGCGCCAGCAGGACGAAGAGGATCAGCATCCCGATAATGCTGCCGGGAATGACGATCGGCAGAAGAGACGCGATATAAATGCCCGCGTACAAACAGGCGTAAATGAGGATAAATGCGCGCAGGTATTGCCAGATAATCGTTAATGTTTTACTCATGGTATCAGTCCTTGCCGAAACGCATTCATCATACAATTAAAGCCAAAAGTGTGCTACCGATCACATCATGAATTCGAAGCATAGCTGACATAGATGGCTGGAACATTGGGCAAATGTCCTTATCAGCTTAGTCGATTCCGTTACGGCAACGGGCTGGCGCTTTAAACCCTGGCGCAGAGGCGCTAACATAGCGCCTCTTTTTTTACGGGTAAAGATATGCGTGTACTTCTGGCACCGATGGAAGGCGTGCTCGACTCGCTGGTGCGTGAGCTGCTGACTGAGGTTAATGATTACGATCTGTGCATCACCGAATTTCTGCGGGTGGTGGATCAGCTCCTGCCGGTAAAATCGTTTTATAAACTTTGCCCGGAACTTCATCACCAGAGCCGGACATCTGCCGGTACGCTGGTGCGGGTCCAGTTGCTGGGGCAGTACCCGCAATGGCTGGCGGAAAATGCAGCCCGCGCGGTGGCGCTCGGCTCGTACGGCGTTGACCTCAACTGTGGCTGTCCGTCGAAAGCGGTTAACGGCAGCGGTGGCGGGGCGACGCTGCTTAAAGATCCCGAACTTATCTATCAGGGCGCAAAGGCGATGCGTGAAGCGGTGCCTGCGCATTTACCGGTGACGGTTAAAGTCCGCCTCGGCTGGGACAGCGGCGATCGTCAGTTTGAAATTGCCGATGCCGTGCAGCAGGCGGGCGCAACGGAACTGGTGGTTCACGGGCGCACGAAAGAAGACGGCTATAAAGCGGAACGCATCAACTGGCAGGCGATTGCCGCAATTCGCCAGCGGCTTTCTATTCCGGTGATTGCCAACGGTGAAATCTGGGACTGGGAAAGTGCGCAGGCGTGTCTGCAAACCACGGGCTGTGACGCGCTGATGATTGGTCGCGGCGCGCTGAACATCCCGAATCTGAGCCGGGTGGTGAAATACAACGAGCCGCGAATGCCGTGGCCAGAAGTGGTTGAGCTACTGCGTAAGTATTCACGTCTGGAAAAGCAGGATGATACCGGCCTGTATCACGTGGCGCGGATCAAACAGTGGCTGGGATATTTACGTAAAGAATATGATGAGGCGCTGGCGTTGTTCATCGCCATCCGCACGTTTCAGGATTCGGCGTCTATCGCGCGGGTTATTGAGCACTGGTCATAAAACGGTTATCGCCCCCGATTACGGGGGCGATAATCATCAGAAAATCATCTTAAATACGCCTGTCACCACCAATAATCCGATCAGAAAGATAATCAAAACAGCCCATAGTAAAATTTTCATCGCGCAGTCCTTCTTTGTTGTATTCGCATCAAGTATAGGAACGCTATGAAGAATTTTCCTCCCCTCGTTAAAAAAATGTAAACAAATTAACATGCTAACTATTTGTTTGGTGAATAATTTTCCAGGTGTTTCATTCTATTTCTGGTTATGCATTGCCACGCGTTACTAAAAAAAAATTTCCTCTGCCACGTAATCTTCCCGCCTCTTTTTTCATGTAAAAAAACGCTATGAACCGTCTCTTTATTCTGGCCGGACTGCCGCTGGTTTTCGCTCTGACGGCCTGCGCGCCCTCGCACGACGTTACCTCATCCATGACAGCAACCACACCGGCCTCGTCCGTTAATACTTCGCTCCCCGCCGCGCTGCAAAACGGCTGGCCGGAAAGTCAATGGTGGCTGCAATATCAGGACCCGCAGCTCAACGCGCTGATTGCGCGTGCGTTAAGCAGCTCACCGGATTTAAACGTCGCGCAACAGCGGATCGCGCTTGCCGAGGCGCAGGCCAGAATGGCGGAAGCCGCCAGCGGTCCGGCGCTTAATTTCTCTACCGACATCGAGCGGCAAAAAATGTCGGCTGAAGGGCTGATGGGGCCATTCGCCTTTACCGATCCGGCTGCTGGCACCACCGGGCCGTGGTACACCAACGGTAACGTGGGTTTAACCGCTGGCTGGGATATGGATCTGTGGGGGAAACATCGGGCGGAACTGGAGGCGCGGATCGGCATGGTCCGGGCGCGTGAAGCTGAACTGCAACAAACCCGCCAGTTGCTCGCCAGCAGCGTGGCGCGGTTGTACTGGGAGTGGCAGACCGAAGCGGCGATCCAGCAGGTACTGAAAGATATCGAAAAGCAGCAGCAGACCATCGTCGCGGTTGATCGCGCGCTTTATGAGCACGGGATCACCTCATCGGTTGAAGGCGTCGATACCGATATCAACGCTGGCAAAACGCAGCAGAAGCTGGCAGAAGTTACCGGAAATATGAAAATGATCGAAGCGCGACTGCTGGCGCTGACCGATAGCCAGTCCTCGGCACTGACACTACAGCCGGTGACGCTGCCGACGGTACAGACGCAGATGCCTGCCAGACTGGGCTACGAGTTGCTGGCGCGGCGTGCGGATTTACAGGCTGCTCACTGGTACATTGAGGCTTCGCTGAAAGAGGTGGACGCGGCAAAAGCGGCTTTTTATCCCGACGTTAATCTGATGGCATTTCTCCAGCAGGATGCGTTGCATTTAAGCGATCTGTTCCGTCATTCCGCGCAGCAAATGGGCGTGACCGCCGGGCTGACGCTGCCGATTTTTGACAGCGGACGGCTGAACGCCGGTCTTGATATTGCCAGCGCCGAAAGCGGCCTGTCGGTTGCCAGCTACAACAAAGCGGTGATCGAGGCGGTCAATCAGGTCGCCCATAGCGCGGCGCAGGTTGAGACGCTGATCGACAAAAATCAGCATCAGCAGCAGGTTGAGAAAGACGCTGCCCGCACGCTGGCACTGGCGCAGGCGCGTTATAACGCCGGGATCATCGCGGGTTCACGCGTCAACGTCGCCCGTATTCCCACGCTTGAAGAGCAAATTGTCGGCCTGCGATTACAGGGGCAGTGGCTGGACGCCGCGATCCAGCTCACTTCCGCGCTGGGCGGCGGCTATCATTTTTCCTCCTGAGGCTCATATCCGGGCAGGGTTTTCTATACTTACCTCCTGAACTTAACGGGAGGTAAATATGGCGTCGAATAAAGTAGCAGTTGTCACCGCGTCGGATTCCGGCATCGGCCAGCAAAGCGCGCTATTTCTGGCGAAAGCAGGCTATGACATTGGCGTCACCTGGCACTCAGATGACGAAGGGGCGAACGAAACCGTCCGGCAGGTTGAAGCGCTGGGGCGCAAGGCCAAAGCCGTGCAGATGGATCTGAGCAAGCTGCCGGAAGGCGCGCAGGGGCTGGAAAAGCTGATCGCCCATTTTGGTCGCATTGACGTGCTGGTCAACAACGCGGGAATGATGACCAAAGACAGTTTCCTCGATGTCAAACTTGACGACTGGCGCGCCATTTTCACGGTTGACGTGGACGGCGCATTTCTGTGCTCGCAAATTGCCGCCAGAAAAATGGTGGAGCAGGGCGAAGGCGGGCGCATCGTCAACATTACCTCCGTCCACGAACACACGCCGCTACCGGACGCCAGCGCTTACACGGCGGCAAAACATGCGCTGGGTGGCCTGACAAAATCAATGGCGCTGGAACTGGTGCAGCACAATATCCTGGTGAACTCGGTGGCGCCTGGCGCAATCGCCACGCCGATGAACGACATGGATGACGGTGACGCGAAGCCCGGTTCGATGCCGAATATCCCGCTGGCGCGCCCCGGCAAAACCGAGGAAATTGCCAGCCTCGTCGCGTGGCTGTGTTCGGAGCACGCCACCTATACCACCGGACAATCGTTTATTGTTGACGGCGGCTTCATGCTGGCGAATCCGCAGTTTAAAGGTGGCCAGTAACTCTTCCGGCGGTTCGTCAGCGCTTTTTATGGCGCTGGCGTAGCCACCAGCGCACGGCGAACACGGCAACAACCGCGATCCCCAGCCACACCGCATGTTTAAGATGCTGATTGAGATGATGCAGCCACGGGCCAATCACCTCGCCGCCCACATAGCCGAGGGTGGTGAAAATCAGCGCCCAGACCAGCGCGCCAAAAATATTCAACGGTAAAAACAGCCCAGGCCGCAGGCGGCTGGCTCCGATCAGCAACGGGCCGATAATGCGAAAGCCGTACATAAACCGGCTGCCAATCACAAACAGATAAGGACGGCGCTGGATCAATGTCTGCGCGCGGTCGATTTTATCCTGATGGCGATGAAAGCGGGCGAGAATGCGGTTGCCAAAACGACGGCCTAAAAAATAGAGCAACTGGTCGCCTGCGATCCCGCCAAGCGCGACGGCCAGTACCACCAGCGGAAATTTCAGCAGCCCCTGATGGGCCGCGACGCCGCCGAGCAGGGTAATCGTCTCGCCTTCGGCCAGGCTACCGATAGTCAGGGCCGCGTAGCCGTAATGGGCGATCAACAGATTAATATCCATACGTAAAATAATACTCCCGGGTAAAAATTGCCCCTTAAGCATAATCCCTGTGGCAAATGTTGCAGGCGTGAAGGACGCTGGATTTTTTATTTGTACATTAAATAATCAATTATACTTAAAGCTCATTCGTATCACGTCGAGAAGAGGGGATCGTATGAACCATGTCTGGGGACTTCTCTCCCACCCTGAACGCGAAATGCTGTCGATCAAACGCGAGAACGAAACGGTTTCGCACCATTACACGCACCACGTGCTGATTATGGCGGCGATCCCGGTGATCTGCGCGTTTATCGGCACAACGCAAATCGGCTGGAACTTTGGCGAAAATAACGTGGTCCGGCTGTCGATGTTTACCGCCTTTGCGCTGGCGATCCTGTTTTACGGGCTGATGCTGGTGGGTGTGGCGGTGATGGGCCGGGTGATCTGGTGGATGGCGCGTAACTATCCGAACCGTCCCTCACTGGCCCGCTGTATGGTTTTCGCAGGCTATGTCGCCACGCCGATTTTTCTCAGCGGCGTGGTGGCGCTCTATCCGCTGGTCTGGCTTTGCGCGCTGGTCGGTACGGTAGCGCTGTTTTACACCGGCTATCTGCTGTATCTGGGTATCCCGACTTTCCTGAATATCAATAAGGAGGAAGGGCTGAGTTTTTCCAGTTCAACGCTGGCGATTGGCGTGCTGGTGCTGGAAGTGCTGCTGGCACTGACGGTGCTGCTGTGGGGCTATGGCTACCATCTTATTTAACGACGGCGCACGGCGGAGGTGGCGCTTTCCGCCGTGCAGTATCTGGACACGATTCTTCTCTGGCGATGCGCATGGCCGCCGGGTATGATGCGCGGGCGTGTTTATTATTGATATGTATAATGAATACGTAACAAACATAACCTGTGGCCATAATTACCAGAATCTCATCATGCCGAAATTACGCTTTTCATTGCTTAGCCTCGCGCTAATGCTCCCGGGGGTTTTTGCACCACAGGTCAGCGCCAAAACGGCCATTGCCGCCACGGCCGCCCAGCCGGAGATCGCTTCCGGTAGTGCGATGATTGTCGATCTCCAGACCAATAAAGTCATTTACTCCAGTCACCCGGATCTCGTTCGTCCCATTGCCTCCATCACCAAACTGATGACCGCGATGGTGGTTCTCGACGCCCGTCTGCCGCTGGATGAAAAACTGAACGTGGATATCAGTCATACGCCGGAGATGAAGGGGATTTACTCGCGGGTGCGTCTGAACAGCGAAATCAGCCGTAAAGATATGCTGCTGCTGGCGCTGATGTCGTCGGAAAACCGCGCGGCGGCGAGCCTGGCACATCATTATCCGGGCGGCTATGACGCATTTATTCGGGCGATGAATGCAAAAGCCAAAGCGCTGGGGATGACGCATACGCGCTACGTTGAACCGACCGGGTTGTCGATCAAAAACGTCTCAACGGCGCGTGATTTGACGAAAATGCTGATTGCCAGCAAGCAGTATCCGCTGATCGGGCAGCTGAGCACCACCCGTGAAGATATGGCGACGTTCTCCAGCCCGGCCTATACGCTGCCGTTCCGCAATACCAACCATCTGGTCTACCGCGATAACTGGAATATTCAGCTGACCAAAACCGGCTTCACCAATGCGGCGGGTCACTGCCTGGTCATGCGCACGCTGATCAATCAGCGTCCGGTTGCGCTGGTGGTGATGGATGCGTTTGGTAAATACACCCATTTTGCCGACGCCAGCCGCCTGAAAACCTGGATTGAAACCGGAAAAGTCATGCCGGTTCCGGCGTCAGCCCTAAGCTATAAGAAGCAAAAAGCCGCGCAGATGGCCAGCACGGATTTTACCGCGCAAAACGATTAAGCCTCATGAAGATCCCCGGTGGCGCTCACGCCTGCCGGGGCGTCGGCTGTTCGCCTATTCCGGCAGCGTCCAGTCGCCGTCATTGAGGGCGCGCTGCATAATCAGCGTATCGCGCCAGTCGCCTTTTTTATATCCCACGCTCCGCAAACGTCCCGCTTCCTCAAAGCCCAGCTGCTGATGAACCCGCAGTGAGCCAGGATTATTATGCCCGTCGCCCACTACCGCCAGCATTTGCCGCCACGGACCCTGCTCACAGCGGGCAATCAGCGCCGTCAGCAGGCGCGAGCCGATGCCGCGCCCGGTCATGGCGGTATCAACATAAATCGATTCTTCAAGGGTAAAGCGATACGCCGGACGCGGACGATACTGCGTTGCATAGCAGTAGCCCACGACCACCCCGCGATAGAGCGCCACCAGCCACGGCAGATCCTGCGCCGCGACGTTCTCCATCCGCTGGTGCATTTCTTCGTCAGACGGCGGCACCTCCTCGAAAGATGCGCGACCATTTAGCACATGCCATGCATACAGCGCTGCGATGGCATGAACATCGTCCGGCAGGGCATCGCGGATCTCAATATCAACATCGTCGGAAATTTCCAGCGCAGACATAGTGCAAACTCCTCAGCATAAAAAAGCCAGAGAACCTTTCTCTGGCGTGAGTGATTAATCTATTACGAGTCGGAAGCCGAATTCAAATCACCGGCGGTGGTGTTTGAGGAATATCTGAAGCCCCGGTGACACTTTCTGCTGGTGACGCCGTTTCACCCCAGTTCTTCTGCTTGCTGGTCTTGCCGATGCCGGGATTCATGCTGTTTGTCGGATCGTTTTTACGATAAAACGTCTTTAAACTTTCCGCTGCTTCGTAAAGATGGCCTACGTTATGTTCCGCCGGATATTGCGCGCCGCGCGCACGCAGCAGTTCCAGCATCTGTTCTTTCAGGTGGTGGGCATCAACGCCTTTTTTGACGATATAGTCCTGGTGGAAAACGTGACACATAAAGTGCCCGTAATAGAGTTTATGCACCAGCTGGCTGTCGATTTCCGGTGGCAGATGCTCAAACCAGTCGTCGTCATTCCGGCGCAGGGCGATATCCAGCGCCAGAATATCTTCCACTTCGTCCGCATGGACCGCCTGATAGCGAATCGCCGCGCCCGCCGCCGCAAAGCGATGCAGAAACGCCTTACTGCCTTCTTCCGGGGTGCAGGCAAAAAATCCCCCTTCGGCCGTTTTGAAATAGTCGCTAAGCCAGTTCTGCGCTTCGCTGACGCCATCACCGGCCATTTTTAGCAGCAGGTGATGCTCATACTTATCGCGCCAGCTTTTCATGCGCGGTGGCAGATGCGCCGGGAAGACGCGGGTCAGCTTTTGCATTGTGCGGTCGGTAAAGTGGGGCTTAAAAAGGGGAACCTTTTCCAGCAGCGCATCGGTGCGCCCTTTGAGCGTAAAGAACAGCGGCATTTTGTCAGTGCCGAGCTTGTCGATCATCAGGAAAGTGTCTTTGCCGTAGCGTTCGGCAATGTCATAAATATCGCGATGCATATACTCACCGGCCACCGGCAGGTTGGCAAAATTAGCCAGAATATGGCGGCGGATTTCCGTCAGCACCTGCGGCTGGTTAGTGCCGATATAAAAGACCTGCTGATTTTTTGCTGCCGGGAAGGTATCGAGCCGGACGGCGAACACCGCCAGTTTGCCCGCGCAACCGGAAGATTCAAACAGGCGATCCGGGTCGGCGTTGTAGCGGGCAGGGGTGTCGGCTTCGACGTCGCGCACGCGGGTAACATAATCGTGATCGTGCCCGTGACGCCCGTCATGCCGCACGTCGGTTGCCATCACGCGCTCGTCGTCGAGCTTGCTGAGGATCTGTTCCGGCGTCTGTCCAAGCTCAATCCCCAGATGATTGACCAGTTGTAATTTGCCATGTTCGTCAATGCGGGCGAACAGCGACATTTCGGTAAACGCCGGGCCGCGCTGCACCAGCGCGCCGCCAGAGTTATTACAGATCCCGCCAATTACCGACGCGCCGATGCACGATGAACCAATCACCGAATGCGGCTCGCGTCCCAGCGGCTTAAGTGCTTTTTCCAGCGAATACAGCGTAGTACCGGGAAACGCCAGCACCTGCTCGCCGTTGTCCAGCAACTGAAGCTTATCCAGCCGCAGAGTACTGATAATGACAATATCGCGGTCGTAATCGTTGCCGTCAGGTGTGGAACCTTCCGTCAGGCCGGTATTCGCCGCCTGCATCAGAATAATTTTATCGGCCTGGACGCAGGCGCTGAGCACCCGCCACAGTTCCAGCAGCGAGCCGGGGAAGACCACCGCCAGAGCGTCCCCGTGACCGGAGCGAAACCCTTTGCGATAGCGGGCGGTTTTAGCCGGATCGGTTAACAGATGTGCGTGGCCCACCAGGCGGGTCAGTTCGTTGAGTAGCGCGTGATTATCATGAAGAGTTGTAGACATCTTCCACTCCTTGTGGTGAGCAAATAAACGTCTATAAGAATAGCCTGTTAAAACCGGGACGCAGGATAAAATGGCTATAAAAATAAGAGAATAAGCGAGGCAAGATACTGCAACCCCGGTTACGATTATGGCAAACTGCGATCTTCGCATGGACAGGCCGGCCCCCGGCTTTAGCATAAGAGAGTAAACCATATGAAATGGCTATGTTCTGTAGGTCTCGCTGTGAGCCTGGCGTGTCATCCCGCGCTGGCAGAGGACGTCAAAAATCAACTCCCGTTAACCCCGCAAGCGCGTGATGCTTACGTCACCGATCTGCTTAAAAAAATGACGGTTGATGAAAAAATTGGTCAGCTGCGCCTGATAAGCGTGGGGCCGGATAATCCGAAAGAAGCCATCCGCGAGATGATCAAAGAAGGGCAGGTCGGGGCGATTTTTAACACCGTGACCCGCGAAGATATCCGCAAGATGCAGGATCAGGTCATGGAACTTAGCCGCCTGAAGATCCCGCTGTTTTTTGCCTATGATGTGGTTCACGGTCAGCGTACCGTTTTCCCGATCAGCCTCGGTCTGGCGTCCACCTTTAACCTCGACACGGTGAAAACCGTTGGACGCGTCTCGGCGTATGAAGCGGCGGATGACGGCCTGAATATGACCTGGGCGCCGATGGTTGACGTCTCGCGCGATCCGCGCTGGGGCCGCGCGTCTGAAGGCTTTGGCGAAGATACCTACCTTACCGCCACGATGGGGAAAACGATGGTTGAGGCGATGCAGGGCAAAAGCCCGGCGGATCGCTATTCCGTCATGACCAGCGTTAAACACTACGCCGCGTACGGCGCGGTGGAAGGCGGGAAAGAATACAACACCGTTGATATGAGCCCGCAGCGCCTGTTCAACGACTACATGCCACCCTACAAAGCGGCGCTGGACGCGGGCAGCGGCGGCGTGATGGTGGCGCTGAACTCGCTGAACGGCACGCCAGCCAGTTCAGATTCCTGGCTGCTGAAAGATTTACTGCGCGATCAGTGGGGCTTTAAAGGCATCACCATTTCGGATCACGGTGCCATTAAAGAACTGATTAAGCACGGCACCGCCGCCGATCCCGAAGATGCGGTACGGGTGGCGCTCACCTCTGGTATCAACATGAGCATGAGCGACGAATACTACAGCAAGTACCTGCCGGGGCTGGTTAAATCAGGCAAAGTGTCGATGGCAGATCTGGATGACGCCGCGCGCCACGTGCTGAACGTCAAATATGATATGGGATTGTTTAACGATCCCTACAGCCACCTGGGGCCGAAAGAGTCCGATCCGAAAGACACTAACGCAGAAAGCCGCCTGCACCGTGAGGATGCCCGCAGCGTAGCGCGTGAAAGTCTGGTGCTGCTGAAAAACAGGCTGGAAACGCTGCCGCTGAAAAAGACCGCGACCGTGGCGGTGATCGGGCCGCTGGCCGACAGCAAGCGTGACGTAATGGGCTCCTGGTCCGCCGCAGGGGTGATCGATCAGTCGGTTACCGTCCTGACGGGAATCAAAAATGTCGTGGGCGATCAGGGCAAAGTCATTTTTGCTAAAGGGGCAAATGTCACCAACGATAAAGACATTGTGGCCTTCCTGAATCAGTACGAGCCTGCGGTGCAGGTGGATGAGCGCACGCCAAAAGCGATGATTGACGAAGCGGTTGCTGCCGCGAATCAGTCTGACGTGGTGGTTGCCGTGGTCGGCGAAGCACAGGGAATGGCGCATGAAGCCTCCAGCCGTACCGACATTACGCTGCCGCAAAGCCAGCGTGATTTAATCAGCGCCCTGAAAGCCACCGGCAAACCGCTGGTACTGGTGCTGATGAACGGTCGCCCGCTGGCGCTGGTGAAAGAAGATCAGCAGGCGGATGCGATCCTCGAAACCTGGTTTGCGGGTACGGAAGGCGGCAACGCCATTGCCGACGTGCTGTTTGGCGATTACAACCCGTCCGGCAAGCTGCCGATGTCTTTCCCACGCTCGGTAGGCCAGATCCCGGTGTACTACAGCCATCTGAACACCGGTCGCCCGTACAATGCGGATAACCCGAACAAATACACCTCGCGCTATTTTGACGAGGCTAACGGTCCGCTTTATCCGTTCGGTTACGGTCTGAGTTACACCACGTTCAGCGTATCGGACGTCAAACTCTCTGCGCCGGGCCTGAAACCTGACGGCAGCGTGACCGCCAGCGTTGAGGTGACCAATACCGGCAAACGCGAGGGCGCGACGGTGATCCAGATGTATTTGCAGGACGTCACTGCCTCGATGAGCCGTCCGGTGAAGCAGCTGAAAGGCTTTGAAAAAATCAGCCTGAAACCGGGTGAAAGCAAAACCGTCAGCTTCCCGATTGACGTCGAGGCGCTGAAATTCTGGAATCAGCAAATGAAATACGTTGCCGAGCCGGGCAAATTTAACGTCTTTATCGGTACGGATTCTGCCCGCGTCAAGCAGGGCGAATTCGAACTCCAGTAACAGTTAAAGGCCGGGAAACCGGCCTTTTTTTGGCAAAACCCGCAGGATTATCAAAGGCCTGACTCGCTTGCTATAGGGTAGCAAGCAGGGTGAAAATACGGCGGGCTGCTTTTACCTTCACAATATGAAAACCCGGCATCGCGTCACGTCTTCGGCGAATGCCTCCAGTAACCATAAACATCAGGGAATACGATGGAACAGAGTGTGATGATCCAACAGGGAATATGGGCAAAAATCGGTTTACCGCACGAATTGTGCTGGGGGTTTATCGGGGTTTTTCTGTTTATTACCGGTGCCACGATTGAGCAAAGCTGGCTGGCATCAATGCTGCAAGGTCGTGGGTTTACGGCGTTTGATATTTCACTCCTCTCTTCCGTTTTCGGGCTGTGCGTCGCAGCCGTCTCCTGGTTTTCCGGGATTGGGGCAGGGGTGCTGGGCGTGCGTCGCCTGATGTGGATCGCCACCGTCTTCTATTTTGCCGGATCGCTGCCTTTTATTTTTGTCGCGCTGCCGCAGAATAACTACCCGATGATGCTGATCAGCTACTCGCTGCGGGGAGTGGCCTATCCGCTGTTCGCCTATTCATTTCTGGTGTGGATCAACCAGCGCTGCGAGAGCCGCATTCTCGGTCGCGCCGTCTCATGGTTCTGGATGGCCTTCGGCGTCGGCATGACCGTGGTCGGCCCGTGGTTTTCCGGCCTTGCCATTCCCGCCTGGGGCGAGACGGCAACGCTGACCTGCGGTTTTGGGTTTGTGGCGCTGGGTGCGGTTTGCGGGCTGATCCTCAACCGCGATCGCCCCGGCTGGCAGCGCGGTCTGCCGCTTGGCCCGGCGCTGGCGGAGGGGATTCTGGTCCTCGGACGCGAGCCGAAAATGCGCTTTGCGGTGGTGGTCAAAACCATCAACGATATCGGTAAATTTTCGCTGGTGATCCTGATGCCGGTCTACCTGCCGCGTTTTGGCTTCAGCATCGCCGAATGGCTGACCGTCTGGGGGCTGGTGAACGTGCTGAATATTTTCTCCGGCTATTTCTTCGGCTGGCTTGGCGACACTATTGGCTGGCGCAATACGGTGGTCTGGTTCTCCGGCACGCTCTGCGGGCTGGCGTCGCTGGCGGTCTGCTACGCGCCGGTCTTTTTCGGTCACAGCAATGCGGCGCTTTTTGGCGCGCTGTCGCTGTATGCCATTGGCCTTGGCGCATTCGGCCCGCTTAGCGCGCTCATTCCTTCTCTGCTGCCGGAAAATAAAGGCGCGGCCATCTCGTGCCTGAATCTCGGCTCCGGGCTGAGTAATTTCGCTGGCCCGGCGATTGTCACGCTGTGCGTTAATCCCCTTGGCGTGGAAGGCACCCTGTGGACCATCGCCATCCTCTACTTCGCCGCCAGTATGTTGACCCTGCCATTAAAACTGCCCGAAAGCGCGGAAAAATAATCGTTCATCGTCTACGCTTTTCTCTCAAGCTCCTGAAAAGGAGCAGCAAAATAACGAGGAAAGCGCGATGACGATCACAAAGGGGATGATGGGTTCACTGGTGCTGATGGCGGCGGTCAGCCTGCCTGCGCTGGCGGCAGAACCGGTAAAAGTCGGATCAAAAATCGATACCGAAGGCGCACTGCTGGGCAATATCATTTTACAGGTGCTGGAAAGCCACGGCGTTAAAACGGTCAACAAAGTTCAGCTGGGCGCCACTCCGGTGGTGCGCGGAGCCATTACCTCCGGCGAGCTGGATATCTACCCGGAATACACCGGCAACGGGGCATTTTTCTTCAAGCTGGAAAACGATGCGGCGTGGAAAAATGCCCGGCAGGGCTACGATAAAGTCAAACAGCTGGACGCCGAAAAGAACAAACTGGTCTGGCTGACGCCTGCCCCGGCGAACAATACCTGGACCATTGCGGTGCGTCAGGATCTGGCCGCGAAAAATAAACTGACTTCCTTAAGCGATCTCAGCCGCTATCTGAAAGAGGGCGGCACCTTCAAACTGGCAGCCTCAGCGGAATTTATCGAACGCACCGACGCGCTGCCTGCTTTTGAAAAAGCCTACGATTTTAAACTGAAACAGAACCAGCTGCTGTCGCTGGCGGGCGGCGATACGGCGGTGACGATTAAAGCCGCCGCGCAGCAAACGTCCGGCGTGAATGCCGCCATGGCCTACGGCACCGATGGCCCGGTCGCCGCGCTGGGTCTGCAAACGTTGACCGATCCGAAAGGCGTCCAGCCGATTTACGCGCCTGCTCCGGTAGTGCGTGAAGCGGTATTGAAGGCCTACCCGCAGCTCGACGACTGGCTGAAGCCGGTATTTACCAGCCTGGATGAAAAAACGCTGCAAACGCTGAATGCGAAAATTGCCGTGGAAGGGCTGGACGCGAAGAAAGTCGCCGCTGACTATCTGAAGGAAAAAGGGCTGACGAAGTAATCCGGGACGCGTTGTGCAACTAAAATGTCAAAACCGCGTCCTGCTGCTGCTGACCCTCATTGCGCTGGCAGCGGCGATGCTACCGTTTGTCAATTACGCGCCGAATCGGCTGGTATCCGGTGAGTCGCGTGCGCTATGGCAGATCGGGTCTTTTCCTGCGCTGTGGCTGCTGGCGATCCCGCTGGCGCTGGTGCTGTTAAGCCTGCTGCCGGGACGCGTGCCGCTTATTCTGACCCTGCTGGCTGCCGAACTGCTGTTTATCGCCCTGTTCTGGGGGGCGGGGAAATCCGCCAGCTGGCTGGCGCAAACCGGCAGTCCGCTGGCGCGCACCTCGCCGGGCAGCGGGCTGTGGCTCTGGCTGGCGCTGGCGCTGCTGGCCGCGAGCGATGCGATCCGTCGCCTGACTCCCCACGCGGCCTGGCGCTGGCTGTTAAACGCGCAAATCTGGCTGCTGCCGCTGGCGCTGCTGGCAACCGGTGCGCTGGACGAGCTGTCGCTGCTGAAAGAGTATGCCAACCGTCGGGACGTTTTTAACGACGCATTGCTTCAGCATCTGACCTTACTGTTTGGCACGCTGCTTCCTGGCCTGCTGATTGGCGTGCCGCTGGGACTGTGGTGCTACCGTCATCCGGGGCGTCAGGCGCCGGTATTTACGCTGCTGAATATTATCCAGACCATTCCCTCCATTGCGCTTTTCGGCCTGTTAATTGCGCCGCTCGCCGGGCTGGTACAGCAGTTTCCGCTGCTGGGCAGTCTGGGGATTGGCGGCACCGGACGAGCGCCTGCGTTGATCGCGCTGGTCCTCTATGCGCTACTGCCGCTGGTGCGCGGCGTGGTGGCGGGGATGAATCAGGTGCCCCACGACGTACTGGAAAGCGCCGCCGCGATGGGCATGAGCCAGCGCGAGCGTTTTTACCGTATTCAGCTCCCGCTGGCGCTGCCGGTGCTGGTGCGCGGGTTGCGGGTCGTCACCGTGCAGACTATTGGTATGGCGGTGATCGCCGCGCTGATCGGCGCGGGGGGCTTCGGCGCGCTGGTCTTCCAGGGGCTGCTTAGCAGCGCCCTTGATCTGGTGCTGCTGGGGGTGATCCCGGTGATTGCGCTGGCGGTCGTGGTGGACGCGCTGTTTAGTTTATGGAGCGCCCTGCTTAAGGAACATGCGCATGATTGAATTTAACCAGGTCAGTAAATCGTTTGCCGGGCAGGATGCGGTCAAAAACCTCAATCTGCATCTGAAAGAAGGGGCATTCACGGTGCTGATCGGCACTTCCGGGTCCGGTAAATCCACGACCCTGAAGATGATCAACCGGCTGGTCGAGCACGACAGCGGCACCATCCGTTTTGCGGGCGAAGATATCGGTCAGTTGCCGTTGTTGGCGCTGCGCCGCCGCATGGGGTACGCGATCCAGTCCATCGGTCTTTTTCCGCACTGGACCGTCGCGCAAAATATTGCCACGGTGCCCCAGCTCCTGAAGTGGAGCCGCTTGCGCATTAATGAGCGCATTACGGAGCTGATGACGTTGCTGGGGCTGGATGCGTCACTGCGCGACCGCTATCCACATCAGCTTTCCGGCGGACAACAGCAGCGGGTGGGCGTGGCGCGGGCGCTGGCGGCAGACCCGGACGTGCTGCTGATGGACGAGCCGTTCGGTGCGCTCGATCCGGTCACCCGCAGCGCGCTCCAGCAGGAGATGAGCCGCATTCACCGCCTGCTGGGACGCACCATCGTGCTGGTCACGCATGATATTGATGAGGCGTTGCGGCTGGCGGATCATCTGATCCTGATGGACCAGGGCGAAGTGGTGCAGCAGGGAACGCCGATGCAGATGCTTACCCATCCGGCGAATGATTTCGTCCGCGAATTTTTTGGGCGCAGCGAACTGGGCGTGCGCCTGCTGTCGCTGCGCGAAGTGCGCGATTATATGCGCCCCGGCGAGCCGGTAGCCGGTGAGCCTGTGGCGGAGACCCTGACGCTGCGCGATGCGCTTTCGGCCTTCGTCGCCCGGCAGTGTCTGATTTTACCGGTGGTGGATGGCGAAGGGCGTCCCTGCGGCAACCTGCGCTTTGACGATCTGCTGCGCGAGGAGGGAAACCGTGAACGTGATTCGTGATCCGCTCCTGTGGCTGACTGGCCTGTTTGTCGCGCTGCTGTTCTGGCTGCCGCACAGCACCGGTCTGTTCAGCGCGCTTTTCCCGGAGCTACCGCGCCCGGTCTATCAGCAGGAGAGCTTTCTGGCGCTGACGCTGGCGCATTTCTGGCTGGTGGGTCTTTCCAGCCTGATCGCCATTGTTGTCGGCGTCGGGGGCGGCATTCTGGTGACGCGGCCTGCGGGGCGGGAGTTTCGCTCGCTGGTGGAGACCATCGCGGCGATGGGGCAGACGTTTCCGCCCGTCGCGGTGCTGGCGATAGCGGTGCCGGTGATGGGTTTTGGTCAGCAGCCTGCCATTGTCGCGTTGACGCTGTATGGCATCTTACCGATTTTACAGGGTACGCTCGCCGGGCTGGCGGCGGTGCCTGCTGGCGTGAGCAGCGTGGCGGAAGGGATGGGGATGAGCCGTCGGCAACGGCTGATGAAGGTGGAGTTGCCGCTGGCGGCACCGCTGATCCTCGCCGGGATCAGAACGTCGATCATTATTAATATCGGCACCGCCGCGATAGCCTCAACGGTTGGTGCGAGCACCCTCGGCACGCCGATCATCATCGGCCTGAGCGGGTTTAACACGGCGTATGTGATTCAGGGCGCGGTGCTGGTCGCGCTGGCGGCGGTTATTGTCGATCGCGGATTTGAACGGCTGGGGCGTTATCTTAGCCGCCATGCACAATAAAGGTATAGCCCGCCAGCATCACGCCGCCGATACCGCTAATCGCCATGACTAAGAAAAGGGTGATAATACCCAGTTTGGCTGCGCTCATCGTTTGCTCCTTATGTTAATCAAAAGATTATACGGCGAAGCTGGTGTGTTAATGAACTATTAATTTCCTGCCGCGCCAGGCGTAATCACCAGACTGCCTGGTATTTGACCATTTTTGCGCTTATTTAGTGATCGGGCGCACGAATTTTCATTTTTATGCCGCGCTTCAAAGAAAGTTAAACGTTCACCCTGTATGTTACGCGCTTTCGGAATGTGTGGTTGGCAGGTATGTACGAATTTAATCTTGTGTTGCTATTACTGCAACAAATGTGCGTGTTCCTGGTCATCGCCTGGCTGATGAGTAAAACGCGCCTGTTCATACCGTTAATCCAGGTGACGGTCCGCCTGCCGCACAAGCTCCTCTGCTACGTGACGTTCTCCATTTTTTGTATTCTGGGTACCTATTTCGGCCTGCATATTGAAGACTCGATAGCCAACACCCGGGCAATTGGCGCGGTGATGGGCGGTCTGCTCGGCGGGCCGGTGGTTGGCGGGCTGGTCGGGCTGACCGGGGGGCTGCACCGTTATTCGCTGGGCGGCATGACCGCGCTAAGCTGCATGATTTCGACGATGGTCGAAGGGCTGCTGGGCGGGCTGGTGCACAGTCTGCTGATCAAACGCGGGCGCACGGATCGGGTGTTTAATCCGCTTACCGCCGGGGCGGTGACTTTTGTCGCAGAACTGGTGCAGATGCTGATCATCCTGCTGATTGCGCGCCCGTTCCAGGACGCGCTGCATCTGGTGAACAGTATTGCCGCGCCGATGATGGTCACCAATACCGTCGGTGCCGCGCTGTTTATGCGCATTTTGCTCGACAAGCGTGCGATGTTTGAGAAATACACCTCGGCGTTTTCGGCGACGGCGCTGAAGGTAGCTGCCTCAACGGAAGGTATTCTTCGCCAGGGGTTTAACGAAGAAAACAGCATGAAGGTGGCCCAGGTGCTGTATCAGGAGCTGGATATTGGCGCGGTGGCGATTACCGACCGCGACCGGCTGCTGGCCTTCACCGGCACCGGCGACGATCACCACCTTCCTGGTCGGCCGATTGCGTCCGCCTATACGCTAAAAGCCATTAATACCGGCGAAGTGGTCTACGCTGACGGGAATGAAGTGCCGTACCGTTGCTCGCTGCATCCGCAGTGCAAGCTCGGCTCAACGCTGGTGATCCCGCTGCGCGGCGAGAATCAGCGGGTTATTGGCACCATTAAACTGTATGAAGCCAAAAACCGCCTGTTCAGCTCAATCAACCGCACGCTGGGGGAGGGCATCGCCCAGTTGTTGTCTGCGCAGATCCTCGCCGGGCAGTATGAGCGGCAAAAAGCGCTGCTGACCCAGTCGGAAATCAAACTGCTCCATGCGCAGGTTAATCCGCATTTCCTGTTTAACGCGCTGAACACGCTGAAAGCGGTCATTCGCCGCGACAGCGATCAGGCCAGCCAGCTGGTGCAGTATTTATCCACCTTCTTTCGTAAAAACCTGAAGCGTCCGTCGGAGTTTGTGACGCTCGCCGATGAAATTGAGCACGTTAACGCTTATCTGCAAATTGAGAAGGCGCGCTTCCAGTCCCGTCTCCAGGTGCAGCTTTTTGTACCGGAATCGCTGGCTCATCATCAGCTTCCGGCTTTTACCCTGCAACCGATCGTCGAGAATGCCATCAAACACGGGACTTCACAGCATCTTGGCGTGGGCGAAATCAGCATTCACGCCAGCCAGCACGAGCGCTATTTGCAGCTGGATATTGAAGACAATGCCGGTCTATACCAGCCGAGCGCCAGCAGCAGCGGGCTGGGCATGACCCTGGTCGATAAACGTCTGCGCGC
Organism: Enterobacteriaceae bacterium UBA5654; assembly: GCA_002421005.1. Taxonomy (GTDB): domain Bacteria; phylum Pseudomonadota; class Gammaproteobacteria; order Enterobacterales; family Enterobacteriaceae; genus Superficieibacter. The sequence continues at coordinate 291,855 of DIJC01000014.1, read as the reverse complement.
CCGTTTCGGCGACGACTGCGGTATCACCGTGAAATGTGAGCCGGAATGTTTTACCCGAATCACCCTGCGACTGCCTCTGGAGGAAAACGCATGTTAAGAGTGCTGATTGTGGATGACGAGCCGCTGGCACGGGAGAATCTGCGCATTCTGTTACAGGATGAAAGCGACATTGAAATTGTGGGTGAGTGCGCTAACGCCGTGGAAGCCATCGGCGCGGTGCATCGTCTGCGCCCGGACGTACTGTTTCTCGATATCCAGATGCCGCGCATCAGCGGGCTGGAGATGGTCGGAATGCTCGACCCGCAACACCGTCCGTGGGTGGTTTTTCTGACCGCGTTTGATGAGTACGCGGTAAAAGCGTTTGAAGAACACGCCTTTGATTATTTGCTCAAGCCGATTGAATCCGCACGGCTGAACAAGACCCTGACCCGCCTGCGTCAGGAGCGCGGCGAGCAGGATGTGTCGGTACTGCCGGAAAATCAGCAGGCGCTGAAGTTTATCCCCTGTACCGGCCACAGCCGGATTTGGCTGTTACAGATGGAAGACGTGGCCTTTGTCAGCAGCCGGATGAGCGGGGTATACGTCACCAGTCATGAAGGGAAAGAAGGCTTTACCGAGCTAACGCTAAGAACGCTGGAAAGCCGCACGCCGCTGTTGCGCTGCCATCGGCAGTATCTGGTGAATATGGCGCATCTGAAGGAAATCCGCCTCGAAGAAAACGGTCAGGCCGAGCTGCTTTTACGCGCCGGACAGACGGTGCCGGTCAGCCGTCGCTATCTGAAAAGTTTAAAAGAGGCGCTAGGGCTGTAAAAGACTGGTAAAATGCCTTTTTGCCACTTTATTTGCGAAGGCCCCATGCTGAGTAACGATATCCTGCGTAGCGTGCGCTACATCCTGAAATCCAATAATAACGATCTGGCGCGTATTCTGGCGCTGGGTGGAGCCGAAGCCACGGCGGAGCAGATCGCCGTCTGGTTGCGTAAAGAGGAAGAAGAAGGATTCCAGCGCTGCCCGGATATTATTTTATCTTCTTTTCTGAACGGCCTGATTTATGACAAGCGTGGCCGGGACGAATCCTCCCCGGCACTGGAGCCGGAACGTCGGGTGAATAACAACATCGTGCTGAAAAAGCTGCGCATCGCGTTTTCCCTGAAAACCGACGATATTCTGGCGATCCTCACCGCGCAACAGTTCCGCATTTCGATGCCGGAAATCACCGCCATGATGCGCGCGCCGGAGCATAAAAACTTCCGCGAATGCGGCGATCAGATGCTGCGCTATTTCCTGCGCGGCCTCGCCGCCCGTCAGCACGCGCCCAGGGCATGATGATCCCGGCGGCAGCGGTCCGCCGGACATCTTTGCTTCCGGCCAGCTTCAGCAAGCCGTCCCTGAAACCAGAAGATGCGTCAGATTAATAAACCGAAGGTTTCAGGGCGGATCGGGTTCGTCAGATGCGGCAGCAAGGCTCGCTAACGTTCAGGAAGGGAGGGGCAGGGGGAACTCACTGCATTTTGTTCATGACCATCTGGCGCGCCGCTGCATAGATGGACTTTTCCCGACAATCGGTCACTTCCGCTTCTCTGGCACGCAGGACCATGATAATGCTCCGTGCTTTGATTGGCTGAAAGGATTTCATCAGCCATGTTGCGGCGATACCAATGACCTCATGGATTTCATCGAGCTTAACGTGTTCATCTTCGATCAATTCTCCCCCCTGGAGCTACATTGATGAGCTGATATGGCCGGGGCAACAAACCATATATGCCGGGTGTTCTGGAATGACAACAGCGGGTCAGGATACGTCTTCTGCTGTGGTGGCGATATTAATGTTTTTTATCATTGCTGCCCGGTGGATCGCCGTTGAAGCGCAGCAGAATGCTGTCCTTGCTGAAAAGAGGCCGCTCGGTCGTCCCGTCCTGCTGATTGATATTGGCTTTGAAGGCGCGCACATCGCTTAAGGTTCTCGCATAGGCCTGACGCCGCTGTGGGTCGGTTTCGCTATGCATACTTGTGCGAAGCTGGTCGATCAGCGCGTCATACGAGATGGCGGCATCCGACTCAAGAAGTTTCAGGACAGCTTCGCCCATAATGATGTCTACCAGCTTGTCGATATCGCTTTTGCTCATTCTCAACCTCATGGCGGCATCGTGTCATCGATGCCTTCGCTTCCGCAGTCGGAAGGCGAAATAAAAGCTGTGCCGTTAATAATAGCGCCCGGTTGCGTAACCCGTGCTGCGCTAGCGAATGCCCTTGCCGAGCAGTATAGCCAAAAGTTCGCCATAATGAACTTCCATCACCGGATCGGAGGTTTGCTCCAGCCGTGCGGCTAGCTTAAGACAAATGCTGTGACGACTGACGCCTTTCCCGTTACGCAGTAGCTCAATGACTATCGCACCCAGAGTCTCTTCGCCAGAGGGCATCCAGGGGACGGGAGGTGTTGCCACATTGTCAGGACCTTTACTACGGCTACCCTTCATACCAGCCCTCGCTCGTTAGCTACGCCAAAATTCATAACCGTAAGTAAAATATACATTTTAAAAGCAATAATCAATAAAGAATTCAGGATTAACTGCATCAGGCAGAATGAAAATGAGTGTGCAGTATTATCCTGAAATTAAAAAACTTTAACGGATATTATTATCCCTGATTGTGAATAATAAAAATACGTTCAGAGGGAAATAATTAGCGAATTCATTCGTTGCCATCAGCCGGTAATGCGCCGCCAGGATAGCGTCCACTGGCATCTGCCTCCGGCTCATCTGGCATCGTATTGAGTAATTCTCTGCCGATACGTAACCGGCTGGCGCGTTCATCGCAGGTCTCGCTTACGGCCATTTTGCCCAGCTCTTTCAGCAGCGACTGCTTGCTGATTTCCTGCTTTTTGACGATATGGCTAATGACCGCTTCGCCTATAGCTATATAGCCTTTTCTCTCTTCGTCGGCGCGGGACATTCAACTACACCTCCATCTGGTTTACCCTGATAAAAAATAACATATTGCTTAATATTATAACTACGTAATGCGTTGCCGATAATAACAGTACCGGGCGGCATTCACATAATTAAAACTTTAAATAGTTATATATGATGGCGATATTTACATAGCTTTTGCGATTTTACGCAAGAGATAAAGATGAGCAATGATGAGGGGTGAAAAAGCTCTCCGGCGCGGATAAGCGCCGGAGAGGGGGAGACATTACTTAACCTGCTGACCCGGTTTTGCGCCTTCATCCGGGCTTAACAGGAAAATATCTTTTCCACCAGGACCGGCAGCCATCACCATGCCTTCAGAAATACCGAAGCGCATTTTACGTGGTGCCAGGTTCGCCACCATCACCGTCAGGCGACCTGTCAGCACCTGCGGATCGGGATACGCAGAACGGATGCCGGAGAAGACGTTGCGCTTCTCGCCGCCGAGATCCAGCGTCAGGCGCAGCAGCTTGTCGGAGCCGTCAACAAACTCCGCGTTTTCAATCAGCGCTACGCGCAGATCGATTTTGGCGAAATCATCAAAGGTAATGGTTTCCTGAATCGGATCGTCCGCCAGCGGACCCGTCACCGGCACGGCAGCCGCTTTCACTTCTTCTTTGGACGCTTCAACCAGCGCTTCGACCTGCTTCATGTCGATGCGGTTGTAGAGCGCCTTAAAGGTGTTGACCTTGTGGCCCAGCAGCGGTTGCTCAATCGCCTCCCACTCCAGCGGCGTGTTAAGGAAGGCTTCAACGCGTTCGCTCAGCACAGGCACTACCGGTTTCAGCCAGGTCATCAGCACGCGGAACAGGTTGATACCCATTGAACAAATCGCCTGTAGTTCGGCATCACGACCTTCCTGCTTCGCCACTACCCACGGGGCTTTTTCATCAACGTAGCGGTTAGCCACGTCTGCCAGCGCCATAATTTCACGGATGGCTTTGCCAAACTCGCGGCTTTCCCACGCTTCGCCAATCACCGTCGCGGCATCGGTAAAGGTTTTATAAAGCTGCGGGTCGGCCAGTTCAGAAGCCAGCACGCCGTCGAAACGCTTCGCGATAAAGCCTGCGTTACGGGAGGCGAGGTTGACCACTTTGTTAACGATATCGGCGTTGACGCGCTGGACGAAATCTTCCAGGTTCAGGTCGATGTCATCAATGCGTGACGAGAGCTTGGCGGTGTAGTAATAGCGCAGGCTGTCGGCGTCGAAGTGGTTCAGCCAGGTGCTGGCCTTAATGAACGTGCCGCGTGATTTCGACATCTTCGCGCCGTTCACCGTCACGTAGCCGTGAACGAACAGGTTGGTCGGTTTGCGGAAGTTGCTGCCTTCCAGCATGGCTGGCCAGAACAGGCTATGGAAATAGACGATGTCTTTGCCGATGAAGTGATACAGCTCGGCGCTGGAATCTTTCTTCCAGTATTCGTCAAAGCTGGTGGTATCGCCGCGTTTGTCGCACAGGTTTTTGAAAGAACCCATGTAGCCGATCGGCGCATCCAGCCAGACGTAGAAATATTTGCCCGGCGCATTAGGGATTTCAAAGCCGAAGTAAGGCGCGTCGCGGGAGATATCCCACTGTTGCAGGCCGGATTCAAACCACTCCTGCATTTTATTCGCTACCTGCTCCTGCAACGCACCGCTGCGGGTCCATGCCCGGAGCATTTCGCTGAACGAGGGCAGGTCGAAGAAGAAGTGTTCGGAATCACGCATCACTGGCGTAGCACCGGAAACGACAGATTTCGGCTCGATCAGTTCGGTCGGGCTGTAGGTTGCGCCGCAGACTTCGCAGTTATCGCCGTACTGATCCGCCGATTTACATTTCGGGCAGGTGCCTTTAACAAAACGGTCCGGCAGGAACATGCCTTTTTCCGGATCGTAAAGCTGAGAGATGGTGCGGTTTTTGATAAAGCCGTTCTCTTTCAGGCGGGTGTAAATCAGTTCCGACAGCTCACGGTTTTCGTCGCTGTGCGTGGAGTGATAATTATCATAGCTGATGTTAAACCCGGCGAAATCGGTCTGGTGCTCCTGGCTCATCTCACCAATCATCTGCTCCGGGGTCACACCAAGCTGCTGCGCTTTCAGCATGATTGGCGTGCCGTGCGCGTCGTCCGCGCAGATGAAGTTGACCTCATTGCCGCGCATTCGCTGGTAACGGACCCAGACATCAGCCTGGATATGCTCCAGCATGTGGCCGAGGTGGATTGAGCCGTTGGCGTACGGCAGCGCGCACGTTACCAGAATTTTCTTCGCGACTTGAGTCATAGTGAGTATTACTTCTTCTGTAGTAAAAAGGGGTTTTGATGTTACCTGAATGGCGGGATTTTGGTAAGCCTTAACCTTGTCCGCAATGGGAATTAGGCCCGGAAGGCCAAATGTAACCTGCCAGGAGATCTGATATGCTTAACTCACGGCAATGTTAATCGACTACAAAAAAAAGAGGAGTCGGGATGAACGCACAATCCCAGGCCAGGTCCCCGGAGCGCCTGCGTGCAATGGTCGCCGGAACGCTGGCGAATTTTCAGCATCCCACGCTGAAACACAATCTCACGACGCTGAATGCGCTGCATCATGTGGCCTGGCTGGATGACATTATCCACATTGAGCTGCTGATGCCCTTCGTCTGGACCCGCGCCTTTGAGGATCTCAAAGACCAGACCAGCGCGGAGCTGCTGCGCATCACCGGCGCGAAGGCGATTGACTGGAAGCTGTCGCACACCATCGCCACGCTGAAACGCGTGAAAAATCAGCCGGGCATTAACGGCGTAAAAAATATTATTGCGGTCAGCTCGGGTAAGGGCGGCGTGGGGAAATCGTCCACGGCGGTCAACCTGGCGCTGGCATTAGCCGCTGAAGGCGCAAAAGTGGGGCTGCTGGATGCGGATATCTACGGGCCTTCCATCCCGACCATGCTGGGCACGGAAAACCAGCGTCCAACCTCGCCGGATGGCACCCACATGACGCCGATTGTCGCGCACGGGCTGGCGACTAACTCCATTGGCTACCTCGTCACCGACGATAACGCTATGGTCTGGCGTGGTCCGATGGCCAGCAAAGCGCTGATGCAAATGCTCCAGGAAACGCTGTGGCCGGACCTCGATTATCTGGTGCTGGATATGCCGCCAGGCACCGGCGACATTCAGCTGACGCTGGCGCAGAACATTCCGGTCACGGGTGCCGTGGTGGTGACCACGCCGCAGGACATCGCCCTGATCGACGCCAAAAAAGGCATCGTGATGTTCGAGAAAGTGGATGTCCCGGTCCTGGGGATAGTCGAAAATATGAGTATGCACGTTTGCAGCAACTGCGGTCATCATGAGCCTATCTTTGGCACAGGCGGCGCAGAGAGGCTGGCGGAGCAGTATCGCACCCAGTTACTCGGGCAGATGCCGCTGCATATTAGCCTGCGGGAAGATTTGGATAATGGCACGCCGACGGTGATCCATCGACCGGAAAGCGAATTTACCGCTATCTACCGCGATCTCGCCGGACGCGTGGCGGCCCAGCTTTACTGGCAGGGTGAAGTCATTCCGGGTGAAATCGCCTTTCGCGCGGTGTAACGATGACAATGGCTGCCCTGGGGCAGCCATTCATTTTTAACGGCGATAGAATTTAACGATGATAGAAAATCTCGCCGTCGTAGACCTTCAGGATCTTTCCTTCCGCATCGGTAATCAGGACATAATTCCCGCCCATATAGGTCCAGTGCGTGCCGGCATCCGGCGCGGGCAGATTCCGCTGCTTCCATTGTTTGATGTTGTACTCTTCGGTGCGGTACATTTCCGGCACCGTATCGCCAATGGCAAAATGGGTAAAATCTGCAAAAAATTCTTTCAGTTCATAAGATTGCGTGCCCGGCGCTTTCACTGCCGTCTGCGGAGCCGCGCTAACGCAGGTTGCCACGCCGAGCGCAACGCCCAGTAACAGGGGGGTAAATCTTCTCATTATTTCTCCATATCTTCAGTCAGAGCCTTGCTGGTGCCTGTTTTTACCACAATTAAGATATCAGAGGTGGACTGAATGTGGCAGACAACTCTGCTTTCCCTCTGCTTTTCGGCATGGTCCGAACGACCAGCTTTCCATACTGCACAATTTCGCTAAGATCCACTCCATTAATTATGCGGATTTATGACCCTAACGAAATAATATCGATAAGCTTGCAAAAAAATATATTTGTTCTACGCCTGCCGGGCGTCGCAACATTCAGTTTGAATTGGCGCTATTAACGCCCTGAAACATTTAACGAAGCGGTTCTACTGCCAAATTTAGTAGGTTTTACAAGGGATTGGTAACAATTTGAACAATATATTATGCACTAGACGTTGTTCTGCAATACCCCAATTTGTTAGATTCTTCAAAACATCGTTTCTGGATGTTGTTTTTCATGTTGCTAAGACTTATCCTACCATTTCATTGAATAAAAAATCAGTTATCTATTAATAAACGTGCCACTGATACGTAACTTTCATCGCCCGTGCATTAAGGATTTGCCTAAGCCGATTAAATAGGCATTGATGAAATGTGGTTATTAAGTTAACTGTTTGAAATGTAATGTCTTTATGGCATTCACGGCTATCTCGATGAGTATTAAATAGTGAATTGCCGGGTTTCTGATTTCCGATCCTGGCAGAAAAGGAAGTTAGTGCAGGGTGGTAGCTTTAAGCCACGGCGGTAGCCTGCCTGCTATTCAGTCCAAAATCTGAACGGTATGGTATGCTAATATTGCCTGGTTTTCAGGCTATCAATTTTACATTCGTTGAATGAAGAGGAACGTGAATGAAAAAGACAATGTGTGCGGTTCTCGCAGCGTTGGCGCTGGCCGGTTTTAGCACGGCTACGTTTGCTGCGCCTGCCACCGGGTCAGAAACAACTTCTGGCGGCGTAGCAGCTGGCGCAGTGGGCACAACCACTATCGTCACCGCTACTGCGGTTGCCGGTCTGGTTGCTCTGGCAGCAGTTGCGGCAAGCGACGACGACAGCTCCGGCTCCGGCGTTAACCTGACTACCACCACCACTACGCGTTAAGCTTGAGAATTAGCTGAACTTCTGTACAGTTAATTCCCAGTGTGGGATGGTATATAAGTTCCCCGGCAAATTTGCTTTGCCGGGGGCTTAAAAATTGAATAATATCTCTGTAAAACTATTTTCATCGCCAATTATATCTAACGTCGAATGCCGCTTCTTTCAGCGCTTCGGCTTATAAGTGCGTGCAAATAACGGGCTTACCGCCGTTATTTTTTGTATTAACACATTGTGAAAGGGATCCTCTGGTGCGCATACCTCTCTTCCTTCTGGCCTGCCTGCTGTTGCAGGGTTGCACCCACAGCCAGCAAAGCGTTGTTGATACCGTACAGTCGACCATTTACGGTCCAAAAGACATCGTTATTCCTGACCAGCAAATTCAGGCATTACCCTACACCACCATGTACCTGCGTATTAATGACGGCCAACGCATCTTTGTCGTGCTGGGCTATCTGGAAAACGGCCAGCGTAAATGGCTGACGCAGGATCGCGCGATGCTGGTCACGCAAAACGGACGCCTGATTAAAACCGTGAAATTGCCGGATAATCTTCTCGACGTCAGTAATCAGCAGCAGGACCCCCTTCTTAACGCCCGACAGCTTAAAAACGGATCGACCTGGACCCGCAGTATTGGCTGGACGGAAGATGAACGTTACCGCTCCGCGACCGTTGTTTCCCGCTTTGCGCCTGGCGGGGAAGAGGTGTTAACCATCGCCGGTAAGCGGGTACGCTGTCTGATATGGCATGAATTTGCCCATACCGATTCTCCATCGCGCGACTGGCAAAACACCTTCTGGGTTGATGCCGTAACCGGGCAGGTCCGTCAGGGCCGCCAGATGTTGGGGGCCGGGGTGCTTCCCATCGAATTCACTATTCTGAAACCCGCGACGCTATGAAAATAAAAACATTACTCACCGGTGCCGGGCTTCTGGCAGTCAGTGGATTCGTCCAGGCGGAAAGTCAGGTGACGGTCCACGCGCTGACGACGGGCAAAACGCTGACCATTGAACACGCGCAAAACCTGGCGCAGCTGGTAACGGTTGCCGATCTGCCGAAACACGTCTGGTGGCCGGGGGCGGTGATCGCCGAACCGCAGGCCACGGCGGTAGCGCAGCAGCAATATCAGCAGACACTGCGCGATTTAAATCGTTGGGCGGCAACGGAAGATGGGGATCAGGCCGCCAGCATCCGCACCGTCATTCAGCAACTTCAGGCGATTAAGGTTACCGGGCGGCAGTTTGTTGCGCTCGACCCTGACCAGGTTCGCACTCGCGATGACAATAATCCGCGTCTGGAAGGGCGTTACTCGCTCTGGCTTCCGGCTTATCCCACGACCGTAACGCTACTCGGCGCAATTGAAGGGACGGGGAAAACAAGCTGGCAGGCGGGGCGCAGCGTGCGTGATTATCTCGCCAGTCATGAGCGTTTGACCGGCGCCGACCGCAACATCGCGGTCATCATTCACCCGGACGGCAGCACCCAGCAAGCGCCGGTGGCGTACTGGAATCATCGCCACGTCGAGCCTGAACCGGGCAGCATTATCTGGGTGGGATTTTCCTCATGGGCGGTCCCTGGCGAATTCGAAAAAATAAATCAGCAAATCGTCTCTGTTCTGACGCACCGGATACCTGACTGATGAATAAAAAATACCTCTTCAGCCTGCTGGCCATTGCGGTATCCAGCGCATGTCATGCGGATGTGCTGACATACCCGGACCCAATTGGGCCTTCGCAGTCTGACTTCGGCGGTACGGGGCTGATGCAAACCCCGAACGCCCGTATCGCCAAAGAAGGCGAATTCAGCGTCAACTACCGTGATAACGATCAATACCGCTTTTTCTCCACCTCAATTGCGCTGTTCCCGTGGCTGGAGGGGACCGTCCGCTACACCGACGTCCGTACCCGAAAATACAGTCAGGACGAAAACTTCAGCGGCGATCAGACCTATAAAGATAAGTCGTTCGACTTCAAAGTACGACTGTGGGAAGAGGGCTACTGGGTTCCTGAGTTTGCCTTCGGTAAACGTGATATCGCAGGTACCGGCCTGTTCGACGGCGAATATATGGTCGCCAGCAAAATGGCGGGGCCGTTTGATTTCATGCTGGGGATGGGCTGGGGATACAGCGGTAACAGCGGCAATATCACTAACCCGTTTTGCCGCGCCAGTGATAAATACTGTACTCGCGCTGATTCGCACGATGCGGGTGATATCAGCTTCACCGATGTCTTTCGTGGCCCGGCGGCGATTTTTGGCGGCGTAGAATATCAGACGCCGTGGACGCCGCTGCGCCTGAAGCTCGAATATGACGGCAACGATTATCAGGATGACTTTGCCGGTAAAATTGACCAGCGCAGCCACTTTAACGTCGGGGCAGTTTATCGCGCGGCGGACTGGGCGGATGTCAACCTTAGCTACGAGCGCGGTAATACCCTGATGTTCGGCTTTACGCTGCGGACCAACTTCAACGATCTGAAGCCGAATCAGAAAGATCGTCCGAAACCGGCTTATCAGCCGAGTCCGGCGACCGACTCGCTACAGTACACTTCCGCTGCGAATCAGCTGACCCAACTGAAATATAACGCCGGATTTGACGAGCCAGAAATTATTCATCGCGGCAATACGCTGTATATGACCGGCGTGCAGTATCGCTATCGCGATACCCGTGAAGGGGTTGACCGCGCGAACCGTATTCTGGTTAACAATCTACCGGCAGGTGTGGATACGATCAGTATCACGCAGAAAACCCTGCACCAGCCGCAGGTCACTACCGAAACCAATGTCGCCAGCCTGCGCAAGCAGCTTGAGGGTTATCCGTTGGGTCATGAAGAGACGCTGCAACAACGGCGGATCAATCCGGTGGATACCGACGCGCTGGGACGTGGCTACCGCATTCGCCCTGATCGCTTCGGTTATTCAATTTCGCCGGTGCTTAGCCAGTCGCTGGGTGGTCCTGAAAACTTCTATATGTTCCAGATTGGGGTGATGGGCAGCGCCAACTACTGGCTGACCGATCACTGGCTGGTCGATGGCGGCGTATTCGCCAACGTGTATAACAACTACGACAAATTTAAATCCACTGATAGCCCCAGCGACACTACGCTGCCGCCGGTGCGTACTCATATTCGTGATTATGTCGAAAACGACGTTTACGTAAACAACCTGCAAAGTAACTATGTCCGTTACTTAGGCAACGGCTTCTACGGCCAGGTGTACGGTGGTTATCTGGAGACGATGTACGGCGGTGCCGGGGCCGAAGTGCTGTACCGCCCGCTGGACAGCAACTGGGCGGTGGGCATCGACGGTAACTACGTTAAACAGCGCGACTGGAACAACATGATGCGCTTTATCGATTATAAAGCGCCGACAGGGCATCTGACCGGTTACTGGACGCCGCCTGTCTTTGACGGCGTGCTGATGAAACTCAGCCTCGGGCAGTATCTGGCAAAAGATAAAGGCGGCACCATCGACCTCTCCAAACGCTTCGATAGCGGCGTAACGGTAGGGGCGTGGGCGGCGATTACTAACGTCTCGAAAGATGACTACGGCGAAGGCGGATTCAGCAAAGGCTTCTATGTCTCCGTGCCGCTGGATCTGATGACCGTGACACCTTCGCGCAGTCGCGCAACGATCAGTTGGACGCCACTCACCCGTGACGGTGGTCAGATGCTGGGACGGAAATATCAGCTTTATAACATGACAACGGACCGTGATACTCCTGTCGGCTATTGAGCCAGAGGGGAGAGTAACGCCCGCAAGAGGTGAAAAATTTTCATCTTTGAGAACAACGTTCATTTTAGGGCCGACATTCTGTTTTTATCTCGGTACATGACGTGATAAAAACGATATCGATAGCGCACGTTGATTGGATTGCGCAAAATGCAATCGGATTGACACTAAACCATTTGAACCACAGATGATTTTATATAATGAAAAAAAGTATTCTTAGGGTTTCTCTCGTGGCATTGGCAGTGGGGGCGTTAGCAGGCTGTACCGTGATCCCCGGGCAAAGTCTGAGCACTGGCGGAAAGGACGTTATCGAATTACCTGATAGCGATTACGATCTAAATAAAATGGTTAACGTTTACCCAATGACGCCTGGTTTGATCGATCAGCTTCGTCCGGTATCGGTGGTATCAAAATCCAACCCGCTTCTGGACGATATGCTGAAAAGCTATCAGTACCGGATCGGTGTGGGTGACGTCCTGATGGTCACCGTCTGGGATCACCCGGAACTGACCACGCCTGCCGGTCAGTATCGCAGCGCTAGCGATACCGGGAACTGGGTCAGTGCCAATGGGACGATTTTCTATCCTTATGTCGGCAAAATGCTGGTTGCGGGGAAAACGCTGGAGCAGGTCCGTGATGAAATCACCGCCCGTCTGGACTCGGTAATTGAAAGCCCGCAGGTTGATGTCAGCATCGCGGCCTTCCGCTCGCAGAAAGCCTACGTGACTGGTGAAGTGGCAAGATCCGGTCAGCAGCCGATCACCAACATTCCGCTGACGGTGATGGATGCCATTAACGCGGCGGGCGGTCTGACCCCTGACGCCGACTGGCGTAATGTGGTGCTGACCCACAACGGCCAGGACACCAAAATTTCTCTGTGGGCGCTGATGCAGCGCGGCGATTTAACGCAGAATAAACTACTCTATCCAGGTGACATCCTGTTTATCCCACGCAATGACGATCTGAAAGTGTTCGTGATGGGTGAAGTGGGCAAACAGAGCACGCTTAAAATGGATCGCAGCGGCATGACGCTGGCCGAAGCACTCGGCAACGCGGAAGGCATGAAGCAGGATATGTCCGACGCGACCGGCATCTTCGTCATCCGTTCTATGAAAGGCAAGCAGAACGGCAAAATTGCCAATGTTTATCAGCTCAACGCTCAGGATGCCTCGGCGATGGTATTAGGCACCGAATTCCAGCTTGAGCCGTACGATATTGTTTATGTGACTACCGCGCCGCTGGTGCGCTGGAACCGCGTAATTTCTCAGCTGGTGCCGACCATCACCGGTGTTCACGACCTGACGGAAACCGCGCGTTATATCAAAACATGGCCAAATTAATGTTTAGCTCGATTCTGGTGATTTGTACCGGAAATATATGCCGTTCCCCGACCGGGGAACGTTTGCTGCGCCACACTATGCCTGACATGAAAGTGGATTCCGCCGGCACGTTTGGCTTAAGCGGCCAGCCTGCGGACGCTACCGCCGCCGAAGTGGCAGCGGCGCACGGCGTTTCGCTGGACGGGCATATCGCACGCAAACTGACCCCCGCGATGGCGCGCGATTACGACCTTATTCTGGTCATGGAACCGGCTCATATTGAGCAGGTGACGGCGATCGCGCCCGAGGTAAGAGGCAAAACCATGCTCTTCGGTCAATGGGCGGGGAAAAAGGAAATTCCTGACCCCTATCGTAAAAGCCATGAGGCCTTCGAACACGTTTATGGGCTGCTTGAGCAAGCCAGTAAAGAATGGGCTGTCAGGCTCGGAAAATAAAACGGGATAAACATTCGTTATGTCGACAAAAGTCACAACTGCTCCTGCTGAAACCGCTAATAACGAGCTGGATCTGGGGCGTCTTCTGGGCGATCTGATCGACCATAAGAAACTCATATTTTGCGTCACTGTATTTTTCACGGTTATTGCCGTCATCTATGCGCTTTTTTCAACGCCGGTTTATCAAGCTGATGCGCTGATTCAGGTGGAACAGAAGCAGGGGAATGCCATTCTCAGCAGTCTGAGCCAGATGATCCCGGATTCCTCGCCGGAATCAGCGCCGGAAATTCAGCTTCTTCAGTCGCGGATGATCCTCGGCAAAACCATCAATGACCTTAGCCTGCGTAACGTTGTTGAGCAGGATTATTTCCCCGTATTTGGTCGCGGTTGGGCACGGTTAACCGGGCAAAAACCGGGCGTCATTGCGCTGACCTGGCTTGCCGTACCGAAAGAAATGGTACAGCAGGAATTCACCTTAACCGTGGGTGAAAACGGCCATTTTCAGGTTGAGGGCGATGATTTCACTGCCGACGGACAAATCGGACAGTTAGTTGATAAAAACGGCTTTTCGCTCAAAATTGCTGACATTGACGCCGAGCCGGGGACGCGCTTTACGCTGCGTCAATTGACCGAGCTGGAAGCTATCAATGAGTTGCTCAAACAGTTTACGGTCAGTGAAAAAACCAAAGACAGCGGAATGCTCGGTCTGACCGTCACCGGCGAAGATCCGCAGCTTATTGCGCGTATTCTTAACAGCATTTCTGATAACTATCTGCAACAGAACATTGCCCGCCAGGCGGCGCAGGATTCGAAAAGCCTCGAGTTTTTGCAAAAGCAGCTGCCGCAGGTGCGTGGCGATCTCGATCAGTCGGAAGATAAACTCAACGCCTACCGTAAGAAAAGCGACTCCGTTGACCTGAATCTCGAAGCGAAATCGGTGCTGGAGCAGATCGTAAACGCGGATAACCAGCTGAATGAGCTGACCTTCCGCGAAGCAGAAATTTCCCAGCTGTATAAAAAGGATCACCCGACCTACCGGGCGCTGATGGAAAAACGTCAGACGCTGGAGCAGGAAAAAACGCGCCTTAATAAACGTGTTTCATCCATGCCCGCGACCCAGCAGGAAATTCTGCGCTTAAGCCGTGACGTGGAGTCTGGCCGTGCGGTATATCTGCAATTGTTAAACCGTCAGCAGGAGCTGAGTATTGCCCAGTCGAGCGCCATCGGTAACGTGCGCATCATCGACCCGGCGGTCACCCAGCCGCTGCCCATCAAACCGAAGAAAGCGCTGGTCGTTGCGCTGGGCTTGCTCATGGGGCTGTTTGTCTCCATCGGCCTGGTCCTGGCGCGTATGCTGCTGCGTAAAGGGATTGATTCGCCGGAACAGCTGGAAGAGCAGGGGATCAACGTTTACGCCACCATCCCGATGTCCGACTGGCTGGCGCAAAAAACGCGCTTGCGGAGTAAGAATATTTTCTCCTCCCGCCACCAGCACAAAACGAAAAACATCCCGTTCCTGGCGGTGGATAACCCGATTGACCTGTCGGTGGAAGCCATCCGTGGGCTGCGTACCAGCCTGCACTTCGCGATGATGGAATCCACCAACAACGTGCTGATGATTTCCGGGGCGACGCCGGACAGTGGGAAAACCTTCGTCAGTAGCACGCTGGCGGCCATCGTTGCGCAGGCCGGACAGAAAGTGATCTACATTGATGCGGATATGCGCCGTGGCTACGCTCACGATCTGTTTAACCTGAGCAATAACCACGGCCTCTCTGCGGTGCTGTCCGGTAAGACGCCGGTTACGGCTGCCGTGCAGACCTTCACCAAGGGCGGATTCGACATCCTTACCCGTGGTCAGGTGCCGCCGAACCCGGCAGAGTTGCTGATGCACGACCGTTTCCGCGAGCTGCTGAACTGGGCGAGCGAACATTACGATATGGTGATTATCGATACGCCGCCGATCCTCGCCGTGACCGACGCCGCCGTCATTGGCCGCTCCGCCGGAACCTGCCTGGTGGTCGCGCGCTTCGAGGTCAACAGCGTGAAAGAGATGACCGTCTGCGTTCAGCGTCTGGAACAGGCTGGCGTCAACGTCAAGGGTGCCATTCTGAACGGCGTGATCAAGCGCGCCAGCAGCTACTACGGTTACGGCTACAATCATTACGGCTACAGCTATACCGATAAGAAGTAATCTCCGCAGTGCTCCCCGGCATCCTCTGCCGGGGAATCAATCTCAGTAAAAAAACCAACAATAACGTCGCCAGACTTCGCGTCTGGCGGTCTGTCTATGCGCACGCAAAAATTCTGGAGAATGATATGGATTTTGTGATGATCCTGATCAGTGCTATCGGGGGTCTTGCCATCGCGGGGTTAACCGCGCCGGTGTTTGGCCTGGTCGATAAACCGGATGCACGTAAAGTTCATGAAGGGCATATTCCCCTCGTTGGCGGTATTTCTGTGTGGGTGGCGATGAGTGCCCTGCAATATCTGAATCCGCAGTGGCTGCCCCACCAGCAGGTATTCTGGTTCTGTATTTCAATGCTGTTGATCGTCGGCGTGCTGGATGACCGCTTTAATCTGCCGGTGCTGCCACGGGTCATCGCGCAGGCAGTGGCCGCCGTACTGATGATGAAATCCGGGCTGTGGCTGGCGTCGCTGGGCGAACTGATCCCCGGCTACGTCATTACCCTCGGCGCGGTCGGCTACCTGATCACCCTGATTGCTATTTGGGCATCGATTAATGCTTTTAACATGATTGACGGCATTGATGGATTACTCGGCGCCGTGTCGTGTGTGACTTTTGGCGCACTGGGGGTGTTGTTTTATATCCACGGAAATATGGGCGCGTGGCAGTGGTGCCTGGCGCTGGTGCTCGCCATCATGCCGTACCTGATGGCGAATCTCGGACTGTTTGGCGTTAAGCGACTGAAAGTCTTTATGGGCGATGCGGGTAGCACGGTGATCGGCTTTGCCGCGATCTGGCTGCTGGTGGTAGCGACTCAGGGTGACGACGCTATTATTGCGCCGGTCACCGCCCTGTGGCTGATCGCGCTGCCGCTGGCGGATATGTCGGCGGTGTCGCTGCGCCGCATTCTTAACGGTAACAGCCCGTTCCGCCCGGACCGTGGTCACATTCACCATATTATTATGAAATGTGGCTACAGCCCCCGCCGGACGCTGGCGATTCTGTTCCTCGCCGCCGTGGTCTTTGCTTCCGTCGGCATTCTCTTCGACCGCTTACGGGTGGCGGATTGGGTCAGCCTGACCCTGTTCCTGCTCTTCTTTACCGCGTGGGTTCGTTTCTCCGTCGACGTGTTCCGCCGTTGATCCTCTTCTGATGCGCGCGACGGATCGCTCCGTCGCGCCGCCCCGTCCTGCTTTCCCTCTTTCATAATCCCTTCGGCAGTGGTAAACACTTATCAGGCTGACGAATTAATCTCAGTCTTCATCTGCGGGAATAATCATGCTCAGGCTGGAAGATTTAACGCTCTTTGTTCGTGCGGCAGCGCTGAACAGTTTTAGTGACGCGGCGCGCGAGGCGGGCGTGCCGCCCGCGCAGGTCAGCTCGGCAATCAAGCGGCTGGAAAATGCGCTGCATATTCGTCTGTTCGCCCGTTCGACCCGTAGCCTGCGCCTGACGGTAGAGGGGGAAAGCTGGCTGCCTTATGCCCTGCAAATGCTGGAGACGCTGCGCGCCGGACTGCAAAAAATTCAGGCATCCGACAATGAGGTCAGCGGCACGCTGCAAATCGCCGTGCCTTCGGATCTGGGCCGCCACCTGCTGCTGTCCGTCTTTCATGATTTTCGCGAGCGTCATCCGGCGCTGCGCCTGCGCCTGCTGTTCTCCGATCAAATTGCCGACGTATTTAAAGATCCGGTGGACGTTGCCTTCCGCTACGGTGTCAACGCTGATGCCTCCTATGTGGCGCTGCCGGTCGCGCCCGATAACCGCCGGGTGCTGGTGGCGTCACCCGACTGGCTGGCCCGACACGGCAGGCCGACTACCCTCGGCGAACTGGCGCAGCATAATGCGCTGACCTTCGTCCTGCGCGGTAAATTACACGACCGCTGGACGCTGCTGGCCGACGGCAACATTCACGAGGTGAATGTTCAGAGCACGATCATGAGCGATGATGCCGAAGCGATCCGCCGTCTGGCGATAGCCGGGGAGGGCATTGCCTACAAATCCTGGCTCGACGTCAGCGAAGATGTTCAGGCCGGGCGGTTGCAGGTGATCCTGCCACAATATCAGGGAGAGCGCGTGCCGCTGAATATGATCTGCCCGCATCGCCAGCAGCTTTCTCCCGCCGTGCGCCTGCTGTACGAGGCGGTGAAAGCCCGCTGCGATAGCCTGGCTAGTTTCGCTGCACAATCGCATTGTAATTAAAGCGCTGATAATGATAGCGGCTGGTACAGTATTCGAACGGCTGGCCGTCATTAAGATAGGTCACCGACCGCGTCACGCTCACCGGCTCATTGACGTCTAAATGCAGCCACTCCCGCGCTTCTGCATCGCTCGGCAGCGAATAAAACTGGGTATGGGAGCTACAGGGAATTTTGCGCAGCGATTTCTCGACAAACTCATACACGGAACCGAGCGCGTGCTGACGAGTGAAAGCGGGCAGGATCCGCACCGGTATCCAGGTCTCTTCAATAGAAAGCGGATCGTTACCGACATAGCGCACCCGCTTAAAATGCCAGGCATACTGGTCTTCCGACATCGCCAGTTGTCCGGCGATTTCTCCGCCAGGAATGTCGATGTCAAAATGCAGCAAATGGCTGTGAACTTCCATCCCCTGCGACTCGTGCAGGCGGCTGACGCCCTGAATCGGCAGATTCACTGAAGGATGCTGCGGCGACGCGGTTTTCACCACCGTACCCAGCCCGCGCTGGCGGGTAATAAACCCCTCCTGAACCAGAATATCCAGCGCATTATTCAGCGTGATTTTACTACAGGAAAATTCTGCGCATAGCTGATGCCCGTAGGGGATCTTCTCGCCGGTAATATATTCACCACTCTTAATTCTTCCCTTTATTATATTCGATATCTGAATATATCTGCGCAAAATAACTCTCCTTTATCATGACTTTTCTGATTATATCCTGCCGGGCAAAACATTATCCAGATCTCATTTATTTTAAAAGTAGACTACTTTTAAAATAAAAACCTTGATTTTAAGGTCGCAGACGTTTCATGCTGTCGGTGCTCCGGGTGCATGGCGTTAAATATAAATACGATCTGTTGGTTTGATTGATTATTGGTGTGAATGGATAATTCGCACCCATCGAGGAAAAATCATGAAAGAGATTTTTTTAAAGAAAACCCTCGCGCTGGCGCAGTGGATGGCGTCGCAAATTCATCTGCGTACCATGCGTGATGCATTCATCATGCTTATTCCTTTTCTGGTGTTAGCAGGGATGATGATATTAGTTAATAATGTGATCATTAATCCGGGCGGTATTCTTTCTGGTTTTATTTCCGATACCACGCTGTCCTCCTGGTAGGAGATGGGAAATAAAGTCGTTAACGGGACAATGAATATTCTCGGTATGCTGATCGGGATTATTTTCAGCTATAACCTCGCCCGCAACCGCCAGTTTGCCAACCCACTGATGGCCGCGCTGGTGGCGCTAAGCTGCCTGTTCGTGCTGATGCCAGTGCTTAACGGTTTTACCCCGGAAGGCGCAACCGGTGAAGTCATGATAAAAAGCGCGGTGCCGTATGCGCTGCTCGGTACCAGCGGAACCTTTATTTCCCTGCTGTGTGGCGGGCTGGCAACGGAATTTTTCACCCGGATTTGCAAAAATAAACACCTGCAAATCCGCCTTCAGGGCAACGTGCCTCCGGCGGTGATCCAGTCGTTCAATACCCTGTTTGCTGTGATGATCACCGTGCTGCTGTTTGCGTTCGGCTCCTGCACGATCGTAGCCTTAACCGGGCTGGAATTGCATGAAATCATTAATAAAGTGATTCAGACACCGCTGCTGGGTCTGGCAACCAACCTGCCAGCGTATATCCTGATCGACATTATCAATAACTTTGTTTTTTCGATGGGCATTAATCCCGGCGGCATTACCGGTGCGATTATGGAAGCGCCGATTATGGTTGCCACCCAGCAGAATATGGACGCGTGGGCGGCAGGCAAAGAAATCCCCAATATTATCGTGCGTCCGTTCTGTGATTTATACGGTCGCATGGGCGGCACCGGCATGACGTTATGCCTGGTGATTGCGGTATTTCTGCGAAGTAAACGCCAGGAGTTGCGCTCATTTTCCCGCACGGTAATGCCGACGACGATATTTAATATTAATGAACCGGTTATTTTCGGCTTCCCGATCATCTTCAACCCGATACTGATGATCCCTTTTACCTTTATTCCGTCGGTACTTTACGTCATTGCGTATTACGCCACCGTATTGGGCTGGGTATCGAAAATCGTGGTCTATATTCCCTGGTCGGTGCCTCCGCTGATCTCCGGCTATCTCGCCAGCGGCGGCGATTATCGCAACGTCATCCTGCAAGTGATTTTACTGGTGCTCGGTGTCCTGCTTTATCTGCCTTTTCTGATGCTGTATGAAAAAATGCTGACGATGCAGGAAAGCAACGCGCAAAAAATATAATCGAGGAGCGTCATCATGAAAAAAATACTGCTTATCTGTAATGAAGGTATGTCCACCGGTTTCCTGTGCAACAAAATGAATGACTATGCGCAGCAACAGGGGCTGGATATTCATGCCTGGGCGATCCCGGAATCGGCGCTGGAAGGGCACTATCGCGAGGCGGATATTGTCCTGCTGGGGCCGCAGATCGGCTACTTAATGGCGTCGATCCGTAAGCGCGTGCAGGACACGCTGCCGGTTGCCGCAATCAGCCCCATTGATTTTGGCCGTATTAACGCCCAGGCGGTGGTGGAACAGGCGCTGTCGTTAATCGACGGACAGTAAGGACGCGCAATGAGTAACGCAACGCTACTGCAAAAAGTCACCGATATTTCGCAGAAAATGGCCTCGGAGATCCATCTGCGCAGTTTACGTGACAGCTTTATCATCACCGTGCCGTTCCTGGTGCTGGCCGGTTTATTCATCATGGTGAACTTTGTCTTTCTCGATCCTAAAGGCATGTTGTCCTCGTGGGTCGCCAGCGAAACGCTCATTTCATTGCGCGGCGTTGGTGACCGTATTCTTAACGGCACGATGAATATTCTGTCGCTGATGCTGGTGGTGCTGATTGCCTTCAGCATCGCCAGCAAGCGTAAATTCGCCACGCCGATTATTCCGGCGATGGTATCGCTGGCGGCGTTCCTGGTGCTGATGCCGAACTCGCTTTCCCTGGTGCCTGCTGGCAGCACGCAGGCGGTGGCGGTGAGCGGGGTGATTTCTTTCGGGCTGACCAACGCGGGCGGGGTGTTTATGGCGATCCTGACGGCGGTCATCGCCACCGATCTGTTTCTGTGGATCTCCCACAATCAGCGGCTGCAAATTCGCCTGGGCGATGAAGTGCCGCCGATGGTGGCGCAGTCTTTTCAGTCGATGTTCTCGATTATGCTCACCGTGCTGGCGTTCTCGGTAGTGGCGGCGCTGGTCTACGGCCTGTTTCAGCTGGAGATCCACGACATTATCCAGCGGGCGATTCAGGCTCCGCTGGTGCATCTGACCACCAACCTGCCGGGATTCCTGACGCTCACCACCTTAACCAACCTGCTTTTTTCGCTGGGTATCCATCCGTCGGGGATTATTAACCCGATTCTGGAGCCGCCGCTGCTGGTGGCGATGCAGGAAAATATGGCGGCGTTTGCCAAAGGAGAGCTTCCGCCGCATATCATCGTGCTGCCGTTTCGCGATCTCTACGGTCACATGGGCGGCACCGGAACCACGCTGGCGCTGTTGATTGCGCTGTTTCTGCGCAGCAAAATGTCGAGCCACAAAAAATTCGCCCGCACGGTGCTGGCACCGGGGATTTTCAACATCAACGAGCCGGTGATTTTCGGCTTTCCGGTGCTGTATAACCCGCTGATCATGATCCCGTTTATCGTCTATCCGCAAATCAACTTTATCATCGCTTACTTCGCCACCTCGTGGGGGATGGTGTCCCGCATCGTGACTTACGTGCCGTGGTCGGTGCCGCCGCTGCTGTCCGGCTGGCTGGGTTCCGGCGGCGATTGGCGCAACGTCATCCTGCAAATTGTTTTGTTGGCGCTGGGGGTGATGATTTATCTGCCGTTCCTTGCCGCCTATGAAAAATCGCTGATCGCAGGAAAAAATCAAAAGCTGGTCAATGAGATAGCCGAAAACGCAAAAACGGATACCGTCGCACCCGACCCTAAAACACAGCGGGAAAAAACCATTATCCTGATGTGCAATGAAGGCATGTCCACCTCCATTATGGCGAAAAAAATGAGCCAGTTCGCGCAGTCGGCGGGCTATCCGTTCACCATTTATGCCATCAACGTGGGCCGTCTTCAGGAGGAGTATGAAAAGGCCGATCTGATCCTGCTGGGCCCGCAACTCGGCTACATGCGGGAAAGCCTCTGCGAGGAAATTAACAACCGCTGCCCGGTTCAGATACTGGAGGCGGGTTATTTCAGCAGGCTGGACGGAAAAGCCGCCGTGCTGGCCGCACTGTCATTTTTAGCAAGTTAAGGAGAACAACTGTGATTTATAGTGCTTTTATTGGTTTTGGCAAAAGCGCCACCCGCTACCATCTGCCTTACGTTTTAACCCGCAAAAATAAATTTACCGTCACGCGCATCTTTGACATCGTGCGCAATCCGCAGCGCGAGAGCCTGCCGGAGTATGAAGGCATTGCGTTTACCGATCGCGTCGAAGAGATTTTGAACGATCCACAGATCACCCTCGTCACCATCTGCACCCGCCCGGACAGCCACTTCCACTACGCAAAACTGTGCCTGGAGCACGGCAAAAACGTGCTGGTTGAAAAACCGTTTACCACCACGCTGGACGAGGCGAAAACCCTGTTTGCGCTGGCGAAAGAGAAGGGCTTAGTGGTGTCGCCGTTCCAGAACCGTCGCTTTGACAGCTGTTTTATGAGCATGAAGCAGGCGATTGAGAGCGGCAAGCTGGGCGATATCGTGGAAGTAGAAAGCCACTTTGACTACTTCCGCCCGAAAGCCGACGTTCAGCCGGGCGGCGCGTTTGACGGTGCCTTTTACGGACTGGGCGTGCACACGCTGGATCAAATCCTCTCGCTGTTTGGTCGCCCGCAGCAGGTCGCTTACCACCTGCGTCACCTGCGGCAGAAAGCCAACCCGGACGATACCTTCGAAGCGCAGCTGTTTTACGGCGACATGAAGGCGATCATCAAAACCAGCCACATGGTCAAAGTGCCGTACCCGAAATTCCTTGTCCACGGCAGTAAAGGTAGCTTTGTGCGTTATCAAATCGACCAGCAGGAAACCAGCCTGAAGGCCGGGATCATGCCGGACCACCCGGATTTCGCCGCCGACGACCAGTGCGCACGGCTGGAATATGTTGACGAGCACGGCGAAACCCACGTCGAAAACCTGCCGCCGGTGAAAGGTGATTACGGGCTGGTGTACGACGCGATCTACGCCACGCTCACCGAAGGCAAGCCGAACTATGTCAGCGAGGTCGAGGCGTTAACCAATCTGGAAATCCTCGAAACCGCATTCCGTCAGCCGTCGCCTGCGCTGGTGACGTTGTCGTAAGGAGCACAGGATGCAGCGTATTCTGAACTGTCGGACCAGCGATTTTAGCCAACCGGCGAGCGGGAAAGATCTGAAGCAGGCGATAATTGCCTCGGAAGGTCGGGTCATCATGACGGAAGTGGCGGCAGGAGCCGCGCCGTTATATGGCGAAGTGACCAACGGCGAATTGCTCTGCGCTTTTGGCGCGGACCTGCTGCTGGTCAAAGGGATTGACTGCCAGACCCAGGCCATTCAGGGCTGTCGGGATCTGTCACACTTTAAGCAGCTCACCGGACGGATGGTCGGTGTCAGCCTGGAAGTAATGGCTGACGATGCGGCAGACAACCCGCGCGCCTGCAACTCGGCAAACTTTGCCCGCGTTGCCGGAGCCGATTTCTTCTGCCTGACCGCCTACGATCGCCCCGGCATCACCGCTGAGCGCGTTTGCGAAGTGCTGAAGCAGATCCGCGCGCAGACCGACAAAATGATCGTCGTGGCGAAGTTTTACGCGGCGGGGCTGGCACCGGCAGAGGAATACGCCCGTTACATCAACGCGGGGGCAGACGGAGCGATGGTGCCAGCGCCTGCCAGCTGCCGTGGCGCGTCTGAGGCGCGCGTGGAACAGGCGCTGTCCGCCATTCGTCAGGCGGGCGGGCTTGCCATCACCACCATCAGCAGCAGTCAGGAAGGCGCGGACGAAGACACCGTGCGGATGATGGGCCTCGCCAGCAAACGCTGCGGGGCGGATCTCTGTAACTTCGGTGACGCAGGCGTGGCGGGAATGGCCGATCCGCAGGCGGTATACACGTTGTCGATGGCGGTGCGCGGACGCAGGCATACCTGGGTCAGAATGGCGGCGTCGCTGCACCGCTAGAGGTGAATGCCGTGCCGGTTGCAGGCGCGGCATTTTTCCCCGTCCGGGTTTGTGGTAACGCCCGATTCTGCTTTCGCCCTCTTCCTCCAGGAGAGAGGGCATTTTTCACACCTGTCACAACAATTCCCACCATCCAGCTCTCCCCCTTTAATAGCGCATTAAATCAGCAGGTTGGGCCAAATGGCCGAGTGGTGACAGCCATGGGTTACGACTATGATGTATTCAGGCACTGAGCAAATATGCGCTTCAGTAACCTGATACAGCATTTGTTATCATGGAGCGCTTTGCCCCTCAAGGACGATTTATCATTGAGGAGTCCATCTCTTGACCACATTTACCGCTCGGCTCATTTCAGGTCTTGGCCTGATGACCGCCGCTTTTATTCCCCCGGCCTTTTCAGCAACCGCCGTGATGGGTGGGGTGATTCACTTTTATGGTGCCATCGTTGCCTCTCCCTGCGAGGTTTCATCGCAGCCGGAAAAGTTAGCGGTCTCGTGCCCGGAAAATAACGTGATGAAAACGCGCAGGGTCAGTTATAAGGATGTCCTGAACGGCCAGACTCCTCCTGACAGTCCGGCCTCCCTGAGTATGAAGTATCTTAATCCTGAAAAGACGCTCGCCGTTGTACAACTTGATTATCGGTAATCTCTTCTCTTCCGCCGGGCGGCGGAAGAGATTTATTGTTGACGCTTGCCCCCCGTGGCGACGTATTTGCCAGAGGCAATGTTCCGCGCCAGGGTTATTACTCTTCCGTGGCCGTGCGCAGCAGCGGCTGCTCAAGGATCATGGTCTGGGTCTGGCTTAACGAAATTTCTTCCGCGCGCAGCATTTTTAAAATCTCGTACAGCAGATCGCTACGGGTGGCGCTGACCATGCGCGGGCTGTTAACGTAGCCGGTCACGCTTAACACGATCCCGGTCGGCCCCAGTTCTTTAAAACTGACCGACGGCTGCGGCGTTTCCAGAATAGATTCATGCAGGTTATAGGCTTCCAGCAGCAGATTACGCACTTTCTCCGGGTCGATATCCAGCGGGAAGGTCAGCGTGATGGTGGCGACCCCCTGCGCATTGCCCATTGTGGCGTTACGCACGTTCTGCGAGATCAGCTGCGAGTTCGGCACAATCACCGTGGATTTATCGCCAAGCTGAATTTCCGTGGCGCGCACATTAATCCGGCGAATATCCCCTTCGACGCCGCTGATGCTGACCAGATCGCCCACTTTTACCGGGCGTTCGGTCAGCAGGATCAGACCGGAGATAAAGTTCTTCACAATTTCCTGCAAGCCGAAACCGATCCCCACCGACAGGGCGCTGACGATCCATGCCAGCTTATTCCATTCAATGCCGAGCATGGAGAGGGTGAGCATAATAATCAGCACGTAGCCGACGTTGGTAAACAGCGTCACCAGCGAAGCGCGCAGTCCGCGATCCATCATCGTCTTCGGCAGGAAATCATTATCCAGCCAGCGCCGCGACGAGCGCAGCACGTACCAGCCGATGACCAGGCACAGCACGGCGTTAACCGCGTGGGCCGGAATGATATTCATCCCCTCCAGACCCTTGCCGCCCCAGATATCGGCGATTTTATTCAGTAGCTCGAGCGGCGTGGTGGTGCCGAAAGTGCCGTTCAGCAGGGCGACGGCGGCGAGGATCAGCAGCGAGCTTTTACCCACGGCGGAGAACAGCGTCGCCGCCAGCGAAAGATGGCGGTCATTGACGCTCAGCGTGCTTTTCAGGATCTTGCCGCTGTGGGTGGTGGGGGAGAACACGCTTTCGCACAAATCGACGACAAAATGCAGCAGCAGATACAGCGAGCTGACCACCAGCCCAATCCACAGCAGTTCAAAGGTGACGAAACGCGCCAGCGGAATATAGCCGATCAGCAGCGCCAGCAGGATCACAAAGGCGGTCAGGCTGATCAGCAGATGAATCAAGCCCGCCAGCGTGGAGCGCGATTCGGTTTCTTCACCTTCAGCGCGCATCCGCCGCCGCATCCGGTTAACCCGGATGGGCGCGACAATGCAGTTGACTGCCACCAGCAGAGCTGACAGCCCGTTACCGAACAGGGTGGCGTCGATGCTGGCACCGACCAGCCCGTTAAGCTGCTCGACAATGCCGAAAATAAAAATAAAGGTCGCCAGCAGGATCGGGAACGAAGCCAGCGTTTTCGCCAGCGGGTCGGCAATCCCTGGCAGACGCCACGACGGGTGACGGTTCGACAGCAGCGCAATCCCCAGCCCGGCGATCACCGCCGAAAAATAGGTCAGGTCAATAAGCTGCCCGGTAAATTCAATCACCGGCTGCGACGTCTCCGGCAGCCGGGTAAAGATGTAGCACAGCAGCTGCATACTGATCCCCAGCGTCAGCGTGGTGCTCAGGGTCGTAAAGCAGGCAAGAAAACTGCGGCGAAAACGGCCCTGCGGCAGCCAGCGCGGCAGGATCCAGTTGATGGGGCGGTCGAGGATCCGCCGACCCCACAGGCCAATTCCCAGCGCCAGAAGCAGCAGAAAACCGCTGCCGACACGCCACTCGTCATCCCACGCCTGATGCCAGGCGCTGCCAAGCTGGGCACCGAAATCATCAAACCGCACGGCGTCTCTTTCGCTGGGATTAATCAGCGGCGTCCAGAACTTCGCGCCAAGAATACTGCCGGTATTCAGCGCAATCTGCGTTTTCAGCGCGTCGCGACGCAGGCCGGAAATCTGCGCCGACAGGTTTTGTGCGCCGACGCCAATGGCTTTCGTTTGCTCTATCTGATTAGCGAGCTGCGTTTTGCTGTTATTCAGTTTATTACGCTGGCTAATCACCTGCGGCGTTTCGGTGAGCGTACCGGGCGCGGGTGCCGGGCCGAGAACGTCGAGCTGCCCCTGAATCTGCGCCAGTTGGGGAGCCAGCGCCACCGCCAGCTTCTCTGCATCACTGGCAAGTTTCTGCGCATCATCGTTCAGGCTGGTGAACTGTTTATCCGCTTTTGCCGTGGAAACCCGCTGCTTGAGGGAATCCAGACGCTTTTGCAGCGCGGGCAGGGCGGTGCTGACATTCACTTTAACCGGCTGCTCTTGCTCATTTTGCCCCGTCGCTTCATCCGCCTGGGAGAAAGCGGGCAGCAGTATCAGACAGGACAACAGCGCCAGCAGCAGCGGCAGTTTTACTCGTTTTTGCATAGAAGGATCGTTCCGCGAAATCAATGGGATCAGGGCGCAGGGCCTCGCTAAGCATACATGTTATTCATAAGATAAATAGTACCGCATGTCCGAGTTCCACAGAAAAATCAGCGGCCGTTTTCTGCAAGTGTGGCGGTCAGCGGGGATTGTCGCTCCGGGGGGAATTAGTTACCCCATGAATATGTAAGCGTTAATTATTATTTGATTATATAACATAATTGCAATATTGAGCTTTATCAATAAAACAACTTATTAACATTGTATTTTCATTATGGCTATGCGAATTTCATCTGCACGGAGAGAGTTTTATTTTACCTGCCTGATCGTCCACGGATAATCGGGAAGCTCAGGCTGATGACAGAGCGGAGGAAAATATGAATGATATTTTGATGATGCCCAGACTGCGCGAGCTATTGGTTATATTTATGCATACCCGTTCGCTGCGGGATAAATCCGCCGACGCGCTGCGGTATTGCAGCGAAAACCTTCCGGCACACAGTGTTTCAGTGGGAGTATACGGTGAGTATCAGGAAATTATTGAACAACTAAATTATTTAGCGGATGAGCAGAACCGCATTGCGCCGGACGATCTGTTATCTTACGGCGGAGAAATGATGCTCAGTATTTTGCTCCTGTATGAAAAGCTGGCGGCAAATATTGCTATTGATGATTTCATGCAGCAGTCAAATGGATTTCAATCGTAGCAGAAGCAGCAAGCTGGCAGCATGCTGCCAGCTTTCTGATGCATCCTGACAGCCGCGAACGGCTAGTCGTAGCGGCTGAGTAAAATCTGCCGTCCGGGTTCCCCCGCCACGCTCACCACTTCGCTGACCACGCCCCGCGCGGCGGGCGAATGCGCATCCACAAACCGAATCGCACTGCCACAGCGTTGCTGGAGGCGTTCGCCCACCGCATCAGCGCTACAGGTTGCCACCACAATGTGTCCATTAATCGTTAACGTGGTGCTGTCGGAAGCCACAGCCATTGCGCTCATCGCCGGGATAAGCACGAGCAGGCCCGCAAGAAAACGTCTCTTCATTTTAATTCTGACTCCTTTATGTCAGGCGCGCGGCGCAGGTACAGTCATTATGATCCAGATTGCTGAAAAATGTACCTGCCGGGGGCCGACTCTGCGGCAGCGGTCAACATTTTTTTGCGGTCAGATTTTTATCGGTTCTGTTTTTTTCACCTTCCGCTAACGTTTCTTCTTTGTGCAAACTGTTTTTTTTACTTTAGCCATCGCTGCCAGTATAAAACGAGGCTTTTTTAATATCACGGCGTGAATGATTTATTGTTTTCTATATATTATTTTTATTTATGCGGGCTTTTGTTCCGCTTAATGATCTGATTAGTGAATATATAAAGCCTGTTAATATTCATGTAATAAATAATGTGCTATTTATCTTGCTTTAAATCAATAAAACATTTTATTCACATTGAGATAACGTCACCGACATGACATCTTGTTACCAGCAAGAGATACTTCTTAACAAATCAAAAACAATCTGAAAGGAATAGAACATGAAACGTAACATGATAGCGTTTTCTGTATTATCAGCTGTATTTATGAATACTTCTGCATTTGCCGCTGATGTTGAAACCGGTACGCTGACAATAAATGGCCTGGTAACGTCTGCTCCCTGTACGTTTGATGGCGGCGCGAAATCAGTTGAAATTAATATGCCCACGGTGCCTGCCAGCGTATTTGATGCTCTGGGTATCTACGCCCCGTATAACGATGCGGTAGGCGTAACCAGCAGTCAGTTAATTATTAACTGCCAGGGCGATGCAAAAAACGTCAAGCTGTCACTGATCACCGATAAGAAAATCACCGGTAATGATAAAGCAGTCGCCAGCAGTAACGATACCGTCGGCTATTATCTGTATCTGGGCAACAGCACCACCGAAGTGGATATTTCAAAGCCGCTGGATCTGGACGCCTATAAAACAGCGGACGGGAAATATGCTATTCCGTTTAAGGCGAAATACCTGAAATTAACCAGCGGTGCCGTGGCAGCGGGTACGGTTAACTCAACAATGGTGATGCGCGTTTCTGAAGATTAATCTTATATTCACCTGAATCAAACTGACACAGTCATCGGCGGCATTGCCGCCGATATTGCTTCCTTAGCCGCTATTGTGAATAAAAAAACAAGAGGCATCAAAATGAAAGGTCTCCTTTTATTGATCATCACGTCTGTTATTCTTCCCGTTCATGCCGGTATTGCCATTTACGGCACGCGGATTATTTATCCGGCAGAGAAGAAAGAAGTGGTGGTGCAGTTAATGAATCAGGGACCGCGCGCCTCCTTAGTCCAGGCGTGGATTGACGATGGCGACACGGCATTAGCGCCGGAACACATTCAGGTGCCGTTTATGCTAACGCCGCCGGTCGCGAAGGTCGCAGGAAACTCCGGCCAGCAGCTAAAAATTAAAAAAATGGCGAATGCCCTGCCAGGCGATAAAGAAAGCCTGTTTTTTCTTAACGTGCTGGATATCCCACCGAATAACCCGGAAAGCAGCGGAACTAATGTCCTGAAGTTTGCGATGCAGAATCGCATCAAACTGTTTTATCGTCCGGCGGGCATTGCGCCGGTCAGCCAGAATAGCTTTAAAAAATTATCACTGGTGCACAATAACAGTCGGCTCGCCGTTAACAATGATACCGCCAACTGGATCACCCTCACTGATATTAAAGCTAACGGCGTAAAAGTGAATCAGGACAGCGTGATGATAGCGCCGTTATCCCGGCAGGCCGTTAATATCAATAATCATAATGCTAAGCAATATAACCTGACCCTGATTGACGATCATGGCAATTATCTTAGCGAAAACGTCAGCGTAAAATAAAAGGAGCAGATTATGTCAAGGATAATGCCGCTGGCTGCGGCTATCTCACTGATCCTCTTTGCTCCCTGTGCGTATGCGGAAGAAGAAACTTTTGACACCCATTTTATGATGGGCGGGATGAAAGGGGAAAAAGTCTCAGCTTTTCGTTTAGATGATAATCAGCCCGTGCCCGGACAATATGAGCTGGATATTTATGTTAATAAACAGTGGCGCGGCAAATATGACGTTACGGTCAGTGACAATGCCGATGACACCTGTTTAGCGCGCGAAACCCTTGACCGCTTAGGCATTCAAACCGCCGGGCTGGATAAAACTCGCGACTGCCTGCCTCTTACAGAGAGCGTTCAGGGAGGCAGTCTACGCTGGGACATCGGCGTTTTCCGCCTCGATCTCAGCGTGCCGCAGGCATTTGTTAAGGCGCTGGAGAATGGCTACGTTCCGCCGGAAAACTGGGATCGCGGGATTAACGCTTTCTATTCCTCCTGGTATCTCAGCCAGTATTACAGCGACTATAACGCGGCCGGAACCAGTAAAAGCACCTTCGCACGCGTTAACAGCGGATTAAATTTGCTGGGCTGGCAACTGCATTCCGACGCCAGTTATCATCAGACCGATGACGCGCGCGGTGAATGGAAGAATAATACGCTGTATCTGGAGCGCGGCATCGGGCAAATGCTTGCCACACTGCGCGCCGGAGATATGTACACTGCGAGCGATATTTTTGATTCGGTGCGTTTTCGCGGCGTGCGATTATTTCGGGATATGCAAATGCTGCCCGCCTCTAAACAAAACTTCACGCCGCTGGTGCAGGGGATAGCGAAAAGTAATGCGCTGGTGACGATCGAACAGAATGGTTTTACGGTGTATCAAAAAGAAGTCCCGCCGGGACCGTTTACTATCGCCGATTTACAGCTTGCCGGTGGCGGAGCGGATCTTGACGTCACGGTGAAAGAAGCGGATGGCTCGGTCGCCACTTATCTGGTGCCCTATGCAGCAGTGCCGAATATGTTGCAGCCCGGCGTCGCAAAATATGATTTTGCCGCCGGGCGAAGCCATATTGAAGGAGCCAGCGAGCAAACAAATTTTGCCCAGCTCGGCTACCAGTACGGGTTTAATAACCTGCTAACCCTGTACGGCGGCACGATGCTGTCAGACAACTACCGCGCATATACTCTTGGCACCGGCTGGAACACCCGTATCGGATCTATTTCCGTCGATGTGACTCAGGCACACAGTCAACAAAATAACGGCGATTTTTTTTCCGGGCAAAGTTATCAACTGGCCTATAACAAATATCTGTCGCAGACCGAAACGCGCTTTGGCCTGGCGGCATATCGCTACACCTCCAGTGATTACCGTACTTTTAACGATCACGTGTGGGCCAATAACAGAAACAGCTACCGCCGTGATGGAAATGACGCTTATGACATCGGCGATTATTACCAGAATGATTTTGGCCGTAAAAACAGCTTTTCCGCCAACGTTAGTCAGTCTCTTCCGGAAGGATGGGGATCGTTATCTATGACGTTATTATGGCGCGATTACTGGGTGCGCAGTGGCAGAAATAAAGATTATCAGCTGAGTTATTCCAGTCGCTGGCAGCGCATCTCTTATACCTTTGCCGCCAGCCGGACCTGGGATGAATCATATAATCAGGATAAGCGCGTTAACCTGTTTATCTCCGTGCCGTTTGACTGGGGCGATGATATTTCCGCACCACGCCGTCACTTATCGCTGTCGAACGCCACAACCTTTGATGATGGCGGCTATTCTGCCAATAATACCGGGCTTGCCGGAACTCTGGGCGATCGCGATCAGTTTAATTATGGCGTCAATATGAGCCAGCAGCGGCAGGGGCAGGAAACCACCGCTGGCGGCAATTTGACGTGGAACACGCCGGTGGCGACGGTTAACGGCAGCTACAGCCAGTCCACCCGCTATACGCAGAGCAGCGCAAGCATGGCGGGCGGTATTGTCGCCTGGTCCGGTGGGGTCGATTTCGCTAACCGCCTGTCGGAAACCCTCGCGGTGGCGCACGCGCCGGGGCTGGAAGGCGCGTATATCAACGGGCAGAAATACCGCACCACTAACCGTAAAGGCGTGGTGATCTATGACAGCCTGGCCCCTTATCGTGAAAATCACCTGACGCTGGATATTTCCGCCAGCGGCAGCGAAACGGAACTGCGCGGCAACCGCCGCAGCACCGCGCCGTATCGTGGCGCGGTCGTGCTCACCACTTTTGATACCGACCCGCGCAAGCCGTGGTTTATCCGGGTCCAGCGCCCGGACGGTTCGCCGCTCACCTTTGGCTATGAAGTGATTGATAGCCACGGTCATAACATCGGCGTCGTCGGGCAGGGCAGCCAGGTCTTTATTCGCACCAATGAAATGCCGCCCGCCGTCCGCGTGGCGGTGGATAAACAGCAGGGAACCTCCTGCCTGATTTCGTTCACGACAAAAATCGACGAAAACGAACGCTATATTTGTCGCTAAGCAGGAGCGTCATGATGAAAACCTATTTTATGCTGGCAATGGTATTACTGTGCTTCGCGCAGCAAAGCCGGGCTGCCTGCCAGTTAACCACCGCGCCGTTAACCCATACCAACCAGTTGGTGCTTGATGAAATGTTTTCCGCCTCCGGCCAGCAATCGCTGGATGTGAGCGCCACTTTCGCCGGGATAAAATGCAGTTCCGCCAGTGATGTTATTTCCTATATGGCGCTGGTCAACAATCAGAAAATTGGCCCGTTCAGCAACGGCGAAAATCTGCGTATTACCGTGACCGTACCGAAAACGACGGAGAATATCGGCACCACGGAGCCGACCGTGAAAACCATTACCTATACGGTGAAACTGGTGCATGATTCCTGGGACGCATCGGGAACCGGCGTACCGTCGGTGACGATTCCTGGCGTAATGGCGGCAAATACCGGCGGCAATTCCAGCTGGCTGATCAATGCGGTATTGGGATTTTGCAAAGCGGCAAACTGGTCTGGCTGCGTGGATTACATCACGAAGACGCTGAAAGGCGACAGCTATATTGAAAACCTGACCCTCACCTATCACGGCAAAAAAACCACCTGTAAGCCTGATGATTTAACCCTCATCCTGCCGTCTGTTTCGCTGGCTGAACTCCCCGCCTCCGGCAAGCTGGCGGGTAAAAACAAAACGGAAAATATACGTCTGCACTGCGATGGCCTGGTCAGTGCGAATAAACTCACCGCGCGTGGCATGGCGGTATATCTGTACAGCAGCGATTTATGGGCGGGCAGCATGACGGTGCTCCAGGGGGACGTTAATAACGGTGTGGGATTTGTCCTGGAGCAAAATAATACGCTGATTAACATCGCTAACGTTCAGGGTGCGCAGGGCAATGCGAATAATCTGTGGGCGATTGCAAAAGGCAAAACGCTGGGCAATGCCACGGTCGAAATTCCGATCACCGCCAGCTATTTTGTTTACGACAAAAACAAGCTGAAACCGGGGGCGTTAAAATCCACCGCGCTGATTTATGTCAACTATGACTAGTGCAATGCACCGGCAGAAGGCCGTTTCAGGTTGCCTGTGCGTTGGCTGCGCTCACGCACGCGGGTCACTTGCCGGGTAATGCCTCCAGTGAGCAGAACATCTGTTTTTTATGACCCTCCAGCTCATGGCACGCATTACCCATAACCACCGCATCTACGGTGCTTTTTTAGAAAACACCGCAGGCGTATAATCCAAATAATTACGGGGTTTCTTTGTCAGGCTCGCCCTGAAATGTCATTGATGAGTAAAAATTAATTTTTAAATTATGAATAATTTAATTTTTTTATGTCATTTCATGGTATTTACATTCTTTAATACCACCGCTTTGAGCCTGTCTTTGCTTATTGCAGTACTCTCATGTTGAAATTGAAGAAATATTCTACTATGCCGCGTATTAATCATTTTCAGGCGGTGGCAATTATCCTGATGTGTTCCACCTGGCCTCTGAAGGTGACAGCCTCTTCTCACCCCAAAAATGTTGCACATAAATCGGCGATAAGCCGTAAAAAAGCCCATCCCGTCTATAAGAGTCTCAGCTACGCCGCACAGCAGCGCAGATATAATCGTGCTTTATTACTGGCGCAGGAAAAAGTCAAAAGGAGTCATGCGACGCCTGTCATTAAGGGCGATGCACAAGACAAAGCGGCTGTGCGGGCACAAAACCGAATCTATATTGAACAACACCCGGAGTGGTTTGCGACACCGTATCGGCCACATCATCTACAGGATGGTTCGGGTTTTGCGGGTAATGAGCATTTGCGGACAGTGACCGAGCAAATTATTACCCGGTTGCAGCACCAACTGGGTAAACAGTATGTCTGGGGAGGAGAAACCCCGGAGGAAGGCTTCGACTGTAGCGGTCTGGTTTTTTTTGCCTATAACAAATTGCTGGCAGCGAAACTACCGCGTACCGCCAATGAAATGTTTCATTTCAGACGCGCCAGAAACGTCGCCGATAATGATTTGCAGCGCGGTGATTTATTGTTCTTTCACATTCATACACGCAATAAAGCCGATCATGTTGGCGTTTATCTGGGTGATGGGCGTTTTATTGAGTCGCCCCGTACCGGGGAACGTATTCGCATTAGCTCTCTGAAAGATGATTTCTGGCAAGAGCACTACCTCGGGAGCAAGCGTATTTTGACTGATAATACGGTGCTTTAATCAGGTCTCTGTCTGCACTAGTCTGAATCTGGTGTTATGGGGAGACGGGTACGCGACCGAAGCGTCAAACATGTCCAAAGAGCAGGTGCTGATGCAGACCAGTATCACCATGCTTAAGCAGTCCAACAGCATGTCCGGCATGGTTTCCAGCCTGCTGCAATAACAGCGCCAGCGATGCCGCATTAGGGCGAGTCAATCACCCGGAAAAACACCGCCAAACGGCGGTGTTTTTTTACGACATACGCCAACTTTTCCGTGGTTATTTCCGCAAAGCGGAAGCTGCGCTTCCTGTGTTTTATATCTCATTGAAAAAGCTAAATAAAATATTGGCATGAGTATTGCTTAATGCTAATTAATCACAACGGGGTCGACGACGATGATGAATCCACTAAGTATACAAAAGTACGCCAAAATGTTTGCCGCAGCAGATGTCTCAACCAGGGCATCTCAGCTTCAACGTGAGCAAAGCGATCTGGATACGCAAAGTAGCGCGCTGGAGTCCCTTGATACCGCATTGAGTGATTTCCAGTCAGCGGTTGATGCGCTCAATAGTGAGACCAGTGGCCCGGTGGTCAATACCGCATCAGCAAACAATGACTCCGCGACGATCACCGCTAACTC
This sequence comes from Enterobacteriaceae bacterium UBA5654, assembly GCA_002421005.1. Classification (GTDB taxonomy): domain Bacteria; phylum Pseudomonadota; class Gammaproteobacteria; order Enterobacterales; family Enterobacteriaceae; genus Superficieibacter. The sequence goes on along the minus strand of DIJC01000014.1, from coordinate 256,502 downwards.
TGAAGCACAGATGGGGACGTATACTTTCTATGTCTCTCAACTGGCGACCGCGCAGCAAACGACTTTATCAGTGGGCGATAATGATATTCCCGCGAGTGGAACGTTCACTATCACCATGAATGATCCTGAACAAACGTCGATGGACATCGATCTGAGTGAAGCTGATGCAGACGCGGATGGTTATGTTTCAGTCACTGAATTGTGTGATTCGATCAATCATTCTGAAGATAACCCGGGGGTGACTGCAACGCTGGTCAATACCGATGGTTCTACCACCCTGATGTTGACCTCAGATGAAACGGGCGCAGAGAACGGTTTTACGATATCTGCTGACATGGATCCGTCCGCGCCCTTTTTGAGTGATATCGATAAACAGCAAGATCTGTCTGCCGCCCAGGACTCGATTATCTATCTGGGAGGCGTACCGGGCGATCCCAATGATCCTAACGATTCCACCCCAAAAGTGACAAGCAGCTCAAATAGCTATGATGACCTGATCCCTGGCGTTTCCATTACGTTTGCCGAGGAATCGACGGAAGGTGAACCACTCACGTTCACCATTGCCAATGATTCAGGGGCGACCCAGGAAAAGGTTCAAACCTTCGTTGATGCTTACAACACGTTGGTCGATACCCTTAATTCTCTGACCAGTAACGGCAGCGAGGGCTCAGCGCCAGGTCCGTTCGCGGGCGATGCAGGTATCTCTTCACTGGAAAACCAGATCCAGGACATCACCCACGCCACCTATAACGGCGTGTCAATCATCGATTACGGCATCACGCTCGATGCCGACGGGCACCTTCAGATTGACTCAGAAACGTTCAATGCGGCGCTGGAAGAAAACCCGGAAGGGCTGACTTCGCTCTTTGTCGGTGACGACAGCATGACCGCCCAGCTTGATGACGTGATGGACACTTATCTCAATGATAACGACGGCATCATCATGCAGCGTCAGGCCAACATTGATGACCAGCAGGATCAATTGACCAGTGAAACCGATCAGATCAAGGAGACGTATAACTCTGCCTACTATCGCTATATCTCGGAATTCACATCCACGATGGTGGAAATTTCCAGTATGCAAATGAGCATGGCGGCGTTCGCCTGATAAGCCGAAACGAGAGGAGAAAATGACTATGTACGGCCAGGAAAATGGGTATGCCCAATATAAAGAGATAGATCTGGCATCCCGTACGGCATCCGCATCACCGCTGGACCTCGTGCTGGTGCTCTATGCCGGATTAATGGATGAACTCGAACGCGCTAAAAGCCACATTGAAAACCGCCGTTATGAGCGTAAAGCGCAGAGCATCAATAAATGTATCGACATTCTTAATGCCCTGACGAGTTCACTGGAGTTCGAAAACGGGGGCGAGCTCGTGCTGAACCTTGCACGACTCTATGACCATTGTGTGTACCAGCTGTATGAAGCAAGCGGTCAACTTTCAACGGAAAGAATTGATGAAGTCATCGTGATCCTGAATAACCTGCGCGAAGGTTGGGAAGGCCTGGCGAAGAAGTTGGGGTAGGGCATGGAAACGGACGTATTACGTCGTCAGATCCTTGAACTGTTGGCGGCAATGAATAAAGCACTGGATGAACAGCGCTGGCGCAAACTGCCCGCGTTGCGTCAGCGTCTGATGGTGGCTTTCGAGCAATACCGTGCTCAGGAAACCTCTGAAACCGCTCTTTGTGAGCTTAAAGAGATATTGCGTAACGGTTTTCAACAGATTATCGAGCGTCGGCAGCATCGCCTTGAGGTGCTGCAATCTGTGATGGAAAACCATCGAGAGAAGAAAGAAGGCATGTTGGCATATTCAATGGTTAGTTTAGTTTCGGAGCACAGATGAAGAGCATTTCGTTAGCGGCTGGCGGTGTGGCTCCGGCTCAGACCGACTCGCCTGTGCAAGGGCAAACTGTGCCTGGCGCGGAGTCGGCTTCTGCGGATCCCTTTACTCTGCCGCAGATGGCGTTGACGGCGCTGACTGAGCGTGTTCATGCAGCAAAAAACACGGCAGCAAAAACGCCCGAGAACACAGACCAGAGCGCGCAGCTACAAATGCTGCTCGCGCTCTTTCTGACGCCGCCGACACAGGCGATTGCTGAGCAGGAGATGAATCTCGCCAGCCCGCACGTTGCAGGACAACTGATCCAGACTCTGGCTCAGGCGCAGAATAAATCGGGTATTTCTGCTGCGAGGGATAACGGCACTTTTGCCGTGGGTGCCCATGAAGCACAGCCACAAAGCAGTGCAGCAGACACGATGGTGCTGTCACCAAAACTTCAGGCTGCGATGGCATCCTTAATGCAATCCAGTTCGCCTGCGAACCCAACGCCAACTCAGCAAGCTCAGCTGGTGCAGGTTGCCGCGCAAAACCTACAGGCCATTGCCCCGCGCACTGAGAACAGCAGACCCGGCGAGCAGCGCGACACGCGAATTGCGGCGCGTATTGCGGCCTCGGACAAACCCGGCAGCGAAAAGTTTTCACCTTCGTCGTTACTCACCAACGCTTCGTGGGTACAGCAGGGCATGAAATCTGAACACAACGTGGCATTACCGGAGCCTGTGCTAACGGTAAACACCCAATCTGAAGACTGGGGTGAACAACTCACCAGCCTGTTAAAAGATCGTATTCAATTTCAAATGGGTCAGCAGCAGCAAACGACCACTATTCGACTTGATCCTCCGGCATTAGGGAAGCTGGAAATCTCTATCCAGATCGATGCGGGAAAATTAGCTGTCCATATCGGTGCCTCTCAGGCGGATGTTTGCCGCTCATTACAGCAACTGAGTGACAACCTGCGCCAGCAACTGACAGAGCAGAATTTTGTTCAGGTACAGGTTCAGGTTTCCCCGGATGGTCAGTCGCAGCAGCAAGATCGCCGTCAGGGTTCCGGTCGACAGCCACAGATTATCTCAGCCATTGAGCCTGAGAATGAAGATAACCATTTCAAACAGAACGACTCTGTTTTAATTAAAGTGTAATAGAAATGAAAAAAATAATCTTAGCCGGAATATTCAGTGCAGCGACTGCTGCAATTGTGGGCGGCGGTGTCGCATGGGGTGTCATTCATTACATGCAAAATTCTTCTTCAGTGACGGCGAGTAATACAGAGAGCAGGCCTCAGGTTGAGGAAGTAAAAGTGAAAGACGGGAGTAAGAGTCTCTTTGTTTCACTGCCTGAGTCTGTTGTGACGTTACATGATGACGAAAATGACAATCATTATATGCTGGTAGAGTTGGCGATGGTGGCTGATGACGAACAAAACTCAAAGAGAATCCTCGCAGATGAGCCGCTGTATCAAAGTATTGTTGTGTCGACATTATCAGAAATGAAATATGAAAATGTAAGAACGTTAAAAATCAGTGACATTAAAGAAATATTGCTTAACACCATGAATAAAGAAGTGCAGGCCAGGGGTATGCCCATTCCCTGGTCAGATATTTTAGTGAAGAAAGTTGTGTTCCAGTAATATTGGCGAAGGTTCGGAAATAATACGATGCAAGTAGCCTACGATATGCAGGAATTTCAGGCATTGCCTTCATTGACGCCAGAGGAAGAGAACCATTATCTACAGGCTTATCTTCCGTTGGTGCGTAAAGTGGTGCGTCAGCTTGCACCGCAGTGTACCGCAGTCATGGACAGGCAAGATATGGAACAGGTTGCGCTTATGGGGTTACTGAGCGCAATTCGTCGTTACGGCCTGCCCGATGAAGGTTTTGGCGGATACGCCGCGCAGCGTATTCGTGGGGCAATTCTTGATGAACTCAGAAGCCTTGACTGGCGGCCGCGCCAGTTGCGGCAAAAGTTCCATCATATCAATGATGTTATTCGTGCACTCCGGCGAACGCTTGGCCGCGATCCGCAGACCGAGGAGCTGGAAGCTGAAGGGGTCACCGCTGCCGATTATCGAGAATATCTTAGTCTTGAAGGCGCAAATACGCTCGCCAGTCTGGATGAACTCCTTTGCAGCGATGACCGTTCTTTACCGCTTCAGGGGCGCAAACTCGAAGAGCAGGTGATGACTCAGCATATGCTGAGTAAGGCCCTGACACAGTTATCAGAAAAAGAAAGACAAATTCTTTCTTTGTATTACCAGCAGGATATGAACTTAAAAGAAATATCACTGGTGCTGGGTTTGACAGAGGCAAGGATTTGTCAGTTGAACAAAAAAATTGCCGAAAAACTCAAAGAGTATTTCTTTCAGAGTTGAATTTTATTGAATAAATATGAGCCTGATGCTCGGGCTCGCAGAGGATATCATGCAAAAAATATTTGGTTTATTCGTTGTTCTTGGTTGTGTGTTTGGTGGCTATTTCGAATCGGGTGGTCAACTTGTTGCTATTTGGCAGCCTGCGGAAATTGTTATTATTTTAGGTGCCGGATTTGGTGCGATGATTATTGGTAACCCACTGCATGTGTTAAAAGAAATTGTTCACCAGATTAAAGGTGTTTTAACTAAAAAGAATATGGGGCCGGAGTTTCAGCGCCAGTTGTTAATGTGTCTTTATGAACTTCTGGAAATGGTACAGTCCGGGGGGCTACGTGTTCTTGACCAACATATTGAACAACCGGAAGAGAGTCTGTTATTTCAGAAACATCCTCTGATCCTCAAACAAAAACGTCTGGTGGCTTTTATCTCAGATAACTTTCGATTGATGGCAATGGGTAAAATTGAGGCGCATGAACTCGAAGGGATTATCGATCAGGAACTGGCTGCGGTAGAAGATGAATTGATGGCGCCATCGCGTTCTCTGGCGCGTACAGCTGAAGCCATGCCCGGGTTTGGTATCTGTGCTGCGGTGCTGGGGATTATTATCACCATGCAGTCCATTGATGGCTCCATTGCCCTGATTGGTTTAAAAGTGGCGGCGGCGCTGGTGGGAACATTCCTTGGGGTCTTTTTCTGTTACTGCTTTATGGACCCTCTGGCGAACGCCATGGAGCAACAGGCGCGTGCGGAACACTCCCTGCTGGAATGTGTGCGTACTGTACTGGTTGCTCAGGCAGGGGGAAAACCGACGCTGCTGGCTGTGGATGCTGGACGTAAGCTCCTGCATCTTGCCTCCAAACCGACCTTTGCGAATCTGGACGCGTGGGTTAATGCGATGCTGGAGACAGAGGAATAATGCGCCAATCGAACAGACGCGGTCGGGATCAAAAGACCACGATTATCCGGCGGCAAATAAAAAAGAGCCACGGCGGTCATCATGGGGGAGCATGGAAAGTGGCCTTTGCGGATTTTACCCTGGCGATGATGGCGCTGTTTATGACCCTGTGGATTGTTAACAGCGTCAGTAAAAAAGATCGTGAAAGTATTGTTGCAGCGCTTCATGGACACTCCATTTTTAATGGCGGGGGTATTGCTCCGCTCAACAACCTGGGTAAGAAACATATTGTTAATGGCACTAACAGCCGGGGAAATAAGCAAGGGGCCAACAGCGATAAAGTGCTGAGCGCCCGGGTCGATGAGGATAGCGCCAAAAAAGCGCTGGATACGACGAAGAAAATGGCGCTGTTGAAACAGAAATCTGTCAGAGAATTGGGTGAACTGGCAACCAGCATTAACGATATTGCGCTCAGGGCGCATATGGAATCTAACCTTGAGATGGAAATTGTGCCACAAGGTCTGCGCATCCTGATCAAAGACAATAAGAATCGCAGTATGTTTGAACGGGGAAGCGCCAAAATCATGCCGTTCTTCAGCGCGTTGCTTACCGAACTGACGCCCATTTTTGACTCTCTGGATAATAAAATCATTATCACGGGCCACACGGACGCGATGCAGTATAAGCAGAATGCCTACAACAACTGGAACCTCTCCGGTGACCGGGCGCTGTCGGCCAGGCGGGTGCTGGAACAGGCGGGGATGCCAACGGACAAAGTGATGCAGGTAAGTGCAATGGCCGACCAAATGCTGCTGGATACCAAAGATCCTACCGGTGCTAATAATCGCCGTATCGAAATTATGGTGCTCACTCAGTCAGCCTCCGACACGCTGTATCAGTTCTTTGGCGCGCAAGGAGAGAAAATTGTCAAGCCAATAGCCAGCCAACTGGAGGCGGGCGAAAAGCCACATATCGCGCTACCCGCGTTGAAAATACAAAACAAGCACGGATGAAGGAGCACACCCCGTCGTTTTTTCTTATGGCTATTTAATTTTGCTTTGTTTAAATAGCCTTACAGTACAAACTTGCATCGCCAGGCGACTTCCCCTAAGCTGGTCATTAATAAAGAAATGTAATCTACATGACTCGGGGTGCCCTTCTGCGTGAAGGCTGAGAAATACCCGTATTACCTGATCTGGATAATGCCAGCGTAGGGAAGTCTGACTCCTGTACAGAAGTCCTTCTTCAGCGTCTGGCAGGAGCATAACTATGCAACCTGACCTGCACAGCCGCACCGCTGCGGCGCACGCGTTACCTCTTTTCCGTCGTCGTTCCCCGCTTGTTCACTGCATGACAAATGACGTCGTGCAAACCTTTACCGCCAACGTCCTGCTGGCGCTGGGCGCATCCCCGGCGATGGTGATTGATGCGCAGGAGGCCGCGCAGTTTGCGGCAATCGCCGATGCGCTGCTGATAAACGTCGGCACCCTGACTGAAGCGCGCGCGCAGGCCATGCGGGCGGCGGTCATCAGCGCCAGCGCCGCGCAAAAACCCTGGACTCTCGATCCGGTGGCGGTCGGCGCACTGACCCTGCGCAGCCGCTTTTGCCATGAGCTGTTAACGCTGCGGCCCGCCGCCATTCGCGGTAATGCGTCGGAGATCCTTGCCCTCGCCGGAGCCAGCGCGGGCGGACGCGGAGTGGATACCACCGACACGGCAGCGGCGGCGCTGCCTGCTGCTCAGGATCTGGGGCGGTCATTCTCGACGATTGTGGTCGTGACGGGCGAAGTGGATTACATCACCGACGGTCAGCGCACGCTGGCGGTCAGCGGCGGTAATGCGCTGATGACCCGCGTGGTGGGTACCGGCTGCGCGCTCTCCGCCGTGGTTGCCGCCAGCGGTGCGCTATCCGGCGACCGGCTTAGCAACGTGGCCTCTGCCTGCGCCTGGTTCAAACAGGCCGGATCGCAGGCTGCCGGACACAGCGGCGGCCCCGGCAGTTTTATTCCGGCCTTTCTTGACGCGCTATGGACGCTGGAAGGGGAGGTGCAGGCATGAAACGAATCAACGCATTAACCATTGCCGGAACCGATCCCAGCGGCGGCGCGGGCATTCAGGCCGATCTGAAAACCTTCTCGGCGCTCGGCGCTTACGGCTGTTCGGTTATTACCGCCCTGGTGGCGCAGAATACCCGTGGCGTACAGTCGGTGTATCGCATCGAGCCGGATTTCGTCGCCGCGCAGCTTGATTCGGTCTTCAGCGATGTGCGCATTGATACCACCAAAATTGGGATGCTGGCGGAAACCGATATCGTTGAGGCGGTAGCGGAGCGTCTTCAGCGCTACCAGATCAAAAACGTAGTGCTGGATACGGTCATGCTGGCAAAAAGCGGCGATCCGCTGCTTTCTGCGTCGGCGGTCGCCACTCTGCGCAGCCGTCTGCTGCCGCAGGTTTCACTGATCACCCCCAACCTGCCGGAAGCCGCCGCGCTGCTGGATGCGCCTCATGCCCGCACCGAGCGGGAAATGCTGGAGCAGGGCCGGGCGTTGCTGGCGCTGGGCTGCGGTGCGGTGCTGATGAAAGGCGGGCATCTGGACGACGCCGAAAGCCCGGACTGGCTGTTTACCCCTGACGGCGAACAGCGGTTTACCGCCCCGCGGGTGAATACCCAAAACACCCACGGCACCGGCTGCACGCTTTCTGCGGCGCTGGCCGCGCTGCGCCCGCGCCATTCCCGTTGGGCCGACACGGTGCAGCAGGCCAAAAGCTGGCTTTCTGCGGCGCTGGCGCAGGCCGATACGCTGGAGGTCGGGGAGGGAATTGGCCCGGTGCATCATTTTCACGCGTGGTGGTAGGCATTCGGCTCCCGGCGACTGATTAACCCGGCAAATGTGTGGGCATCCCCGGCACCTGCGACGGGGGCAGCCAATATCAGGATGAACGCGGGCCGGGTAAGCAACGGCTGGCGGTCAAGAAAATGCTCAGATTTTGACGCGCGTGATATACTGCCAGCAGACCCGGACATGGAAAAAAGACAAATGGAACAAGCGCATATCCAGCTGATTGAGCAGCTAAATGAGCGAATGACGGCGGCGGATAATACACCGCTGTACCTGAAATTTGCCGAGACGATAAAAAATGCCGTGCGCAGCGGCGGGCTGGCGCACGGCAATATTTTGCCCGGCGAGCGCGATCTCAGCCAGTTGACCGGCGTTTCGCGCATTACCGTGCGCAAGGCTATGCAAACCCTGGAAGAAGAGGGCGTCGTGACGCGGGCGCGAGGCTACGGGACGCAAATCAATAATATCTTTGAATATTCGCTGAAAGAGGCGCGCGGCTTTTCCCAACAGGTGGTGCTGCTCGGCAAAAAGCCGGATACCCTGTGGGTCAATAAGCGTATCGTTCCCTGCCCGGAAGAGGTGGCGCAGCGGCTGGCGATTGAGACCAACAGCGACGTGTTCATGCTCAGGCGCATTCGCTATGTTGATGATGAGGCGGTGTCGATTGAAGAGTCGTGGGTGCCCACGCATCTTATTCACGATGTCGATGCGATCGGCGTTTCACTGTATGAGTATTTTCGCAGTCAGCATATTTTCCCTCTGCGTACGCGTTCATGGGTCAGCGCACGCATGCCGGATGCCGAGTTTCAGTCACATATTAAGATGGATGACACCGTGCCGATGCTGGTGATCAAGCAGGTCGCGCTCGACCACCAGCAGCGGCCCATCGAATACAGCATCAGCCACTGCCGTAGCGATCTATACGTTTTCGTGTCGGAGGAGTAACTCCTCGCGCGTCGGCGCACAGTCGCCGCCGCGATGTCCCACCACCCATGAGGCCACCGCGTTGCCCAGCAGCACCGCATCGGCCAGCGACCAGCCGCCTGCCAGACCTGCCAGCGTACCGCCCGCGTGACTGTCGCCCGCGCCGATGGTGTCCACCACCGTTGTCGGGAAAGCCGCCGCCGTACCCTGGCCTTCGGCGCTGAAATACCACGCGCCCGCTTTATCGTGACGCACGATCAGCGGCGAGCCGAATTTTTGCAGCCAGTCTTCACCAAACGCGGGCATTTCCGGGCGCAGGTTAAACGCTTCGGCGGCGATCTCTGCCTCCTGACGATTGAGCGAAATAATCGGCTGGCAGGCCATAATCCGCGCCATCAGCGGGGCGGGGATATCGGCGATGCGCGGGCCAAAATCGATAAACGGCGTCACTTCCTGCAACGTTTCCAGCCAGCCGACCAGCAGCTCACCGCAGGACGAGGCGAGCTGGTAGCCGGAAAGCGAAACCAGACTGCCCGGCGCGACGTTAAGCCGGGCCAGCCAGTCGGCATTCCACGCATTTTCCACGCCGCTGAAGGACATAAACGTGCGTTCGCCGTCCGGCTCGACCAGCGCCAGGCACCAGCCGTTGTCGCCGCTGGCGTTATCGATCAGGCTGGTCAGCCCCTCTTTCGCCAGATTATTGCGCACGATCTCTGCCCACACGCCCCGGCCGAGCGGCAGCGCGTTGTTGGCGGCGACGCCCAGCCGCTTCAGCGCCACGGCGATATTTAACGCGCAGCCGCCGATATTGACGCTTTGCTGCTTAAGTTCAATATCGCAGCCGCGCCACGGCAGGGCGTAGGCATCGGCAATCACATCAATGACCGCCGCACCGACCACCGTCACCGGACGGCGCGCGCGCAGGGTCGCCAGTTTATCCGTCAGCGTCGGCGCATTCATGCTTCCTCCCGTTGCTGGCGAAAGCGCATCAGGGCATCGGCGTAGCGCGTGAAATCAAGCTGATTGACGTCGTCCAGCTCCTGCTTCAACGCCGGATCGATCGCCCCGACGCCCTGCAACGCGCCGCAAATAGCGGTCGCCATTGCACCGATGGTGTCGGTGTCGCCGCCAAGGTTGGCGCACAAAATAGCGCAGCGGTTAGGATCGGTTTGCGCCAGTTCAACCATCGCAATGGCGCAGGAAACCGACTCAAGGGTGCTGGTGCCAGCGCCGACCTGCTGATACAGCGCTTCGCTGGCGGATTCGGTGCCATCCGCCTCGCGAACGATTTTCAGCGCCAGCTCCAGACGCGCCGCCAGCGAGGCGCTGAAAGTAGTGATGCGTTTTTCCTGCGCGTGGCGGGCGAGGGCGGGCAGGGCATCGACAATACGCGACCAGGGTTCGCCGTCAATGGCGCGGGAAATCGCCCACGCCACTACTACCGCCCCGGCAATGGCCAGATCCGATTTGTGCGTCGGGCTGGAGGCCAGCGCCACGTCGTCAATAAACGCGTCCACGTCGCGCGCCGGAAGCAGGCAGCCGAGCGGGGAGACGCGCATCGCCGCCCCGTTGGTGACGCCGTTGTTTTCCAGTTCAGCCACCGGTTTGCCGTCGCGGATCGCCTTCAGGGCGATTTTTGACGTCGGGCCGAGGACGTTTTTATTAAAGGCGTCAAAGCGCAGCGCCCAGTCCAGGATATTACGGCCAATCAGATCCGGGTCAATTTGCCCGTCGCGCGCCAGCAGCGCATCCGCCAGACACAGCGCCATTGACGTGTCGTCGGTAAACTCCGCGCGTTTAAAGTAGCAGGCGGCGTTATTCTCCGCCGGACCCGGCAAAAACCGGTCGATCCAGCCAAAATGCGCCTTCACCCGCGAGCGCGGCCACAGTTCTGATGGCATCCCCATCGCATCCCCTAACGCCTGCCCGTAAAGAGCACCGAGAATACGTTCTGATTTCATTTAGATTCCCCTCGTGTTAACGCAATATCGCGCGTCGGTGATTACCTTTCCACTTCATCTTTCAGGCTGCCTGGGGGCGACTTACTCACTTGCCGCCTTCATGTCGCCTGAATGATTTTGTGGATTTATTGCGGTAATTTCTTTATCCGACTCGCGGAACAACCACATAAACAGAACGGCGATGATCGCAATCATAATGCCGCCGAATGCCCACATCCCTGACCAGTTAAAGGTCAGACCGTTCACCGGTTCCGGCAAGGCAAACATTTTTTCCATCATCACCCCGCCCAGGCGGTAGCCCAGCAGGCTACCAAAGCCCTGACAGCAAAGGGTGATCAGACCCTGTGCAGCGGTGCGCATATGCACCGGCGCTTTTTTATCGACGTAGATATAAGCCGTGACGTAGTAAAAGTCGTAGCTCACGCCGTGCAGCAAAATGCCGAGGAACAGCAGGCCATAGGTGAAATACTGATCCGCGCCGCCGTAGACAAAAAAGCCATAGCGAATCGCCGCCGTGATAAGACCTAATAACAATACCTTTTTGATACCAAAGCGCCGGGTAAAGAACGGCAGCGCCAGCATAAAGAAGATTTCAGAGAACTGTCCGAGCGTCATCCAGCCGGTGGCGTTTTTCATGCCGACTTCGGTGAGATAGCCGTTGGCGAAGATGTAATAAAACGCCAGCGGCATCGCAAACAGGAACGAGCAGACGAAAAAGACGAGGAAGTTGCGGTCGCGCAGCAGGATCAGCGCATCCAGTCCCAGCATCACCCGGAAATTCAGTTTGCCGGTGCTTTTCGGCGGCGTATCCGGCAGGAAGAAGGCAAATACCCCCAGCAGCGCCGAGCTGGCGGCGGTGATCAGCAGCGGAATATTGGTTGGTGAAATATCGCTGTAGCCCAGCCACTGCGGCAGGAAACCGCACGCCACGCCGGAGGCGATCCAGCCGATAGTACCCATCACGCGAATGCGCGGGAAGTCGCGCTCCACGTCCGGGACGTTGGCAAAAGCGATGCTGTTGGTCAGCGCGATGGTTGGCATATAGGTCAGTGAGTAGGCCAGCAGCAGCGGGAAGAATCCGGCGAAGGTGGTTTGCTGCGCGGCGAAGTAAATCAGCACCGCTCCGACAAACATCAACAGCGCCAGCACCTTTTGCGCCGAGAAAAAGCGGTCGGTCAGCGAGCCGACGAGGATCGGCGAGAGGATGGCGGCGATAGCGGTACAGGCGTAGGACCAGCCAATTTCCCCGGCGGTAAACCCGCTTTTACTCAGCCAGAGCCACAGAGGAACAAACCATGCGCCCCAGATAAACCATTCAATGAACATCATGAACGACAGCTTTACTGTAGTTTTCATCTTTAAATCCTTCATGACAGGTAAGGTACGCTTTAACCATACCATTCAATAATACCTTTTAAATACCTTTGAGGCGAAAGTATGACCGACTTAACATTTTATCGTTCAGTATAACTGCCAGCACGCGCGGGCAAAAAGTGCCTGAAAGATGGAAAAATGCGCAACCCGGGACCAGACTTACCACTGCCCGCACAAGGCGGGGCAGGACAATCCACATCCGACGCGATGTCGGAATAAACGGGAGAAACGCTATGACTGATATTGCGCAGTTGCTTGGCAAAGACGCCGACAGCCTGTTACAGCATCGTTGTATAACCATTCCAGCCGACCAGCTTCAGCTACCAGGACACGACTACGTTGATCGTGTGATGATCGATAACAATCGCCCGCCAGCAGTGCTGCGAAATATGCAGACCCTGTATAATACCGGGCGTCTGGCAGGCACCGGCTATCTCTCTATATTACCGGTTGATCAGGGCGTTGAGCACTCTGCCGGTGCCTCTTTTGCGGCCAATCCGCTCTATTTTGATCCGAAGAACATTGTCGAACTGGCGCTGGAGGCGGGATGTAACTGCGTGGCCTCCACTTATGGGGTGCTGGCGTCGGTATCGCGTCGCTATGCGCACCGCATTCCCTTTCTGGTGAAACTGAATCATAACGAAACCTTAAGCTATCCCACCGAATACGATCAGACCTTATACGCCAGCGTTGAGCAGGCTTTTAACATGGGTGCGGTGGCGGTTGGGGCGACGATTTACTTTGGCTCTGAACAGTCGCGCCGCCAGATTGAGGAAATCTCTGCGGCCTTTGAACGCGCGCACGAACTGGGGCTGGTGACAGTGCTGTGGGCCTATCTGCGTAATTCCGCGTTTAAAAAAGACGGCGTGGATTACCACGTTTCCGCCGACCTGACCGGACAGGCTAACCACCTCGCCGCCACCATTGGCGCGGATATCGTGAAACAGAAAATGGCAGAAAATAACGGCGGCTACAAAGCGGTTAACTTCGGCTACACCGACGACCGGGTTTACAGCAAGCTGACCAGCGACAACCCGATCGATCTGGTGCGCTACCAGCTGGCGAACTGCTATATGGGCCGCGCCGGATTGATTAACTCCGGCGGCGCGGACGGCGGCGAAACCGATTTAACCGACGCGGTACGCACGGCGGTGATCAACAAGCGCGCCGGGGGGATGGGGCTGATTCTGGGACGTAAAGCCTTTAAGAAATCCATGGCGGACGGCGTGAAGCTGATTAACGCCGTCCAGGATGTATATTTAAACGCGAAGGTGACGATTGCCTGATGTGGATGCCCGGCGGCGGTCGTGCTGCCGGGCAACGGCAGGTCAAAACTCGCGCAGTTTTCGCGCGGTGTCCTGAAGCAGTTTGTACGCCTCGTAGCGCTGCTGGTGGCACATCTGATGCGCCGTGTCGGGATCGTACTGCTTGTCCAGCACCGTAAAGCGCGACATCGCTTCCGGCACCGACGGGGAAACGTCGCCCGCCACCGCACCGAGGATCGCTGAACCCAGCAGCACCGGCTCGCTGGATACCGTGGTCAGGATCGGCAGACCGCAGGCATCCGCCAGCAGTTGACGCACCAGCGGATTCTGCCCCGCGCCGCCGCTAATCACGATTTTCCCGGTTTCAATACCGTTCTCTGACTGCGCTTCAAGGATTTGCCGCAATCCGTAGCCGATCCCGCACAGCCCGGCGACGTACAGCGCCACCAGATTATCGAGATCCCGTTCCATCCCCAGCCCGGCAATCGCGGCCCGCGCATGCGGATCGGCAAACGGCGCGCGGTTGCCTAAAAACTCCGGCACCACATGCAGCCCCTGCGCCAGCTCCACCGCCTGCGACGGCGCGGCCACGCTTTTTAGCGCCCGATCGGCGAGGAACACCGGCAGCGATACGCCCGCCGCTTTCGCCCGTTCGCTGGCTTCGGCAGCAGCAGGGTGGAAGGCGATAAGCTGGTCGATCGCCGCGCCCGCCGCGCTCTGCCCGCCTTCATTCAGCCACAGCCCCGGCACCATCGCCGAGTAATACGGCCCCCACACGCCGGGCACAAATACCGGTTTCTTGGTGGACATCATGGTGCAGGCGGAGGTGCCGAACACCCAGGCCATATTGTGCAGCGCCCCGCGATCGACCCCGGCGGTGCCAATGCCACCCGCGTGAGCGTCAATCATACCGATGGCGACCGGCGTCCCGACGCGCAGGCCCATTTCATCGGCGGCTTCCAGCGTCAGACCGTTACCGCACGGCGTGCCCGGCTCACGAATGCGCTGACCAATCCGCGCGAAATCCTCGTCGGCCAGTTCCTGTAAACCAATGGTGTGGAAGTAATCAGGGTCCCAGCGCTTTTCATGCGCCAGATAGGTCCATTTACAGGTCACGGTACAGGTCGAGCGCGCCAGATCGCCGGTGGCTCGCCAGGTCAGAAAATCCGCCAGATCGAAGAACTGCCACGCGCGATCGTAGATTTTTCGCCGGTGCTCTTTCAGCCAGAGGATTTTCGGCGTTTCCATTTCCGGGGAAATTTTACCGCCAACGTATTGCAACACCGGATGTGCCGTCTGGTTAATCCGTTCCGCCTGCGCGGTGGCCCGGTGATCCATCCAGACAATGACGTTACGGTCCGCTTCCTCCGAAGGCCCGACCGGCAGCGGCCTGCCTTCGGCGTCCAGCACCACCAGCGAGCAGGTGGCATCAAAACCGATGCCCGCCACGCTTGCCGGGGCCGCGCCGGATTTGCTGACCGCCTCTTTAATGCACTGGCACACCGACTGCCAGATTTCGCGGCTGGACTGCTCAACAATCTGTCCCGCTTCGCGCCAGAGGGTGATCGGGCGGGTGGCATGGGCCAGCAGCGTACCGTTAAAATCGAAAATCCCGGCGCGCACGCTGCCTGAACCCACGTCCACGCCAATAATGGTTCTGTTATCTTGATTCATACAGGCTCCAGGGACCGGCTCAGAGATCGACGCTGTTCGGCAGGATCACCAGATCGCGCACGGTAACGTTTTTCGAGCGCGTCACCATAAACAGCACCGCTTCCGCCACTTCAATCGGCTGCATCAGGCTGCCGTTGGCCAGCGCTTCGTCCATTTTGGCTTTCGGCCAGTCATCGAGCAGGGCGGTGACGACCGGTCCCGGCAGCACCGCGCCGACGCGAACGCCATGCTGCGCAACCTGGCGGCGAGTGGTATGCACAAATGCCTGTACCGCAAATTTTGAGGCGGTATAGATTGGCTCCCAAATCACCGGCACCATGCCCGCGATGGAGCTGGTGAACAGGATATCGCCGGATTTCTGCGCAATCATATGCGGCAGCACGGCGTGAACGCTGCGAAAAGCGGCGTTGATGTTGAGATTGAGCACCCGATCCCAGACGTCAGGATCGCCCTCGGCCACCGGCCCGCCGATGTAGGCCCCGGCATTGGCATGGAAAATATCCAGCCCGCCCGCCAGCGTCAGAATGCCGTCCAGCATCCCGGCAACTTCCGCCGGTTTCAGCAGATCTACCTGTAGGGCGAAAGCGTTTTCGCCGATCTCCGCCACCAGCTTATTCAGCTTCTCGCCGTCGCGATCCACCAGCACGACTTTTGCCCCGGCGCGATGCAGCGTTCTGGCACATTCCAGGCCGATGCCGGAGGCGGCACCCGTGATAGCAGCGACTTTTCCTGCCAGCGGACGATTCATAGAAACAGTTGCGGAATTCATTTTATAATCCTTCATAAATCTGATGGATACGATCGGCTGCACCGAGGGTACAGTCGGGAGGTTTTTTATTTCTCACCGAATTAACTCGCTGAAAAATAAATATTTTTGCCGGGTTTTCGGCAATGTGTTGCGCGACGGCTTGCAAAATTGCGCCAGGTTGCGCAATCTGCTCAATCGATGAAGCTGATTTAGCATCTTCCTTTTGGTAAGCGCAAGTCTGGCGATTAACGGAGAGATATATTTGTGACAGAGGTCGGAAAAAGCAGGAAAACGACGATTTACGATCTGGCCGAACTGTCGGGCGTTTCCGCCAGTGCGGTCAGCGCCATCCTCAACGGTAACTGGAAGAAGCGGCGGATCAGCGCAAAGCTTGCCGAGAGAGTGACGCGCATCGCCCAGGAGCAGGGCTACGCGGTTAACCGTCAGGCCAGCCTGCTGCGCAGCAGTCGGTCAAAAATCATCGGTATGATTGTGCCGAAATACGACAACCGCTATTTCGGCTCCATTGTTGAAACCTTTGAAATGATGGCCCGCGAGCGCGGCCTGTTTCCCATCATCACCTGTACCCGCCGCGACCCGGCGCTGGAGCTGGAAGCTGCGCGCACCATGCTTTCATGGCAGGTGGACTGGATGATTGCGACCGGGGCCACCGACCCGGATAAAATTACCGAGCTTTGCGCCCAGGCGGGCGTGCCGACGCTGAACCTCGACCTGCCGGGCACGCTGGCTCCGTCGGTGATCTCGGATAACTATGCCGGGGCGAAAGAACTGACGCGGCGCATTCTGCGCAACAGCGAAAAACGCTACGGCGAAAAGCGCCCGCTGGTGTTTGTCGGCGGACGCGGGAGCGATCACAATACCCGCGAGCGCCTGCGCGGTTTTCGCGATGCGCATCAGGATGCCGGACTGACGCTGGCGGAAGATCATCTGCTCGCCTGCGGCTATGCGCCGCAAAAGGCCGAACTGGCGCTGCGCACTTTTTTCAGCGAGCCGCGCGCGGATATCGGCGGGCTGTTCGTCAACTCGACGATTTCGCTGGAAGGAGTGGTGCGCTGGCTGACCCAGGCGGGCTACCGCGACGGTAATCAGCCGCCGATGGGCTGTTTTGACTGGGACCCGTTTGTCACCCTGCTGGGGCATGACATCGAAATGGTGCGCCAGGACGTCCCGGCGATGCTGGCAGCGGTATTTGAAATTATTGATGCAGGCCAGGCACCCGTTCAGCAGCGGGAAATCCCGCCGATTTTTGTTACCTGACCGGCGTTTAGTGGGTGAGCAGCCAGCGGGCGGTGCCTTCGTCGGTGACCAGTCCGTTGATCCATCCGCCGGTGAGCGCGGCGAGGATCACCGGGCGTTTGTCGTCTCCGCAGGCCACGGCAATGCGCGGGCAGGTGTTGCGGCGAATGTCATAGCTGGTGATCAGCCGGTTGATATCTGACCCGGCAACCTGGCCTTCGGCGTCGATAAAACGACCGAGGATCTCGCCGATGGCCCCGTGCTGACGCAGCTCTTCCAGCTGCGCAAGGTTGATAAATCCGTCTTTGAAAATAGGGCTTTGGGTGCCGAGCGCGCCGATGCCGACGAAAATCGCATCCGCGTGATCCGCCACTGAGGTCACACTTTCAAAAAGGCGATTGGTGGACCACATTTTATGTTCCGGCAACGACTTCGCATAGCGCGGGGCGGGCCATTGAAAATAGTTTGCCTGAATTTTACGCGCCAGCAGCAGGGGGACGTCATCGTAATAATTACACTGCCCGTTTTCGTCCATCGCGCTGATCAGCGCCACGCATTTGCTGTTTTTGCTTTCAAAATCAATACGCTTAATGGTTTTTTTCAGCGTCAGGCCGGAGCCGATGCCGATGATCTTCGCGCTTTCACCTTTCAAATACTGCGACATCACCTGATAGCAACCGAAAGAGACGCTATCCAGCGTTGATTCATTGGCGAACGCAGGCACGACGTTGCATTCATGAAGCTGATATTTTTCTTTCAGCAGCGAGGCGTAGTTCAGACAGGCGGCAATCGGGTGATTAAGGCCAATAGAAACAATGCCTTCCTCTTTGGCGGCCGCGATTAACCGCTGCACCACCGGACGAGAGGTGCCGAGCTGCGCAGCTATCTCGCTCTGGTTCTGCCCGGCAACATAATACATCCACGCTGCTCTGACCTTCTGGTCAAATCTGATGTCATCTTCTTTCATCAATTTTTTCAGTCTCTTACGTTAACAACGTGGCAACAATTTTTAACTGGCGTTATGAAAGTATTGTCGCTTTTGCCGATGAAGCAGGCAATGTTTTGTTCAATATTACTTACTGCTTTGTCGGGTGAGGATTTATTATTTAACCTACGACGGTGAGATCCATTTGCTCTGCGCGCAACTACCATCAACCAGCTCATTGAGCCTAATTTAAATTAATAAGTAGTTAATCGCCAACCATCATTGTACAATGAACGTTACAACAGAGGAGATTAACATGCGTACAATCAGCTATAGCGAAGCACGCCAGAATTTATCGGCAACGATGCTGAAAGCCGTTGAAGATAGCACCCCAATTCTTATTACTCGTCAGAACGGAGAGGCTTGTGTTCTTATGTCGCTCGAAGAATATAATTCTCTTGAAGAAACTGCGTATCTTTTGCGATCCCCTGCGAACGCCCGGAGATTGATGGATTCAATAGATAGTCTGAAATCAGGAAAAGGTACGGAAAAGGATATCATTGAGTGAAACTAACCTGGTCTGAGGAAGCATGGGATGATTATCTGTACTGGCAGGAAACAGATAAGCGAATGGTTAAAAAGATCAATGAACTCATCAAGGATACCCGTAGAACCCCGTTTGAAGGTAAAGGTAAACCAGAACCTCTGAAGCATAATCTCGCGGAGTTCTGGACTCGACGAATTACAGAAGAACACCGGCTGGTATACGCAGTTACTGACGATTCACTGCTAATTGCAGCATGTCGTTACCACTATTGAGGCAGCGCCAAAAACAGTTGCTGCCTTACATCTTTCTACACCGTAGCGATTCAACATCCCGCCTTCCACCGCCCATGCACCATTGCATTTAAAGAGATTACTTCGCTCATTTTTGGTCAAAAGTATTTTTATTGGTCATTTGCTCTTTTGTGATCTGTCGCTCTATTTTGAATCAATTGCTCATGTACATTCAGCTCCATAAACTCAATGGAGAGCAAAGCAATGAACAATCACTTCACATGGTTACACATCGGTCTGGGTTCTTTTCATCGTGCGCATCAGGCCTGGTATATGCACAAATTAATTGAGTCTGGCGATACCACCTGGCATATCGCCGCAGGCAATATTCGTAACGACGCAGAGCATGTGGTTTCAGCGTTGACCGCGCAGGACGGGCGCTATGTTCTGGAAACCGTTAGCCCGGAAGGGGAGCGGAAGTACGAACAAATTACCTCGATTCAAAAGCTGCTGGCGTGGCAGGAAGATTTACAGCCGCTGATTGCTGAAGGCGCAAACCCGGCGACGAAAGTGATTGCGTTTACCGTGACGGAATCCGGCTATTACCTCAACACCAGCCACAAGCTGGAAGTCAGCAACCCGGATATCGTCAGCGACCTGAACGGCGGCAACAAAACCATTTACGGTACCATCACTAAAATTCTGGAAAAACGTATTGCTGATAACGCCGGTCCGCTGACGCTGCTGAACTGCGATAACGTCCGTCATAACGGCGAGCGCTTCCACGATGGGCTGGTGGAATTCCTGACGCTGACCGGCAAAACGTCGGTGATTGCATGGCTGCACGCTAACGCCACCTGTCCGAATACCATGGTTGACCGTATTACCCCACGCCCGGCGGCGGATCTACCGGCGCGCATTAAAGCGCAGACCGGCATCGACGACAAAGCGCCAGTGATGGGCGAAACCTTTATCCAGTGGGTGATCGAAGACAACTTCAAAGCCGGACGCCCGGACTTCGAAAAAATCGGCGTCGAAATGGTCGATTCCGTTATCCCTTACGAAGAAGCCAAAATCCGTATCCTTAACTCCTCACATAGCTGCATCGCGTGGGCCGGTACGCTGCTGGGCCAGCAGTACATCCACGAAAGCACCTTAACAGACGCGATTTACGCCATTGCCGACCGTTACGTGACGGAAGATGTGATCCCCTGCCTCGGCGATAACGGCATCGACTTACCAAAATACCGCGACGTGGTGCTACAACGCTTTACCAACCCGCATATTCAGGATACCAACCAGCGCGTCGCGGCGGATGGTTTCTCCAAGATCCCGGCGATGATCGCCCCGACCATGCTGGAATGCTACCAGCGCGGCGTGCGCCCGGCGGCCACCGCGATGCTGCCCGCACTGTTCTTCGTTTACATGGAGCAGTGGCACAAAGGCCAACTGCCGTATGAATACCAGGACGGCATCCTTGATGCCCCAGCGGTTCACGCCATGTTTAACGCCGCCGACCCGATTAGCGTTTACGCCAAAGACCGCGCCCTGTTCGGCGAGCTGGCTGACAACGCCGATTTTGCCGCGCTGCTGCGTGAAAAAATCAACGCCGTCTACTCCCTGATCCATTGAGAGGTCACTATGTACTTAGGCATCGATCTGGGCACCTCCGAAGTTAAAGGGCTGGTGATTGACGAGAATCACGACATCGTCGCCACCCATAGCGCGCCGCTGACGATTCAGCGGCCCCATCCGCACTGGTCGGAACAGGATCCGCAGGCATGGTGGGACGCCACCAACTATGTGATTGCCACGCTGCGTGAGAAATGTGCCCCGCACTGGAACGCCATCAAAGCGATCGGCCTGTCCGGGCAAATGCACGGCGCGGTGCTGATGGACGGCGACAACCGCGTGATCCGCCCGGCGATTTTATGGAACGATACCCGCAGCGCGGCGGAGTGCGTGGAGCTGGAGCACAGCGCTTCAGAACTGCACGCCATCGCCGGAAACCTCGCCATGCCGGGGTTTACCGCGCCGAAGCTACTGTGGGTGCGCAAGCACGAGCCGGAAAACTTCCAGCGGCTGGAGACGGTGCTGCTGCCGAAAGATTATCTGCGTTTCAAAATGACCGGCAAGAAAATCGCCGATATGTCCGACGCCGCCGGGACGCTGTGGCTGGACGTCGCCCGCCGCGACTGGTCAGATTATCTGCTGGAGAAATGCGGTCTGGCCCGCTGCAACATGCCTGCGCTGGTGGAAGGCTGCGACGCCTCCGCAACGCTGGATGCGCAAATTGCCGCAAGCTGGGGACTTAATCCCTCCGTCGTCGTGGCAGGCGGGGGCGGCGATAACGCGGTCAGCGCCATCGGCGTCGGTGCCGTTGCGCCGGGCGATGCGTTTATCTCTCTTGGCACCTCCGGGGTGCTGTTTGTGGTCAACGAAGCCTACCGGCCTGCGCCACAGTCGGCGGTGCATGCATTCTGTCACGTATTGCCCAACCGCTGGCACCAGATGAGCGTGATGCTCAGCGCGGCAAGCTGCCTGCAATGGTTCTGCCGTCTGGTGGGGATCACCGAGGCGGATCTGCTGGAAGAGGTGGCGCAGTTAAGCGACGAGCAGCGCGCCAGCGCGCCGCAGTTCCTGCCGTATCTGTCCGGTGAACGCACGCCGCACAATGACCCGGATGCGAAAGGGATGTTCCACGGCATGACGCACTCCACCAACCGTGCGCTGCTGGGCTACGCGGTGATTGAAGGCGTTAGTTTTGGTATCGCTGACGGACTGCGGGTGTTGCAGGAGAGCGGCACGAAGATTGAACAATGTTCGCTGGTGGGCGGCGGGGCGCGTAGCCCGTACTGGGCACAGCTGCTGGCCGACATCCTCAATATGCCGATCGTCACGCATAAAGGCGGCGAAACCGGCGGGGCGCTCGGCGCGGCGCGTCTGGCGTGTCTGGCTACCGGTCAGTCGCCGGAAGCGGTGTGCAAAAAACCGGAAGTTTATAAAGTCTACCAGGCTACCCGCGAACGTCAGGCAATGCTGACGCAGCGCTACCACGCCTTCAACGCGTTATATCAGAACGATCTCAGGTTACGGAATAAATAATTTTTACAAAAGGCATCCCGCCAGTGCGCGGGGTGCCTGAACCCTGAACCCTACAAATGAGGCACATATGACGAATACCAATAAGCAGTGGCTGGGATTGCCGCTCAATCTGTTATGGGGATATATCGCCATCGCGGTGTTTATGACCGGCGACGGATTTGAACTGGCCTTTCTGTCTCACTATATTACCGGCCTCGGCTTTACTCCGGCGGAAGCCTCTTTTGCCTTTACCCTGTATGGTCTGGCAGCGGCGCTCTCCGCGTGGATCTCAGGCGTAGTGGCTGAAATTATTACGCCGCAAAAAACCATGTTTATTGGTTTCGTGATGTGGGCGATCTTCCACGTTCTGTTCCTCGTTTTCGGCCTGGGACACGCCAATTACGCGCTGATCCTGCTGTTCTACGGCATTCGTGGTTTTGCCTATCCGCTGTTCCTGTACTCTTTTATTGTGATCATCATTCACAACGTGAAGAGCGACAGCTCCAGTTCGGCGCTGGGCTGGTACTGGGCGGTGTACTCCATTGGTATCGGCGTGGCGGGCAGCTATATTCCCAGCTTTACCATTCCGCTGATGGGTGAACTGGGCACGCTGTGGACTGCGCTGGGCTTCTGCGTGGCCGGTGGCCTGATTGCGATGGTTTCCCTGCGTAACGTTAATACCCCGACCCGGATGCATAACTTAACCACCCGCGAAAAATTCAGCGAGTTAAGCCGCGCGGTGACCCTGCTTTACACCAACAAAAACATTCTCTGCTCCAGCATCGTGCGCATCATTAATACCCTGTCGCTGTTTGGCTTTGCGGTCATTATGCCGATGATGTTCGTCGATAAGCTGGGCTTTACCACCTCCGAATGGCTCCAGGTGTGGGCGGTGTTCTTCTTTACCACCATTTTCTCCAATATTTTCTGGGGCATCGTGGCGGAAAAAATGGGCTGGATGAAAGTGGTGCGCTGGTTTGGCTGCATTGGTATGGCTCTCTCCAGCCTCGCGTTTTATTACATCCCCATGTGGGCCGGGCATAATTTTGCGATGGCGCTGATCCCGGCGATTTCCCTGGGGATTTTCGTGGCCGCATTCGTGCCGATGGCGGCGGTATTCCCGGCGCTGGAGCCGCATCACACCGGCGCGGCCATTTCGGTGTATAACCTCTCCGCCGGACTGTCTAACTTCCTGGCGCCAGCCATTGCGGTGGTGCTGCTGCCGTGGTTTGACACCATCGGCGTGGTCATTGCCTATACCGCGCTGTATCTGATTGCCTTTGTCGTTTGCCACTTTATCGAGGTGGAACAGCCGGGTTTTGAACGTAAAACCCGCTATGCCGAGGATGGCGCGCTGAAGGTTTCCTGATTTAAACCTGCTGGTATAACGGGCGTTATGCCAGCTATTTAGGGATATTGTTATGAAGAACGCTAAAGCCGTTGTTTTTGACATGGATGGAGTGATTATCGACTCCGAAGCATTATGGCAGAGCGCTCAAATCACTACGCTGGCTGAGTTTGGCGTGACGGTTACGCATGAAGCGTGCGAGCAGCTGACGACCGGCAGACGCTCAGATGAAATAGCGCGGATCTGGCAGGAAAAATTCGCGCTGGATATTAACCCTGTCGTGCTGGAAGCATCGATCCTGACCCGTGTGGTCAGCCTGATCGACCAGTACGGCGTGGCGATGAAAGGGCTGTACGAAGCGCTCGACTATTTCCGTCAGCAGGACTACAAAATCGCGCTGGCGACGTCATCGGCCCACCGGGTGATTCAGGTGGTGTTTGATAAACTCGATTTGTGGAAGTATTTCGACGTCATCACCAGCGCGGCGGATGTAATACGGGGCAAGCCCGATCCGGCGGTGTATCTGGCGACGGCGGTCAAACTGGATCTGGCCCCGCAGCACTGTCTGGTGATTGAAGACAGCGGCAACGGTTTTTTGGCCGCCCACCGCGCGGGAATGCGGACTTACGTGGTTTCCCCCCGCTGCGACGATGAAAAATTTCACCTCGCTGCCGGAAACTACCGGACGCTCTGCGAACTGGTGGTGGATTTTTCCCTGCCACAGCCGCTCAGCGCCTGATCGTTAACCAACCCGTAAGCGCTGAATCACACTTCCCGGATGTAAACGGTCTCATTTCAGGAGGATTCAGCGCTTACCTTTTTACCGTAAAACCCGCCGCCTGAAGAGGGCGGGGCCAGCGAGCTAGCGTAGCAGCGGGCAATCCGGCGGCAACCGGCAGCGCAGCGCGCCGGGGAGGATCTCAATGCGGAACAGTTGACCGCGCAGCGGCTCGCCGTCAAGGTTAAAGGTGATGTCGTGCGGGGCGCTGACTTCGAACCACGACGATGCGCCGTCGATAATATTCGGGCTGTCCTGCGGCTGGGTCAGGGTGGTGAAAATCGCGGGCAGCAGTCCGTCACCGGTAAACACGCGCAGGTGTAGCAGGCCATCGTTAATCAGCGCATCCGGGCAAAGCTGCTGTCCGCCGCCCGCCTGACGGCCGTTACCAATGCCAATCACCAGCGCATCGCCCTGCCAGTGAAAATTTTCGCCGCGTATTTCGCAGCGGTCAGGCGTCAGCGTATCCATGCGCATCAGGCCATGGATCAGATAGGAGACGCCGCCGAGCGCGGCTTTCAGCTTTTCCGGCGTTTCGCTGGTGATGCGCGGACCGAATCCGCCCGTCGCCATATTGATAAAACAGGTTTTATTATTCACCCGCGCAATATCAACTGCCACGGCGTTACCGGCAATGGCCAGCTTCAGGGCTTTATCCAGCGTATCCGGCACCCCCGCGCTGGTGGCAAAATCATTGGCGGTGCCGAGCGGCAGTATCCCCATCGCCGGAACGTGCTCACCCGGTAACTGGATCAGGGCGGTAGAGACTTCGTTGATCGTGCCATCACCGCCCCCGGCGATAATGGTTTCAACGCCCAGCTCGCAGGCTTCCTCGACGTAGCGCGCGGCATCGCCTTTCTCCCACGTCACGCGCACGTGGATCACCACGCCTTCATTACGCAGCATATAAATTGCTTCGCGCAGCAGATCGTCGCCGGCATTTTTACCATTCAGAATAAGTAAGCTGGCGGGAAAGTTTGCCATCCATTTTTGCCTCTTAACGCAACATGCAGACAAGTGTATCTCAGGAAGGGAATGTGCGTGTAAGAACACGCTGAAATATTAGGGGGAAAAAATACGCCTGCGTAAGGGAGATTACGCAGGCTAAGGAGGTGGTTCCTGGTACAACTAGCATTTATGAGTTATGTTTTTCAGCACGACGGATAATATTGAGTCCGCGCGCATTCGTCTGTGATCCGATTCTAAGATCTGCTCATCGGCTCGCTTATTTTAACGTTCAGTGAAATTAAGCGGGCTGCTGTTGTTTTAACTGGCGTGCGGATTACGCGTACTTTGCCCGTCAAAGTTACGCATTAACAGCGCGTAATCCAGCGCCATTTCCTGCGGCACTGGCAGCCAGACGGTATAGCCGTCGCCCGGTGCGACCGGCATTGCTTCGCCTTTCGCGTTTTCCATATGCTCAAGGGTGAAATTCACGTTGCCCTGCGGCGTCATTAATTCCAGGCTGTCGCCGACGGAGAATTTATTTTTCACCGCGACCGCCGCAAGGTCGCCGTTGCGCTCACCGGTAAATTCACCGACAAACTGCTGGCGCTCAGAAACCGAGTAACCGTATTCGTAGTTCTGATAATCATCATGCGTATGGCGACGCAGGAAACCTTCGGTATAACCGCGATGGGCCAGACCTTCCAGCGTTTCCAGCAGGCTGGTATCAAACGGTTTTCCGGCAGCGGCATCGTCAATGGCTTTGCGGTATACCTGCGCGGTGCGGGCGCAGTAATAAAAAGATTTGGTCCGGCCTTCGATTTTCAGCGAATGGACGCCCATCTGAGTTAAGCGCTCAACGTGAGCAATCGCCCGCAGATCTTTCGAGTTCATAATATAAGTGCCGTGCTCGTCTTCGAACGCGGTCATATATTCGCCCGGGCGTTTCGCCTCTTCGATCATAAAGACTTTATCCGTCGGCGCGCCAATGCCCAGCGTCGGCTCGACGTTATGCACCGCAATAGGCTCATACTTATGCACAATATTGCCGACGGTATCTTCTTTGCCTTCCTGAACGTTATATTCCCAACGGCAGGCGTTGGTGCAGGTGCCCTGGTTCGGATCGCGTTTATTGATATAGCCGGAGAGCAGGCAGCGACCGGAATAGGCCATGCACAGCGCGCCGTGAACGAAAATCTCAATTTCCATTTCCGGCACCTGGGCGCGGATTTCTGCGATTTCATCCAGCGACAGCTCGCGGGAGAGGATCACACGGGTCAGCCCCATTTGCTGCCAGAATTTCACCGTCGCCCAGTTGACGGCATTAGCCTGCACGGAGAGATGAACGGCCATCTGCGGAAAGTTTTCCCGCACCAGCATAATTAAACCCGGATCGGACATAATCAGCGCGTCCGGCCCCATTTCCACCACCGGTGTTAAATCACGGATAAAGGTTTTCAGCTTGGCGTTATGCGGGGCAATGTTAACTACCACGTAGAATTTTTTACCGAGCGCGTGGGCTTCATTAATGCCAAGCTGCAAATTCTCGTGGTTGAATTCATTATTACGCACCCGCAGCGAGTAGCGGGGCTGGCCCGCATAGACGGCATCCGCGCCATAGGCGAAGGCGTAACGCATATTTTTCAGCGTTCCCGCCGGGGAAAGGAGTTCCGGTTTAAACATGATGTTCTCGTTCTGATGACAGGTCAGATCCGCCTCGTTAGCGGAAGCGGTTGGGGGAGTGCCCCCACATTAAGGGCGGGCATTGTAACGCTATCGCGGGCGGAGAGTAAACATGCCGGGCGCGGGTTCTCAGCAGGGCTTTACCCGCAGATACTACGCTCCCGCGCTTTTCAGCTATAGTGAAAATGATTTCCCACCAGCGAAGCGGATTGTGGTTTAAGGAAAAGACATGGATGAGATCGTCATTTTTGGCATTATTGTCGCGCTTTTTTACCTGGTCTTGCTGCCCGCGCTGGCGTTTAACGCGCTGGCAAAAGGACGACGTAACCAGTATCAAATCGACCGCCTGACGGCGCAGGTCGCGGAGCTGCAAAACCAGCTTGCCCGCGCCGAACTTCCGCTGCGTGAGACCGTACCGCCGGTCGCGGAAACCTTCGCGGCTACCGCGCCGCCAGAGATGCCGTCCTTCGAGCCGCCATTGCCGGAGCCTGACGCGCCGCGTCCGCTTGATGAGCCTGTACCAGCGGCGGAAGTCTGGGAAAATGCACCGCCGCAGAAAGAGAAATACGCGCTTCCGCAGCCGGTGATGGGCCTGCTGAGCTGGTTTACCCGGGGCAATCCGCTGGCAAAAATCGGTATCATCCTGCTGTTTTTCGGGCTGGCCTTCCTGGTCAAATACAGCGTCGAGCGCGATCTGTTCCCCATCGAACTGCGCCTGACCGGGGCGGCGCTGGCGGGCATTGCGCTGCTTGCCGTTGGCTGGCGTCTGCGGCTTAAAAATCCGCTCTATGCGTTGATCCTCCAGGGCGGGGCCGTCGGCGCGCTATACATCACTATTTTCGGCGCGTTCCGGCTGTATCACCTGCTGCCACATTTTCTCGCCTTTGGCCTGATGCTGGTGGTCTGTGCCGCAAGCGTAGGGCTGGCGGTGATGCAGCGGGCGCTAAGCCTGGCGATGCTCGCCAGCATCGGTGGCTATCTGTCGCCCATTCTGCTCTCTACCGGCGGTGGCAGTCACGTCGGGCTGTTCTCCTACTATCTGCTGCTGTCGATCGGCATTCTCGCCATCAGTATCTGGCAACCCTGGCGCCCGCTTAACCTGCTCGGCTTTGTGTTTACCTTCGGCATTGGCGGATTGTGGGGATGGCAGGACTACCGGCCTGAATTCTGGTTTAGCTGCCAGCTATTCCTGCTGGCCAATTTGCTTATTTTCGGCGTGCTGAGCGTGGCACTGGCGCTGCGCTCCCGGCGGCCAGGAGAGAAAATCATTGACGGCGTACTGCTGTTTGGTACGCCGCTGGTCGGCTTCGGAATGCAGTATGCGATAACCCGCCACTGGGCGTTTGGCCCGGCGTTCTCCGCGTTGTTCTTTGCCGCAGGCTATCTGCTGCTGGCGTGGGTGGCGATGAAACGCTATCCGTCGCTCGGCAGGCAAATTGTGATTGCCGCGCTGGCGCTGGGCGGCGTCTTTGCCACTCTGGCGATCCCGCTGGCGCTGTCAGCACAGTGGACCTCAATGGCCTGGGCGCTGGAAGGAGTGGGTGTGCTCTGGCTTGGGCATACGCAAAAACAGATCCGCATGAGCTACAGCGGCACCGCCCTCCAGCTACTGGCGCTGGGATCGGCGCTGTGGGCGTGGCAAAACGGCATCGGCGCGCTGTCGTTCAGCATCGTGTTTGCGATCCTGGCGCTAAGCTGGCTGAGCGCCAGCTATATCTGGCGCGTCGTGCGCATCCACGCGCTGTGGCGGCTGATAAGCCTGGGGCTGCTTGGCGGCGGTATCGCGCTGTGGATGGCGTGTCTGATGGGAACGCTGTGGCTGCTGCAACTGCCTTTGCAGCGGGAGATTTTCCTGCTGCTGGCGCTGGTCGCCGCCTCCAGCCTGCTATGGCGGCGGGCGGGGATGCGTCTGCACTGGCGCGCGCTGCGCTATGCGGTCTGGCTGCTGTGGCCGATGATGATCGGCGTCGTCCTCTGGCAGGTGCTGGTCGATACCTCGCCGCTGCACGCGGGCTGGCTGAATCTTATCTGGCTGCCCGTGCTGGCTATCGCGATTTTCCTGCTGCGCCGTGAAATGGTGCCGCCGGTCAAATTCCCGCTACGCTATGGGCTGCATCTGGCGCTGTTCTGGAGCATCCTGCTGGCGCTTGGCGGCGAGATTTTCTGGCAGACCGCCCGGTTGGCGTGGGGAATGGACGAGTGGCGGGAAGCGGCGAGAGTCACCGCCATCGCGCTGGCGATCAAAACCGTGCTGATTGCGCTGCGCCGGGGGATCTGGCCGGTGGCGCGTTACCGGCAGCTGTACGCCTTCTGGGGCGTGCTGCCGCTGATCCCGCTGGCGGTGCTGTTCCTGCTGTTTGCCAATCTGCTGGACGGCGTGATGCCGGACTGGCAGTACATTCCGCTGTTTAACCCGCTTGAAGAGAGCGCCATGCTCACCCTGCTGACGTTGATCCTCTGGTGGCGCAGAATTGGCCGGGTGCTCTATCCGCAGGCGGGGCGGGCAATGGCGATATTCAGCGCCGCCGTCGTTTTCTGGTGGGGCAACGGCATTTTGCTGCGCGCGCTGGCGTACTACTCTGATACCGCCTGGCGCGTCGAAACGCTGTGGGATTCGCGTCTCATCCAGACCACTTTTGCCCTGCTGTGGGGATTATCCGCGCTGGGCGTCATGGCGCTCGCCACCCGGCGTAATTACCGCATCGGCTGGTTTACCGGTGCGGCGCTGCTGGGGGTGGTGGTCATTAAACTCTTTCTGGTCGATAGCGCGGGCGGCGGCGGTTTACTGCGCGCGGTGGCGTTTATTGGCGTGGCGGTACTGATTTTAATCATTGGTTATTTCTCTCCGTTACCTCCCGGACAGGAAAAAATGACCCGCGAGAGGACAGATAAATGAAAAGGATCGTATTACATGCCGTTCTGCTGGGCGGGTTAACGCTGGTCGGGGCGACGATAGCTCAGGCTGCGGACGCGCCGAATGATTTTGCCTGGGGCATCTCGCTGACCACCGACGGCAGCGAGCCGTATTATCAGGTGGAGTTGCCGGAAAAGGTGTATGAGCAAAGCGTCTGGCCGGATCTGCGCGACGTGCGGGTGTTCAACGGGCAGGGGCAGAATCTGCCGTTCGCCTGGAGCCTGCCTGCCGCGCGCCCGGGGAGAGAGAAGGACATTCCGCTGCGGGTTTATACAATGAATCAGACGGCTTCCCGATCGCCGGACGAGGTTTCTCTGCGCTCTGGCTCCGGGCTGGAGGTGACCCTGTGGGCGGAAAAGCCTCAGGCCACGCAGCGGGGCTGGCTGCTTGAACTGGGCGATAAGATGCTGGACCAGCCCGGCATCGATCAAATTCGTCTTGAGTGGTCGCGGCTGACTGAAAACTGGCAAACCAGTGTGGACGTTTTTTACAGCAGCGATCTTAAGTCATGGTCGCGGATTGCTGAAGACGTCCCGCTGATGGATCTGAATTCGGGCAGCGACCGGCTACAGCTTAATACGCTGGATGTCGACGGCGCACATAAATACTGGCTGGTGCTGGCGCGCGATCCCCAGGCGGTGCCAAAGTTGAATATTAAAGCGGCGCAGGCGGTGAGCCGCGATCTGCAACCGGCCCAGGAGATGCTGCGGCTTTCACCACGGGCGCAGGCGGTTTCGGCGGATGAAGCGCACTATTTCTGGCAGCAACCGCAGCCGTTAAACGCCGTGAGGATCGTGCCCACGGTTAAAAATAGCGTGCTGCCTTTGGATATTGAATACCGCAGCTCGGCGTCCGATAGCTGGCATCCGCTGACCAAACTGGTGGCTTATGCGGTCAGTGGCTACGACCCGATGCCGCTGGCGCTGGATGGCAAGGTGATCCAGGGCATCCGCCTGAAAGGGATTCATCAGCAGTGGGGCAAGGAACTGCCACGGGTAACGGGGCTGCGTGAAAAGCGCACGCTGGCCTTCAATGCCCAGGGAAATCCGCCTTACCTGCTGGCGTGGGGAAATAAAGCCGCCCAGCCGCAGGCGCTGAGTGCCAACGCGCTGCTGCCACCGTCAATGCCTGACGCCACCCTTTTACCCTGGGCCTACGCCGGGGATGAGGTGACGCTCGGCGGCGAAGCGCGGCTGACGGCGACCGATCCGGCCGAGCGTGCCAGTATGCTGAATAAACTCCTGCTGTGGGGCGTGCTGCTTGTCGGTGTCGCCGGGCTGGTGGTGCTGATGCTGCGCGTATGGCGGGAGTTTAAACGTCAGGGGTAGCGCCCTCATCCGTAAGAGGGCGCGGTGGATTATTTCACCCGGACAAACGTGCCGTTGGCATCGACGTTATGACCGAAGCCGCACTCCTGAGGTTGATCGGTTTTGAGTTCGGCTTCATCCGGCGCGACGGTCAGGGCGATATCGCAGTTCGCAATGGCACCATCGCGCACGGCAATGACGCCTTTGCCGTCTTTTAACCGTACCGGTGCGGAAAATTCACCGGTATTCGGGCCATTCCACGCGCCCATGATGCCAAAGTAATAGCCCATATAATCCGCCTGATATTCTCCGGCGGATTTTCCTGCTTTTAGCGTCAGCGTATTCCATGCCGACCCCCCGGCATACTGCCAGTATTCGCCCGCAGGGGAAGTGGCTGGCGGCAGCGCGGCCAGTTTATCTTTGATCATGCCAAGGTTATAAGCCGACTTCGGATCCTTTGGCATCAGCATCAGCCAGGCCTGCGCCTCGCGGTAATTCTTTTGTCGGATCAGCGTCAGGGCGACGTTATTGTACGCGGTGGCAATGGCGCTATCTCCGAGGTCGCAGCTTTCACTCCAGATCACCTGTTTTGCAAAGGCGTTATACGCTTTAGCATAATTTTTGGCTTTATAAGCCTGCTCGCCGTCGCGGGCGTAATCCGGCACTTTGGCACAGGCGGCATTGACCTCCTCTTCGCTGATCTCAGCATGGGCGGCGAAGGACATCACCAGGAGCGCACAAAGAGCTGAGCGAATGGGCAGCATAAATAAATCCTTATTTTTTCGGGGGATGGAGGGCTTTGCCACGATCATGACCCCCGTTCGCAATGTGATGCTATAGGATTATTCCGACCCGAAAGGGCGTTTTCATCCGGCGCAAGACTTTCTGATATTCAGGAAATCAACCCAGCGGGCGTTAGCCGGGCCGCGACGCATCCGCTTCCCAGCGATAGCCCACGCCATAAACCGCGCGAATAAATGACTGTTCCGCATCCAGCGCTTCCAGCTTGCGGCGCAGGTTTTTGATATGGCTGTCAATGGTGCGATCGGTCACCACCCGGTAATCGTCATAAAGATGATTCAACAACTGTTCACGGGAGAAGACTTTCCCCGGCTCCTGCGACAGCGTTTTCAGCAGGCGAAATTCGGCGGGCGTCAGATCCAGCAGTTTGTCGTGCCAGGAGGCCTGAAAACGGCTTTCATCAACGATTAGCGGGCTGTTTTCATCCAGCGCAAGCAGCTCACGGTGCGGCTTGCAGCGGCGTAAAATGGTTTTCACCCGCGCCACCACTTCACGCGGACTGTAGGGCTTACAGATATAGTCGTCTGCGCCGATTTCCAGCCCCAGCAGACGGTCGATCTCTTCGATTTTGGCGGTGACCATGACAATCGGCACTTCGGAAAAACGGCGGATTTCCCGGCACAGGGTCAGGCCGTCGGTGCCGGGAAGCATTAAATCCAGCAGGATCAGATCCGGCGGCGTCTGGCGCACGTAAGCAAGGACTTTATCGCCATGGCTGATAAGCGTTGGCGCATAGCTGGCGGCCAGCAGGTAGTCGATCAGCAACTGCCCCAGCTTGGGTTCATCTTCGACAATTAAAATACGCGGTGTTTTGTCGTCAATCGGTAATTCGGTCATACGTCTCCCTGCAAATCGCGATCCAGCGGTAACTCTACTTTAATACTAACACCGCCATACGGCGAATGCGCGAGGTGCAGCGCCCCGCCGTGAGCGGCTACGATGTTCTGGCAAATCGCCAGCCCCAGCCCGGAGCCGCCGCTGGCCCGGTTGCGCGAACCTTCGGCGCGGTAGAAGCGTTCGCACAGCCGGGAGAGTTGCTCATCGCTCACCCCCGGCGCGCTGTCGGCGAAATCAAGAGTGACGGTCGTGGCCGTCATACTGGCGGCGATCAGCAGGTGTCCGCCGCTGTCGGTGTAGCGCAGGCTATTCTCCAGCAGATTATTAAACAGCTGCATCAGACGGTCGCCGTCGCCGAACACCGTTGCACCCGGCAGCAGCAGCACCCGCAACGTTAAGCCCCGGCTGGCGAAGCGTTCGCGAAACGCGGCGGCGGCCATTTCCACCAGCGGGATCACATCTACCGGCGCTTTCTGATAGGCCAGCGCGCCTTCGTCGGACATGGAAAGCTGGTGCAGGTCGTCCACCAGCTTGGTCAGCGTGCCGACTTCCGCCTGAAGCGAGGAGACGGATTCCGGGGTGAATTGACGCACGCCGTCCTGAATGGCCTCCAGCTCGCCGCGCAGCACCGCCAGCGGGGTGCGCAGTTCATGCGAAATATCCGCCATCAGATCGCGGCGCATCTGCTGATTTCTCTCCAGGGTGCTGGCGAGCTGGTTGAAGTCCTGCGCCAGCTTGCCCAGCTCATCCTGGCTACTGGCCGCCACGCGGGTGGAGAAATCGCCAGCGGCCAGTTTATGCGTGCCTTCCACCAGCCGTTTGACCGGAGCCAGCAGGCCGCGCGCCAGCGGGAAGGTGGCGAGCGCCGCCAGCAGGGTAGCAAGAGCGACAATCAGCCAGCTGGTGCGCCGCTGTTGACGGTCGAAATTAATATCGGTATTGCGCGTCAGGCGCTCGACGGGGGAAGCAATCACTTCGCCTACCTGCACGCCGTTGACTTTAATTCCACGGCGCGTACCGTCCGGCGGCACCGGCGAGCGCGGGCCAACCAGCACCTGCTGCTGCTGATCGACCACCCAGAACTGCGTGCGCCAGCCGTGCGGCGGCATACCGGGGCCGGGTTCGCCCGGACCACCAGGCCCGCGCGGGCCGCCTGGATGCTCATCTTCATCATGCTCGAACGAGCGCAGGATCTGGAAAATAAAGCGGTCGTTATTGCGCAAAAAGCGCCAGTTGCCGTGCAGGGCGTACTGATCGCTTAACGCATCGCTGAGCATTTGCAGCCGCTGCTCGTTGCCGTGCTTAATATAATCGATAAATCCGCGCTCGAAGCTGATGCGCACCGCCCAGTGCATCGTCACCAGCAGCAAAATGCAGGTCGTGAGGATCGCCAGGAAAAGCTTGCCGGTAATACCGGGCCGCCATAGTTTCACTAATTTCTCCTTTTGCGCCGGGCGATGACCGCGTTCTTGCTGGTGTCGTCCGGGACGCGGGCAAAAATCAGCGCGGGCAGGGCAATAATCACCGCCATGCTGAAATAAGTATAAATAAAGACGCTGTGCGACGCGCCGCTGTCCACGGCGATATGCTGCTGCCCGTACATCCCCAGCAGCAGCCCGGCGACGGTCACGCCGATACTCATCGACAACTGCATAATCATCGACAGCAGGCTGTTGCCGCCGCTGGCAAGATCGTCCGGCAAATCTTTCAGCGTCAGCGTATTCATTGACGAAAAGCGGGTGGAGTTAACCATGCCCTGCACGAAAAGCACTACCGGTAGCAGCCAGAACCAGCCGAGCAGCGCGACGCTCATAAACAGCAGGCTGACCAGCGCCAGCCCAACGGTGGTGACGACCAGCACCCGGCGGTAGCCAAAGCGGTTAACCACCTGCACCACGATGCGCTTCATTCCCATGCTGCCGAGCACCATCGGGATCATCATCAGTCCGGCGTGGAAGGGCGAAAAGCCCAGCCCGATTTGCAAAAACACCGGCGTCATAAACGGCAACATGCCGCTGCCCAGCCGTCCGGCAAAGCTGCCCGCCAGTCCCAGCGAAAAGGTTGGGGTGCGGAACAGATTCAGGTTAAACAGCGCGGCGTCGTTATTTTTCGCATGACGCAGATATAACGCCATCGCCATAACGCCGACGATGACCAGCCCCGCCAGCGCCAGCGTCGAAATCCCCAGTCCTTTTTGTCCGTCGAGCGCCAGGGTCAACGCCGCCATTCCCAGCGCCAGCAGGAGAAACCCCGACATATCAAAGCGCCGGGTCTGCATTTTATAATTCGGCATCAGCATCAGGGTGGCGATGGCTCCGATAATGCCGACCGGAATATTAATCAGGAAAATCCAGTGCCAGGAGGCATATTCGACCAGTACGCCACCCAGCGCCGGGCCAAGCAGCGGGCCGATCTGCCCCGGCAGAGTGACGAAAGTCATCGCCGCCATGTATTGCTCGCGCGGCACGATTTTCATCACCGTCAGCCGCCCGACCGGGACCATCATTGCGCCGCCCACGCCCTGCAACACCCGCGCCATCACCAGTTCATTGAGATCGCTGGCCTGAGCGCAGAACAGCGAACCGAGGGTGAACAGCACAATCGCGGTACAAAAAATGTTGCGCACGCCCACCCGATCCGCCAGCCAGCCGCTGGCGGGCAGCATTACCGCCACCGTCAGCACGTAGGAGACGATCACCATGTGCATATGCAGCGGACTCTCCCCCAGGCTTTGCGCCATTGAGGGGAGGGCGGTATTGACAATCGTGGTATCCAGCGCCTGCATAAAAAAGCCAAAGGCCACAATCCACAGTTGCCAGCGCACGCTGGCGGGCAGTTCAGTCATTTTACTCGCTTACCGGTTGACGGGAGTGACGCGAAAAACGCAGCCGCAGACGGTCGAAGAACAGATAGACCACCGGCGTGGTGTACAGCGTCAGCAACTGACTCATCGCCAGACCGCCAACGATGGCGATCCCCAGCGGCTGGCGCAGTTCCGAACCGTCTCCGCCGGAAATCACCAGTGGCAGCGCGCCGAACAGCGCCGCCAGAGTGGTCATCATAATCGGGCGGAAACGCAGCAGGCAGGCCTGGAAAATCGCCTCTTCCGGCGACAGGTTGCCGTTACGCTGGGCGTCGATGGCGAAATCGACCATCATGATGGCGTTTTTCTTGACGATGCCAATTAATAGCATAATGCCGATCAGGGCAATCAGGCTGAACGGGGCATCAAAAGCTTCCAGCGCCAGCAGCGCCCCCACCCCCGCCGAGGGGAGGGTAGAGAGAATGGTCAGTGGATGCACATAGCTTTCGTACAGGATCCCCAGCACGATATACACCGTGGCAATCGCCGCGAGGATCAGGATCACCTGTGAGTTCATCGTTTCCTGGAACACCTGGGCTGTGCCCGCAAAACTGCCGCGCACGCTGGACGGCACGCCAAGCTGGGTCATCGCGCGGTCAATCGCCGCGCTGGCTTCGGAAAGCGACTTGCCGGTCGGCAGGTTGAAGGAGACGGTCGACGCCGCTGACAGTCCCTGATGATTCACCGACAGCGGCGCGTTGGCAGGCTGCCATTTGGCGAAGAAGGACAGCGGAATGGCTTTGCCGTCACTGTTAATCACGTACATTTTGTCCAGCGCGCTGATGTCCTGGGTGTACACCGGATCAACTTCCATCACCACTTTGTACTGATTCAGCGGCTGGTAGATGGTGGAAATCTGGCGCTGACCAAAGGCGTTATTCAGCAGGCTGTTCGCCGCCTGAACGCTGATCCCCAGCCGCGACATGCTCTCACGATCGTAAATCAGGTTCATCTCCGCGCCGTTATCCTGCTGATCGGAGTTAACGTCCGCCAGCTCCGGCAGGGCAGCCAGTGCCTTACGGATTTTTGGCTCCCATTCGCGCAGGGCGCTTAAATCATCTGACAACAGCGTGTACTGATAGCTGGCGTTAGCCTGACGACCACCGACGCGGATATCCTGCACCGCCATCAGAAACAGGCTTGCGCCCGGCTCGTTAGCCAGCTTTTTGCGCAACCGATCGATAATTTGCTGCGCCGTTTCCTGCCGCTCGCCGCGCGCTTTCAGGGTGATGAACATCATGCCGCTGTTCACCCGTGACCCGCCGGTAAAGCCGGTGACGTTATCCACCGCCGGATCGTCGCGGATGATCTTCATGAAGTTCTGCAATTTGCCGCGCATCGCCTGGAAAGAGATGCTCTGATCCGCCTGGATGCCGCCCATCAGCACGCCGGTATCCTGCTCCGGGAAGAAGGTTTTTGGGATCGAGATATACAGCCAGACGTTGAGCACAATCGTGGCGAGCAGTACCAGTCCGGTCAGCCGCGCGTGCTTTAACACCCACTGAAGCGATTTACCGTAACCCTGCTGGAGGGCCACCAGCAGGCGACCGACGCCCCGGTTGCGCGTGGGCTGGCGCGGCGGGCTGCGTTTAAGCATCCAGCCGCACATCATCGGCGTCAGGGTCAGTGAAATGACCAGCGAGATACCGATGGCAACCGACAGCGTGACCGCAAATTCGCGCAGGAGTCGCCCCGGCAGCCCGCTCATCAGCAGCAGCGGCAGGAACACCGCCACCAGCGATACGCTCATCGACAGCACCGTAAAGCCGACCTCGCGCGTCCCCTGAAGCGCCGCCTGGAGCGGTTTCATTCCTGCTTCCAGATGGCGGGAAATATTCTCCAGTACCACGATGGCGTCATCCACCACAAAGCCGGTGGCGATGGTCAGCGCCATCAGCGACAGGTTGTTGAGGCTGAAGCCGCACAGATACATGGCGGCGAACGTCCCGATCAGTGAAACCGGCACCGCCACCGCCGGGATCAGCGTAGCGCGCCCGGATCGCAGGAACAGGAATACCACCAGGATCACCAGCGCCACCGAGATAATCAGCGTTTGTTCGACCTCTTCCAGCGAGGCGCGAATGGTCGGCGAGCGGTCCTGGGCAATTTGCAGATCGATAGCCGCCGGAATGGTTTTTTGCAGCTCTGGCAGGCGCGCACGGATGCGGTCTACCGTCTCGATAATATTGGCTTCCGGCAGCTTGCGGATCATCAGCAGGATCGCCGGTTTGGCATTAGTCATCCCGGCATTGCGCACGTCCTGCACTGAATCTGTGACCGTGGCGACGTCGCCGAGGCGCACCGCCGCGCCGTTGCTGTAATGCACAATCAGCGGTTTATATTCGGCGGCGGTTTTCAGCTCGTCGTTGGTCTGGATCTGCCAGCGGTGGCTGGCGTCGTCGATTGCGCCCTGCGGCTTGCGCACATTGGCGTTACTGATGGCGCTGCTGACGTCATCCAGCGAAACGCCCTGGTTAAACAGCGCCTGCGGATTTAAGCCCACCCGCACCGCCGGGAGCGAACTGCCACCCACGTCAACGTCGCCCACGCCGTCCATTTGCGCGATGGTCTGCGCCAGTTGGGTGGAGGCGAAGTCATACAGTTCACCCTGCGAATAGGTGTCGGAGGTGAGAGTGAGGATCATAATCGGCGCGTCTGACGGATTGGCCTTACGATAGGTCGGACGGCTCGGCATTCCGCTCGGCAGCAGGCTTTGCGCCGCGTTGATGGCGGCCTGAACGTCACGCGCCGCGCCGTTAATGTCGCGGTCGAAGTTAAATTCCAGAATAATGCGCGTGCTGCCAAGCGAGCTGCTGGAGGTCATTTCACTGACCCCGGCAATCCGCCCCAGCGAGCGCTCCAGCGGTGTGGCGATCGACGAGGCCATCGTTTCCGGCGACGCGCCGGGCAGCGAAGCGCTGATCATAATGACCGGGAAATCCACCTGCGGCAGCGGGGCGACCGGCAGCAGGCGAAAACCGAGGATGCCGCACAGGGTAATGGCGAACGAAATCAGGATCGTCGCCACCGGGCGGTGAATGAAGAGCGCGAAAAACTTCACCTACGCCTCCTCGTGACGCTGCGCAACCCGACTGCGCGTCCACAGCGACAGGCGGTCAAACAGCAGATAAATCACCGGCGTGGTAAACAGCGTCAGCACCTGGCTGAGCAGCAGACCGCCGACCATACCAATCCCCAGCGGACGGCGCAGTTCCGCGCCGACGCCGGTACTGAGCATCAGCGGCAGCGCCCCCAGCAGCGCGGCGAGGGTGGTCATCAGGATCGGCCGAAAACGCAACAGACAGGCCTGATAAATCGCCTCGCGCGGGGCCATGCCCTGTTCACGCTCCGCTGCCAGCGCAAAGTCGATCATCATGATGGCGTTTTTCTTCACAATGCCGATCAGTAAAATAATGCCGATGATGGCGATCACGTCCAGCTCGCTTCCCGACAGCCACAGCGCCAGCAGCGCGCCAACGCCCGCCGTGGGCAGCGTGGAAAGAATGGTGATCGGATGGATAAAGCTTTCGTACAGCACACCGAGCACGATATACATCGCTACCACCGCCGCGACGATCAGCCACACCGTGCTACCCAGCGCCGACTGGAAGGCGAGGGTGCTGCCCTGGAACTGGGTGGTAATGTCAGTCGGCAGGCTGAGGTCTTTTTCAGCAGCCAGAATCGCCTCCACCGCCTCGCCCAGCGAATGCCCGGCAGCAACGTTAAAGGAGAGGGTCGTGACCGGGAACTGATCCAGATGATTGATCGACAGCGGGGCAAAACGCTGCTCCACTTTCGCAATCGCGGTCAGCGGCACTACGCCGCCGTCGGTGCTGGTCAGGCGCACGCCGTCCAGCGCTGCCAGCCCCGGCGTGCTGGTTGTATCATGCTCCAGCACCACGCGGTACTGGTTGGCCTGGGTGTAAATGGTCGAGATCAGCCGCTGACCAAAGGCGTTGTACAGCGCGTTATCGACGTCCGACATGCTGATCCCAAGACGGCTGGCGCTGTCGCGATCGACGTTGACATACGCCACCATGCCTTTGTCCTGCCAGTCGCTGCTGACATCGGCAATCTCCGGCAGCGTTTTAAGGCGGGTAGTTAACAGCGGTACCCAGTGGCTGAGCGCGTCCAGCGAGGTAGCCTGGAGAGTAAACTGATACTGCGTGCGGCTGACGGTGGTATCAATGGTCAGATCCTGGGTCGGCTGAAGATACAGCTCCACGCCGGGCACGCGCGCTGCCGCCTGCTGAAGCCGCTGGATCACCGTCTGCACGCGGTCTTCGCGGTCATCAAGCGCTTTAAGATTGATTTGCAGGCGTGCGCTGTTCAGCGCCGGATTGGTGCCATCCACGCCAACAAACGTGGTCAGGCTTTCCACCGCCGGATCGTTAAGGATTTCATCCGCCACCAGCCGCTGACGCTGCGCCATGCTGGCAAACGACGCCGACTGCGGAGCCTGTAAGGTGCCCTGAATAATGCCGTTATCCTGCAGCGGGAAAAAGCCTTTCGGAATGAAAATCCACAGCATGACAGAGAGCACCAGCGTTGCCAGCGCCACGCTCAGCGTCAGCCACGGATGGTTCAGCACTTTCGTCAGGCCGCGCCCGTAGGCCGCGATGACCCGCTCGAAGAAACGCTCGCTGGCGCGTGAAAAACGGTTCTGCCTGCGCAGCGATTCGGCGCTCAGCATTCGTGCGCACATCATCGGCGTCAGGGTCAGCGACACCACGGCGGAAATCAGGATCGCCACCGCCAGGGTGACGGCAAATTCGCGGAACAGGCGGCCTACGATATCTCCCATAAACAGCAGCGGGATCAGCACCGCAATCAACGAGAAGGTCAGGGAGATAATGGTAAAGCCGATTTCGCCTGCGCCCTTCAGCGCTGCGGCCAGCGGCTTTTCGCCTTTTTCGATATAGCGCGAGATATTCTCAATCACCACGATAGCGTCATCAACCACAAAGCCGGTGGCGATGGTCAGCGCCATCAGCGTCAGGTTATTGATTGAAAAATCGAGGAACACCATCACCGCAAAGGTGCCGACCAGCGACAGCGGCACCGCGACGCCGGGAATAATGGTCGCCGGAATGTTACGCAGGAAGACATAGATAATCATCACCACCAGCGCGATGGCGAGCATCAGTTCAAACTGGGTATCGCTGACCGAGGCGCTGATATTGGTGGTGCGATCCGACAACACTTTCACCTGCACCGACTTCGGCAGGCTTTCGGTTAACTGCGGCAGCAGGGTGCGGATGCTCTGCGCGGTGGCGATAATATTGGCTCCCGGCTGGCGCTGCACGTTCATTACAATCGCCTGCTCTTTATTGGCCCACGCGCCAAGCCAGCTATTTTCTGCGCCCTGCTCGATGGTCGCGATATCGCCGAGGCGGATTGCCGCACCGTTCTGGTACGCCACAATCAGACGGCGATACTCTTCGGCGGTCTGCATCTGGTCGTTCGCCGACAGGGTGATGGCGCGCGTCGGGCCATCAAGGCTGCCTTTCGCCGAGTTTACGTTAGCGCTGGTGATCGCGGTGCGCACGGTTTCGCTGGTCAGGCCCAGCGCAGCAATGGCCTGGGCATTGAGTTTCACCCGCACCGCCGGGCGCTGTCCGCCCGCCAGCGTCACCAGACCGACGCCGGAAAGCTGGGAAATTTTCTGCGCCACCCGCGTTTCCACCATGTCTTCAACCTGGGTCATCGGCAGGGCAGAAGAGGTCACGGCAAGGGTCATGATCGGCGGATCGGCCGGATTCACTTTGCTGTACACCGGTGGGTTAGGGAGATCGTCAGGCAGCAGATTGGTGGCGGCGTTGATTGCCGCCTGCACTTCCTGCTCGGCAACGTCCAGCGGCAGCGTGAGCTGGAACTGAAGTGTAACCACCGACGCGCCGCCGGAGCTTTGCGACGACATCTGTTTGAGGCCGGACATCTGACCAAACTGACGCTCCAGCGGGGCGGTGATGGCGGACGTCACCACGTCCGGGCTGGCGCCGGGATACAGCGTAACGACCTGAATCGTCGGGTAGTCCACTTCCGGCAGGGCGGAGACAGGCAGAAAACGGTAGCCGATGATCCCGGCTATCATAATCGCCACCATTAACAGGGTGGTGGCGACCGGACGCATAATAAACAGCCGTGAAGGGCCGCCGGTCGCGCGGGGAGGTAACACCTGCATCAGGAGTTCGCTCCTTTTTTGCCGTATTCGCGACTGGTTGGCGTTTGTGTCGCGGCGGCGGGGGAGCTTTGTGCTTCAACCACTTCCACTTTTGCGCCTTCGGTCAGGCGGTCTATCCCGTCCGTCACCACGCGGTCGCCCGCTGAGAGTCCGGCGGTAATCACCACTTTCAGGCTGTCCTGAATGCCGGGTACGACCGTGTGCTTGCTGACTTTATTGTCGGCGTTGATCACCCAGACAAAATTGCCCTCATTGCCCATTTGCAGTGCTGCCGTCGGGATCACGACCGCGTTTTGCTGGGTATCCACCAGCAGGCGGGCGTTGACGAACTGATTGGGGAACAGCGAGTCGTCCTGGTTATCAAAGCGCGCTTTGAGCTTGATGGTGCCGGTGGTGGCGTCGATCTGGTTATCCAGGCTCAGCAGCGTTCCGGCGCTGAGTTTTTGTTTATTGGTACGGTCCCAGGCTTCTACCGGCAGCGTCTTCCCGGCTTTTTGTGCCTGCACGATGGTGGTGATATCTCCTTCCGGCAGGGTGAAAACCAGGTCGATGGGATGGGTCTGGGTCAGCACCACGAGCCCGGTGGTGTCGCCGCTGGAGATCTGATTGCCGATATCCACCTGTTTCAGACCCACGCGTCCGTCTACCGGGGCGGTGATGCGGCTCCAGGTCAACTGCAACTGGGCGCTGGCCACGCTGGCCTCATCCGCCGCGATCGTTCCCTGCGTTTCGCTGACCAGCGCCTGCTGGGCATCCAGCTCCTGGCGGGACACGAGGTTAGTTTTCGCCAGTTGCTGATAGCGCGCCAGATCGCGCCGGGCGTTCGCCAGCGTCGCACGATCTTTTGCCAGTTGGCCCTGCGCCTGGGCCAGCGCAACCTTAAACGCGCTGGGGTCGATTTCCGCCAGCAGATCGCCCGCTTTCACCTGCTGCCCTTCCTGAAAGTGGATGGCCATCAGTTGCCCGTCCACCCGACTGCGCACGGTGACGGTATTAGCGGCGGTAATGGTTCCAAGGCCAGAAAGATAGCGCGGGACCGATTCACTGGTCGCCGTCGCCGCCTGCACCGGTGCCAGTTGCGCACTGCGCTGGGCATGACGTCCGCCAGCCGCAGGTTTCGTCGTGGCGGAGGCGGTTTCTGACGTACTGCGGCCATGCCAGAACCAGACGGCGGCAAGGGCCACAATGACTACTATCAGCGCTGTCGCCCAGCGGGCTTTATTACTGCCTTTCATTGTTATGGGAGTCTCTTCCTGAAGCGTATGGCGAATAATACTAGTTTAGTAACCTGAGTCCCCACAAAAATGGAGGAACTATGAAACAGCAGAAAGAATAGTCTGAATAGCGGGGCGGGGTGACAAACGGATTTGCGAGGCAACGCGTAGAACGCGCGTCGTTTTCAGGAAGCAGACGAAACGGGTGATAACATCACGCTACAGGTCGTCAGGGGAATTCAGCAGGAGGCTGAAACGGGAAAGCCCCTCCCGAGGAAGGGGCCAGAATAAGGAAAGGGTTATGATGAAATGGGTCATCATACTGGTGATACTCTTAGAGGCTTTGCAGGCTTTGCGGCGTGCCTCGATCTTTACCCGCCAAACGTCACCTGCGCCCAGCGTGCCAGCCCGGCGGTGACGGAGCCAAAATCATCGCCGCCCGCAATTGGGATGCCCGGCAACCGCTCCGCCAGCGCTTTTTTAATCAGCGGGGAGCGCGCGCTACCGCCGGTCAAATAAATCACGTCCGGTTTTTCCTGCGCGTTCTCCAGCGCCAGATGCACCTGTTCCAGTATGCGCGTCAGCGGCTGGCTGAGCGCCGCTTCCAGCCCGTCCTGGGTAATGGCTGCCGCCAGCGAATCGCTGATAAAGGGCAGGGGAGTGGTGATTTCCGGGCGATCGGACAGCGCAA
Source organism: Enterobacteriaceae bacterium UBA5654 (assembly GCA_002421005.1). GTDB lineage: Bacteria > Pseudomonadota > Gammaproteobacteria > Enterobacterales > Enterobacteriaceae > Superficieibacter. Next base: position 212,998 of record DIJC01000014.1, on the reverse strand, counting down.
TTTTGCTCTCTTCCGCGCTGCGCACCAGACGGTAGCTCAGCCGCTGCCGCCAGACTTTGATCAGCAGCGCGACTTTCTCCGCGTCGCGGGCGTCGCGCAGCAGATCGTTTAACAGACGGCCGTTGGCGGTGCTGTAGAAATCGCTTTGCGCCGGAACGTCGTTGATCGCCACCGCGTTCCACCACGGCAGGATCGGCAGGGCGATGCCTTTTTCAGTTTCACCGCCCAGACCCAGCAGCGGCATCAGACTTTTAAACGCCAGCGCGATATCCAGGTCGTTCCCGCCGATGCGACAGCCGCTGTGACCCAGCAGGCTGGCGTCGCGCTCCCGGCGATGCTGCCACTGCGGACCCATCAGCAGCAGCGAACAGTCGGTGGTGCCGCCGCCGATATCCACCACCAGCACGCGTTTTTCTTCCCGCAGCGTGGCTTCGAAGTCCAGGCCTGCCGCCACCGGTTCGTACTGAAAGATCACATCCTGAAAGCCCGCGCGGTGCGCGGCGCGGTTAAGAATGCCCTGCGCCTGAGCGTTGGCGTCATCGCCGCCCAGCCCCTGAAAGTTGATTGGCCGACCAATTACCGCCTGGGTGATGGCTTCCGGCAACTGACTTTCCGCCTGCTGACGGATGTGCAGCATCATTGAGCACACCAGATCTTCAAACAGGGCGATTTGCTGCGGCTTCAGCCCGCTGGCACCGAGAAACGATTTTGGCGATTTAACAAAGTAAACTTCTTCCGGGTCGTCAACGTACTGACGCAGTGACGCCAGACCAAACTGGACGCTGGCGGGCAGGACATCAATATCTTCATCGCGGTTGTAGTTAATCGCCCGGCGCAGCAGCGCCTGCGTTTCGCTCCCGTCCGCCGGAACGTCGTGGTGGCGATAAAGCCATTCGCTGACCGCTTCCCGCGTGGGCGCGCTAAGCATGGAGGGTAAAAGCGTGCTGCCGTTTTCAAGGGTCAGCAGCTGTGGCGTGCCGTTGCGCATCACCGCCACTGAACAGTTTGCCGTGCCGTAGTCAAATCCAATAAACACCTGATAATCCCCATGCCGGTGAAGAAGGGGGGCGACTTTAGCGAAATGTCAGCGGGGCTGCAAGCCCGGACGCGCCGGGCTGTGGTATTTACTGCGCCGACGCGAGCAGAGCGCTGAATTGATCGAACAGCGCATCCGCGCTCTTTTTATAGCCTTCAGCGGAGAGATGTACCCGGTCGGGACGGGCATCACCGCTGGCGGCCCAGCGATCCATGGCACATGCGCCGCCCATAAAGGCGCGCCAGTCCCAGAACAGGATCTGCTGCGCCTGCGCAACCTGCTGCTGCACCGCGATGACGTTGGCGAGGCTGGCTGGCGCGCGCGCGCCACAGGCGGACGACGCTTTATTTTTGATGCTGTCCGGCGGGCCGATCAGCAGAATGACCGCGTCGGGCAGCGCCTGACGAATTTCAACGATCCGCTTTTCCAGCTGGCTGCGATACCGCGCCGGGTCGAGATCGTCCTGAAACGCCTCGTTGGTGCCGTAGGCCAGAATGACCATATCCGTTTTCAACGCCACCAGCGGCGAAAGCCAGTCGGACTGCCATTTTTCCCAGCCGGAGAGCGTCGCGCCGTTAATTCCCAGGGCGGATAAAATCACCCCCGGCTGCGCGGAAGAGATAAACCAGCCGCCCAGTTGACCCTGCCCCGGCATACTCAGCGTGGCGGTCAGCGGAAAATTGACCTTTTGCGGGGCGGAGATCTGCCACTGATTCTCGCTGTCAGGCAGCCTCATTAGGCCGCGCGCGGTGGTCAACGTCGCATCGGCGGCGGATTTGTACAGCGCTTGCAGGGAATACACCCCGCCGTCACCGTGAGTCAGTTTCAGCGTGACTGGCGCGTTGTCCACGTTGGGCCGGGCGATAAGCCCGGTAAACGGAAAATCCTGGCGGCTCTCTTTACGGGTGGAGTAAAGCTGCCAGCGTTGCGCCGGCTGCTGAAAGCTCACCACCGCGCTGCGCTGGCCGGGAACCGCCAGCGGACTGACCATGCCGGGGCCGCCGTCGCCGTAGCGGGCCTGAAAGCGCTGGCGGAGCTGTCCGGTAAACATATCCGCCGCCGTGTGTGAATCGCCAAGCTGAACAATATGAACCCGCGCATTTTTAGCCCGCAGTTTTTCTGCCAGCAGACCAAGCCTGGCGTCGCCAAAGCGGGTGAGCTGATTCTGCTGAAGCCCAGTCGGAGCCTGGACGGTGGCCGGTTTGACCTCCTGCTTCTTTTGCAGGTGGCAGGAGAGCATCAGCAGTATGCCGACAAACAACGTCAGCGGACGCCACAATGAAATGCATTTATTTTTGAACATCAGGGGTTTCTTCTTCTGTGCCATCGACAATCAGCATTGACAGTACCCGGTCGGCAATCATTTTTTGCCCTCTGGGAGTAAAGTGGATGCCGTCTCCGCTGCGCAGTTTTAGCTTCCGTCCATCGACTTCCTGATAGTCTGAATAGCTATCGCCCTGATAGCCCAGAATATCATTGGCAGAAAGATAATATTGACCCGCCTCGTTGACGGCTCCGGCGTAGAGCGTATTCAGCCGCGCCATGTCCCCGGACAGTCTGGCTTTACGCATATTCGGCGGGCCGATCCAGATCACCGGAATGTGTTTCTGCTGCGCGCTGTGCAGGATGTTGTCAATCCGGCTGCGGTAAAGCAGCGCCCATTCCGGGCTTGAGAATTTAAGATACGCGCCGCCGCCGTCGGGCTTCATCGGCCAGGGATCGTTAGGGCCGAGAAACATCACCAGCAGTTCAATGTCCGGCTCGTGGTGCAGCGTTTCGCTGACGGTACGCGGCCAGTCAAAAAAGCCCGGCGCGGTAAGGCCGGTGCTTTGCTTACTTTTATTGATGCTCTGAATGCCGTAGCGTTTATTCAGCGCCAGCATGATATGCGGGGCGATCCCCTGCATCATTGAGTCTCCGGCAAAGAACACTTTGCCTTTGGGCGTCAGGTGGACGTGTTCTTTATCCCGCGGGACAGCGGGCGGTGCAGGGTCAGCGACGGGTCGCGGTGCGGCCTCTACCGCCGGAAGCTGCGCGGCGATCGCCACGTCAGGCAACGGCGCGACGGCCACGGACGCAGGCTCCTCTTCCAGCGCTGCGCTAAACGCGGTTTTACCGGCGTCAAACGCGCTTAAAATTTTATCCCCCTTCAGCCACAGCGGTTGATTCAGCGTGCTCCACGGCGCATCGCGATGAAACTCCTGCTGCCAGTAGAGCGACAGCGAACGCTGATTAAGCCACACCACGCACAGCGTGCTGAACAGAATGATATAGAGAAATTTATTTACCTTTTCAAATAGCGTGACTTTATCAAAAGTTTGCATAAATAAACTCCGGCAGACCCGCAGGGGCGAAAAAGAAAATCAGCGTTAAAAAAAGTGCCAGCGGCAGCGGGAAATAGAGCCACGGAATTCTGCATATCAGTGCGCCGACGCTTATTCGCAGCGAATAAAGGCGGGGATAAATAATAAAGAAAATGAAAAAAAGCAGAATTGTCGCACCCTCTGGCGCACTCAGCAGAGAAGAAAAGGAAAGCTGGCCGATCCCGCTGAGAATACGCCAGGCGCTGGCGACATCGCTGGCGCGGAAAAATATCCACGCAAAGCAGATAAAGTGGAACGTCAGCAGTCGCGAGAGCAGGAGCCTGACCGGGCCGGAATGTTTGCCGGGCAACCAGCGCGTTTTATAGTTGAAGATCACCAGCCCGATACCGTGGATCGCTCCCCACAAAATAAAATTTACTCCGGTGCCGTGCCACAGACCTGAGAGGGCCATCGCGATCAGCAGGTTGATATTTTTGCGCATAAATCCCCGCCGGTTGCCGCCCAGCGGAATGTAGATATAGTCGCGAATAAAGGTCGATAAACTGATATGCCAGCGCGCCCAGAAATCCGGAAGGTTTTTCGCCTGGTAGGGGGCGTTAAAATTCACCGGCAGGCTGAAGCCAAGCAGCGCAGCCAGCGCCGTCACCAGATGAGTGTAGCCGGAAAAATTGAAATAAATTTGCCATGCGTAGGCGTACACCGCGACGATGAGCTGGAGCGGGGTGGCACTTTCGGGCGAGTCAAACACCGGGTTGACGTATTGCCCGGCAAGCCACGCGCTGCACAGAAAGAGTTTGGCTAACGCCAGCGCCAGCAGGCACACCGGCTTCTGGATATTGCCGAGCCTGCGCGGGGTGGCAGCGTCAATCTGCGGCAGAAAATGGCTGGCGCGGTTGATCGGCCCGGAAACCACGCTCGGAAAGAAGCTGATATACAGCAGCGTGCTCACCAGGCGGGCTGGCGCGATCTCCTTTCTGGCAATCGACACGATGTAGCTGACGGAGTGAAAAAGATAAAACGACAGGCCCAGCGGAACGAGAATATTCACCACCGGCAGATCGATCTGACTAAAGCTGGTTTGCAGGCTTTCCCTCGCCGCCGGATAGTATTTAAAGGCGGTAAAGAAGCCGATAATCAGCAGCGCAAGAAGAGAATATCCCGCCCTGGATTTATTTGTTTTGTGAATAAATAAACCTAAATAATAAATCAGCAGGCTGTATATCAGCATGATGACGGCGGAGCTAAGTGAAAACCAGGCGACAAAAGCGTAACTGGCGATCAATAAGATTTGGTTCTGTATTTTCGTATAAGAACAGGATAGCCAGTAAAGTAAAAAAAGCGCCAGAAAAAGCCACGCAAAAGTGATTGATAACATGTTCATGATTTAGCCATCCCTGCTAAAAGTCTTTGCGACCGCAGGAATATACGCTGTCAGGTCGGGCGGAAGCAACGGCTCATAACATTAAATTTCTGTTATTCTTGAGATGAATATTTAATGATAAATAATATATTTTTTGGATTTTTTGAGGAGAACAGATGTTTACATTGCCCTGGCAACCGCCCTATGACTGGACGTGGATGTTCTCATTTCTGCGCGCGCGTGCCGTCAGCGGCATTGAGACGTTCGACGACGACAATTACACCCGCAGTATCGCGCTGGCAGGACACCGGGGTTTGATGACCCTGACGCCCGATCCCGGCAATGGCACCCTGAAAGTCAACCTTAGTGAAGAATTGCTCCCGGTGGCGGAGCTGTGCCTGCAACGTATTGTGCGGTTGCTGGATTTACAACGCGATCCGCAGCTCATTGCCGCTGCGCTTGGCGATCTGGCCCGCGCCCGTCCAGGACTGCGCCTGCCGGGTTCGGTGGACGTGTTTGAACAGGGCGCGCGCGCGATCCTCGGTCAACTGGTCAGCGTGGCGATGGCGGCGAAGCTCACCGGGAAAGTGGTGGCAGCCTGTGGGGAACCGCTGGCGCAGGCACCGGGCTACTACACCTTCCCGACGCCGCACGCGCTGGCGGCGGCCGATCCGCTGGCGCTGAAAGCGCTCGGAATGCCGCTTAAGCGCGCCCAGGCGCTGATCCATCTGGCGCAGGCGACGCTTGACGGCCGTTTTCCGCTCCAGGCGCCGGCGGATGTTGAACAGGGGGTGAAGATGTTGCAGACATTTCCCGGCATCGGGCGCTGGACGGCGAACTATTTCGCCCTGCGCGGCTGGCAGGCAACGGATGTTTTTCTGCCGGATGACTATGCCATCAAGCAGCGTTTTCCGGGCATGACGCCCGCGCAGATCCGCCGCTACGCTGAACGCTGGCAGCCGTGGCGCTCATACGCGCTGCTGCATATCTGGTTCACCCAAGAGTGGCGGCCGCTTAGTTAATGGCGAAATAGCTGGTGCTTAACAGCAGATCCAGCGGCTGGTTTTGCGCGATGGTATCGCCGTAAATCAGATCGATACCAATCCCCGACAGCGCATCCATCATCACCGGGGTGTTGGTCGGTCCGGCAATGCTCTTCATGCCAAGGCGATGGGCGTGGCCCTGAATAATCGTCACCATCATTTCGTCCAGCAAATTGGACTGCACGTTGGCGACCAGTTCCGGGTCGAGCAAGATATAGTCCGCCATTTGCGGCGTCAGATGGTTAAACAGCTCCAGATCCTGATTGATATGGCTGAGGATGATTTTGCATCCGGCCTGGCGCAGTTTTTTAATCCCTTCGTCAATCTGATGACCGTTGCGCATCACCGCTTCTGAATGGATCACCAGGTGCAGCAGACGCGGCGGCAGCGGGCTTTTTTCCAGCAGCGCCAGCAGCTCATCCACCAGCGTCATGCTGGTTAAGCCCGCGGTGGAGAGGGGGAGGGTAATGCCCAGCCCTTTGCTGGCCACCGCCGGAGCATGATGGCGGAAAAATTCGGTAAACACCCGCCGATCCAGCGCGTGAATCAGTTCCGGGTCGGCAAGCCCGGCGCGGAACGCCTGCTCTTCCATCATTTCGCCTTCGCTGGTCCACAGCCGCAGCGAAAGCAGCCAGAAGTGGCTGGATTCAGGAATGCGCGGGGAGGCGACGCCGCGCGCCATCATCAGCAGGTGATTGTCTTTGATCATCTGCCACTGTTCTTCCAGCGACATCATGCTGCGCTTTTCGTGCATCCGCTCCTGCTGTGGCTCGTAAACGGTCACAATCCCGCGCCCGTTATTTTTCGAGGCGTAGCAGGCGATATCGGCCTGCGACATGACTTCAGATGCCTGAGTATTGGTCTCATCAATCAGGGTGATCCCGGCGCTGGCCCCGATGCGGTGCAGGCGGCCTTCCCAGATAAAGTGATAGTCATTGATGGCGTTAATAATGCGTCCGGCGATGTAGCGGGCGCTTTCAATATTACAGTCCGGCAGCAGCAGGCCGAATTCATCGCCGCCCAGCCGGGCAAGGATATCGCTGGTGCGCAGCATACTGAGCATTAGCGAAGAGAGTTCCCGCAGCAGCGCATCGCCCGCCGCGTGTCCGGCGCTGTCGTTGACCGCTTTAAAACGATCGAGATCGATAAACACCAGCGCATGACGCTGATGGGTTTCGTGCACCGTTTGCAGCAACCGTTTCAGATGGCTTTCAAAACTGACCCGGTTTGCCAGATGGGTCAGGGCATCGTGCGAGGCGCTGTAGCTAAGCTGGCGCAGCATTTTGCGCGATTCGGTGACGTCCTGAATGACCAGCACCGAGCCGATGGTCTGCCCGTCGAGGGTACTGAGCGGGGTAATACTGTAGTGAATATCGTAGCTGCCGCCGTTGCGACAATGAAGGATCAGATCCTGCTCGATGGCCGAGCGTGACATATCACCACTATGAATATTTTCCATGATCGGGCCGTTATCGCCGAAGGTGATGCGCAGCACCGTCAGCAGCGGCTGACCGATGGCCTGATCCTGCGTCCAGCCGCTCATTTTTTCGGCGACCGGATTCATAAACGTGACTTTCATATTGTCATCGGCGCACACCACCGCTTCGCCGATTGAATCAAGGGTGATATGCAGACGCTCCTTTTCCTGGAACAGCGCTTCGTTAAGCTGTTTCACCTCGGTCATATCCATATTGACCCCCAGCAGCCGTTCCACTTCGCCCTGTTTATTAAGTACCCGGCTGGCCAGCGAACGAATATGGCGGATGCCTTCTTTTACCTGAATGCGGAACTCCAGCTTGAACGGCGCGCGGTTGCGCAGCGCGTTGCGCACGGTCTGCGACGCGGACTCGCGATCTTCCGGCAGCAGTTTCTGGTGCCAGAGCTGCCAGGTGGGTTTGACGTGCGGCTGGATCTCGTACAGCTCAAACATCCGTTGATCCCAGGTGATCACATCCGGCCCCAGTTCCCATTCCCAGATGCCAATCCCGCCCGCTTCGTTGGCGAGGGTGATCCGCTCCATCAGCCGTTTGTTAACCCATTCGGTGTGTTTGAGATCGGTAATATCTTCAATCTGCGAGATAAAATAGAGCGGCGTTCCGTCTTCATGCCGCACCAGCGACACCGCCAGCAGCGCCCAGACCACTTCGCCTTTGCGGGTGTAGTAGCGTTTCTCCATTGAGTAGCTGTTAATTTCGCCGCGCACCAGCATGTTCAGCTGTTCAAGATCGCTGTTGAGATCTTCCGGCCAGGTCAGTTGCTGGAAGGTTAAATTGCGCAGTTCATCCTGGCTGTAGCCGAGGAAGTGACACAGCGCCTTATTGACCTGAAGCCACTGGCCTTCGGTGCCGACCAGCGCCATCCCGATGGCGGAATATTCCATCGCGTTGCGAAAGCGCTCTTCACTCTCGGTAATGTGTTTGCGTTCAGCGCGAAAGGCGTACATCACCATCGTCATGATATTCGCCGGGAGCAGCATCATCAGGAACGGCAGCCACGGCGTATTGGCCATGGCCGCCATGTTAGGCGCGGTCAGATTAAGCGGGTTGGTCGCCATCATCATTGAAACCATCATCACCGTCAGCAGGAACACCAGAAAGGCTTCCATACGCGGCAGGCGCACCGCGCTCCACATCAGCAGGACGATAATGCAGGTAAACGGCCACGGCAGATACAGCATCGCCAGCGCGCTAAGCGCCAGCGTCAGGGCGAGAGTCACCAGGGTTTCAAACAGCAGTCGCGGTTCGCGGTGGCGCAGCAGATAATGCGGCTTGTAGAGCAGCCCCAGCGGCACCAGCGCCAGCGCGGCAATCACTTCAGAAAGCACCCACACCAGGAAAATGTGCAGCGCGTCGTCGCCTTTAATCAGCGGAATGATCAGCAGCCCGCCGACCAGCGGCGGAACAATGGCGCTACCGACCGCCAGCCGCACCCAGTCCGCCAGACCTTTCAGCGGATTATATTGCGGCAGCAGTTTACGCAATAGCACAGCGCCCACCACCGCTTCGGTAATGTTAATGCCGGTGTACCACAGATTTACCGAGGCCAGGGAATGGATCACCACGCTTGCCGCGATGCTGCCCAGCGAACAGGCGATGGCAATTCCCGGCCACATTTTCCCGGCGTGACGATAAAAAGCGACCATCATAATGGACGTCGGAAACCACAGCGGGGCGATAAGGGTGCCAAAGCGCGTCAATTCGAGCGAAAAGAGGGTAAAAATGAAGGTTAACAGCCCCAGGCTGATAAAACGCAATAAAGGATGCGCAGGGGTGATCACTACTCGCTGGTATGGTTTCTTCATTACCATTCTATCCGCCAGACTCTGGGCCAGAAGTAAGCCCGAACGCTAAGATGTCAAATTGGGATTATGCTAGTACAAACAATTTACAATTCCTATGGTGACTGGTCATAATTTGACATCAATAAGATATTAATTAGCGATTCCGGGTAAAAAAAACAGTATTGCGTTAAAAATGAGCACAAAAGTTTTACTAAAGTCCCTGTCGCGCCGTTAAGAACAGTCTGAAACCATTGCGTGCATTCGACTGGTATCATCACGCACAAATCCCTATAATTGCCGCGTTTGGCGCTTCGGCGTCGCCCTCCCTTACAATCCAGGTTAATCAGGTCGCTAAATTTATGACTGATCAGTCTCATCAGTGCGTCATCATCGGCATCGCAGGCGCATCGGCTTCAGGTAAAAGTCTCATTGCCAGTACGCTTTACCGCGAATTACGTGAACAAGTTGGCGACGAGCATATCGGCGTTATTCCAGAAGACAGCTACTATAAAGATCAAAGCCATCTGCTGATGGAAGAGCGCGTTAAAACCAACTACGACCATCCGAGCGCGATGGATCACAGTCTGTTGTTCCAGCATTTACAGGCTCTGAAACGCGGAAATGCGATTGAACTGCCGGTTTACAGCTACGTTGAACATACCCGCACGCCTGAGACGATTATCATCGAACCCAAGAAGGTCATTATTCTTGAGGGGATTTTGCTGTTGACCGACGCCCGACTGCGCGGCGAGATGAATTTCTCCATTTTCGTTGATACTCCCCTGGATATCTGCCTGATGCGCCGTATTAAACGCGACGTTAACGAGCGCGGGCGTTCAATGGATTCAGTGATGGCGCAGTATCAGAAGACTGTGCGTCCGATGTTCCTGCAATTTATTGAGCCGTCTAAACAATACGCGGACATTATCGTTCCGCGCGGCGGCAAAAACCGCATCGCCATTGATATTCTGAAAGCCAAAATAAGCCAGTTTTTTGAATAAATTACGCGTATTGTGTAACGTGCAACGATAATCAGTTCTTCCCTTATGTCGCAGGCATAAGGGCACGCCGCCCAATTAAGGAGAAAGCGTATGCGTTTGTGTGATCGGGATATTGAAACCTGGCTGGATGACGGTCGATTGTCGATTAATCCTCGTCCGCCGGTCGAGAGAATTAACGGCGCGACGGTGGATGTCCGCCTCGGCAACAAATTCCGCACCTTTAGCGGACACACGGCGGCCTTCATTGATTTAAGCGGGCCGAAAGCTGAAGTCAGCGCGGCCCTTGACCGGGTGATGAGTGATGAAATCGTGCTGGCGGAAGGCGATGCGTTTTATCTGCATCCGGGCGAACTGGCGCTGGCGGTGACGCTGGAGTCGGTAACGTTACCCGCCGATCTGGTGGGCTGGCTTGACGGACGTTCCTCTCTGGCGCGGCTGGGGCTGATGGTCCACGTGACCGCTCACCGTATCGATCCGGGCTGGTCGGGCTGTATCGTGCTGGAGTTTTATAATTCCGGCAAGCTGCCGCTGGCGCTGCGTCCCGGGATGCTGATTGGTGCGCTAAGCTTTGAACCGTTGTCCGGCCCGGCGGCCCGTCCCTATAACCGCCGTGAAGATGCGAAATATCGCGATCAGCAGGGTGCTGTTGCCAGCCGTATCGACAAAGACTGACGTTTCGCGGTTTTACTGAGGATGCCATGAGAAGATTTCTGACGACGCTGATGATCCTGCTGGTAGTGCTGGTCGCAGGCCTTTCCGCGTTGGTAATGCTGGTAAATCCCAATGACTTCCGTGCCTATATGGTGCGCCAGGTTGCCGAGCGCAGCGGCTATCAGCTTAAGCTCGACGGCCCGCTGCGCTGGCACGTCTGGCCGCAGCTGAGCATTATTTCCGGGCGAATGATGCTGACCGCGCCGGGGGCCAGCGAGCCGCTGATCGTGGCGGATAACATGCGGCTGGACGTTTCGCTGCTGCCGCTGCTTTCGCACCAGTTGCAGGTTAAGCAGGTGATGCTTAAAGGCTCGGTGATCCAGTTAACGCCGCAGACCGAAGCCGTGCATGAGCGCAATGCTCCGGTAGGCCCGAAAGACAATACGCTGCCGCAGGTGGCAGAAGATCGCGGCTGGTCATTTGATATCGCGGGTTTACAGGTTGCCGACAGCGTGCTGGTTTTCCAGCATGACAGCGACGAACAGGTGACGGTGCGTAATATTCGCCTCGCCATGCAGCAGGATAAATCCCACCAGGCCGATATCGATTTTTCCGGCAACATCACCCGCAACCAGCGCGATCTGACGCTGGCGCTGAAGGCCAAAGTTGATGCCAGCGATTATCCCCATCTCCTGACCGCCTCGATAAATCAACTCGACTGGAAACTACAGGGCGCAGATTTACCCCAGCAGGGGATCGGCGGGCAGGCCACCCTGCGCGCGCAGTGGCAGGAAGAGCAGAAAAAAATTGCCTTCAGCCAGCTTAATATAACCGCCAACGACAGCGCGCTGAGTGGTGAAGGCAGCGTGGTGCTCGGCGAGCAGCCGGACTGGGCGCTTAATCTTCAGTTCGACAAACTGAATCTCGACAACCTCCTCGGCCAGCCAGCGTCATCCGTCAGTAGCGCCGTGCGCCAGCAGGGGCAAAGCCAGAAGAGTCCACCGCGTCCGGTGATTGCCGCCGACGGCGACGTGCCGGATTACCGTGGGCTGGCAGGCTTCAACGCGCGGCTGATGCTGAAAGCGAAACAGCTTCAGTGGCGCGGGATGCCTTTCACCCAGGTCAGTACCCAGGTGACAAATCAGGCCGGTTTGCTGAAGTTTAACGAGCTGCAGGGCAATCTCGGCAGCGGGCATATTTCGCTTCCCGGTTCGCTGGATGCGCGCAGCAGCACCCCGGTGGCGACATTCCGCCCGCGTCTGGAAAATATCGAGATCGACACCATTCTGAAGGCGTTTGATTATCCTATCGCCATGACCGGCAAAACCAGTCTGAGCGGCACGTTCTCCGGGCATAAAGTGGACGCAGACGCCTTCCGTCGCGACTGGCAGGGCGACGCGCAAATCAAAATGAACGATGTGCGCGGGGAAGGGCTGAACTTCCAGCAACTGGTGCAGCAGGCCGTGGCCCGCAGCAGCAACGTGCAGGTGCAGGAGAATTACGAAAGCGCCACCCGTCTGGATACCCTGACCAGCACCCTTTCCCTGAAGGAAGGTAAAATCACGCTGGCGGAGATGTCCGGCAGTTCACCGCTGCTGGCGGTGGACGGTAAAGGCACGCTGGATCTCCAGGCAGAGCAGGGCGATATGCTGTTTAACGTGCGCGTGCTTGACGGCTGGAAGGGCGACGAAAAGCTGGTTGAAATGCTGAAAACCACGGCGATCCCGCTGCGCGTATACGGCAAGTGGCAGGCGCTGAATTACAGTCTGGAAGTGGACTCAACGCTGCGCAAATATTTGCAGGACGAAGCCAAACGGCGCATTAACGACTGGGTGGAGCGCAATAAAGACAGCCGCGATGCCCAGGACGTTAAAAAGCTGCTGGAGAAAAAATAGGTTTCGCGAGGCTGCATTTCGACGGGGTTATCCCTTTGTGCCGGGTGGTGATTAGCCACCCGGCAACGCATTTACACTTCGTAATCCGCTACGTCGTCTTCTACCGGCGGGATAATTTTTACTTTCTGCACCCGGTGGCTTTCCACCTGCAACGTTTTCAGCGTATAGCCGCCGACCAGTACCTCTTCCCCGGCCTTTGGCACCCGCTGTAAATACTCCATCAGCAGACCGGCGATGGTGTGATACTCGCGCCGCTCGTCGAGCGGCAGCGGCACATACTGAACCAAATCTTCCAGCGGCATATGACCGTTTGCCGTCCAGCCGCCGTCGGCGTCTTTCTGGATATCATGGCGGGCGTCGATCTCTTCCACTTCGTTCGGCAGATTCCCGGCGATAGTTTCCATCACGTCACTCAGCGTGACCACTCCTTCCACCGACCCAAACTCATCCACCACAAAGGCGAAGTGGGTGCGGGCATTGCGGAATTGCTCCAGCGCCGACAGCAGCGGCAGACCTTCCGGGAATACCAGCGGCTGGCGCACCAGCACCCGCAGATTCAACGTCTCGCCGTGCAGTGACTGTTGCAGCAAATCAAGAATATGCACCACGCCGAGCAGGTCTTCTTCGTCGTCGCCGCCGGTGATCACCAGCCGGGTATGCTGGTTTTTGTCCAGCAGCGCGCGGATTTCCTCTTCCGGGGCGCTCAGATCGATATGTTCAATATCATGGCGTGAGGTCATGATACTGCTGACGGTGCGCTGGTTAAGATTCAGCACCCGCTCAATCATCAGCCGCTCCTGGGGATTAAAGATCTGCCGGTCATCGTGGTCGGCAAGCAGCGAGGAGGTTTGCGCATCCAGCTCGGCATCTTCTTTGCGCCCGCTCAGCAGGCGCATTACCGCTTCGGTGGTGCGCTGGCGCAGGGTATGATTTGCCGAAGAGAGGAAACGGCGGCGATTAAAGTTCGCCAGTTGATTCAGCCCTTCAATAATGACCGAGAAACCAATTGCCGCGTACAGATAGCCCTTCGGAATATGGTAGCCAAAGCCGTCAGCAATCAGGCTGAAGCCGATCATCAGCAGGAAGCTTAAGCACAGAATAACAATCGTCGGATGATTGTTGACAAAGCGGGTCAGCGCTTTACTGGCGAGCAGCATAACGCTGATCGCGATAATCACGGCGGCCATCATTACCGGCAGGTGATCGACCATGCCGACGGCGGTGATCACTGAATCCAGCGAGAATACCGCATCGAGGATGACAATCTGCGCCACTACTGCCCAGAACTTCGCCCCGCGCCGCTGGGTGGGGTTTTCGCTGTCCTTTCCTTCCAGCCGTTCGTTAAGTTCGACCGTGGCCTTAAACAGAAGAAACAGGCCACCCACCAGCATAATTAAATCGCGGGCGCTGAAGCTGAAATCGCGGACGCTAAATAACGGTGTGGTTAACGTGACCAGCCAGGAAATTGAGGCCAGCAGCCCGAGGCGCATCACCATTGCCATCAACAGGCCGGTGACGCGCGCCCGGTCACGTTCAGCAGGCGGCAGTTTTTCTGCCAGAATCGCGATAAATACCAGGTTATCAATGCCGAGTACCAGCTCGATAACCACCAGCGTTACCAGCCCCGCCCAGATTGAAGGATCGGCAATCCATTCCATATTGAAGTAATACCTTAAGTTGCATGACGTTTGTCATGTATTCGATCATGGATAAAGCGACGGCAAAATGCAATAAATTGCTGAGATTTATCCTGGTAATAAGACATTAACTGTACGAATTTAGGCTTTATTTTTATTTGCAATAGCCATTTTTATTTTCAGATTATATCGCAAAGTTGTTTTTGCGGCAGAATGCGCACTGTAAAGTCAATATCAATAAATTCCTAAAACTCTAAAACTTTGCGCTTAATATTATTCTTAAAAGCATGTTTACCAAAGATTACTGTCTTGCCAGTATTTAGCTTAGCTGCAACAATTCTTCCTGCATAAACTGAGAGATTCTTTATGGCAGCCTCAACCCGGTTATTGTTGTGAATGATAACCCCGCTTTACCTGTGCCATTAATAATCTCTGCGATAGCCGTTTATGTGGAGTGGTGCCTGTATCTTTATGATTCGACAGTGATTTGGTAACTGAAAGCCAGGGGCGGTAGCGTGCCAGCAAGCCAGTTATCCAGCCTCTAATATTCTGTCAATAGCCTGCAGATGAATAAACTTTTTTTTAGGAAATATGCCACTTAACTTTTTACTGTTTCCCGGCATTCTTAAAATGGTATCTCCACCGGTTTATTTTAATCGCACAGGATAATTACTCTGCCAAAGTGATAATTAATCAATGATGAAATCCAAACTAAAATTGATGCCATTATTGGTGTCTGCAATTCTGATTAGCGGTTGCACCGTCTTTCCCGGCAGTAATATGTCGACAATGGGCAAGGATGTGGTGAAACAACAGGACGCTGATTTCGACCTCGACCGAATGGTGAATGTTTATCCGCTGACGCCCCGACTCATTGAGCAATTACGGCCACGGCCTAACGTCGCCCAGCCCAACATGTCGCTGGATCAGGAGCTAAACAATTATCAATACCGCATCGGGCCGGGCGACGTACTTAACGTCACCGTCTGGGATCACCCGGAACTGACCACCCCGGCTGGGCAGTACCGTAGTTCCAGCGATTCCGGTAACTGGGTACAGCCTGACGGCACCATTTTTTATCCGTACGTTGGCAGGATCAAGGTGGCGGGCAAGACGCTGAGCGAAATTCGCAGTGATATTTCCGGGCGTCTGGCGAGCTATATCACCGACCCGCAGGTTGACGTCAATATTGCGGCCTTCCGCTCGCAAAAAGCGTATATCTCCGGTCAGGTTAATAAATCCGGCCAGCAGGCGATCACTAACGTGCCGCTGACCATTCTCGACGCCATTAACTCGGCGGGGGGGCTGACCGACAGCGCCGACTGGCGCAACGTGATCCTTACCCATAAAGGCCAGGAGCAGCGCATTTCCCTGCAGGCGCTGATGCAGAACGGCGATTTAAGTCAAAACCGTCTGCTATACCCGGGCGATATTCTGTTTGTGCCGCGCAATGACGATCTGAAAGTGTTCGTGATGGGCGAAGTGAAAAAACAGAGCACCCTCAAAATGGACTTCAGCGGCATGACGCTGACCGAAGCACTGGGTCAGGCGGAAGGGCTGGATCTCACCACCTCCAACGCCAGCGGGATTTTCGTTATCCGTCCGCTGAAAGACCCGAGCGCCGCACGCGGCAAGATTGCCAACATTTACCAGCTGGATATGGCCGATGCGACGTCGCTGGTGATGGCGACCAACTTCCGCCTCCAGCCGTATGACGTGGTGTACGTGACAACCGCACCGGTTGCCCGCTGGAACCGTCTGATTAGTCAGTTGCTGCCAACGATCAGTGGCGTCCGCTACATGACCGACACGGCGACCGACCTGCACAACTGGTAACGCGCGATGTTTAACAAAATCTTAGTGGTCTGCGTGGGGAACATCTGCCGTTCCCCGACGGCGGAACGTCTGCTGCGGCAGTACGCGCCGTCGCTCACCGTTGACTCTGCCGGACTGGGGGCGCTGGTGGGCAAAAGCGCCGATGCCAGCGCGGTCAGCGAGGCGCAGGCGCATCAGCTTTCGCTGGAAGGGCATACCGCCCGGCAAATTACCCGCCAGATGTGTCAGGAATACGACCTGATCCTCGTGATGGAGAAAAGGCACATTTCCGCGCTGTGCAACATGGTCCCGGAAATGCGCGGCAAAGTGATGCTGTTTGGTCACTGGGACAATGAGCGGGAAATTCCCGACCCATACCGCAAAAGCCGTGATGCGTTCGCTGCGGTTTACGCCTTACTCGATCAATCTGCCCGCCAGTGGGCGCAGGCACTGAACGTTCAGCAGGGATAACAATGACTGATAAAGTACAACCTTCTGCCGCCCCAACGACGGGCAGTGATGAAATCGATATTGGCCGTCTGGTCGGCACTATCATCGAGGCGAAATGGTGGGTGCTGGGCATTACCGCGCTGTTTGCGCTGATTGCCATTATCTACACCTTGTTCGCCACGCCTATTTACAGCGCCGATGCGCTGGTGCGTATTGAGCAAAACGAGGGCAGCGCGCTGGTGCAGGATATCAACAGCGCGTTAACCAATAAGCCGCCCGCTTCGGAAGCGGAAATCAAGCTGATCCAGTCGCGTCTGGTGCTCGGCCAGACCGTGGACGATCTGGATCTGGATATCGCCGTCACCAAAAACACCTGGCCGGTGCTGGGTGATGGCTGGGAACGGCTGATGGGCCGCCAGAATGAGACGGTCAAAGTCACCACCTTCACGCTGCCGAGGGGCATGGCCGAGGATGTCTTTACCCTTGAGGTGCTGGACAAACAGCATTATCGCCTGACCAGCGATGGCGGCTTTGATGCACAAGGGCAGGTGGGTAAACCGCTGGAGCAGGATGGCGTCACGCTGAACGTCGATTCCATTCATGCCCGCCCGGACACGCAGTTCACCGTCACTAAATTTTCCACCCTGGGGATGATCAACACCCTGCAAAACAATCTGACCGTGACCGAAGACGGCAAAGATACCGGGGTGCTGACGCTGACCTACACCGGGGAAGACCGCGAGCAAATCCGCGAGATCCTCGACAGCATCACCCGCAATTACGTGAAACAGAACGTGGCGCGTAAATCGGAAGAGGCGTCGAAAAGCCTGGCGTTCCTTGAGAAGCAGCTCCCGGAAGTGCGCGCCAGCCTGGACGAAGCGGAGAATAAACTTAACGCCTATCGCCAGACTCAGGATTCAGTCGATTTACCGCTGGAAGCGAAATCGGTACTGGACTCAATGGTCAATATTGACGCCCAGCTTAACGAACTGACCTTTAAAGAAGCGGAAATCTCCAAGCTCTACACCAAACGCCATCCGGCCTACCGCACGCTGATGGAAAAACGGCAGGCGCTGGAAGAGGAAAAGGCGCGCCTTAACAAACGCGTCACCGCCATGCCGAAAACCCAGCAGGAGATCCTGCGCCTGACCCGCGATGTTGAATCCGGTCAGCAGGTCTATATGCAGTTGCTGAACAAACAGCAGGAGCTCAGGATCACCGAAGCCAGTACCGTCGGCGACGTGCGCATTGTTGATGACGCCATTACCCAGCCGGGCGTGCTGAAGCCGAAGAAAGGGCTGATTGTCCTGGGCAGCATTCTGTTTGGCCTGATTGCTTCTGTCGTCGGCGTACTGCTGTTCTCCCTGCTGCGACGCGGCGTGGAAAGCCCGCAGGCGCTGGAAGAGCGGGGCATTAATGTGTACGCCAGCATTCCGCTTTCCGAATGGCAGAAAACCCGCGATCGCGTGACCGTCAATAAAGGCGTGAAGCGCTACAAGCAGAGCCAGCTTCTGGCGGTGGGGAATCCGGCGGACATGGCGATTGAGGCGATCCGCAGCCTGCGTACCAGTCTGCACTTCGCCATGATGCAGGCCAGCAACAATGTGGTGATGATGACCGGCGTCAGTCCGTCCATCGGTAAAACCTTTGTTTGCGCCAACCTCGCGGCGGTGATCAGCCAGACCAATAAACGCGTGCTGCTGATCGACTGTGACATGCGTAAGGGCTACACCCATGAACTGATGGGGACCACCAACGCCAACGGGCTGTCGGAGATCCTGATTGAGAAAGGGGAAATCTCCTCCTGCGCCCGCCCGACGTCAATCAACAATTTCGATCTGGTGCCGCGTGGTCAGGTGCCGCCGAATCCTTCCGAACTGCTGATGAGCGACCGCTTTGGCGAGCTGATTAACTGGGCCAGCAAAAACTATGACCTGGTGCTGATCGATACGCCGCCTATTCTGGCCGTTACCGACGCCGCCGTAGTGGCGCGCTATGCCGGAACGACACTGATGGTAGTGCGCTACGGGGTGAACACCCTGCGCGAGATTGAAACCAGTATGGGTCGTTTTGAGCAGAACGGTGTTCCGGTGAAAGGGGTGATCCTCAACTCTATTTTCCGCCGCGCGACGGGGTATCAGGATTACGGGTACTACGAGTACGAGTACAAGTCGGATTCTAAATAGGGGTTTGTGAGCGGCCTGGTACTCGTTGCTCCCCCTCACCCCGGCCCTCTCCCTCAAGGGAGAGGGAGAAAACCGGCACCGGGCGCAACCACGAACCCGGTCCTGGTGGAGAGGAAGAAAATCGGGCGTTACCACGAACTCGGTTTTGGGGAGAGGGTTAGGGAGAGGGCGGAAACCCATCCCCCCGCGCCACCACCCTCCCCGGTAAAGAGAGCAGAACGTGCCGCGTAAGGCCAATAACCATTATCTGGAGAATGGAAAAAAATGAGCATCAATAATACACCACTCATCTCCATCTATATGCCAACCTGGAACCGGCAGCAGTTGGCGATCCGCGCCATAAAATCGGTGCTGCGTCAGGATTACCCACACTGGGAAATGCGCATTGTGGATGACTGCTCGGCGCAATTTGAACAGCTACAAAAGTTTGTCGAAGACCTTAACGATCCGCGTGTCAGCTACACCCGTAACGACTTCAATTCCGGCGCCTGCGCGGTGCGCAACCAGGCGATTATGCAAGCAAAAGGCCAGTACATTACCGGCATTGACGATGACGACGAGTGGACGCCGGAGCGCCTGAGCATTTTCCTGGAGCATAAACATCAACTGGTCACCCACGCGTTTTTGTATGCCAATGACTATGTCTGCGAAGGGGAAGTCTATGCGCAACCGGCCAGCCTGCCGCTGTATCCGAAATCACCTTTCTCGCGCAAGCTGTTCTACAAACGCAACATCATTGGCAATCAGGTGTTTACCCTGGCGTCGCGTTTCAAAGAGAGCCTGTTTGATACCGGGCTGAAGGCCGCCCAGGACTATGACATCTTTCTGCGCATGGTGGTGGAATACGGCGAGCCGTGGAAAGTGGAAGAGGCCACGCAAATTCTGCATGTGAATCACGGCGAAATGCAGATCACCTCCTCGCCAAAGAAATTTTCCGGCTATTTCCAATTCTACCGCAAGCACAAAGACAAATTCGACCGCGCCAGCAAAAAATATCAGCTCTTCACGCTGTACCAGATCCGTAATAAACGGATGAACTGGCGCACGCTGCTGACGCTGTTTTCCGTGCGCAACGGTAAACGTCTGGCCGACGGCCTGCGGGGGAAGTGATGCTGCTGGAAGATTTACGCGCCAATAGCTGGAGCCTGCGCCCGTGCTGCATGGTCGTTGCCTACCGCATCGCTCATTTCTGCTCGGTGTGGCGCAAGAAAAACGTCATTAATAACCTGTGGGCCGCGCCGGTGCTGGTGGTGTATCGCCTGCTGACCGAATGCTTTTTCGGTTACGAAATTCAGGCCGCAGCCACCATCGGTCGCCGCTTCACCATTCACCACGGCTATGCGGTGGTGATCAATAAAAATGTGGTCGCCGGGGACGATTTCGTCGTGCGCCACGGCGTCACCATCGGCAATCGCGGGGCGGGAAATCTCGCCTGCCCGGTGATTGGCAACGGGGTGGAGCTGGGAGCCAACGTTATTATTACCGGCGACATCACCATCGGCAATAACGTCAGGATCGGCGCGGGCAGCGTCGTGCTCGACAGCGTGCCGGATGATGCGCTGGTGGTCGGTGAGAAAGCGCGCATAAAGGTCAGCCAATGAATATTCTGCAATTTAACGTTCGACTCGCCGAGGGCGGCGCGGCTGGCGTTGCGCTGGATCTGCACCAGCGGGCGCTGCAACAGGGGCTGCACTCGCGGTTTGTTTACGGCTACGGAAAGGGCGGCAAAAAAAGCGTCAGCCACGATAGCTATCCGAATGTCATCCGCCACACGCCGCGCCTGACGTCAATGGCGAACCTGGCGCTGTTTCGCCTGTTTAACCGCGATCTGTTTGGCAATCTGGATAACTTATACCGCACCGTTACCCGCAGCGAAGGGCCGGTGGTGCTGCACTTTCACGTCCTGCACAGCTACTGGCTGAACTTTGACCGGCTGGTGGATTTTTGCCAGCGGGTGAAGGCCCATAAGCCGGATGTGCGTATGGTCTGGACCCTGCACGATCACTGGAGCGTGACCGGGCGCTGCGCGTTTCTCGATGGCTGCGACGGCTGGAAAAGCGGCTGCAAACAGTGCCCGACGCTCGGCAACTATCCGCCGGTGAAGATCGATCGCGCGCATCAGCTGGTGGAAAAGAAGCGCCTGTTGATCCACGAAATGCTCGCCCTCGGCTGCCAGTTTATTTCGCCGAGCCAGCACGTTGCCGACGCGTTCAATACGCTGTACGGCAAAGGCCGCTGCCGGATCATTAATAACGGCATCGACGTGGCGACGGAAGCGATTCTCTCCGGCCTGCCCACCGTCAACCCGGACGCCGGAAAGCCGAAAATTGCCGTGGTCGCGCATGATTTGCGCTACGACGGTAAAACCAATCAGCAACTGGTGCGGGAGGTGATTGCGCTGGACAACGCGCCGGAAGTCCACACCTTCGGCAAATTCTCGCCTTTCGAAGGTGCAAACGTCGTCAACCACGGCTTTCTCACCGACAAACGTCAATTAATGACCGAGCTGAACCAGATGGATGCGCTGCTGTTTACCTCGCGGGTGGATAACTATCCGCTGATCCTGTGCGAAGCGCTGTCGATTGGCGTGCCGGTGCTGGCGAGCCACAGCGACGCCGCGCGGGAAGTGCTGCAAAAATCCGGCGGCGTGACCCTGAGCGATGAGGAAATTTTGCGCCTCGTGCAGCACGGGCGCGAAGACATTACTGCGGCGGTTTTCAACGTCACCCATGACGCGTTCCATGAGCGCAGCCGGGTGGCCTATAGCGGACAACAGATGCTGGAGGAATATGTCTCGTTCTATCAGAATCTGTAGCTACCTGCTGCTGCCGCTGATCTACCTGCTGGTCAACGTCAAAATTGTCCAGCTCGGAGAGAGCTTCCCGGTAACGATCGTCACCTTCCTGCCGCTGTTGCTGCTGCTGTATATCGACAAAATCAGCGTTAAAAAGCTGATGATTGCGCTGGGGGCCGGAGCAGGGCTGACGCTCTACAACTATCTGTTCGGGCAGTCGCTGGATGCCAGTAAGTACGTGACCTCGACCCTGCTGTTTGTCTACATCGTCATTATCATCGGCATGGTCTGGAGTATTCGCTTTAAAACCATTTCGCCGCATAACCACCGCAAAATCCTGCGCTTCTTTTATCTTGTGGTGACGCTGGTGGTACTGCTCGCAGCAGCCGAAATGGCCCAGATTATTCTGAGCGGCGGCAGTAGTTTAATTGAAATAATTTCGAAATATCTTATTTACAGTAATAGCTATGTATTGAACTTTATCAAATATGGCGGTAAACGCACCACCGCGTTATATTTTGAACCGGCGTTTTTCGCACTGGCATTAATCTCAATTTGGCTTAGCATCAAACAGTTTGGTATCAAAACACCAAAGACCGATGGTATGATTCTGGCAGGGATAGTTCTTTCAGGCTCATTTTCCGGGGTGATGACATTTATTCTGTTTTACCTGCTGGAATGGGCGTTTCAGTATCTGAATAAAGAGGCTATCCGCAAACGACTACCGCTGGCGATTATCTCTCTGGCCATTTTCTTGGTCGGCGTATTTTTTGCCATGCCGTATATTTCAGGACGTCTCGGTGAATTAGGTACGGAAGGATCGTCGTCTTATTATCGCATCATTGGACCGCTGGTGATGGTGGGTTATTCATTAACCAATATTGATGGCGTAGTCAGATTCGGCTCACTTTATGAATATGTCGCATCATTCGGAATCTTTAACGGTGCGGACGTCGGAAAAACAATAGACAATGGCCTGTATCTGCTCATTATTTATTTTTCGTGGATCGCCGTATTTCTGACAGGATGGTATTTATTTAAAGTTGGAAGAATGGCGGTGCGAGCGTTCGGTAATAATCAGAATTATGGCGTTCAGTTGTATCTTTTTACGCCAGTATCGCTGTTTTTTACCGGTTCAATATTTAGCCCGGAATATGCGTTTTTAATCGTTTGTCCGTTTATTTTGCGTAAAGCACTGAATATCGTGCGCGCCTGATGAGGAAAGCCAGATGCTGTTAAGTGTAATTACCGTCGCCTTTCGTAACCACGACGGTGTGGTCAAAACGTGGCAGTCGCTGGCGCATCTGGCACGCGAAAAAGGCATTGAGTTTGAGTGGATCGTGGTTGATGGCGGCTCCGCTGACGGCACGGCGGAGTTCCTGGAAAACCTCAACGGTGAGTACAACTTACGCTACATCAGCGAGAAAGATCGCGGTATTTATGATGCGATGAATAAAGGCATTACCCTGGCGCAGGGCAAGTTTGCCATCTTCCTCAATTCCGGGGATATTTTCCACGCCGACGTCGGCCAGTTTGTCCGCCAGCTGGCGGATAAAAAAGAAAATGCCATGTACATCGGCGATGCGCTGCTGGATTTTGGTGACGGCACGAAAGTTCGGCGCAGCGCGAAACGCGGCTGGTATATTTATCACAGCCTGCCCGCCAGTCATCAGGCGATCTTTTTTCCGCTGATGGGATTAAAAAATTATCCTTACGATCTGCAATATCGGGTGTCGTCAGATTATGCATTGGCCGCCAGACTGTATAAAAAAGGCTATAAGTTCGAGCGGATCCCCGGTCTGGTTTCAGAATTTTCAATGGGCGGGGTATCAACGTCCAATAATCTGGAATTATGCCGCGACGCCAGAAACGTCCAGCGCAATATTTTACGCGTGCCGGGCGTATTAGCGGAGTTATCTTATTTATTACGTTTGCGTACGACTGGCAAGACGAAAGCCTTATATAACAAACAGTAAATATAAGGGTAAATAATGCAGGAATTAAATGGCTTCTCTGTGCCACGGGGTTTTCGCGGCGGTAATGCGCTGAAAGTGCAATTGTGGTGGGCGGTTCAGGCCACGCTTTTTGCCTGGTCACCGCAGGTATTGTATCGCTGGCGGGCATTTTTACTGCGTGCGTTTGGCGCGAAAATTGGTAAAGGCGTGGTTATTCGTCCGTCGGTAAAAATTACTTATCCGTGGAAACTGACGATTGGCGATTACGCCTGGGTCGGCGATGACGCGGTGCTGTATACGCTGGGCGATATTACGATTGGCGCAAATTCCGTGGTATCGCAGAAGTGTTATTTGTGTACCGGCAGTCACGATTATTCAAGTGCGCATTTTGATATTAACGCCACGCCAATTGTTATCGGCGAAAAATGCTGGCTGGCGACCGACGTATTTGTCGCGCCGGGGGTGACGATTGGCGATGCCACCGTGGTGGGCGCGCGCAGCAGCGTTTTTAAATCGCTTTCGGGCGGAATGATTTGCCGGGGCAACCCGGCGCAGGTAGTGCGGGAAAGGTAAATGCCTTTTCTGGGCAGAGATCGACGCCGCGAGCGCCCTCTCCC
>DIJC01000014.1:0-188895 GCA_002421005.1 Enterobacteriaceae bacterium UBA5654 | reverse complement strand
GGAGAGGGGGAGCGTTTGTCCTCCCTCCCCCGCAGCAGGGAGAGGGGGAACGTTTGTCCACCTTCCCCCGCAACAGGGAAAGGGGGAGCGTTTGTCCACCCTCCCCACAAAACATGATTCAAAGGCCAACACGTTTAACATAGGAAACTTATTATGACTAAAGTTGCTCTCATTACCGGTGTTACCGGGCAGGATGGGTCTTATCTGGCAGAGCTGCTGCTGGAAAAAGGTTATGAGGTTCACGGTATTAAACGTCGCGCCTCCTCCTTTAACACCGAGCGCGTGGATCACATCTATCAGGATCCGCATACCACCAACCCGAAATTTCATCTGCATTACGGCGATCTGACCGACACCTCCAACCTGACGCGCATCCTTCAGGAAGTGCAGCCGGATGAAGTATATAACCTCGGTGCAATGAGCCATGTGGCGGTCTCCTTTGAGTCGCCGGAATATACCGCTGATGTTGATGCGATGGGCACCCTGCGCCTGCTGGAAGCCATCCGCTTCCTCGGTCTGGAAAAGAAAACCCGTTTCTACCAGGCGTCCACTTCTGAACTTTACGGTCTGGTGCAGGAAATTCCGCAGAAAGAAACCACGCCGTTCTACCCGCGCTCGCCGTATGCGGTCGCCAAACTGTACGCCTACTGGATCACCGTTAACTACCGTGAATCCTACGGCATGTATGCCTGCAACGGCATTCTGTTCAACCATGAATCCCCGCGTCGTGGCGAAACCTTCGTGACCCGCAAAATCACCCGCGCGATCGCCAACATCGCTCAGGGGCTGGAGTCCTGCCTGTACCTCGGCAACATGGATTCCCTGCGTGACTGGGGCCATGCCAAAGACTACGTCAAAATGCAGTGGATGATGCTCCAGCAGGAAAAACCGGAAGATTTTGTGATCGCGACCGGCGTGCAGTATTCAGTGCGTGAATTTGTGGAAATGGCGGCGGCCCAGCTTGGTATCAAACTGCGCTTTGAAGGCAAGGGCGTGGAAGAGAAGGGCATCGTGGTTTCCGTGACCGGTCATGACGCGCCGGGTGTGAAACCGGGCGATGTGATTATTGCCGTTGACCCGCGCTACTTCCGTCCGGCGGAAGTGGAAACCCTGCTCGGCGACCCAACCAAAGCGCATCAGGTGCTGGGCTGGAAACCGGAAACCACCCTACAGGAAATGGTTTCTGAGATGGTGGCAAAAGATCTGGAAGCGGCGAAGAAACATTCCCTGCTGAAGTCCCACGGTTACGAGGTTGCCATCGCGCTGGAGTCCTGAGCATGACCAGACAACGTATCTTTGTGGCCGGACATCGCGGCATGGTGGGATCGGCCATCGTGCGCCAGCTTGAACAGCGCGGTGATGTGGATCTGATCCTGCGCAGCCGCGATGAACTGAATCTGCTGGACGCTGCCCAGGTGCAGCAGTTCTTCGCCCGCGAACGCATCGACCAGGTCTACCTGGCTGCGGCGAAGGTCGGCGGTATCGTGGCGAATAACACGTATCCGGCGGACTTCATCTACGAAAACATGATGATCGAGAGCAACATCATTCACGCGGCGCATCTTAACGACGTGAACAAGCTGCTGTTTCTCGGCTCATCCTGCATTTATCCAAAGCTGGCAAACCAGCCGATGGCGGAAAGCGAACTGCTTCAGGGCACGCTGGAACCGACTAACGAGCCGTATGCGATTGCCAAAATTGCCGGGATCAAGCTGTGCGAATCTTATAACCGCCAGTACGACCGCGACTATCGCTCGGTTATGCCGACCAATCTGTACGGGCCGAACGATAACTTTCACCCCAGCAATTCGCACGTTATTCCGGCGCTGCTGCGCCGTTTTCACGAGGCGACGCAGCAGGGCGCATCTGATGTGGTGGTCTGGGGCAGCGGGACGCCAATGCGCGAATTCCTTCACGTTGATGACATGGCTGCCGCCAGCATTCACGTTATGGAACTGGATCGCAGCGTCTGGCAGGAAAATACCGAGCCGATGCTGTCGCACATCAACGTCGGGACCGGGGTGGACTGCACCATCCGCGAACTGGCGCTGACGCTGGCGCAGGTGGTGGGCTTTAAAGGCCGGGTGGTGTTTGACGCCAGCAAGCCGGACGGCACGCCGCGCAAGCTGCTCGACGTGACGCGCCTGCATCAGCTCGGCTGGTTCCATGAAATCACGCTGGAGGCGGGCCTTGCCAGCACTTACCAGTGGTTTCTGGAAAATCAGCAGCGGTTCCGGGGGTAAATATGTTTCTCAGCGCTGAAGAGTTTGCCACCGTCGTTCGCGCCACGCCGCTGATCTCAATCGATCTGATTGTGGAGAACGAACGCGGCGAGTTTCTGCTTGGTCAGCGGACCAACCGTCCGGCGCAGGGTTACTGGTTCGTTCCCGGCGGACGCGTGCAGAAAGATGAACCGCTGAAGGAGGCGTTTGCGCGCCTGACGGAAGCGGAACTGGGCGTTAGCCTGCCGATGACGGCAGGCGAGTTTTATGGCGTCTGGCAGCATTTTTATGACGACAATTTTTCCGGGAACGATTTTTCCACCCATTACATCGTCCTGGGTTTCCGCCTGCGGGTGGACGCCAGCACCCTGCGCCTGCCGCCGGATCAGCACGACGATTACCGTTGGCTGACGGCAGAGGCGCTGCTGGCAAGCGATAACGTGCACGATAACACCCGCGCGTATTTCCTCGCAGAACGCCAGGCGGGAGTGCCGGGACTATGAAGATCCTCGTTTACGGCATCAACTATTCGCCTGAACTGACCGGCATCGGCAAATACACCGGCGAAATGGTCGAGTGGATGGCGCGTCAGGGCCATGAGGTGCGGGTGATCACCGCCCCGCCTTATTACCCGGAATGGCAGGTCGGTGAGCATTACTCCGCCTGGCGCTACCGCCGTGAAAACGGCGCGGCCACCGTCTGGCGCTGCCCGCTGTACGTCCCGAAACAGCCTTCCACCCTCAAGCGGCTGATCCATCTGGGCAGCTTTGCGTTAAGCAGTCTGTTTCCGCTGCTGGCGCAGCGCCGCTGGAAGCCGGATCGCATTATCGGCGTGGTGCCGACGTTGTTCTGTACGCCGGGGATGCGCCTGCTGGCAAAGCTCTGCGGCGCGCGTACCGTGCTGCACATTCAGGATTATGAAGTCGATGCCATGCTCGGTCTGGGGATGGCGGGTAAGGGAAAAGGGGGCAAAGTTGCCCGGCTGGCGACGGCGTTTGAGCGCAGCAATCTGCTCGGCGTGGACGCGGTATCCACCATTTCCCGTTCAATGATCAACAAAGCGCAGGAAAAAGGCGTCGCGCCAGAGAAGCTGATCTTTTTCCCCAACTGGTCTGAAGTGGCGCGTTTTCGCGATGTTGCTCCGGCAGACGTGGACGTCCTGCGCCAGCGACTGGGGCTTACCGGGGCGCAAAAAATCATTCTTTACTCCGGCAACATCGGCGAGAAGCAGGGGCTGGAGAACGTTATTGAAGCGGCGGATTTGCTGCGCGAACAGCCGTGGACGTTTGTGATTGTCGGGCAGGGCGGAGGTAAAGCGCGGCTGGAGAAAATGGTGGCGGAACGCGGCCTGACCAATATCCGCTTTTTGCCGCTGCAACCGTATGACGACCTGCCTGCGCTGCTGAAAATGGGCGACTGCCATCTGGTGATCCAAAAGCGCGGCGCGGCCGACGCGGTACTGCCCTCCAAACTCACCAATATTCTCGCGGTTGGCGGCAACGCGGTGATCACCGCCGAGCCGGAAACCGAACTGGGCCAGCTCTGCCGCACGTATCCCGGCATCGCGGTATGCGTCGAGCCGGAAGTGGTGACGGCGCTGGTTGCCGGAATTGAACAGGCGCTAACCCTGCCTGAGAGCAACACGGTGGCACGTGAATATGCCGAACGCACGCTCGAAAAAGACAACGTGCTAAGCCAATTTATTTCAGATATTCGGGATCACTAATATGAGTCAACCTACGCTCTATCCGGTCGTCATGGCGGGCGGAACCGGTAGCCGTTTATGGCCGCTTTCCCGCGTACTCTATCCCAAACAGTTCCTCTGCCTGAAAGGGGAACTGACCATGCTTCAGGCCACCATCAGCCGTCTGAACGGCGTGGAATGCCAAAGCCCGGTGGTGATCTGTAACGAGCAGCACCGGTTTATCGTCGCCGAGCAGCTGCGCCAGCTTAATAAGCTGACCGAAAACATCATTCTTGAACCGGCGGGCCGCAATACCGCGCCTGCTATCGCGCTGGCGGCGCTGGCGGCCCAACGTAGTTCGCCGCAGGACGATCCACTGCTGCTGGTGCTGGCGGCGGATCATATGATCCAGGACGAGGCGGCGTTTCGCGCGGCGGTCACCGCCTCCATTCCTCACGCCGAAGCGGGCAAGCTGGTGACCTTCGGCATCGTGCCGGATCTGCCGGAAACCGGCTACGGCTATATCCGGCGTGGCGACGCGGTGCCAGCAGATGCGGACAATCTGGCGTTTGCGGTCGCCCAGTTTGTCGAAAAACCGGATCTCGCCACCGCCCAGGCCTACGTCGCCAGCGGCGAGTATTACTGGAACAGCGGCATGTTCCTGTTCCGCGCCGGGCGTTACCTGGAGGAGCTGAAAAAGTTCCGCCCGGACATCCTGGAGGCGTGCGAGCGCTCAATGGCGACCGTCGATCCCGATCTGGATTTTATCCGCGTGGATGAAGCGGCGTTTCTCGCCTGCCCGGAAGAGTCGGTTGACTATGCGGTGATGGAGCGCACGGCGGATGCGGTGGTTGTCCCGATGGACGCGGGCTGGAGCGATGTCGGCTCCTGGTCGTCACTGTGGGAAATCAGTGCCCACACGCCGGAGGGAAACGTCCACCACGGCGACGTCATCAGCCACAACACCGAAAACAGCTACGTGTACGCTGAATCCGGTCTGGTGACGACGGTCGGCGTGAAAGATCTGGTGGTGGTGCAAACCAAAGACGCGGTGCTGATTGCTGACCGCCATCACGTGCAGGAAGTCAAAAAAGTGGTGGAGCAGATCAAAGCTGAAGGTCGCCATGAACACCACATTCACCGCGAAGTGTACCGTCCGTGGGGCAAATATGACTCTATCGACGCGGGCGACCGCTATCAGGTGAAGCGCATTACCGTCAAGCCGGGCGAGGGGTTATCCCTCCAGATGCACCATCACCGCGCGGAACACTGGGTGGTGGTGGCGGGCACCGCCAAAGTCACCATTAACGGCGACATCAAACTGCTCGGCGAAAACGAGTCGGTGTACATCCCGCTCGGCGCGGCGCACTGCCTGGAGAACCCCGGCAAAATCCCTCTCGACCTGATTGAAGTGCGTTCCGGTGCGTACCTCGAAGAGGACGACGTGGTGCGCTTTGCGGATCGCTACGGGCGGGTGTGAACCCTCATTAAAAGAAGAGAAAAATATGACCAAATTAACCTGTTTTAAAGCCTACGACATTCGCGGCAGGCTGGGCGAGGAGCTTAACGAAGAGATCGCCCGGCGGATTGGACGTGCGTACGGTGAATACCTGAAGCCGCAAACTATCGTCCTCGGCGGCGATGTGCGCCTGACCAGCGAAGCCTTAAAGCTGGCGCTGGCGGACGGCCTGCGCGATGCGGGCGTTGACGTGCTGGACATCGGTCTTTCCGGTACCGAAGAAATTTATTTTGCGACCTTCCACCTCGGGGTGGACGGCGGGATTGAAGTCACCGCCAGCCATAATCCGATGGATTACAACGGCATGAAGCTGGTGCGCAAGGGCGCGCGTCCGATTAGCGGCGATACCGGGCTGCGCGACGTACAGCGGCTGGCGGAAGCCAATGACTTCCCGCCGGTGGACGCGACTAAGCGCGGCAGCTACCGACAAATTGCCCTGCGCGATGCCTATATCGATCATCTGCTCGGCTATATCGACGTGAAAAATCTGACGCCGCTGAAGCTGGTGATCAACTCCGGCAACGGCGCGGCTGGCCCGGTGGTGGATGCCATCGAAGCGCGCTTCAACGCGCTGAACGTGCCGGTAGAATTGATCAAAGTACATAACACCCCGGATGGCACTTTCCCCAACGGTATTCCTAACCCGCTGCTGCCGGAATGCCGCGACGACACGCGCAACGCGGTGATCGCTCACGGGGCGGATCTGGGGATTGCTTTCGACGGCGATTTTGACCGCTGCTTCCTGTTTGACGAAAACGGGCAGTTTATTGAGGGCTACTACATTGTCGGCCTGCTGGCGGAAGCGTTTCTGGAAAAACACCCTGGCGCGAAAATCATCCACGATCCGCGTCTGTCCTGGAACACGGTGGACGTGGTCAGCGCGGCGGGCGGCGTGCCGGTGATGTCGAAAACCGGCCATGCGTTTATTAAGGAGCGGATGCGCGAAGAAGACGCCATTTACGGCGGCGAAATGAGCGCTCATCACTATTTCCGCGACTTCGCCTACTGCGACAGCGGGATGATCCCGTGGCTGCTGGTGACTGAACTGCTGTGCCTGAAAGGGCAGATGCTGGGCGAGCTGGTACGCGACCGGATGGCGGCATTCCCGGCGAGCGGCGAGATCAACAGCAAACTGGCGGACCCGGCGACGGCGATTGCCCGCGTCGAACAGCATTTTGCTCCGCAGGCGCTGGAGACCGATCGCACCGATGGATTAAGCCTGACCTTTGCCGACTGGCGCTTCAATCTGCGCTCGTCCAACACCGAGCCGGTGGTGCGTCTGAATGTGGAATCGCGCGGCGATACCGCCCTGATGCAGGCGCGGACTGAGGCTATTCTGGCGCTGCTGAACCAGTAAGGGGCGGGGACGCCCTCTCCCTGACCCTCTCCCCCAGGGAGAGGGAACCGGCCGCGTTTGTGGTTAAGCCCGATGCCGGCTTCCTCCCTCTCCCTTGAGGGAGAGGGCCGGGGAGAGGGGGAGCGTTTAGCCTCCTTCCCCGCAAAAGGGACCGGGGCTGCTTAGCAGAGGGCCGGGGAGAGGGGGAGCGTTTAACCTCCTTCCTCGCAAAAGGGACCGGGGCTGCTTAGCAGAGGGCCGGGGAGAGGGGGAGCGTTTAGCCTCCTTCCCCGCACAAGGGACCGGGGCTGCTTACCAGAAGACCGGGGAGAGGGGTTAACAACCTAACCCAACGCAAGGGAACACAAAGGAACAACGATGACGACTCTAACAAAGCGCGAGCGAGCCAAAACGAATGCATCGTTAATCTCAATGGTGCAGCGATTTTCTGACATCACCATCATGTTCGGTGGGCTATGGGTGGTTTGCCAGGTCAGCGCGCTGCCGTTTTTGTACATGCATCTGCTGATGGCGTTGGTCACGTTGGTGGTCTTCCAGATGATTGGCGGCATGACCGACTTTTACCGTTCATGGCGCGGCGTGCGGATGACTACCGAACTGCTGTTACTGCTACAGAACTGGACCCTGAGCCTGATCTTCGCCACAGGCTTAATGGCCTTCAACGATGATTTCGACCACAGCTTTATCACCCTGGTGTCGTGGTATCTGCTGAGCACCTTCGGCATGGTTTCCTGCCGGACGATGATCCGCTTTGGCGCAGGCTGGCTGCGTAATCTGGGCTATAACTCGCGCCGGGTGGCGGTAGCGGGTGAGCTTCCGGCAGGCCAGGCGCTGATGCAAAGCTTCCGTAACCAGCCGTGGCTGGGCTATGACGTGGTGGGAACCTATCACAACAACGCCGCCAGCGAGCGCGAAGGCGATTTAAGCCAGCTGGTTGAAGACGCGCGGGCCGGGAAAATCCACAACATCTATATCGCCATGCCGATGCAGGAAGAGGCCGGGATCAAAAATCTGGTGCGCGAGCTGGCGGATACCACCTGCTCGGTGATCCTGATCCCCGATCTGTTCACGTTTAACATCCTCCATTCGCGGGTAGAAGAGGTGAACGGCGTGCCGGTTGTGCCGCTGTATGACACGCCGCTGTCCGGCATCAACCGCATCCTCAAGCGGCTGGAGGACATCGTGCTGGCAACGCTGATCCTGCTGCTGATCTCCCCGGCGCTGTGCTGCATCGCGCTGGCGGTCAAACTCACCTCGCCGGGACCGGTGATCTTCCGCCAGACCCGCTACGGCATGGACGGCAAGCCCATTATGGTGTGGAAATTCCGCTCAATGCGGGTGATGGAGAACGATGCGGTCGTCACCCAGGCGACGCAGAACGATCCGCGCGTTACGCCGGTGGGCAACTTCCTGCGCCGCACCTCGCTCGATGAACTGCCGCAGTTTATCAACGTGCTGACCGGCGGGATGTCGATTGTGGGACCGCGTCCGCACGCCGTGGCGCATAACGAGCAGTACCGGGCGCTGATTGAAGGCTACATGCTGCGCCATAAAGTTAAACCCGGCATCACCGGCTGGGCGCAGATCAACGGCTGGCGCGGCGAAACCGACACCCTCGAAAAAATGGAAAAACGTATTGAGTTCGATCTGGAGTACATCCGCGAATGGAGCCTGTGGTTCGACATCAAGATCGTCTTCCTGACGGTGTTCAAAGGCTTTGTGAACAAAGCGGCCTACTGAGGAGCAGTTGATGAGCTTACGGCAAAAAACCCTCAGCGGCGCAAAATGGTCGGCGCTGGCTACGGTGATTATCATCGGGCTGGGGCTGATTCAGATGACGGTGCTGGCGCGTATTTTCGACAATCACCAGTTTGGTCTGCTGACGGTATCGCTGGTGATCATCGCGCTCGCCGATACGCTTTCCGATTTTGGTATTGCCAACTCGATTATCCAGCGTAAAGCGATCGATTATCGCGAACTGACCACGCTTTACTGGCTGAACGTGATGCTGGGGATCGGCGTGTTCATCAGCGTCTTTTTGCTCAGTGACGTGATTGCCGGGGCGCTGCATAACCCGGATTTAGCGCCGCTGATCAAAACGCTGTCGCTGGCTTTTGTGGTGACGCCGCACGGCCAGCAGTTTCGCGCCCTGATGCAAAAAGAGCTGGAGTTTAACAAGATCGGCTCGATTGAGACGCTCTCGGTACTGGCGGGATTTACCTTCACGGTGATCAGTGCGCAGTACTGGCCACTCGCCATGACCGCCATTCTGGGTTATCTGGTGAACAGCCTGGTGCGCACTCTGCTGTTCGGCTGGTTCGGGCGCAAAATTTATCGCCCTGGCCTGCATTTTTCGCTGCGCTCGGTCGCGCCGAATCTGCGCTTTGGCGCGTGGTTGACGGCGGACAGTATCATCAACTACTTCAATACTAACCTGTCCACCCTGGCGCTGGCGCGCATTCTGGGGGCCAGCGCAGCGGGTGGCTATAACCTTGCGTGGAACGTCGCGGTGGTACCGCCGATGAAGCTCAACCCGATCATCACCCGCGTGCTGTTCCCGGCGTTTGCCAAAATTCAGGACGACACCGCAAAGCTGCGCGTCAACTTCTACAAACTGCTGTCGGTCGTGGGGATCATCAACTTCCCGGCGCTGCTGGGGCTGATGGTGGTTTCTGAAAACTTCGTCCTGCTGGTGTTTGGTGAGAAGTGGGTGAGCATCGTGCCGGTGCTGCAACTGCTGTGCATCGTCGGCCTGCTGCGCTCGGTGGGCAACCCCATTGGCTCACTGCTGATGGCGCGGGCGCGGGTCGATCTCAGCTTTAAATTCAACGTCTTTAAAACCTTCCTGTTTATTCCGGCGATCCTGATCGGCGGTCATCTGGCGGGCGTTATCGGCGTGACGCTGGGCTTTTTGCTGGTGCAGATCCTCAACACCATCCTGAGCTATTTCGTGATGATTAAACCGGTGGTCGGGCCGAGTTATCGCCAGTATTTGCAAAGCCTGTGGCTGCCGCTGCGTTTATCGCTGCCGACGCTCGTTACCAGCTATGGCCTCGGTGAATTGCTGAGCGGGCGGCTCTCTCTGCCGCTGCTGTTCGCCGCGCAGGTCGCCATTGGGGTGATGAGTTTTGCGCTGGTGCTGGTGCTTTCACGCAACAGCCTGGTGGTGGAAATGAAAAAACCGTTTTGCCGCAGCGAGAGAGTAAAAACCCTGCTGCGGGCGCATTAATCAATAAATAACGACTGACAACCCCTTTCAGAGGCGAGAATGAAATTATTAATTTTGGGTAATCACACCTGTGGAAACCGTGGTGACAGCGCCATTATGCGTGGCCTGATTGATGCGATTTATCATCAACAGCCGGATGCGGATCTGGACGTGATGAGCCGTTTTCCGATCAGCTCGTCGTGGCTCCAGAGCCGGACGATTCTGGCCGATCCTTTATACCAGCTAAGCCAGAAACAGCAGGCCGCGCCGGGCATGAGCGGGCGGGTCAAAAAGATCCTTCGTCGCCGCTATCAGCACAAGGTGCTGCTGGCAAAAGCGACCGGCGAAGGCCAGTTGCGTAATTTCCGCCTCGCGCCGGAATTCGACGACTTTGCGCGCTTTATGGAAAAATACGACGCCATTATCCAGGTTGGCGGCTCTAACTATGTTGACCTCTACGGCCTGACCCATTTCGAATATCCGTTCTGCGCGTTTATGGCGAAAAAGCCGATTTATATGGTCGGTCACAGCGTCGGTCCGTTCCAGAACCCGGACTTTAACCAGCTGGCGAACTACGTTTTCGCCCGTACCGATGCGCTGATCTTACGCGAAACCGTCAGCCGTGATTTGATGGAAAAAAGTTCGATTGATACCCGCAAAGTGGAGCAGGGCGTGGATACCGCCTGGCTGGTGGATCGTCGCACTGACACCTTCACCCCTGGTTATGCCGTTCAGCACTGGCTGGACATCGTGCGCCAGCAAAAAA
The DNA here is from genome assembly GCA_002421005.1 of Enterobacteriaceae bacterium UBA5654. GTDB lineage: Bacteria > Pseudomonadota > Gammaproteobacteria > Enterobacterales > Enterobacteriaceae > Superficieibacter. Next base: position 178,139 of record DIJC01000014.1, on the reverse strand, counting down.
CCGTCGCCATTACCCTGCGCGAACTGGAGCCTTTCGACAAGCGTCTTGGCACCACCCAGCAGGCTTATGAACAGGCGTTTGCCGAAGTGGTTGACCGCCTGATGGAAGACGGTTATCAGGTGCTGGTGCTCTCAACCTGTACCAGTATCGACCGCTATAACCGCGACGACCGGATGGTGGCGCTGCGCATGGCGCAGTATGTGAAACATCCTGAGCAACTGCACATCGCGATGGACGAACTCAACGACGTGGAGCTGGGTAAGATCCTCGCGGAATGCGACCTGACCATCGGCACGCGCCTGCATTCGGCGATCATTTCCATGAACTTTGGCACGCCTGCCATCGCCATCAACTACGAACACAAATCTGCCGGGATCATGCAGCAACTGGGGATGCCGGAAATGGCGATTGATATCCGCCATCTGCTTGACGGGTCGATGAAAGGCGTAGTCGCGGACATCCTCGCTCAGCTGCCCGCGCTCGGCGAAAAAGTAGAACATGCCGTCGCCCGCGAGCGGGAAAAAGGCTTCGCGATGATCGAATCGGTGCTGGCACGGATCCGGGGGGCACAATGAAGGTCGGCTTCTTTCTGCTGAAATTTCCGCTGTCGTCCGAGACTTTCGTACTGAATCAGATCGTCGCGTTTATCGATATGGGATATGAGGTGGAGATCGTCGCGCTGCAAAAGGGGGATTTACAGAACACCCATCCCGCTTTTCATGAATACCGGCTGGCGGAGAAAACCCGCTGGTTGCAGGACGAGCCGCAGGGCAGGCTGGCAAAACTGCGCCACCGCGCCTGGCGCACGGTAAAAGGCGTTTACCGGCCCGCCACCTGGCGGGCGCTGAACCTGCGGCGCTATGGCGATGAGGCGCGCAACCTGATCCTGCCTGCGATCTGTGCCACCGCGCCGCGCGGCTTACATGCCGATGTGTATATCGCGCACTTTGGCCCGGCGGGGGTGACTGCCAGCCGGTTACGCGAGCTGGGAGTGATCGACGGTAAAATTGCCACCGTATTTCACGGCATCGACATCTCAAGCCGCGACGTACTGGCACGCTACACCCCGCAATATCGCCAGCTATTTCGCTCCGGCGATGTGATGCTGCCGATCAGCGAATTATGGGCGCAGCGCCTGCGCACCATGGGCTGCCCGCCGGAAAAAGTTCAGGTGTCGCGGATGGGCGTGGATATGCAGCGCTTTTCCCGTCGCCCGCTCAAAGCGCCGGGCGAGACGCTCAATATTATTTCCGTGGCGCGGCTGACCGAGAAAAAAGGGCTGCACGTCGCCATTGACGCCTGCCGACTGCTGAGGGCGCAGGGGGTTAATTTTCGCTACCGCATTCTTGGCCCCGGTCCGTGGGAGCGCCGACTGCGCGCGCTGATCGAACAGCATCAACTGGAAGACGTGGTGGAGCTGTGCGGTTTTCGTCCCGGTCATGAAGTGAAAGTCATGCTGGATGAGGCCGACGTGTTTTTACTGCCGTCGATCACCGGCAGCGACGGCGACATGGAGGGCATCCCGGTGGCGTTGATGGAAGCGATGGCGGTAGGGATTCCGGTTGTTTCCACCGTTCACAGCGGCATCCCGGAACTGATCGACAGCGGCGAGTCCGGCTGGCTGGTGGCCGAGAACGACGCCACCGCGCTTGCCGCACGGCTGGCCGCCTTCAAAACGCTCAACGGCGAAGCGCTGCTGCCAGTGCTTAACCGCGCCCGCCAGAAAGTCGAAACTGAATTCAACCAGCAGGTGATTAATCAACGGCTCGCCAGCCTGCTGCAATCGCTTTAATACAGAGGTTTTATGGGTAAACATCCGCAGGAACTCTCCCGACGTCATTTTCTTTCGGCAGGCTCTGCGCTTGCCGCACTGCCTCTGCTTCACAGCCCGCTGGTCAGGGCCGTTGACACCCAAAAAACGGTCGATGTCCGCGATTTCAATACCGGCAATGACTGGATCCGCGCGTTTAAGCTGGCTTTCGCCGCAGGGCAGACCGTCGAAGTGCCCGCGGGACTGGTCTGCGAGAACATCAACGCCAGCATTCTGATGCCGCCGGGTAAAACCCTGCATCTGCGCGGAGTGTTAAAAGGCAACGGACGCGGACGATTCGCCCTTCAGGACGGCTGTAAAATCATCGGCGAGCCGGGCAGCAGCCTGTATAACGTTATGCTGGACGTGCGCGGATCGGACTGCGCGATCGCGGGCGTTACCATGAGCGGCTACGGCCCGGTCACGCAGATTATGATCGGCAGTAAAAAACCGCGCATTATGCGTAACCTCACCATTGATAACATCACTATCACCAAAGCCAACTACGGCATCCTGCGGCAGGGTTATCACGACACCGTCACCCACGCGCGGATCACTCACAGCCACTTTAGCCACCTTCAGGGCGACGCCATCGAATGGAACGTGGCGATCAACGACCACGACATTCTCATCTCCGATCATGTGATTGAACATATCGACTGCACCAACGGCAAAATTAACTGGGGAATTGGCATCGGGCTGGCGGGCAGCACCTATGACAACAGCTACCCGGAAGACCAGGCGGTGAAAAATTTCGTTGTCGCCAATATCACCGGCAGCCACTGCCGCCAGTTAGTTCACGTCGAGAACGGCAAACACTTTGTCATCCGCAACGTTAAAGCCCGCGATATCACCCCGGAATACAGTAAAAACGCCGGGATTGATAATGCGACGGTAGCAATTTACGGCTGTGATAATTTCATTATTGATAATATCGATATGCAAAATAGCGCCGGAATGCTTATCGGCTACGGCGTAATAAAGGGCAACTATCTCTCCATCCCGCAGAACTTCCGCCTTAATAACATCCACATTAATAACGGCGACCTGCCGTGGAAGCTGCGCGGCATCCAGATCTCCTCCGGCAATGCCACCTCGTTTGTCTCCATCACCAACCTCACCACCCGGCGCGCCTCGCTGGAGTTTCACAACAAACCGCAGCATCTTTTTATGCGCAATATCAGCGTGATGCAGGAAGCCCGGCGCGGCCCGGCGTTAAAGCTGAACTTCGATCTGCGCAAAGATGTGCGCGGCAAATTTATGGCCCGCGACGACACACTCCTTTCACTGGCGAACATCAAGGCCGTCAATGAGAAAGGGGAAAGCTCGGTGGATATTGACCGGGTGGATCAGCATGTAGCGCGGGTGGAAGGGTTGAACTTTAAGCTGCCGGGGCGGTGATTGACTTTCATACCAACCAAAATTAGTAAAAAGACGACATATGACATTTTCCTGCTGGATATCATTCACTGAATGATTATAATCAATCTACCTTTAGGAAAAATCGCATTAGTAAAAAATGAGCAACCATTTGATAAACAGGTGAATTGTTTATTACTCTGCGGCATAATTCGATAACGAATATGAATAATAAAGTCTGCTTCATAGGTGCATCTGGGTTTGTAGGGACAAGACTGATCGAAGAAACCAGGAACTATTTTGAGATCAGAAATTTAGACAAAAACCAAAGCCATTTCTATCCTGACCTGACAGTTTTAGGTGATGTCCGTAATCAGGATGACCTTGATAAAGGCCTGGCGGGTTTTGACACTGTGGTCCTTCTGGCTGCCGAGCATCGCGATGATGTCAGTCCAACTTCACTTTATTATGATGTAAATGTGCAGGGAACACGCAACGTCCTCGCAGCGATGGAAAAAAATGGTGTTAAAAACATTATCTTCACTAGCTCAGTAGCTGTCTACGGCCTTAATAAGATGAATCCTGATGAAAGTCATCGTCAGGATCCTTTTAACCACTATGGTAAAAGTAAGTGGCAGGCTGAAGAAGTTTTACGCGAGTGGTTTAACCAATCTCAGGCAGATCGTTCATTGACCATTATTCGCCCAACCGTCATTTTCGGTGAAAGAAACCGTGGTAACGTCTATAACCTTCTGAGACAAATCGCTAGTGGTAAGTTCGCTATGGTTGGTGCGGGAAAGAACTACAAATCAATGGCTTATGTTGGCAATATCGTTAGCTTCATCAAATATAGATTGCAACATGTTAAAGCAGGCTATGAAGTTTTTAACTATGTTGATAAAGCAGATCTCAACATGAACCAATTAGTGAGTGAGGTGGAGAAAAGCCTCAATAAGAAGATTCCTTCAGTACATCTTCCTTATCCTGTTGGTATGGCTGGAGGCTTTTGCTTCGATATCATTAGTAAATTGACTGGTAAAAAATTCGCTATTAGCTCAGTCAGGGTCAAAAAGTTTTGCGCCACTACTCAATTTGACGCAACTAAGGTACATAGCTCTGGTTTTCAGGCTCCCTTTACTCTCTCACAGGGACTTGATCGCACGCTTCAATATGAATTTGTGCAAGATAAGAAAGATAACATTACATTTGTTAGTGAGTAAGACGATTACTTCAAGCGGTGGAAAGTTGACGCTTTTAGTTGAAGGTTGCATATGAGTAGTAAAGGGGTAGTTGCCATTAAAACTGACTTCTTTCCGATTCATCTGAGGCGAAACTAAGGTGTCATGAGGTGTAGAATGATGACCACAAGGCTTAACTTATCAGGAAGTCTTCTGGCCACGGGGTAGGTACTGGTTATCACTGCGTGAAAGTCTATACTTCATGAACTATTAACAGGTGGACGTTAAAATGATTAATTTAAAAGCAGTTATCCCGGTTGCCGGATTAGGCATGCACATGTTGCCTGCTACGAAGGCCATTCCTAAAGAAATGCTGCCGATTGTCGACAAACCTATGATTCAGTACATCGTCGACGAGATTGTTGCTGCAGGGATCAAAGAGATCGTTCTGGTCACTCACTCTTCCAAAAACGCCGTTGAAAACCACTTTGACACGTCCTATGAACTGGAAGCTTTGCTGGAGCAGCGCGTTAAGCGTCAGCTGCTGGCGGAAGTACAGTCCATCTGCCCTCCGGGCGTGACCATTATGAATGTGCGTCAGGCTCAGCCACTTGGCCTCGGCCATTCGATTCTTTGCGCTCAACCGATTATCGGCGATAATCCTTTCGTCGTCGTCCTACCGGATATTATCCTGGATAACGCCAGCGCTGACCCGCTGCGTTATAACTTGGCCGCTATGGTGGCACGTTTTAAAGAAACAGGCCGCAGCCAGGTTCTTGCAAAACGTATGGAAGGCGATCTGTCTGAATATTCTGTCATTCAGACCAAAGAGCCGCTGGATAATGAAGGTAATGTAAGCCGCATCGTTGAGTTTATTGAAAAACCCGATCAGCCGCAGACGCTGGAATCCGATCTGATGGCCGTTGGTCGCTATGTTCTTTCAGCCGACATCTGGCCAGAACTGGAACATACCGAAGCTGGTGCCTGGGGGCGTATTCAGTTGACTGACGCCATCGCGCAGCTTGCTAAGAAACAGTCTGTTGATGCGATGCTGATGACGGGCGACAGCTATGACTGCGGTAAAAAAATGGGGTATATGAAGGCATTTGTACAATATGGATTAAGGAATCTTAAAGAAGGGAACAAGTTTCGCGAGAGTATTGTTCAACTTTTAAGAGATTAATTTAAAAGGATCTTCAAAACGGTGAGTGATGATTTGCATTACATGCATCATTCACTGTTTATTATTTTTTATAATGGAATAAATTTGCTGTATAATTTGTGAAGTATTATAAGTATTATGCGGATCATTAATCTTATATACATAAGTAATAAAATTCACATTAAAAATACTGACTGTGTATTGTTAGGGGCGGTAGCATTTGAGAATTTGGATCTTCAGTTGAAATGCTAATTATAACATTCTGCTTTTTGTTAAACTTATCTTTCTTGCTTTTCCCACATTTAATCATAAATTGAAATGTTATTCTTGGGTTTTATGCGGGCTAAGGGAAAAACCATTTTTAAGCAATATATCCTTGGCTAATATTTAATTTCGTCGTGTTTGTTTTTATACGATATTTTTAATCTAATGGATTTATATAGTGACTATTATAAAAAACACATTATGGAATCTTAGCGGTTATGTAATACCATCAATTATCGCAATTCCTGCACTTGGTTCTATGGCAAGGCTTCTTGGACCCGAGAAATTTGGGTTATTCACGTTAGCTATAGCTCTGGTAGGCTATGCAAGTATATTCGATGCTGGGTTGACTAGAGCAGTGATTCGCGAAGTATCGATGCATCGTCATAATAAGAAAGAACTAGATTCAATTATAGCCAACTCTACGATAATCCTTATTACACTGGGTTTAGTAGGTGCCACCCTTATCTTTTTTTTAAGCCATGAAATCGTAAATTTGCTGAATGTTGAAATTTCTTATAAACAAGAAACAATAGTTTCTATTTCTCTTATATCCATTACGATACCAATTTTTTTGTTAAATCAAATCTGGTTAGCCTTTTTTGAGGGGCAAGAAAAATTTAAGCAAGTAAATCTAATTAAAAGTGTAAATAATTCCTTGCTGGCTGGTCTTCCGGCATTATTTTGCATTATAACAACAACATTAATTTCGGCGGTTACGGGGTTAATAATAGCAAGAATTATCTCTCTCATCGTTACTTTTTATTTTTGCCGAAAAGATATATTAAGCGCTGGGTTGAAGTTTGAACGAAGTACTGTCAAAAGGTTACTTAGCTTTGGCGGTTGGATAACAATAAGTAATGTGATTAGCCCGATAATGACTTACATGGATAGGTTTATAATTTCGCATTTGTCTGGCGCATCAAAAGTGGCGTTCTATAGTGCTCCTTCAGAAGGTATACAGCGTTTAAGTATTTTACCAAGCGCTTTATCGAGGACTATTTTTCCAAAACTTAGTTCCAATAATAGTGATACTTATAAAACAAAACGGCAATCATATATCCTAATGACATTATGCCTATTTCCACTTTGTACTTTTATATGCATTTTCTCACATTTCATTATGACCACTTGGATGGGGGAGGAATTCAGTGGGGATTCTGTTATTGTCCTCAAAATATTGAGTTTGGGATTTTTTTTGAACTGCCTGGCTCAAATTCCTTTTGCAAATATTCAAGCTCGTGGGTTTTCAAAAATTACAGCTTATATTCATCTCTGTGAATTAATTCCTTATTTGGTTTTGTTGTTTATATTTATTAATAAATGGGGTGTCGTCGGCGCTGCGTGCGCATGGAGTTTACGTACTACAACTGATTTCATTATTTTATTCTCAATCGACCATAATATTGAAAAACATCGTGAGAAATAATATCTGAAGAATAAATAAATTCTGTTTCAATATGTTAATAAATGCGGTGCTATAATGATTAATATCCAAGAGCAAAAAATACCTAAAGAATCATATATTGTTATAATGCTTTTTTTCGGATTTGCTTTTCTTTTAACACGTAGTTTTCCTTTTATTGAGTTAAGCTGGTTAATGAATGTTTTCCTGGTTTTGCTCTATGTATTTATTTTTAAAAGGATAATTTATCAATTTTCTAAAAGTCCTTTATCTATACTTTTTTTCTTAATGCTTTGCTTGCATTTTTTATATTCTGTAGTAATAGGGAATAATATAGATTTGATTATTAGATTTTATTTGATAATTATCATATTGATATTTGCATACTTCAGTGGGTTTCATTCAAGAAAAATAGTCACTATCTTTTTAATGTTAGTTTCCATACAAGCTATTGTAATTACAGTGATAAGCTTGTATATGACTAAAACTTATGGGGCTGGTGATTATTCAATTGCACGGCAATATTTTTTAATAAATGATTACGGTGATGTTTATACTTACGGAAGTGGCTTTTACAGAGTTCAATTAAAAGGGAACGCATTAATACCATTCGCATTTATGATTTCAGTAATTCTGCCAAGATATATGAAAATAAAAAGGAATAGAGTTTATACTGTTATTTTAGGCATAGGATGTATTGTTGCAGGGAATTTTGCCTATTTTATATCATTAGCCTTGTTTTTTATGTATATTGTGTTTTTTAGTCAAAGTAATCATGGAAAGTTTGCCGCCTTTAAAAAGATGCTTTTAGCTATACTATTATTAGTTGGACTGCCATATTTTGTAATTTATGCGATTGAGTTGGTAACCCTTAAATCTTGGGGGCAAGCATCTTCACTTGGTATCCGATGGGACCAATTTCATGTTTTAATAAATGATTTGACTAAATCGCCTATAAATACTATTTTTGGAGGTGGCTTAGGAAATATAATAAATGCGCAAACTATTGCACGTGATTATAGTGAATATATATATTATGAATTACAATCCATCTATTTATTAAATCAGCTTGGTCTTCTTATTTTTCCATTATTTATCATCCTTAACATTACCCTAGCTATGAAATATATAAAAGAAAAGGATTTAATTTTATGCTATGTATTATATGTGACGTACGCAATTACTAATCCATATATATTTGATTCAAACCATGTAATGGTTATAATTATACTTACAACATTACATAATATAATTACTAGAGAAAAATACATAGAGAATTTAGGGGCGTTCAATGAATAATGTTTTTGCAGTGTTAGTCTCTTTTAATCCAGAAAAGAATGAGCTGAAAAATGCGATAAAAAAACTTCTTTTACAAGTGGATAAAGTAATTGTATGTAATAATTCAACAAATGGATTCAACTGCTGTTCAGAGCTTAATTCCTTAGCTGATGAAAATGTTAAGTTTTTCGATTTTAATGAAAATCTTGGGATTGCAAAAGCTCAGAGCATTGGTATGGAATGGGCATTCAAAAATGATGCTGATTACATACTTCAGATGGATCAGGACAGTATGCCTAATGATAATATGGTTGTAGAGCTTCTATCATGTTATAAAAATCTGACGGAAGAAGGACTAAATATTGGTCTGGTTGGGTCTCAGGATTATGATAAATATACCGGAGAGATTAATTATGCGAGATTGCACAAAGGAACTGCCTTAAAAAATAATCCTGATTATTATGTGGTTGATAGTACTTTGAGTTCAGGTAGTTTGATACCTAAGGATGCATATTATAAAATTGGTGGTATGAGAGATGAACTTTTTATAGATGCAGTTGATCATGAATATTGTTGGCGTCTTAGACACGCAGGGTATATAGTAGTTAGAAATAAAAAGGCTCTATTAGGCCATAGATTAGGCGATGGAAAATATAAAATATTAAATTCCATATCTGTGGGATTACCTAGTCCATTTAGGCATTATTACGCAACGAGAAATATCTTTTTGCTATTAAAAGAAAAACATGTGCCTATCTTTTGGAAATTTTCGAGCTTAATCAAACTAAGTGGTAAGCTTGTCTTTTATCCAATTTTTTTACCCAATGGAATGAAAAGGCTAAAATTTCTGTGTTTGGGAATTTATGATGGTATTCTTGGGCGAAGTGGAATAATGAAATGAAGCATGGAAATTCAAATTTTACAGTATTAATGAGTGCTTATAAAGGTGATGAACCAAAATACCTTGCAATTTCTTTAAAAAGCATTTATGACGACCAGACTTTAAAGCCTAATCAAATCGTGCTTGTTGCTGATGGAGAATTGACCTTGGAGCAACATAGCGTAATCAATAATTTCCAAGATTCGATACCACGCGGAATTTTTACTGCAGTTTACTTGGAAAAAAATGCTGGATTAGCCACGGCACTGAATGAAGGCTTAAAACATTGCCGTTATGACCTTGTTGCCAGAATGGATGCCGACGATATATCATTACCATTAAGGTTCGAAAAGCAAGTTCAATTTATGCTTAGCAACCCTGATGTTGATGTATGTGGTTCCTATATCGATGAAGTTAAAACTACTTCTGGAGAATATATTTCAACAAGAAAAGTACCTTTAACACATGGGGATATCGTAATATTTTCAAAAAAAAGAAGTCCTGTAAGTCATCCTTCAGTAATATTTAGGAAGGAAAAAGTTGATTTAGTAAATGGATACCCTCAGTTTAGAAAGTCACAGGATTTTGCATTATGGAGTTTGATGCTAAAGTATGGTTGTAAATTTGCAAACTTAAATGAAACCCTTCTACAAATGCGAACTGGTGATGAATTGTTTGAGCGTAGAGGAATACACTATTTGAAATTTGAATACCAAGTGTTGAAGTTCCAAAAAAATATAGGGTTTATTAATAATTCAGAGTTTGTAAAAAATGTTTTTATGAGATCGCTTTTTAGAATGCTTCCTGGTGTTTTTAAAAAAATGCTTTATAAGCTTTTAAGAAAGAGAGGGTAATAGCGCGATTCATATAGACTTAAATATTATTCATTGAAAGTTCTTTCCACTTTTTACCTCTATGCTTCTATTATATTTTTAGGTTAACATCTATGCCACATTCAAGCCGCGAACACTACGCGGTGACCACACCTGACAGGAGTACATAATGTCCAAGCAACAGATCGGCGTCGTCGGTATGGCAGTGATGGGGCGCAACCTGGCGCTCAACATCGAGAGCCGAGGTTATACCGTCTCCGTATTCAACCGCTCCCGTGAAAAGACCGAAGAGGTCATTGCCGAGAACCCAGGCAAGAAGCTGGTTCCTTACTACACGGTGCAGGAGTTTGTTGAATCCCTTGAAACGCCGCGTCGTATCCTGTTAATGGTGAAAGCGGGCGCAGGTACTGACAGCGCCATTGATTCGCTGAAACCGTATCTGGATAAGGGCGACATCATTATTGATGGTGGCAACACCTTCTTCCAGGACACCATTCGCCGTAATCGTGAGCTTTCAGAAGAAGGCTTTAACTTTATCGGCACGGGCGTGTCCGGTGGCGAAGAGGGCGCTCTGAAGGGGCCGTCCATCATGCCTGGTGGTCAGAAAGACGCTTATGAGCTGGTTGCGCCAATCCTGACTAAAATTGCTGCCGTCGCAGAAGACGGTGAGCCGTGCGTGACTTATATCGGTCCCGATGGCGCAGGCCATTATGTCAAGATGGTACATAACGGTATTGAATATGGCGATATGCAGCTTATTGCTGAAGCCTATGCATTGCTGAAGGGCGGCCTGAACCTTTCCAATGATGAGCTGGCGAGCATCTTCACCGAATGGAACGAAGGCGAGCTGAGTAGCTATCTGATCGACATCACCAAAGATATCTTCACTAAAAAAGATGAAGAAGGTAAATACCTGGTTGATGTGATTCTGGATGAAGCGGCTAACAAAGGCACCGGTAAGTGGACCAGCCAGAGCTCGCTGGATCTCGGTGAGCCATTATCGCTGATCACTGAATCGGTATTTGCCCGCTATATCTCCTCCCTGAAAGAACAGCGTGTTGCGGCATCGAAAGTGTTAAGCGGCCCGCAGGCTAAACCAGCGGCAGATAAAACAGAATTTGTTGAGAAAGTGCGTCGCGCTCTGTATCTGGGCAAGATTGTTTCTTATGCGCAGGGCTTCTCACAGCTGCGTGCGGCTTCCGACGAGCATAGTTGGGATCTGAACTACGGCGAAATCGCGAAGATCTTCCGTGCGGGTTGCATCATTCGTGCGCAGTTCCTGCAGAAGATTACTGATGCTTACGCAGAGAATGCCGGTATCGCCAACCTGCTGTTAGCGCCTTACTTTAAGCAGATTGCTGACGACTATCAGCAGGCGCTGCGCGATGTCGTGGCTTATGCGGTACAAAACGGTATTCCGGTTCCTACTTTCTCCGCCGCCGTGGCCTACTATGATAGCTATCGCTCAGCCGTGCTGCCTGCTAACCTGATTCAGGCGCAGCGTGACTATTTCGGTGCGCACACTTACAAGCGCACTGATAAAGACGGCGTGTTCCACACAGAGTGGCTGGATTAATCTGATTTAGGTTGAAAACGTAAAAGCTCGGACTAACAAAGTTCGGGCTTTTTTATTTGCTGCTCTTCCTTTATTCATCACTCTTGTTAGTCGAGTTTCTAAGAAAAAACGCAGTATCAATCATAATCGGGACACTCGCATTCAGCGAAAGCCGCCTTGACAGGCTATAAGCCGAAGCGTTAAAAACGCTCTTAGCTGAAGGTAATCGTGGTGGCTGTACAGTCATCTCCTCCACATTTAAACTCACATAAGTTGCTCTCTAATGAAAATAACAATTTCTGGTACAGGCTACGTTGGTTTATCAAATGGTATTTTGATTGCACAACATCATGAAGTCGTGGCATTGGATATCGTTCCCGCCAAAGTGGAGATGTTAAATCAGAAAAAATCGCCCATTATTGATAAAGAGATCCAGCAATACTTGGCTGAGAAAGATCTGAATTTTCGTGCGACAACGGATAAGCATGAAGCTTACCGCAACGCAGATTATGTCATTATTGCCACGCCGACGGACTACGATCCTAAAACTAACTACTTCAATACAACGTCGGTAGAAAGCGTTATTCGGGATGTGGTTGAAATAAATCCGTCCGCAGTGATGATTATTAAGTCTACAATTCCGGTTGGCTTTACCGAGTCGATTAAAAAAGATCTCAACGTCGACAATATCATTTTCTCCCCGGAGTTCCTCCGTGAGGGCCGGGCGCTTTACGATAACCTGCACCCCTCACGAATTGTGATCGGAGAGCGTTCCGAACGCGCCGAGCGCTTTGCGGCGCTGTTGCAGGAAGGAGCCATTAAGAAAGATGTGCCGGTGCTGTTTACAGATTCTACCGAAGCAGAAGCGATTAAACTTTTCGCCAATACCTACCTGGCGATGCGCGTGGCCTACTTCAACGAACTGGACAGCTATGCGGAAAGTCTGGGACTGAATACGCGCCAGATTATCGAAGGGGTGTGCCTCGATCCACGTATCGGCAGCCATTATAACAACCCTTCGTTTGGATACGGTGGTTACTGCCTGCCGAAAGATACGAAGCAGCTGCTGGCGAATTACGAGAGCGTGCCAAATAATTTGATTTCCGCAATTGTCGATGCTAACCGTACGCGCAAGGACTATATCGCTGATTCAATCCTGGCGAGGAAACCTGCCGTCGTGGGTGTTTATCGGCTGATCATGAAAAGTGGGTCGGACAACTTCCGCGCGTCGTCCATTCAGGGAATTATGAAGCGTATTAAGGCGAAAGGTGTGGAAGTCATTGTTTACGAGCCGGTGATGAATGAGAATGAATTTTTTCATTCACGGGTGATAAAGGATCTGGACGCTTTCAAACAAGAAGCTGATGTAATTATCTCTAATCGTATGGCTGAAGAGTTGTCTGATGTTGCGGAAAAAGTTTATACCCGTGATTTGTTCGGTGGAGATTAATATTTACTGATTTATTTCTTTATTCTGGTTATTAAAGCCGTATCAGAGCAGCCCTCATCCCTGAGGGCTTACTTCTTAAATATTATAATAACCCTTATACCACTCAACAAAGTTCGCCACACCTTTCTTAACGCTGGTTTCAGGTTTGAATCCAATCGTTTCATACAGTGCTTTGGTATCCGCACTCGTTTCTAAAACATCTCCAGCCTGAATCGGCATCATATTCTTCTCCGCCTCAATTCCCAAAGCTTCCTCAAGCGCAGTGATATAATCCATGAGTTCAACGGGAGAACTGTTGCCAATGTTATAAACCCGATAAGGCGCGGAACTGGTGGCAGGGGAACCTTCTTCAACACTCCATTCGCTATCCACGTCAGGGATGACATCCTGAAGACGCACAATCGCTTCGGCAATATCATCAATATAGGTGAAGTCACGTTTCATTTTGCCAAAGTTATAAACGTCGATGCTTTTTCCTTCGAGCATCGCTTTGGTAAATTTAAACAGCGCCATATCGGGGCGGCCCCAGGGGCCATATACCGTAAAGAATCGCAGGCCGGTTGTTGGCAAACCGTATAAATGGGAATAGGTGTGTGACATCAGCTCGTTAGCCTTTTTTGTCGCCGCATAAAGAGATACGGGGTGATCGACAGAGTCTTCAGTCGAAAAAGGCATTTTACGATTCAAACCATATACCGAACTGGAAGATGCATATAACAAGTGCTGAACATGGTTATGTCTGCACCCCTCCAGCACGTTCAGATGACCAATGAGATTGGATTCAGCGTAAGCATGAGGATTTTCTATGGAGTAACGTACTCCTGCCTGTGCGGCCAGATGAATGACACGATCAAATTTGCCCTCTGCAAACAGCTGTTCCATTGCTGCCCGGTCAGCTAAATCAATTTTCTTAAAAACGAAATCGGGAGATGTTATTTGCGCGAGGCGGGCTTCTTTGAGGGAGACTTCGTAGTAATCGTTTAGATTATCAATGCCCGTAACCTGATGTCCTGCCTCAAGGAGACGCTGACTGACGTGAAAACCAATGAATCCTGCTGCGCCGGTAATCAGAAACTTCATGTTATTTCTCCGCTTTGAGTTTTTCCTTATTGGATATGATTTTACATTGATTTATAGCCCATGCTAATCACTAATTTGGCTTAACTCAACTTGCGTGAAATTTAGCGTCGATTTTAGCTGCTATCCCCTGGCTTAAGCGGGCGCTAATAGAGCGGATAACGCGGCGGTTTGCCTCACAACTCCGAAAAGCCGCAGATAGCGAGAAAATGGGGGACAGACTGATAGTACAAAGCGGAGCGGATAACTTCTATGCATTGTCTGGCTGGCTGACTGCCCGGAACATCACTGGTGATTAATCCTAAAAGCTCCGGGTGGTACTTCTCTCCTGATGCTTTATATGTAAATATTTGTTTTTAATATTTTTTTAATGATTGTGAGCTAATGGGCGCAATCTAATGATCTGTAACTTCCCAGATTCATTTGCTTGTAAAAGAGAGTTACATAACTTTTTGCCCGATAAGATGCGGTGATCACACTGGCAATAATATCAAGATGGTATTATTGACTTGCTATGCATTAACTTGAGGTTGTTGCTGTTACATCTCATCAATCAGAAAAAACCTCTGGTAACAGCAAGTTTACCTGTCGTTAAATAGCGCTGACGCATTATAAAAGCTGCTTGTAACCGCGAATGATACAAACGACAATAGGTGCGCAAAAATTAGGGGCAGGTTGAGGTTTTAGGCGCGTTTTGCTCACAACCTGTACAAAACTGAATGCACATCAGTACACTGGTAGCTGTCAAGCCAGGGGCGGTAGCGTGCCTGAGCGAAATATGAGCATTCAGTCTTTTAACTATAATTATCAGAATTATGAGTCTAATCAAAAATAGTTTTTACAACCTGGCTGGTTTTGCTATTCCCACACTTATCGCCGTTCCCGCTCTTGGGTATCTGGCCCGAACTATAGGCGTTGAAGCGTTTGGTATTTTTACTTTGGCTTTTGCTATTGTAGGGTATGCCAGTATATTTGATGCGGGGTTAAGTCGAGCGGTTATCAGAGAAATTTCCATTTATCGAGACGATCTGTCTGAACAACAAAAAATTATTGCCACGGCTGGCATTGTGGTCCTTATTCTTGGGATTATTGCTGCGCTGCTACTATTACTCACTACTCCGCACCTGACGACCTTATTAAAAATATCTGCTGATATGAGTAGTGAGGTCAAGCAGTCGTTTGTGTTGCTGGCTTTTATTATCCCTGTCTATTTATTAAATCAGGTCTGGCTGGCATGGCTGGAAGGGCATGAGCAGTTTATCAATATTAATGTGCAGCGCTCGGTCAGTAATTCGGCGATTGCAGGTCTTCCTGCATTATGCTGTTTTTATCAGGCGTCGCTAAAATCCGCCATTATTGGACTGGTATTAGGGCGTATTATCTCTTTTGTCATCACCTGCATAATTTGCCGTAAAATTATTTTAGGCAGCGGCATTAAGTTCAGCAGAATTACTTTCATTCGCCTTATCCAGTTTGGCGGTTGGCTAACCATCAGTAATGTCATCAGCCCGATGATGGTCTATTTTGACCGGTTTGTGGTGTCTAACTTACTCGGAGCCGGTAAAGTCGCCTATTATACTGCGCCATCAGAAGGCGTAGGCAGATTGCTGAATATACCGGCGGCGCTGGCCAGAGCGCTGTTTCCTAAATTAAGCTATGCGCAAACGGTAGAAGAACGCGTCCGGCTTGAAAAGCAAAGCTTTCTTCTGATGTCTGCGGCCTGTATTCCGATTGTGATTTTTTGTTTGTTATTCGCTAAATGGCTAATGACAATGTGGATGGGCGAAGAGTTAGGCACGCATTCCGCAACAATTTTACAGGTTTTGATCATCGGTTTTTATTTCAATGCTGTCGCGCAAATCCCTTATTCATTAATTCAGGCAGCAGGTAAAGCAAAGCTGACGGCGTTTATCCATCTCATTGAAATCATCCCCTATCTGGTGGTTCTGTATGTGTTAACACTGCATTACGGTTTATTGGGAACCGCTATTGCCTGGAGCGGAAGAGTCGCCATCGATGCACTATTGTTGAAAATAGTGTCTAATAAAATTAGCAGACATCAAAGATAATATGGACTATAAATCAGCGGCAATAATTGTTACCTATAATCCAGACAATGCCATCGTCGATGCCTTTATCACTACGCTTGTTCCGCAAGTTGAACATGTGATTATTGTTGATAATAGTGAGAGATCGTCTGTCAGCCATTATGATAATGAAAAGGTAAACGTTGTCAGATTGAATGATAATATTGGCATCGCGGCGGCGCAAAACATGGGCCTGCAACAGGCCATTGATGCGGGTTGTGATTTCATTTTTACGTTCGATCAGGATTCCCGGATCTCTGATACATACTGTCACGATATGATTGCGGAATATGGGCATTATCAGGGTTCCCATCCTGTCGCCTGTCTGGGGCCGGTAATCAATCAGCCGTCAACAAATAGTCCATTAGTTGAAAAGGACTTTATCATTTCTTCTGGTGCTCTCTTTCCTGTTGATGCCATTAAACGTGTCGGATTGTTCAGGGCCGACTGGTTTATCGACATGATAGACGTTGAGTGGAGTTACCGGGCGCGAACGAAAGGTCTGCTTTCCTACGAAACGCCACGTGTTTCCATGCAGCATAATATTGGTGAGAACGACTATCCTAAGTTGTTCAACCGGGAAGTGCGGATCGGCTCGCCAGTAAGGCAGTACTATCTGGTGCGCAACTGGATTTTTTCTTTAAAATCAGACAGTTTCAATACGAAATATAAAATTTATATTATTACGTTGCTGTTGAAAAAAATTCCTCTTTTTATGCTCCTTGCCCCACGAAAAAAACGGATCAAATTTATTTTACAGGGATTGCGGGATGGTATTGCTGGCAAAGGAGGGAAGTACTCATATTAATGAGTCTTCAATGTGATGATGAACGCGAATATTAATGTTGATATTATCCTTGCTGCGCATAATGGCGCTAAATTTATCCAGGAACAAATAAATTCACTACTTCAGCAGTCCCATAAGGCGTTACGGGTGATCGTGACCGACGATGGTTCTGAGGATGGCACCATTGATGTTGTTAACGACATTATGGCGAAAGACCCGCGGGTGAGCTGCCATATCTGCCATGATGCGAAAGGCGTCGTAGAGAATTTTAATAACGGTTTGCAGTTCAGTGATGCGGATTACATTATGTTCTGCGATCAGGACGACGTCTGGGAAAATAATAAAGTTGAAGTGATGCTGGCGGAGATAGTGCAGAAGGAGCGCCGGGGAGGGGATATCATCCCTTGTCTCGGGTTTTCCAATCTGCAGGTTGTTGATGAAAATCTCACCACCATTGATGAAGACTTCTACCGTTTTTCACACCTTGATCCTCGCAATAATTTAAGGCTGAATTATCTGCTTTGGCGTTCCTCAGTGTACGGCTGCACCATAATGATGAATAAAACGCTGCTGAACCTGGCGGGTAAAGTGCCTGATAAAATTGCCATGCACGATCACTGGTACGCATTTCAGGCCGCTCTCAATGGCAATGTTTTTTACGTGGCCCGGTCGCTGATTAAATATCGTCAGCATTCGGCTAACGTTGTCGGTGCACATCAGCGCGGCTTGGGCGCACGCCTGAAAAGATTCAAAAAAACCCTGAAGGGCATTCAGCGTTCCGTCGAATCAGCCCGCGTAATGAACGCGTTGCTGCATCATCAGGATGTGAATCAAACACTTTCAATTGGCGAGAAATTCACGTTTTTGCAGAAAAACGTGATGCCTTACAATCATGAGCGACCGGCTTACAGTACCCTTTTTTCATTACTTTGGTTAATTCATGGATAAGTTAATTGTTCTTTCTGGCGTCAATATGGTCGAAGGCGGCATCCTGACCGTTTACAGAACGATGATTGCCACGTTTAGTAATGTTCCTGGCGTTAAGCTTATCTGCCTGGTTCATGATACCGCGCTGTTCGAGGAATATACCTCGCTGCCGAATGTGGAATTTCGTGAATACAAAGAGATTAAGTCTGGCTGGCTAAAACGGCTTAAGTTTGAATACATTACCAGCTATGCACTGAGCAAAGAGATTAACCCTGATGCGTGGATATGCCTGCACGATATGTCTGCGCGAGTCGCCACGCCGAATCAGTTTGTTTATTGCCATAATCCGTCGCCGTTCTATCAGTCCAGCGCGGTTGATCTGAAGTATGACCGGACCTTTTTCCTGTTCACCAAATTTTATAAGTTTCTGTACGGCCTCAATATCAAAGCCAATCGTTATGTGATTGTACAGCAGGAATGGATCGCAAAATATTTTCAGAAGACCTACGGGATTCGCAATTTGCTGGTCGCGCGTCCGGTTTCTGACGCTGCGCCAGTGCATGAAACTGCGCGCCTTACGGCAGCGTCATCAGGCGCGAAATCGCTGCTTTATCCCGCTTTTCCTCGCACCTTTAAAAATTTTAGCGTGCTGGTGGAGGCTATGGATCTGTTAAAGCAGCAGCAACGCGACGTTTATGACGATCTTCAGATTCTACTGACCTTCGATAAGGGAATGACCCGATTCGGTGATTTCATCATTGAAGAGTGTGAAAAGCGTCAGCTTAATAACATTCGCTTTATCGGCCTGCAAAGTAAAACGCGGCTCGATGAGATGTATCGCCATGAAGCCGATGCGCTGATTTTCCCGTCAAAACTTGAGACCTGGGGATTACCGCTGTCGGAAGCGAAAGCGTTCGGCTTGCCAATTCTGTCGGCTGAACTACCCTATGCGCATGAGACGATAGGTGATTACGATAAAGTCGCTTTTTTTGCTCCTGATAACGCTCAACAGCTGGCCGATAAACTGACAGCATTTTATCAGGGGCAGAATATTTTCACGGCGACGAGCTATGTGGACGATCCGGCATTTTTGGTCAGCCACAGTTGGGATGCTTTAGCGCAACACATTCTTAATTCTTTGGACGTGAAATAATGAGTTCTTCTGTCAAGGTTGGTATTGCGGTAGTGACCTATAACGGTGGAGAAATTTGGCAGCAGGCGGCGCAGGCCATCCACCAAAATTGCCAGCCGGGTTTTGAGGTGGTAGTTATCGATTCCCAAAGTCGGGATAACACCCAACAGGTTGCCAGACAATATGGTTTTACGGTGCATGAAATCCCGCAGAGTGAGTTTAACCACGGCGGGACGCGGAATGTGGCAATGGAGTTATTCCGGGATAAGGATTATGTGGTTCTCCTTACCCAGGATGCCATTCTGGATACCCGTGATGCCGTCGCAACGCTGGTGAATTTTATGGCAGAAAATGACCTCAGCGCGGCATATGGTAAACAGCTGCCCCATCGGGATGCCAATGCCGTGGCGGCTCACGCGCGCTATTTTAACTATGGCAGCCAGTCGCTCATTAACCACCAGGAAAGTATTCCGCAGCGTGGCATCAAAACCGTGTTTATGTCGAATTCTTTCTCGGCATACAAAGTAGCTGACTTTCAACGTATTGGCGGCTTTCCAACCGGTACGATCCTTTGCGAAGATATGTACTTTGCAGCGAAAGCTATCCAGCAAAATTATAAAACGGGTTATTGCGCCGATGCCGCGGCTCGTCACTCGCACAATTATTCCACTATTGAAGAGTTTAAACGCTATTTTGACATCGGCGTGTTTCATTATGATGAACCCTGGATTCGAAAAGAGTTTAATGGTGTCTCTTCTGAAGGCAGCAAGTTTATTAAGTCGGAAATTAGCTATTTAATTAAACACAATCCATTATTATTGCCTAAAGCATTTGCTAATAATGCTGCTAAATTAATTGGCTATAAACTCGGTTTGAAATACAAATCCCTGCCGTTCTCACTCGTTAAAAAAATGAGTATGCACAGACGGTACTGGGATAGCAGTGCTTATAACAGGTGAGTCATAATGAATAACAAGGTACGTCAGTTTTTGCCAAAATATTTATTTGCATTAGTTGATTTTGGTATCTATATTTCTTGTCTTTTTGTGGCGATGGCGCTAACCAAACATTATTTTGGTGGCGATCTTTCACCCTTCCTGCCGCAGGAAGATTATAACTACCGTGTGCTTTCGCACTTTATCCTCGGCTTTATTGCGGTGGCCTGGTTTGGCATTCGCCTGCGGCACTATACCTACCGCAAGCCGTTCTGGAATGAGCTGAAAGAGATTCTGCGGACCATCGTGATCTTCGCAGTTATTGACCTGGCGATGGTGGCGTTTTCCAAGTGGCATTTCTCCCGTTACCTGTGGGCGTTTACCTGGTGCGGCATTTTTGTGCTCATCCCGGTCGGCAGGAAGCTGGTTAAGCTTTTCCTCAATAAAATTGGCATGTGGAAGAAGAAGACTATCATCCTCGGCGGCGGTATTAACGCTTATGACGCCTACCAGGCTCTGATGAGCGAAAAGAACCTCGGCTACGATATTCAGTATCTTTATGCCATTAACGGCCAGGATGTGCCGATTGATGCGAACATCAAAGTCCTGAGTGCAGAAGAAGAAATCTATCGCCTGGATGATTATAAAAATATTCAGTACATTCTGGCATTTGATGATGGTGATTCGCAGCAACTGGAAAGATGGCTGAAAAATCTGACCAAGAAAAAATGCCGCTCGATTTCGGTGATCCCAACGATTCGCGGCGTTCCGCTGTATGGCACCGATATGGCCTTCATTTTCAGTCATGAAGTGCTGCTGCTGCGCGTGAATAATAACCTTGCCAAGCGCAGTTCCCGCTTTGTTAAACGCACGTTTGATATCGTGGTCTCCAGCCTGCTGTTAATTTTACTTTCGCCGCTGTTTATTTATTTAAGCCTGCAGGTGAAAAAAGATGGCGGCTACGCGATTTATGGTCACGAACGGGTAGGGCGCAGAGGCCGCCTGTTTAAGTGCCTGAAGTTCCGTTCGATGGTGATGAATTCACAAGAAGTTTTACAGAACTTACTGGAAAGCGATCCCGTGGCGCGCGCCGAGTGGGATAAAGACTTTAAGCTGCGTGACGATCCGCGCATCACTCCCATCGGCAAGTTTATCCGCCGTACCAGTCTTGATGAACTCCCGCAGTTGTTTAACGTGCTGAAAGGTGAGATGAGTCTGGTCGGGCCGCGTCCGGTCATCGCTGAAGAGCTTCTCCGTTACTGTGACGATGCGGATTACTACCGTATGGCAAAACCGGGTATGACGGGGTTGTGGCAGGTGAGCGGACGTAATGACGTGGACTATGAAAAACGCGTCTATTTCGATTCGTGGTATGTGAAGAACTGGTCCCTGTGGAACGATATCGTTATATTATTCAAAACTGTTAGCGTCGTGCTGAAGCGCGACGGTGCATATTAAAAGTACGAAAGGAATGATGATGAAAGTTATTGACACCAAAATCGCGGGTGTAAAAATTATCGAACCCCGCGTTTTTGAAGATTCACGCGGTTTTTTTCTCGAAACCTTTAACGCCCAGCGTTACAAGGAAATGCTGAACATCGATCTGGATTTCATTCAGGACAACCACTCGCGCTCGGTGAAAAACGTGCTGCGCGGTCTGCATCTGCAAACCAACAACCCGCAGGGCAAGCTGGTCCGCGTGGTGCAGGGCGAAGTGCTTGATGTGGCCGTGGATATCCGCAAAGATTCACCCACCTTTGGTGTCTGGGAGTCGGTGATCCTTAGCGAAAGTAATAAAAAACAATTCTGGATCCCGCCGGGTCTGGCCCACGGTTTTGTGGTGCTATCAGACACCGTTGATTTCGAGTACAAGTGCACGAACTATTACGATCCAAAAAGTGAAAAATGCATTCTGTGGAATGATACCGACCTGAATATCGACTGGCAGGTGACCGATCCCATTCTGTCTGAAAAAGATATGAAAGGATTGACCTTCAAAGAATATATTTCTCAACTTTAAATATTAAATCTACAAAGGTACAATTGATGAAAATTCTGGTAACGGGTGGCGCGGGTTTTATTGGTTCTGCCGTAGTGCGTCATATTATTGAGAATACCGCCGATCGGGTTGTTAACGTTGATAAATTAACCTACGCAGGCAATCTTGAATCGCTGGAAAGCGTGGCTGACAGCGATCGCTATGCGTTTGAAAAAGCAGACATCTGCGATCAGGCCGCGCTGGAGCGTATTTTTGCAGAGCACCAGCCTGATTTAGTGATGCACCTGGCGGCAGAAAGCCACGTTGACCGCTCTATTACCGGTCCGGCAGCGTTTATCGAAACTAACGTGGTTGGCACCTACACGCTTCTCGAAGTTGCGCGTGCTTACTGGAACAATCTGGAAGGCGCGCGCAAAGAAGCGTTCCGCTTTCATCACATTTCGACCGATGAAGTCTACGGTGATTTACCGCACCCGGACGAATGGACCGGCAGCGAGCCGCTGCCGCTGTTCACTGAGCAGACGGCCTATGCGCCAAGCAGCCCTTATTCCGCGTCCAAAGCGTCCAGCGACCATCTGGTTCGCGCGTGGAAACGCACCTACGGCCTGCCGACTATCGTGACCAACTGTTCCAATAACTACGGTCCTTATCACTTCCCGGAGAAGCTGATCCCGCTGGTGATCCTCAATGCGCTGGAAGGCAAGCCGCTGCCGATTTACGGTAAAGGCGACCAGATCCGCGACTGGCTGTACGTGGAAGATCATGCCCGCGCGCTGTACTGCGTCCTGACCCAGGGTAAACCGGGCGAGACTTATAATATCGGCGGCCATAACGAGAAGAAAAACATCGAAGTGGTGCACACCATTTGCGATCTGCTTAACGAACTGGCTCCGTCGGCCACTTCCTATCGCGACCTGATTACCTGGGTTGCAGATCGTCCGGGCCATGACCGTCGCTATGCTATCGATGCGGACAAAATTCAGCGTGAGCTGAACTGGGCACCGCAGGAAAGTTTTGAAACCGGCATCCGTAAAACCGTTCAGTGGTATCTGGATAACCAGACGTGGGTGAACAACGTCAAGAGCGGTGCTTATGCTAACTGGATCGACCAGAACTATAAGGATCGCGCGTAATGAATATCCTGTTGTTTGGTAAAAGCGGGCAGGTAGGCTGGGAGCTTCAGCGTGCGCTGGCTCCGCTGGGCCAGGTCACGGCGCTGGATTTTAACTCCACCGATTACTGCGGTGATTTCACTAACCCGGAAGGCATCGCGGAAACCGTGCGCCAACTGAAGCCGGACGTGATCGTCAACGCGGCGGCGCACACCGCCGTTGATAAAGCCGAATCAGAGCCTGAACTGGCGTATCTGCTCAATGCGCAGAGCGTGGAAGCCATTGCCCGTGAAGCACAACTGCTGGGTGCCTGGGTTGTGCATTATTCTACCGATTACGTGTTCCCCGGTGACGGTGAGACGCCGTGGAAAGAGACCGACGCTACCGGGCCGCTCAACGTGTACGGCGAAACCAAACTCGCCGGTGAGCAGGCATTGCAACAGCACTGCGATAAGCATCTTATTTTCCGTACCAGCTGGGTTTATGCCGGTAAAGGCAATAACTTCGCCAAAACAATGCTGAATCTGGCGAAAAGCCGTGAAACGCTGTCGATCATCAGCGACCAGTTTGGCGCGCCGACCGGGGCGGAACTGCTCGCAGACTGTACCGCGCACGCGATCCGTACCGCGCAGACTAAGCCGGAAGTCGCTGGCCTGTATCACCTGGTGGCATCCGGGATCACCACCTGGGCCGACTATGCGCAGCTGGTGTTCGACCAGGCGCGTGCAGCCGGTATCGAGCTGGCGGTGCAGGAAGTGAAAAAAGTGCCGACCAGTGCTTATCCAACGCCAGCACGCCGCCCGAATAACTCGCGCCTGTCGACTGAAAAATTCCAGACCACTTTTGATCTTCAACTGCCGCACTGGCAGTTGGGCGTTGAAAGAATGCTGGCAGAACTGTTCACCGCAGCGCCGCTTTAACCAATAAAATCAGAGATAAAACAATGACAACTCGTAAGGGCATTATTCTGGCTGGTGGTTCGGGAACGCGCCTCTATCCGGTCACGATGGCGGTGAGCAAACAGTTACTGCCGATCTATGATAAACCGATGATTTACTATCCGCTGACCACCCTGATGCTGGCTGGCATCCGCGATATTCTGATCATCAGCACGCCAATGGATACGCCGCGCTTTGAGCAGTTGCTGGGCGACGGTACCCAGTGGGGATTAAACCTGCAATATAAAGTGCAGGAAAGCCCGGACGGTCTGGCACAGGCGTTTATTATCGGCGAAGAGTTTATCGGCAATGACAGCTGCGCGCTGGTGCTGGGCGACAATATTTTCTACGGTCATGACCTGCCGAAGCTGCTGGCTAATGCGGTAAATAAAGAATCCGGCGCGACGGTATTCGCCTACCACGTTAACGATCCAGAGCGTTACGGCGTGGCCGAATTTGACGAAACCGGCAAGGCGATTTCGCTGGAAGAAAAACCGGCGCAACCGAAAAGCAACTATGCGGTGACGGGGCTTTATTTCTACGACAACAGCGTAGTTTCGCTGGCGAAAAACCTGAAACCGTCCGCGCGTGGCGAACTGGAAATTACCGACATTAACCAGCTTTATCTGGAGCAGGGCAAACTCTCCGTTGAGATGATGGGTCGTGGTTACGCATGGCTGGACACCGGCACCCACCAGAGCCTGATTGAAGCCAGTAACTTCATCGCGACGATTGAAGAG
Organism: Enterobacteriaceae bacterium UBA5654; assembly: GCA_002421005.1. Taxonomy (GTDB): domain Bacteria; phylum Pseudomonadota; class Gammaproteobacteria; order Enterobacterales; family Enterobacteriaceae; genus Superficieibacter. The sequence continues at coordinate 153,231 of DIJC01000014.1, read as the reverse complement.
CGTCAGGGTCTGAAAGTCGCCTGCCCGGAAGAGATTGCCTACCGTAAAGGCTTTATTGATGCCGACCAGGTTCGCAAGCTGGCCGCACCGCTGGCGAAGAATAACTATGGTAAGTATCTTGTGAAGATGATTAAATAATACTGTTTATAGTGGCCGTAATCATGAAATGATTGCGGCCACTTTTTTAAGATTGAAAGTTATTGTCTTGCTTTTTTAAATAATGTCTTTAAGGTAATTATGAATCGAATCAGTAACAGTGATTTTCCTTCAGGGTATAATAGCCAGCAGGTAAACCTTGTCGATTTAATAGGTCAAATCTGGAAGGGAAAAAAAATCGTTGCGGCGTTTATAATCGCGGCTATTGTGCTCGCTGTTGTTTATTTATCAGTGGCTAAAGAGAAATGGACGTCTACCTCTATCATTAACCGCCCTGATGTTGGCCAGATCAATAATTATAGTAACGCTATGAATATTCTTTATGGCGATGCAGCACCGTCTCTGGTCAATATTCAACAGGATTTTATCGATCGTTTTAATGCCGCTTTTTCCGCACTCGCAGAAACTCTGGATAATCAGAACGAACCGGAAAAACTGACCATTGAATCGGCTGTGAAGGGGCAGACTCTCCCGTTAAAAGTTTCCTATACGGGGCCATCACCTGAAATTGTGCAAAGAAAGCTCTCTGAGTTTATTCAGAAGACCGATGAGCAGGTAGCCAATGAACTGCGTGCGGATTTGACCATGAACATTCGTGCAAAATCTGATGAGCTTACCAAAGCGGTCACGCGCCAGGAAACGATTGCGAAAGAGCAAAAAACGCAAAAGATGGCCCAGATAAATCAGGCGCTCACTGTGGCTTCCCAGTCGAATGTGAAAGAGCCTAAGGCACAGCAGGTCGATCAGGTGACGCAGGACACCATGTTTATGCTGGGTAGCGATGCGCTGAATTCGATGATGAAAAACGAAGCCAGTCGTCCGCTTGCTTTTTCCGACGAATATTATTCTCTTCGCCAAAATTTACTTGCGGTGTCAGCGTTAACCATCGATAAGGCTGAGATTCATTCTTACCGCTATGTTATGAAACCAAATCTGCCGTTTCGCCGTGACAGCCCGAAGAAAAGCATCGTCCTTGTTATTGCAGTGTTCCTGGGATTGATGGCTGGCTCTGGTTGGGTGCTTGCGCGCAATGCAGTAAATAATATTAATCACAAAAGATAATCATTATCTAGAGCCTGTCCCATCAGACTATTCTATTACGCTGCGGTTTTCCGTGTCCAACTGGCTGCAACAATGTACGCCTGATGGGACAGGCTCTTATTCTGGTTACGCTTAAAATGACGGGGAGTGTTTTTGCAATATGAAATGCTTCCCTGTTATCATTGTATTACTACAAAATCATGGGCAACTTATTTCGTAGTTATCCATACTGGCGCTCACTACAATGGATGTTGTCAAACCTACCTGATAAATATGATTGCACTATTACTATTTTTCATGCAGTTTAATTCTCTGTTTATATCGGGACTGCAGGCAGTTGACGATCATACGGCATTGCTCCTGCGTGTCGTTATTGGTCTGATTATAATAATTATGTATTTAAAAAGCCTGGAGGTTGAAAATAATTTAATCATAGGGACAGCAATCCTCGCACTTTTTTTTCTGATTAATTTAAATGCCACCTGCATTAATCTGATTTTTACGTTATGGTTTGTTTATTTGGTGCGAAGAAAAGGGGCGACTGGCGTTATTCAGAGCGTTTATTATTCAACGCTTTTATTCTCCGTTTTTTTTGCTTTATTAGTGGTAAAAGGTATTATTTATCCCGATATCGTCTACATCCCGGAAACGGGGCGATACCGGAATAACATGGGATTTTGGTCAGCCAACTATCCCGGTTTCATTGCCTATTCATGCTTTATGACGCTGTTTGCCTGTAAGGGATATCTTTCGGGGTTAATCCATCCAGTGTTCCGCTGGTTTACAAATGGCTTGATGGCGTTTTTCATTATCATTCCTTTTTTGGCAGATTCGCGTACTCCCGGCTACGCGATGATCGCCTCTCTGATGGTTTTCATTGCTCTTTCCAGCAATTTGATTCGCTATCTGATGGCGTTTTATCTGCCACTTGTACCCGTGGTTCTGCTGGCGATGTCGTTATATTTGCCGTGGTATTATCACGGGGGAGAGCTGGATTATGTACTCAGTGGGCGTTTGAGTTATTATTATGACTATTTAAGCGCGCTAAAAGTTAATAATTACTTCTTTGGATCGCCGCTGCCTGATTTTGCGCTGGATAATTCATACCTGATCCTCATGACTGCGTTGGGTCTCGGTTTTATCATTCCGTTCACCTATATGGTATACAGGTCAGTGTTAAATAATCCCAACAAGTATTTTATCGTTTTAGTTTTTTCATTGATTTGTTATGGATTTACCGAAGCGGTAATGGCCCGGGCGGAAACCAGTGTGGTAATCCTGTTTTATTTGCTGATGTTTATTAAAACCCAGGGGACCGAGTTTGATAAGCACGGCAATGCGCTAAAAGTTGACGATTTGTTATATCGCAAAAGCACAGCAGAATAGCGCCGAAGGGCGCTATTCTTTATGTCATTTAATGACGTTTGCGTAAATTCTCAATCACCGTCGTCAAATCCAGATCCTGATCCTGCAATAGCACCAGCAGGTGATACATCAAATCAGAAGCCTCGTTGGTCAGCTCTTCACGGTCATGCACCGTGGCGGCCAGCGCGGTTTCCACGCCTTCTTCCCCCACTTTTTGTGCAATGCGTTTGGTTCCGCTGGCGTACAGCTTCGCGGTGTAGGAGCTTGCCGGATCGGCGGTTTTTCTTTCTGCCAGTAACTGTTCAAGCTGATACAGGAACAGCCACTGGTGGGACGTGTCGCCGAAGCAGCTGGACGTGCCTTTGTGGCAGGTCGGACCAATGGGATTGACCAGCACCAGCAGGGTGTCATTGTCACAGTCCGGCGCGATGCTGACTACGTTGAGGAAGTGACCGGAGGTTTCGCCTTTGGTCCACAGCCGTTGTTTGGTGCGGGAAAAGAAGGTGACTTTGCCGCTTTCCTGCGTTTTTTCCAGCGCTTCCGGGTTCATATAGCCCAGCATTAATACCTCACCGGAGACCGCGTGCTGCACCACTGCCGGAAGCAGGCCGTCGGTTTTCTCCCAGTCCAGTTTTGCGCGTTGTTCCTCAGTTAACATACTCTTATCTCCACGCCCTGATTGACCAGGAACGCTTTTAATTCACCAATATTGATTATCTGTTTGTGGAACACCGAAGCCGCCAGCGCACCGTCAACGTCGGCATCGCGGAAGGCTTCAAGGAAATGCTCCATCGTTCCCGCGCCGCCGGAGGCGATCAGCGGCACGTGGCATACTTCGCGCACTTTTTTGAGTTGCTCAAGATCGTAACCGTTACGCACCCCGTCCTGATTCATCATGTTCAGAACGATTTCGCCCGCGCCGCGCTTTTGCACTTCCTGTACCCAGTCGAGGGTTTCCCAGGGGGTGATGCGGGTTCGGCTCTCGTCACCCGTATATTGATTAACGTGATACTTACCGCTTTGTGCGTCGTACCAGGTATCAATGCCAACCACAATGCACTGCACGCCAAAGCGGTCAGCCAGCCGGGTGATGAGTTCCGGGTCAGCCAGCGCCGGGGAGTTGACGGAGATTTTATCCGCGCCGAAGGAGAGGATCTGCGCCGCGTCGTCTGCAGATTTAATGCCGCCCGCCACGCAGAACGGGATATCGATAACCTCCGCCACGCGTGAAACCCAGCTTTTATCGACCACGCGCCCGTCGCTGGACGCGGTGATGTCGTAGAATACCAGTTCGTCCGCGCCTTCTTCAGCGTAGCGCTGGGCCAGCGGCACGATGTCGCCGATGATCTCGTGATTGCGGAACTGTACGCCTTTGACGACCTGACCATCACGCACGTCCAGGCAGGGGATTATCCGTTTTGCCAGCATTCGATGGCCTCCTTCACCGTAAATTTACCTTCCAGCAGCGCACGTCCGACGATCACGCCGCGCACGCCCGTACCGCGCAGGGCGGCTATATCATTGATGTCACCAATACCACCGGAAGACTGAAAAGCCACCTGCGGATAGCGGGCGCAGACTTCTTCATATAATGAGACGTTGGAGCCAGCCAGGGTGCCGTCGCGGGAAATATCGGTACACAAAACGTGTTTGAGTCCCACCGGCAAATAAGTCTCTACCAGCGCTTCCAGCGACACCCCGGAGTCTTCCTGCCAGCCGCTCACCGCCACCTGCTTGTTGCCTGCCGCATCTATACGCACGTCCAGCGCCAGCACCAGCGCGTCTGCGCCAAAACGTTGAAACCAGCCTTTGACGATTTCCGGGGACTTGACCGCCGTCGATCCAACTACCACGCGCGCCACCCCTGCCGCCAGCAGGGCCGCCACGTCTTCTTCACTACGCACACCGCCACCCACCTGCACCGGGACGTTAACCCCGGCGACCAGCGTTTGCAGCAGCGGAATTTGCCGTTTCGCCGGATCTTTCGCGCCGGTCAAATCCACCAGGTGCAGCACGTCAGCCCCCTGCGCGGCGTAATCCTGTAAGCGGGGGAGCGGGTCGCTGCCGTAATCTCGCTGCTGCGCGTAGTCGCCCTGATGCAGGCGGACGACCGTGCCATCGATTAAATCCAGTGCCGGAATAATCATTACATCTCCAGAAAGTTTTTCAGCAGCTGCGCGCCTGCCGCACCGGAGCGCTCAGGGTGAAACTGCACGCCGTAGAAGTTATCTTTTTGTATTGCGGCGGTGAAGGGTTCGCCGTAGTGACACTGGGCGATAGTCCAGGTATTCACCGGCATGGCGTAGCTGTGAACGAAATAGAAATATGCGCCGTCGTCGATGCCGCTGAACAGTCGGTTGCCCGCCTGCGGATAAACCCGGTTCCAGCCCATGTGAGGCAGCGGCAGGCCGAAATCGGTCATCTTCGGCACCTCCTGATCGATAATCCCCAGCAGATCCACGCCGTTGCTCTCTTCGCTACGGCTGCCAAGCAGCTGCATCCCAAGGCAGATACCCAGCACCGGCTGGGTGCAGGCGTTAATCAGCTCGAATAACTCGCGCTCGCGGATTTGATCCATCGCCGCCTGCGCGGTGCCGACGCCCGGTAAAAACAGTTTGTCGGCGCGCAGTACCACGTCGGGATCGCGGCTGACCACCGGCTCGTAGCCGTGGCGCAGGATCGCAGACCTGACCGAGTTCAGGTTGGCACAGCCGGTATCAAGGATCGCAACGTTCATTACAGCACCCCTTTGGAGGAAGGAAGCGTATCGCCTTCCACGCGGATCGCCTGTCGCAGCGTGCGGCCAAAGGCTTTAAACAGGCTCTCTACCCGGTGGTGGTCATTCTTGCCCTTGGTCTTCAGGTGCAGCGTGACGCCCATCGTATAGGAAAGCGAGCGGAAGAAATGCTCGACCATTTCGGTGCTTAAATCACCCACCCGCTGATAGGTAAACTCGGCGCGGTATTCCAGATGTGGACGACCGGAAATATCCAGCGCGCAGCGGGCAAGGCATTCGTCCATCGGCAGCACAAAGCCAAAGCGGTTGATGCCGCGTTTGTCGCCCAGCGCCGCTTTCAGCGCCTCGCCCAGTGCCAGACCGGTGTCTTCAACGGTGTGGTGATCGTCAATATATAAATCACCTTTAACCATAATTTCCATACGAAAGCCGCCGTGGGTGGCAATCTGATCCAGCATATGGTCGAAGAAGCCGACGCCGGTGTTGATTTTGCTGCCGCCTTCACGGTCAAGCCACAGTTTGACGTCAATCTGCGTTTCTTTGGTGCTGCGCTCAACGTGCGCATAGCGGTCACGCTTTGTAAGCTGCGCGGCAATGGCTGACCAGTTCAGTGTTTCGCGGTTATAAAGCAGGCCGGTAATGCCCATATTGTCGGCGAGCTGGACGTCGGTAGCGCGATCGCCAATCACGTAGCTGTGGGCTTTATCCATCACGCCGTCAACCAGCCAGGCCTCAACCAGCCGGGTTTTTGGTTTACGGCAGTCGCAGTTATCCGCTGGCATATGCGGGCAGATAAGCATCTCGTCAAACTGTACGCCCTGCGAAGAGAAAATCTGCATCATCAGGTTATGCGGACCGTCAAACTCCGCCTGCGGCAGGCTGTCAGTACCCAGCCCATCCTGATTGGTGATCATCACCAGCTTAAAGCCCGCTTTTTGCAGCTGGAGCAGCGCCGGGATTGCCTCTGGCTCAAACGCCAGCTTGTCAAAACGGTCGACCTGAAAATCGCTGGGTGGCTCGGCAATCAGCGTTCCATCGCGATCGATAAACAGAAACTTCTGTGTCATACCTTCTCCGCACTTAAGGCGTCAATGACGCGCTGAGACTCTTCACGGGTGCCGATGGTGATCCGCAGGCAGCCGCTTAAAGAGGGTTGTTTATTCTGATCCCGTAAGATAATGCCCTGATCCCACAAAGATTTAAATACCGCGCTGGATGCGGTGATCCGCACCAGAATATAGTTCGTTTCTGAAGGAAATACCTGTTCGACGCAGGGGATATTTTTCAGCGCGTTCACCAGATACTGACGTTCGTCGAGGATCGCCGCCACCCGCTCGCGCATCGCCAGGATCCCCTGCGGGCTGGTAGCCTGCGCGGCGATGTCGGCGACCGGCGTGGAAAGCGGGTAGGGCGCGATGACTTTCAGCAGCAGCCTGATGATTTCTTCATTTGCCAGCGTAAAGCCGCAGCGCAGCCCGGCGAGGGCAAAGGCTTTTGACAGCGTGCGCAGGATCACCAGATGCGGATACTCTTCCAGCCAGCCGACCAGCGAGGCCTGCGGGCAAAACTCAATATAGGCTTCGTCCGCCACCACCAGCGCCTTGTCGCGGGTCATCTCCAGCAGCACGCGAAAATCCTGCGGATTGACAATTTGCCCGGTCGGGTTATTCGGGCTGCAAACGTAGACCACTTTCACGCCGTCGAGCTTATCGGCAATGGCCTGCAAATCGAGCTGCCAGTTTTCCAGCGCCGGAACGGTACGGTACTCAACGCCAAGCGTTTCAGCGCTGACGCTGTACATGCCGTAGGTCGGTGGGCAAAACAGCACCGCATCCTGCCCCGGCTCGCAGAACGCGCGGATCAGCAGTTCGATGCCCTCGTCCGCGCCACGGCTGACCAGCACCTGTTCGGCTTTAACCCCCGCATACTGCGCATAGTTGTTGATCACGGCGGCGGGCTGGCATTCCGGGTAGCGGTTGAGGGTCTGGGCGCTGAGCTCATACTCCACCGGCGTCGGGTATTCGTTGGCGTTGAGCCATACGTCGCCCTTGCCGCCGAGGCGACGGGCGGACTGATAGGGCACCAGCGTGCGGACGTTAGCGCGGGCTAATTCTTCGATACTCATGCTTGCTCCTTCAGCGCGTTCATGCGCAACGTGACGGCATTCTTGTGCGCGGTCAGCCGTTCAGCCGCCGCCAGCGTTTCGATGGTGGAAGCCAGCGCCGCGAAGCCCTCGCGCGACAGCTCCTGAACGGTCATCCGTTTCTGGAAATCCGCCAGCCCAAGACTTGAGCAGGTGCGGGTGTAACCATAGGTCGGTAACACGTGGTTGGTGCCGGAAGCGTAATCGCCCGCCGATTCCGGCGACCAGTCGCCGAGGAAAATCGAGCCTGCGCTGGTGATATCCGTCACCAGATCGCGGGCGTTGCGGGTCTGAATGATCAGGTGCTCCGGGCCGTACTGGTTGGAGATGTCCACGCACTGCGCCAGATCCCGCGCTACAATCAGACGGCTGGCTGCCAGCGCCTGACGCGCGGTGTCGGCACGCGGCAGGTCGGCCAGCTGGCGTTCGACGGCCTCGGCGACGCGCCCGGCAAGCGCCGCATCCGGGGTCAGCAAAATCACCTGCGAGTCCGGGCCGTGTTCGGCCTGGGAGAGCAGGTCGGAAGCCACGAAATCCGGGGTCGCTCCGCTGTCGGCAATGACCAGCACTTCCGACGGACCGGCAGGCATGTCGATAGCCGCGCCGTCCAGCCGCTGGCTGACCTGACGTTTGGCTTCGGTCACAAAGGCGTTGCCGGGACCAAAAATCTTATCGACTTTAGGGATCGATTCGCTGCCGAACGCCAGTGCGGCGATGGCCTGCGCGCCGCCGACGTTGAAGATCTCTTCCACCCCACACAGCTGCGCGGCATAAAGAATTTCATCGGCGATCGGGGGCGGCGAGCACAGCACCACTCGATTACAGCCCGCGATACGCGCGGGCGTTGCCAGCATCAGCACCGTTGAAAAGAGGGGCGCCGAGCCGCCGGGGATGTACAGCCCGACAGATTCAACCGGGCGCGTCACCTGCTGGCAGCGCACGCCGGGCAGGGTTTCTATGTCGACAGCGGGCAGGATCTGGGCGCGGTGAAAGGTGGTGATATTACTGACCGCCACCGCCATGGCCTGTTTCAGCTCCTCGCCCAGACGCGCGCTGGCATCGGCGATGTCCTGCGCGCTGACTTTCACCGTCTGCACGTCGGTTTTATCGAAGCGGGCACTGTACTCGCGCAGCGCCTCGTCACCGCGCGCTTTCACGTTGTCGAGGATCTCCGTCACCGTACGGGTAATGCTGTCCGAGGCAGAGATTGCCGGGCGCATCAGAAGTTCACGCTGCTGCGCGGGGCTACAGCTATTCCAGTCAATGAGAGTCGTAAAGCTCATCGGTTTCACTCCATCATCTTCTCAATCGGCAGTACCAGAATCGAACTGGCACCCAGCGCTTTCAGTTTTTCCATGGTTTCCCAGAACAGGGTTTCGCTGCTGACCATATGCATAGCCACGCGCTGCTGATCGCCTGCCAGCGGCAGAATGGTCGGACGCTCCGCGCCTGGCAGCAGGGCGATGACGTCATCCAGCCGTTCGGTCGGTGCGTGCATCATGATGTATTTCGATTCGCGGGCCTGGATCACGCCCTGGATACGGGTCAGGAGTTTGTCGATCAGTTCCTGCTTGCTGGCGGCCATTTCGCCGTCGCGCTGGATCAGACAGGCTTTTGAGCGGTAGATAACTTCCACTTCGCGCAGTCCGTTTGCTTCCAGCGTCGCGCCGGTGGAAACGAGATCGCAGATAGCATCCGCCAGGCCCGCGCGCGGCGCGACTTCAACCGAGCCGTTAAGCAGACAGGATTTGAAGGCGATGCCTTTCTGGTCGAGATAGCGTTTGAGCAGGTGCGGATAGGAGGTGGCGATACGTTTGCCGTTAAGCATGGCCGGGCCGTCCCAGGCTTCGTCAGCGGGGGTGGCCAGCGACAGGCGACAGCCGCCGAAATCAAGGCGGCGCAGCGTGAAGTAGCGCGGATCTTCGCCCTGCGCGCGGCGGGTCAGCAGTTCCTCTTCCAGAACGTTTTCACCAATGATGCCGAGATCCACCACGCCATCCATGACCAGCCCCGGAATATCGTCGTCACGCACGCGCAGAATATCAATCGGCATATTCTCTGCCAGCGCAATCAGGCGCTGGGTGTGAAGATTAATTTTGATGCCGCAGCGGGCCAGTAATTCGCGTGAGTCATCGCTAAGACGGCCTGATTTCTGCATAGCTATGCGTAAACGGGTGTTATCTAACATTCGGTAGTCCTCGTTATCCTGTCAATTCTGCCCAAAAAAAAGCCCCCGGAAGGCGATCTTCCGGGGGCTCTCTTGCGTTCATGCACCACTGGAAGATCTGAATGTCTTCCAGCACACATCGCCTGAAAGACTAGTCAGGGTGATGGTGATGATGGTGGTTTTTAAATTGAACGCTGGTCATAGTAATTCCGATGAATGCTTATTCATGTGTTGGGTTTAACCTAAACCAATTCACTGGAGGAAGGCAAGCCATTTTTTTAATCATTAAATCATTTCATATTCATACGCTGAATTGTCAGTTCCTTCACGGTGGCGTAGCCTTAAGAGAGCAGCTTACACCCAGGAGATAATGCATGAAAAAGGTCGCCATAGTCGGTTTAGGATGGCTGGGAATGCCGCTGGCGCTTTCATTAACGGCGCGCGGCTGGCAGGTTACCGGCAGTAAAACCACCCCTGATGGCGTCGAGGCGGCGCGGATGTGCGGGATTGAAAGCTATCCGCTGCGTCTGGAGCCGACGCTCTCGTGCGAGACGGACGATCTTGACGCGCTGATGAACGTTGATGCGCTGGTGATCACCCTCCCGGCAAGACGTTCCGGGCCGGGCGAGGACTTCTATTTTCAGGCGGTGCAGGAAATTGTCGATAGCGCACTCGCTTACCAGATCAAACGTATTATCTTCACCAGCTCGACCTCGGTTTACGGCAATACGCAAGGGACCTTAAAAGAAAGCGCCCCGCGCGAGCCGGTGACTGCCAGCGGGCGGGTGCTTAAAGAGCTGGAGGACTGGCTGCACCAGTTGCCCGGCACCTCGGTCGATATTCTGCGCCTGGCCGGGCTGGTCGGGCCGGGGCGTCATCCGGGGCGCTTCTTTGCCGGTAAAACGGCCCCGGACGGGCAGCAGGGGGTGAATCTTGTGCATCTGGAGGATGTGATTGCGGCAATCACCCTGCTTTTACAGACGCCGAAAGGTGGACACATTTATAACCTGTGTGCGCCGACGCATCCGGCGCGCGACGTTTTCTACCCGCAAATGGCGCGCCAGCTTGGCCTGGAGCCGCCGGTATTCACCCGTAACCCGCAAGGAAATAGCGGTAAGCTGATTGACGGGAGCCGTATTTGTCACGAACTGGGCTTTGAGTATCAGTATCCCGATCCGCTGGCAATGGCGATGGACTAACCGTATTTTTAGCAAAAAATGCCATTAGCACTTCTAATGGCATCTGACTCGCTGGAAAATCAACCGGTTAGGTCATAGAAGAAGACGATCTTCCTTACGCTCTCTTGTCATCGCGCCTTTTTTTAGGGCAAAATACGCCGCCTGCAAAAAATGACACTAACCGACGTTAAACACGTCGGTTATTTTTTTGCATAAAGACACTCATTCAATACCAAGAGGCCGGGCTTCGTACCGGATAGATATTTACTAAAAACCGACAGTTGTTGTCGCTGAGGAATCCTGAAAAATGGGGCAATTTTTTGTTTACGCGACGGCATTCGCCGAAAAGGGGAATGACCATGTCGCATAACGTTACTCCAAACACCTCTCGCGTGGAATTGCGTAAAACGCTGACGCTAATTCCGGTTGTTATGATGGGTCTTGCCTATATGCAGCCGATGACGCTGTTCGATACGTTCGGCATTGTCTCTGGTTTGACCGATGGTCACGTCGCAACGGCTTACGCCTTTGCGCTGGTGGCGATCCTCTTCACTGCGCTGAGCTACGGTAAACTGGTGCGTCGTTTCCCGTCCGCTGGCTCAGCCTATACCTACGCCCAGAAATCCATTAGCCCGGTTGTTGGCTTTATGGTGGGCTGGTCATCACTGCTGGACTACCTGTTCATGCCGATGATCAACATTCTGCTGGCGAAAATCTATTTCGAAGCTCTGGTGCCTTCGATGCCGTCGTGGATCTTCGTTGTCGCGCTGGTGGCCTTTATGACCATCTCCAACCTGCGCAGCATTAAGACCGTGGCTAACTTCAATACCCTGATTGTGATTTTGCAGATGGGCATTGTGGCGGTGATTGTTGGTCTGATTATCTACGGCGTGTCGCACGGTGAAGGCGCGGGTACGCTGACCAGCTCCCGTCCGTTCTGGTCTGAAGGTGCGCACGTGGTGCCGATGATCACCGGGGCGACGATCCTGTGCTTCTCGTTCCTTGGCTTTGACGGTATTTCTTCCCTGTCTGAAGAAACCAAAGATGCCGAGCGCGTGATCCCGAAAGCGATTTTCCTGACCGCGCTGATTGGCGGACTGGTATTTATTGTTGCTTCTTACTTCCTGCAACTCTATTTCCCGGATATCTCGCGCTTTAAAGACCCGGACGCTTCCCAGCCGGAAATCATGCTTTACGTTGCGGGCAAAACCTTCCAGTGGGGCGTGCTGATTTTCTCCAGCGTGACCGTTCTGGCATCCGGTATGGCTGCGCACGCGGGCGTTTCCCGCCTGATGTACGTCATGGGCCGCGACGGCGTATTCCCGACCCGTTTCTTCGGCTACGTGCATCCGAAATGGCGTACTCCGGCATGGAACGTGGTGCTGGTGGGCGCGATTGCTCTGCTGGCTATCAAATTCGATCTGGTGACAGCAACGGCGCTGATTAACTTTGGTGCGCTGGTGGCATTTACCTTCGTTAACCTGTCGGTGATTTCCCAGTTCTGGATCCGCGAAAAACGCAACAAGACGCTGAAAGACCATTTTAACTATCTGTTCCTGCCGGTGTGCGGCGCGCTGACCGTGGGTGCGCTGTGGATCAACCTGGAAGAGAGTTCAATGGTGCTGGGCCTTATCTGGGGTGCCATCGGCCTGATTTATCTGGCCTGCGTCACCCGCGTATTCCGCAGCCCGGTACCGCAGTACGAAGATATCGCCTGAGTAGCCTGCCGGTTCTCACTGGCTGCCTGAAAAACCGGAGACCGCGTGCTCCGGTTTTTTTATAACTGTAAGTTATGGGTTAGAGGTTTTGGTTCTTGTTCCGCAGCGGGCGGGTCAGGAATAATTACCCGACTGATATTTTCCGGGTAAATCTTTCCTATGTTACAGATGATAATAAGCGGGCTGTTCTGCGGCGCGCTGTTGGGCTTTGTCATGCAACGCGGGCGTTTCTGCCTCACCGGCGGCTTCCGCGATATGTATATCGCCAAAAATAACCGTATGTTTTATGCGCTGCTGATTGCTATCTGCATTCAGAGCGTCGGCGTTTTTGCCCTGATCCAGCTTGGCGTGGTGCAGTACGACGCAGGCGCGTTTCCATGGCTCGGCACCGTGGTGGGCGGTTTTGTTTTTGGAATCGGCATTGTTTATGCGGGCGGTTGTGCCACCGGAACATGGTATCGCGCCGGGGAAGGCTTGATCGGTAGCTGGATCGCGCTGGTCACTTATATGGTGATGAGTGCGGTAATGCGCTCGCCGCACGCGGCGGGGCTGAACCAGTTTCTGAAAGGGTACAGCACCGAGCATAACTCGATCGCCGAAACGTTCAATCTTTCCGTCTGGCCGCTGATTGCGGTGCTGCTGGTGGTCACATTTTGGCTGGTGCTTAAAGAACTGCGCAAACCAAAACTGAATGTGGCAACGCTGCCGCCGCGTCGTCGTGGACTGGCGCATCTGCTGTTTGAAAAACGCTGGCATCCTTTTTTCACCGCCGTTCTGATTGGCCTCATCGCGCTGCTGGCCTGGCCGCTTAGCGAAGCCACCGGGCGAATGTTCGGGCTGGGGATCACCTCTCCGAGCGCCAATATTTTGCAGTTCCTGGTGGCGGGTGACGGCAAGTTCCTCAACTGGGGCGTGTTCCTGGTGCTGGGCATTTTTCTCGGCTCATTCATCGCCGCCAAAGCCAGCCGTGAGTTTCGCGTTCGCGCGGCCGATGCCGCTACCACGCTGCGCAGTGCTTCCGGCGGCGTGCTGATGGGCTTCGGTGCCAGCATTGCGGGCGGCTGCTCGATTGGTAACGGTCTGGTGATGACCGCCATGCTGACCTGGCAGGGCTGGATTGGCCTGGCGTTTATGATCCTCGGCGTCTGGACCGCCTCGTGGTTCCTGTATGTTCGTCCGCAGCGCAAAGCCAGAGTCTCGGCTGCGGCAGCTTAATTGATTGTGGAGTCGATATGACGATTAAAAAACTGGATGTGATTACCCAGGTCTGCCCGTTCCCGCTGATTGAAGCGAAAGCGGCGCTGGCTGAAATGAACAGCGGCGATGAGCTGGTCATTGATTTTGACTGTACCCAGGCGACGGAAGCGATTCCGCAGTGGGCGGCGGAAGAGGGACACCGTATTACCGACTACCAGCAGGTCGGCGATGCGGCGTGGTCTATTACGGTGAAAAAGGGTTGAGTGTGTAAGGGATGGCCCGGATGATCGGGCCTGACCCGAGGGAGGACTGTCTCTCCCTCTCCCAAAAGGCCGGGGAGAGGGAGACGATTATCCCCTAAACCTACACCGTCTCCTGCGCGTACTGGTATAGCGCCTTCAGCAAAACCTGTTTCTCACTATTCCCCTCATACTGACCCCAAAGCATCTCCAGTTCCTGTGCATACGCCTGTAAAAACTCCGGGGTGAAAATAGCGCGGCGATGCTGCAACCAGCGCTGCTGCTCGGTTTCATCCAGCGTGCCGGGGAAGTTTCGTGCCCGGTAGTTAAACAGCAAACGCTCTATGCGTTTATCGGCAAAGGTGATATCCAGTGCGGGCAGATTACGTGGCTCAGTTTCCAGCACGATTTTCATTGCGGCGCGATCGGCGTCGCTAAAAAAACCATTATACAGCTGGGTATCAACATTTTCTGACGGCACAAACGGCTCGGCGTCAGCAAAAATAGCCACCACCTTCTCGCGCAACTGGGGGTTATCCCACAGAATTTTCAGATTATCAAGGCAACGCTGGCGGTTGATCCCCAGCCGGTCCGCATCTTCCGGGCGCAGCGTGTTTGCCTGCGCCAGCACCGGACATTTATTTAAGTGCACCAGCTTCACCGGCACCGGCAGCGCGTCACCGAGATCCGCTTTGGCGGTATACAGGCGCTCACGCAGGGCGTCGGCATCCAGATCCAGTAAGGGCGAAACGTCTTCTGCCAGATCCACCATGATCACCGCATTGCGATTTTCCGGGTGCCACGCCAGCGGCGCCACCCAGCTGGTATTGCCGCGCCACGCGCCGAACATCCCGGAAACGTGCATCAGCGGTTTCATTTGCGGCACGTCGATCAGTGTTATCAGCTTGTTTTTACTGCGGTAGGAATACAGATACTCAAACAGGCGCGGCTGCTTCGTCTTCAGCAGTTTCGCCATGGCGATAGTGGCGTACACATCCGCCATCGCATCGTGAGCGTTGCTGTGTTCAATGCCGTTGGCTTTGGTCAGATGCTCAAGGCGAAAGCTCGGCAGACCTTCTTCATTTTCCGGCCAGTTGATCCCTTCCGGGCGCAGGGCATAGCAGGCGCGCATCGCATCCAGCAGATCCCAGCGTGAGTTATCGTGCTGCCAGCTCCAGGCATAAGGATCGTAAAAGTTGCGGTAGAAAATATTGCGCGTGACCTCATCGTCAAAGCGCACGTTGTTGTAGCCCACCACACAGGTTTTGGGCACGGTAAAAAGATCGTGGATGCGCCGCGCAAAGGTGGCTTCGTTTTCGCCCTTCGCCAGCGCTTCCTGCGGCGTGATGCCGGTGATCAATACCGCTTCCGGCTGCGGCAGATAGTCATCAGCAGGTTTGCAGTAGAAAATTTCTGGTTCACCAATGACGTTAAAATCAGCGTCGGTACGCAGAGCGGCGAACTGAGCCGGGCGATCCAGCGCCGGGCTGGTGCCGAACGTCTCGTAGTCGTGAAACAAAAATCCGGGCTGATGTGTCGTCTCTTGCATTGTTCTGGTAAGTCCCTGATGAGCGGCGAGAAGATATTCGCAGTATGGTAAACGATTTACCCCGTCGCCAGAAGGGCGGGTAAAAAGGCGAATGTCATATTTTCTTGCAATTTAGCCGGGTAAGCCGTGAAGAACTCCCGTACAAAGGACGGCGAATTATAGAATGAGGATATGCTGTTGAAACGCCGCCTGTTTATTGCTGTTTCTTTACTCGCTTCGAGTATTTCTTGCGCACTTGCCGCGGATACGTTTGCCGTTTCGCCGCAGCCGCCTTCTGTCCAGGCCGGAGCCTGGGTTCTTATGGATTATACCACCGGTCAGGTGCTGGCCGCCGGGAATGCGCATCAGCAGCGTAATCCTGCCAGCCTGACCAAGCTGATGACCGGCTATGTGGTTGATCGCGCCATTGATAGCCACCGCATCAGCGCCAGCGACATGGTCACCGTCGGACGCGATGCCTGGGCGAAGGGCAACCCGGTTTTTGATGGCTCTTCATTGATGTTCCTCAAAGCGGGTGAACGCCTGTCGGTACATGACCTGAGCCGTGGGCTGATTGTCGATTCCGGTAACGATGCCTGCGTAGCGCTGGCGGATTACGTCGCGGGCGGGCAGCCGCAGTTTGTGGCGATGATGAACAACTACGCTGAAAAGCTGCATCTGCGCGATACCCATTTCGAAACCGTTCACGGGCTGGATGCGCCGGGGCAACACAGCTCGGCCTATGACCTCGCGGTGCTCTCGCGCGCCATTATTCACGGCGAGCCGGCGTTTTATCACATGTACAGTGAGAAAAGCCTGACGTGGAACGGTATCACCCAACAGAATCGTAACGGCCTGCTGTGGGATAAAACCCTGAAAATCGACGGTCTTAAAACCGGGCACACTTCCGGGGCGGGATTTAACCTGATCGCGTCTGCCGTAGAAGGCAACCAGCGGCTGATTGCGGTCATTATGGGCGCGACCAGTGCTAAAGCCCGCGAAGACGAGGCGCGTAAACTGCTGGTCTGGGGCCAGCAGAATTTTGCTACCGTACAAATCCTGACCAACGGTAAATCCATTGCCCGCGAACGCATCTGGTACGGTGATAAAGAACACGTCGCCGTCGGCCCGGAGCAGGATTTCTGGATGGCGCTGCCGAAAACGGAAATCCCGCATATTAAGGCGCGTTATGTGCTGAACGGCAAAGAGCTGGACGCGCCGATTGCCGCCCACCAGCGCATCGGCGAGATCCAACTGTACGACCGGGATAAGGTCGTCGCGCATATGCCGCTCACCACCCTCGAAGGCGTTGAAAAAGGCGGGATTTTCTCGCGCATGAGTGATTATCTGCACCACAAATCCTGATTTTCCACGCGCCTTTCGAAGGCGCGTTTTTCTTTGCGTCCGCGCTCATCAGCACACATACTTAGGCGATAAATTCCGTTTACAGGAGGCTGTATGGACTATCGCATCACCCAAACCGACGCGCGCAACGTGGCTGGCTTTCACCTGGTCGGGCCGTGGGAGAAAACCGTTAAGCAGGGTTTTGAGCAACTGGTACTGTGGGTAGAGAGCAATCAACTCTCACCGCGGGAATGGATGGCTGTTTATTACGATAACCCCGAAGAGGTGCCCGCTGAAAAATTGCGTTGCGCGACGGTAGTGGCAGTGGAAGAGGGTTTCGCAGTGCCGGAAAACAGCGCCGGGGTGATCCTGACGCAGATTGATGGTGGCGACTACGCTGTTGCCCGTGCGCGAGTGGAGAATCATGATTTTGCCGCAGCGTGGTATCAGTTCTTTGATAGCCTGTTAAAAGATGAGCGCTATAGCATTGCGCCGCGTCCCACCTTTGAAGCCTATCTTAATGACGGCAACGCCGAGGGTTACTGGGAAATTGAGATGTATGTTCCGGTAGCGTTACGGGGATGAAAACCCCCTGTAAAGCAGACGGAATTTTACGTCTCATGGGATGCCTCGCGCAGAAAACCCGGTACAATTGCGTTTTTCAGACTCCTGCCGGAGAGTGTGTTTGCGTGCTGATAAGTCGTTAAGTCCATTTGAGATCCGTTTGTACCGTCACTACCGGGTAGTTCACGGCATTCGCGTCGCGCTGGCATTTATTCTTACCTTTTTAATGGTGAGATTATTTAATATCCCGGAGGGCACCTGGCCGTTAATCACCCTGGTGGTGATCATGGGGCCAATTTCTTTCTGGGGCAATGTGGTGCCGCGCGCCTTTGAGCGTATCGGCGGCACGATCCTCGGCTCGGCGCTGGGGCTGGTGGCGCTTCAGCTTGAGCGTTATTCGCTGCCATTGATGCTGGTCTGGTGTGCGGCGGCGATGTTCCTCTGCGCCTGGCTGACGCTGGGGAAAAAGCCGTATCAGGCGCTGCTGATCGGTATTACGCTTGCGGTAGTGGTCGGCTCGCCCGCTGGTGATATGCATACCGCACTATGGCGAAGCGGTGACGTGATTTTCGGATCGCTGCTGGCGATGCTGTTCACCGGCATCTGGCCGCAGCGCGCGTTTCTTCACTGGCGCATTCAGATGGCGAACTACGTCACCACCTTTAACCGGCTTTATCAGGCCGGGTTTTCACCCAATCTGGTCGATCGTCCGCGCCTTGAGAAACAGCAGCAGAAAGTGCTGAACGACGTGGTGAAAATGCGCGGCCTGATCGCGCCCGCCAGTAAAGAAACCCACCTTCAGAAATCCATATTCGAGGCTATTCAGACCGTCAGCCGGAATCTGGTGTGTATGCTGGAACTGCAAATCAACGCGTTCTGGGCATCGCGCGCCAGCCATTTCGTTATGCTCAACGCGCGCACGCTGCGCGAAACCCAGCAGATGACCCAGCAAACCTTGCTGACCATTGCTCATGCGCTGTATGAAGGCAACCCGCAGCCCATCCTGGCGAACTCCGAAAAGCTCAATGAAATCGCCGCCGAACTGCGCCAGTTGATGAATGAATATGAAGGGGACGATCTGGCCGAAACGCCGATGCACGGCTACGTCTGGTTAAGCATGGAGCTGGCCCGCCAGCTTGAGCTGTTGTCGCATTTGATCTGTCGGGCATTGCGCAAATAAAATGCAACCATCAGGCGATTTACGCGGTGGTGTTTCGATTCAGCCGCGTTTAGGGTTATGATAACCCCAAAGTAAAAACAGGTCTTCAGCCACAGCGACGCTGTCGCAGTGGCTTTAACGAATCCGAATCTCAATTAGCAGAGGTAGAAAATGGAAACAACCAAACCTTCGTTTCAGGATGTGCTGGAGTTTGTCCGCCTGTTCCGCCGTAAAAACAAACTACAGCGTGAAATCCAGGACGTTGAGAAAAAGATCCGTGATAACCAGAAGCGCGTTCTGCTGCTCGACAACCTCAGCGACTACATCAAGCCGGGGATGAGTGTAGAAGCGATTCAGGGCATTATCGCTAACATGAAGAGCGACTATGAAGATCGCGTAGATGATTACATCATTAAAAATGCTGAAATCTCTAAAGAGCGCCGCGAAATCTCCAAAAAACTGAAGGTGATGGGTGAACTGAAAGTTCACGACGTAGAACCTAAAGCTGAATAATGCGGGTATGCGGTGAGAATGTTCTCACCGCAACCGTTCACTGAAGTCGTTTCTTCATCTGTTACGTCTCTGGTCTGGTTCAGATCCGCTTCCAGGATGAACGAAACGCTAACTACTTGTCTTTCATAATAAGTTTACGTGCCATCAGATAGATTTTCTGACGCTGCCTGCCGATAAACAGAATTTCATTTGCTCGCAGGAGCAAGCTGATATTCCGCGTGTTTACCGGTAAATGCAGTTTCATCAAATAACCTGCGGCTCTGCCTATAACTTCATAAACCTCATCAAGACTATTATCATTCTTTTGGTTCAAGTCACCTCCATGATTCACTATATATAGAAAATAGCGATCCCTCCGCTTATCCAGTTACAGACAGACGGATGGTGTAGTCAGCAGGGTTAGCGTGTAGCCCTGTATTAATTACCTGTTGGCCTGAAATGAGAGCAATAATTCCCCTGATAATCGTTATTGATTATCCGAAAATAATGGCCTCATGGTTGACAATATAAGCCAGACCGATGTCGTTAAATAACACGCCCGGAAAAGTGCTTATTATAGAGATGTGCAGTCTATAATTAAGGCACCCTCGGGTGCCTTAACCAGTTCAGACCTGTTCATCGGGGTGATTGTAATCACGCCCGGATGTGCCGGGTTGTCTGATACTGGCATCAGCATGCATCTCCCCGTTTGCCGTTTGATGACGGGGTTCTGCCACCGTGTGAGATGCGCGAGGCAGGGCCTGAAGTAGCCGCTGTCCCTGCTGCGTGCGTATAGCTGACTCGCTGCTGGCAGGGTTTTCGGCCCGTAAGCCAAGCTCCTGCATCAGAGAATCATTACTGATTTCTTCCCTGTTGAAGATATGGCTTACTACGGCTTCGCCTATAGCAATAAACCCTTTTTTATCTTCTTCAGAATTTTGCACTTATTGAACCTCCTCATTGATGATTTTAGAAACAGGATATTGCTATCCATGTGAATAATTATAGTAAACCCAGTAAAACTGTGGGGTAGATATTTCTTATTTCTGACGATGATAATGAAAGGAAGCGGCTATCGGTATTGTAAGTTGTTGAAATTTAAAACCTATATTACGATTATCATTTTACTGATGTATGCAGCAATATTACATCGCAGGCTAACAAAGTTGCTATTTTAGAAACGGGCCGGGCAAACGTTTACGTGTATTATGCGGCACTTAAAACGCAGCCGGGAAGAGAAGATAAATAAAAACATCCCGCATTTGGCAGAGCAGCATGAGAGGCCGGGAAAATAGCACATCAGCGCATCATTTTTGCTATAAATTGGACTTCTTATCAATCGTTATACTCGTGACCAGCATTACTGGCGCTCGCCGGGTCGGTATAAGTAACACCGGTATCCGATTCATTTAGCGCGAGGCCGGATACCACCCTTACATTTAAATAGCCCACGATGGGGATTTGCATTTTAGCCACCGGGCAGATAGGTGAACCTCATTTCGCGCCAGTGCGCTTAATCACACAATGCAGATTTTTATCACATATGTGCATATCTCATGAGCACTAACAGATATACTCTTTTGAGTTAATTTTTACACGGTGTACAGAGTGGAGGCTTCCTGTACGCCAGGCATTGAATGGACAAGGTTATGGCAAAACAGAAGAACACCGCGCGCTGGCAGGACTACGATCCCCGTTACATCTACTCTCTGGTGGTCAGACGTTATTTCGCGGATATGAAAACTAAAATTGAGATTGCCGAGGAACTCGGCATCTCACGCTTCAAAGTCGCGCGCCTGATCGATGAGGCCATTGAGCAAGATTATGTGCGCTTTATTTTCCCGAAGCAGCAGGCCATGGACGATGAAATCGCCGGAAATCTGCGGGCAAAATATCACCTGGATGATGCGGTGGTGCTGTCGGTTTCCGAATCCTGGACCACCCAGCTGGAGTTGACCGACAAGCTCGGAGGGATAACGGCAAAATATCTCAGCGAAACGCTGAAAAAGGGGATGACGTTCGGTATCGCCTGGGGGCGGGTACTTTCCAGTACCGTCAGTCAATTAAACGCGCTGCCCGCTCTGGATGTGGTGCAGCTCTCCGGGGTACATCCCGGCATTGAGTTCAGCCAGGGGCCGATTGATCTTATCCATAAGATTGCTGCGCTTTCTCATGGGAAAGCGCATCCGATGTATGTACCGATGTGGGTCGATGATGAAGGGCTGGCGGAAAAGCTGGCGGAAGATCAGGCAGTACTGGATACCCAGCAGTTTTATTCACAGCTTGATGTGGTGATCACCGGCATCGGTGCGTGGAAGTCAGGCTCGTCCAGCCTGTGTGATATTTTTCCGCAAGCGTGGCGTGAATCGTTATTCCGGCAGGATATTGCCGCCGATGTCTGTATTACGCTAGTCAACAGCCAGGGGGAAATCCTCGAAAGTCCTATCGATCGCCTGGGCTTTGGGATCTCCACAGAGCAACTGAAAAAAACGAAAAAGGTGATTGGCGTGGCCGGTGGCGATGAGAAGTTTGACGGCATCGTCGCGGCGCTAAAATCCGGGCTACTGAACGTTCTGATTACCGATTTTGATACCGCGATAAAACTTCTGGATTAGCGCTGATCGCGAAGTGAGCTGGCGGCCGCAGGATTGTTTCCGTGGTCGTCAGCACTCTGGTGCCAGCCATTAACGAGGCAAATGTTTTTCCACATCTGAGCATCATGCTGTTTTTCACTCTCCGGCCTTTATCCCAGCGTTAACTTTACTAAAAACCTTTATTTTCATAGCGATATTCAATTTGCATTTATTTGGCTCATGGTTCTTTTGCTCATATGAGCAAACTCTTTTATGCCCTAATGTGATTTTTTGTGATCAAAGTACAACTTCTGGCAACCGCAGATTTCCCACCCGAACGGGTGTGCTATAAATGCTCATATGATTTTATGTTATTGCTCACATGAGCGGTAATGAAAAATAAGGAGAAGGTGGTGAGTACATTTACGATCCAGGTAGCCGACGGCGAAGGGTTTAACCATTACGACGAAGTGCTGGCGCATCTTTATGACCAGCTTTGCGCGCAGGGGATTGTCAAAACGTCCTGGCTTACGGCGATGCGCGAGCGCGAAGCCGATTACCCTACCGGGATTGAACTGGATGGCTATGCGGTGGCGATCCCCCACTGTGGCAGTGAACATGCTAACCATCCGGCCGTCTCCATCCTGCGCACGCCAGAGGCTGTAAAGGTCAATCAGGCCGA
This sequence comes from Enterobacteriaceae bacterium UBA5654, assembly GCA_002421005.1. Classification (GTDB taxonomy): domain Bacteria; phylum Pseudomonadota; class Gammaproteobacteria; order Enterobacterales; family Enterobacteriaceae; genus Superficieibacter. The sequence continues at coordinate 130,948 of DIJC01000014.1, read as the reverse complement.
CGGCGACGGAGAATTATCGGTACGGTTGATTATCTGCTTAATCGTTACCGACCCGGCAGATCAGCTTCAGTTGCTGAAAGCCATGTTTAATCATCTGCAAAATAAACATTTTTATAAGAGTTTGTTGGAGCTGCCTGCCGAAGAGGCAAAGGCTCTTTTTGTATCCACAGTCATTCAATAATAACTTACCGGAGTATTCTATGATTAATATCCTTGTTGCCTGCGGTAGCGGTGTTGCAACGTCCACTTTAGCGGCGGATGAAGTGAAATCGGTCTGTGCTGAATATAATATTACTAAATACAGCATTAACAAATGCAGTATGTCTGAGCTGCCTTCCCAGCTATCCCAGGCGGACGTGGTACTGACCACCAATAATTATAAAGGGGATATCGGTAAGCCGCATATGAGCGTCGCCGGATTTATCACCGGAATTAACGAAGAGGCGTTGCGTAAAAAACTCGGTGAGTTATTAACTGGCCTGGTTGATCACCAGGGCTAAAAGGGGATGGCAAAATGGAAATGTTGAAACATATAATGGAAACGATCACCAGCATGGGAGCAACCGCTATCCTGCCGCTGGTGATCTTTATTCTCGGATTAGTTTTTCGCATGAAAGTCGGGGCCGCAATAAAATCGGGCCTTACCGTCGGGATTGGTTTTATTGGCCTGGGACTGGTGGTCGGGCTGCTGAATGCTTCACTGCAACCGGCTATTGAATATTATTCAAAAATTGGCAGCGGATTTACCGTTGCCGACATTGGCTGGCCAGCCGTCGGCGCGGCGGCGTGGGTCGCGCCTTTTGCCGCATTGGTGATCCCGGTGGGCATCATTTTAAACCTGCTGCTGGTGCGCCTGAAATTAACCAAAACGCTGAACGTGGATATCTGGAACTATATGCACTTTTTAGTTCCCGGCGCGCTGGCTTATTTTGTTTTCGACAGTTTTTTTATCGGCTTCAGCGTGGCCGTAGTGTTAAGCGTGGCGGCGTTGTTTATCGGTGATTTAATCGCACCACGGTGGCAAAAATATTATGGCCTTGAAGGCACCACCTGTACCACGATGATCCATATTGGCTGGACGCTACCTTTTGCCTGGCTGGTCAATAAAATCATTGATTATATTCCGGGGCTTAATAAATTAGACGTTGACCTTGAAAGCGTGCAAAAACGGCTGGGCGTATTTGGCGAACCGGCAATTATCGGCGTTATTGTGGGTGCGCTGCTGGGGGTGTTAACCAAACAGGATATTACCAAAATCGTGCCGATGGCGATGGGCGTTGCCGGGGTTATGGTGCTGCTGCCCAAAGTGGTCGGCGTGCTGATGGAAGGGCTTAACCCTATCGGTAAAAGCGCCAAAGAAATTATGCAAAAACAGATGGGTAAAGATGCAGAGCTGAATATTGGTATGGACTGTGCGCTGGCGCTCGGCGATCCGGCTACGGTAACCGTGACGGTGATTACTATTCCGCTGACGATGCTCTGCGCCCTGGTCTTACCCGGTATTCAGATTTTCCCCATCGGCGTATTAATGTCGATTATTTATATGACAACCATGACGGTGATGATGAGCAACGGCAACGTGATCCGCTCTGTCATTTCAACTTTGCTGTTCTGCATCGTGGTGATGTATTTAGGCGGCTATGTGGCTCCCGGCGCAACGCAATTTTTACAGGGCGCGGGTGTAGGACTGAACGGACAGGGAACCGACTTTGTATTAACCGGACCCTGGGAGATCTTAACTTACTGGCTAAGCACGGTAACGCCTTAACCCAACAGAGCGGGGCTTGACGACAATGGCACAAATACTACCTTCAGTTTTCGGGGCGAATATTTTACGCCTTCAGGAAGAGATCGACTTCCTTGAACAGGAAAAAACAGAAATTTTACATGTTGATCTTATGGACGGCACCTATGTCAGCAATATTGCTTTTGGTCCGAATCAAATCGCGGCGATGAAAAAAGCCAGCGTCATGACATTTGACGTGCATATGATGCTGGCAAATCCAGAACGCCATATTGATGACGTTATTAATACCGGCGTTGAAATGATCTCCGTACATTATGAATCAACGCCGCACGTGCATTATATTTTACAGAAGATCAAAAAGGCTGGACGTAAAGCGGGAGTAGTACTTAACCCAGGGACGCCTGAAAGCGTGCTGGAATATCTGCTGGATGATATTGATTACATCCTGATTATGACCATTAATCCCGGTCAGCCAGGGCAGACCTTTATTGAAAAAAGCCTGGAGAAAATACGCAACACCAGAAAATTGATTGCCGGTCGGCCGATTCAGATTGAGGTAGATGGTGGCGTGAACGTAGATATTGCCCGCAGGGTAAAAGAGGCTGGTGCCGATCTGATTGTAGTCGGCGGAGCATTATTTAATAATAATCCGCAAGCTAATTATCAGGCGCTAAAACAGGCCGTTCAATAAAATTATTTTCGTGACAACACCAGGGCTTTTTTTGTTTGAGGTTTTCGACAGTTATTGTCGGGAGGAAAACCTCGTCTTAACACTGTAAAAATCAGGAGAAACACAATGAGTCACTTTAATGGAAAGGTCGCCTTAATTACCGGCGGCGCACACGGTATCGGCAAAGGCATCGCCAGGCAATTCGCTGAACGTGGTGCTAATACGGTCATTGTTGATTATAACGAAGAAAACGGCACCAAAACCGCCGCAGAATTAACGTTTGGTCAGGTGAAATCACTCTTCATTAAAACCGACGTTTCTGACCCACAGGCGCTGGTCCGGGTCCGTGAACAGGTTATTGCCACTTTTGGCCGCATTGATATTCTGATTTTAAATGCGGGCGTGGCTTTTGCGAATAAGGTCAGTGACATTTCCTTTGACGAGTGGAATAAAACGCTGGCGATCAATCTGTCAGGTTTATTTAATACCGTAAAAGCTTTCTATGATGATTTCTTAACCAACAAGGGTTCCATTGTCTATATCTCTTCCGGTTCTGCGCTGTCCGGTACTGGCGGCGGCGTAAGTTATCCCGCCAGCAAGGCCGGTGGGGAAGGGCTGATTCGTGGACTGGCCAAAGAACTGGGGCCGAAAGGCGTCAACGTCAACGCGATTGCGCCACGGCTGATTGATACCGGCGAAATGATGCGGGTGAATTATCCGACCCAGGCAGACCTTGACGCCGTGCTGAAGAAAATTCCGGTGCGTCGCCTCGGAACGATTGATGACGTGGCAAATCTGGCGATTTTTCTGGCCGACAAGTCCAACTCCTATATTCAGGGGCAAACTATTTTAATGGACGGCGGGCGAACGATTGCATAAGAGGGAAATAACATGGGCATTAAAGAAAACACCATTAATATTCTCCGGGAATTAGAACATAACGCGGCCGGAATCGATAATGCGCAGGCCGCGCAATTTATCCGGCATATTAAGAAGGCCAACCATATTTTTTTGCAGGGCGCTGGCCGAAGCGGAATTGCGATCCGCGGGTTTGCCAATCGGCTATTACACCTGGGTTTTGCCGTCAGCATGGTCGGTGAAATTTCTGCACCGCATACCCGACCGGGCGATTTAGTGATCATTGGTTCCGGCAGCGGTGAAACCACCAGCCTGAAAAGCCTTGCCGAGAAAGCGGTGGCAAGCGGCGTGGACGTGGCGCTGGTAACCATGAAAGCTGACTCCACCATTGGCCGATTGGCTAAAAGCGTGCTGGTCCTTCCCGGCACGGTTAAAGACGAGAATGCGCGTGAAGACGGTGCCTTTTCGCAGCCAATGGGCTCGGCGTTTGAACAGCTCTGCTTCATTACTTATGATGCCATCGTGCTGGAGTTGATGGCCCAGCTCGGCGAAACCAGCGAAAGCATGTTTATCAGACATGCCGATCTGGAATAGTGGCTCACGCGTGGGACAGGTAAAAGAAAGGTGTTATGGGTTCACTCCCTGCGGATGGCGTTTGCGCATACGTGTTGCCGCCCAACAGAGGATTGAACCTGCGCACACCATCGCCGTGCCCTGCCAGAAGGTGAATGAAAGCGGGGCACCGAGGATCACCGCCGCCAGCGCAGCGGAGAGGATGGGCGTGAAGTAGGACGCGCCTGCCAGAACGGTCACGTTGCCATGTAAAATGCCGATATTCCACGCGGCGTAGCCAAAACCCATTGCCGAAGCCGCCAGCGTCAGCGCGATAAGTGACCGGGCGCTGAATATCATCTCCCCGCCGCCGCTAAGCAGATATTTGCCCCAGAGTGCGACGGCAACCAGCATGAAGAAAAAGGTGATGCCATTTTTGCCATCGGCATATTTTGCCGTGACGATGGAGTAGGCGGCCCAAATTACCGCCCCGGCGAACGCCAGTCCGTAACTTAACGGGTTATCCTCAATATTGGCGAGGGTTGCCGCGAGATCTAACCCTTTATCTCCGCCCAAAACCCAGAAAATGCCCAGCATTGAGATCAAAACGCCGGGGAAAATCAGCAGGCTGGCGCGCTGTTTGTTAAACAGAATGGCGGCGACCAGCGTAAAAGTCGGCCACAGGTAATTGACCATGCTGACTTCAATCGCCTGCCGCCCGGAACTGGCATAGCCAATCGACAATGACAGGCACAGCTCATAAGTGACAAACAGCAGACTTCCCCACAGCAGATAGCGGCGGGGAAAGGTGCTAAGTCGCGGAAAACCGACGGTAAAAAATAATATCGCCGATGCGACGGTGTAGATCATCGCCGCACCGCCTACAGGACCAAAACCTTCGCTGACGCTGCGGATCAGGCCCACCAGGCTGCCCCACAGCACGATCGCCAGCAGGCCCACGAGGGTCATTTTATTGCGCGTTTCTCTCTGTTGTATCATTACCGTTTTCTGTTCCATAAAAGGTGAATCCCTGCACGGCGTTCGTTAGCGCTTCAATGCTGCTGAACGCGGCCATAGACAGGATAGAGCCAAAAACGCCTTCCTGAAACAGGGAATGTTATGCTGTCTGTTCCACCGCATAGCAGCGTCATACGCTTTATATTCGATTCTGCCAGGCAGAGGAGCCCGTTGTCTTACGCATTTCCCTTCCATGCTCCCGGTCAGACAAAGTGAGGCGGCGATTATCAGTCAATTTATTTGATGTAACAGGTCAAACAAACGATCTTTCTTCTTAGCCCCTGTCGCGTAAAGTAGTCACTATGCCGGGCAGGCTGCGCTTTTTATCGTGGTGCGGTCTGCTCAAGATTTCTCTCAACAGGACAACGCTGTTATGAAGAAGATCGGATTTTTGTCATTTGGTCACTGGACCCCTTCGCCACACTCGGCCACCCGTTCAGCCGCTGATGCGCTGCTACAGTCCGTCGATCTGGCGGTGGCGGCTGAAGAACTGGGTGCCGACGGCGCATATTTCAGAGTTCACCATTTTGCCCGTCAGCTTGCATCGCCTTTTCCCCTGCTGGCCGCCATCGGTGCGAAGACCCGCCGGATTGAAATCGGCACCGGGGTCATTGATATGCGCTACGAAAACCCGCTGTATATGGCTGAGAGCGCCAGCGCAGCGGACCTTATTTCAGGCGGACGCCTGCAATTGGGTATCAGCCGTGGCTCGCCGGAGCAGGTGATCGATGGCTGGCGCTATTTCGGTTATCAGCCTGCCGAAGGTGAAACCGAAGCGGATATGGCGCGTCAGCACAGCGAAGTGCTGCTGGACGTGTTGCGCGGTGAAGGTTTTGCAAAGCCTAACCCGCAGCCAATGTTCCCGAACCCGCCGGGTCTGCTGCGCCCCGAACCTTTTTCCGCAGGCCTGCGCGAGCGCATCTGGTGGGGCGCTTCCTCCGATGCCACCGCAGTCTGGGCCGCGAAACTGGGGATGAATCTGCAAAGTTCGACCCTCAAAAACGATGAAACCGGTGAGCCGTTTCATATCCAGCAGGCGAAACAGATCCGCGCTTACCGCGCCGCGTGGGCCGAAGCAGGCCACGCCCGCACGCCGCGTGTTTCTGTCAGCCGCAGTATTTTTGCTCTGATGGATGACCGTGACCGGGCATATTTTGGTGCAAGCGGTGATGACAGCGATAAAGTCGGTTTCCTTGATGAGAAAACCCGCGCTGTTTTCGGACGCAGCTACGCCGCCGAGCCGGAAAAGTTGATCGACCAGTTAAAACAGGATCAGGCCATCGCTGAAGCGGATACGCTGTTGCTGACCGTGCCGAATCAACTGGGCGTGGAATATAACGTGCACGTTATTGAGTCAATTCTGAAGCACGTTGCGCCAGCGATGGGGTGGCGTGAGTAAGGGTGAGTAGGGCGGGGTGGTCGGATGCCTCGCCAGTCTTTTGGCAAGTGTCTCGTCATTCCCCCCGCATTTAAAAATCACTCATCGCTGCGATACAAAGAACCCTGACTCCGGCGTGCTCTGGCCCATATTTCATCATCGTCCAGCGACGTTTCAATCAGTTCGACAGGCGCGCCTGCGTCGTTAATGATGGCCACGAAGTAATCATCAATCGGTTCACAGGGACCCAAAATCACGTCTTCACCTTCAATGGCCAGGGCTAAATTATTTACTTTAAATGCCACATGCGGCACGGTTTTGATGAGTGGGTGCAGAGGGGAATTATCGGTAAAACGATGCCATTGCACCCGAAACTTGCCGGGATTATCGGTGGTATACATCCCCGCTTTTTCACTATACATACCCTCCGTGCTTCCATCCTGAACAGGAATACCGAAGTGATGAAACTGGTAATGAATATCTTTTTTCATGGAAAACCTCAGGGTTATTTATTGCGCCGTTGAATGGCTAAGCTGTTCATGGAATTTTTTCTCAGCGTCAGGCACGATGCGTTTTAGCAGGTCGGGTCAACCAATGCTTATTGATTACTTTGTGTGACCCCTCCGTCAGCACAACGTCCTGATATTAATATTTCTCATTAAGTAGCGGTAAATAAAGCCACGCGGCAATACATCCCAAAAGGGCGCATATCATCAGTGTTAACCCCAGCCATTGTGACCATCCTGCAAGCATCAGGCCTGATCCAATGAATACGTAATAAAAGAAGCCAAATAGCGCGCCAGCTGTGCCCCGGCAATGCGAATAGGCGTTCAGCGCTGAGCTGAGCACGACAGGAATAGCCATTGAAAACGACGTCATCACCAGCGCCATTGGCAGCAGGAAATTCAGGGAATCGCTAAAACAGAGAACGCCAGTGCTACCAAACAGGTTGAGGATGCAGGCAAGCGTTAATATCCAGCGTTGACTTTTCCCCTGCTGGAACAGCAGGCGATTAATCTGCGAGCCGATTATTGAACCCGCGGCAAGTGCGACACCGCTGAAGCCAAAAGTCTGGGTATCAAAATGGAGTCGTGCAAAAATAAACGGTGCCAGGCTGTAATAGCTAAAAAGACTCACATTAAAGGCGGCAACAAGGACAATTGCCAGCCAGATTTTTTTATCACGCAACATCAGATACAGCACGGACCAAAAAGCCACGTCTGAATGCTGCGACGAGCGTGTTTCAGGGAGAATGAACAGGCTGCCCGCCAGTAATAGTCCCGACAGAATTGTCAGAGCAATAAAGACGCCATAAAACTCCCATCGCCAGGCCAGCAACCCGCCGACATAAATGCCCACTGCGGGACTTATTGCCAGGGCAATGCCGATTAACGAGAAAATAGCCGCGAGCCTGGGGCCACTAAAACGATCGCGCAGCATCGTTTGGGTCACTACCGAGCCGGTGGCAGCGCCGAAAGCCGTTATCACGCGTGCCGCAAGTAATAAGGTGAAGCCCGAAACAACTAAAGCGATAAGCGTTCCCACGGCATAGACAGCCAGCCCCGCCAGTAAAGCGGGTTTGCGCCCCCAGGTATCACTGACGCGACCCCAGAACAGAACCCCAGCGGCAAAGCCAATAAAATAAACGGATAAGGTTTGCGCAGTTTGCTGGGCGGTCACAGAAAAATGTGCGCTGATACTGGTCAGGGCCGGGCTATAAATCGTTTCCGCGATTTGAGGAAACATCAGTAATGCAGTGACCATCACCATTGCTGTTGGGCTAAACATTTTCGCCTCCTGAATAAAAGAGGCGTGATTGTAAGTCAGCCATTTTTTGAATATTATAAACATAATACCTTTAAATATCGAAAATAGGACATTATGGCCTGGCTTAATGCTAATGCGGTATTCGATCCTGATACCCTGAAAAATTCTGTTATTGGGATTCAGGCAGAGTTGGGAAATCATGACTCAGGCTTACATCAGCACGCGATGGCCCAGATCCTTTTTACGCGCCAGGGTTGCATACGACTGACATTGAATGACGGTGCGTTGTTGTGCCTTCTTCCCCCCACCAGGGCGGCATGGATCCCCGCTGGCGTCAGCCATCGCGCGGAGATGAAGAATACGGTGGCCTATCGTTCAATCTGGTTTCAGCCGCAGCATTTTCCTTCGCTGCCAGCCTCGCCAGGCATTCTTAATGTTTCCCCCTTACTGCGTGAACTTTTAGAACGCATTACCGAACAGCCGTGGGAAACGCGCTGGGGATCCGGGTCTTCATTACACCTCGCCGCACTTTGTGTCGCAGAAATATGTACTGCTGCTTACGAACCAATGATGCTTGCCTTGCCTCAGGATAAGCGACTCAGCCGTCTGTCCGGGGATGCCTTGCCGCCAACGCTGCAAGAACTTGCCGCGCTTTGCGGTGCCAGCGAAAAAACGATAAGCCGTATCTTCCGACGCGATACCGGAATGTCTTTCCAGCAGTGGAGGCAGCAATGGCGTCTGATGAAGGCCGTTGAACTGCTCGCGACCGGCCAACGGATTACTGATACCGCCCAGAGTCTGGGTTTTGCCAGCGACAGCGCATTTATATACTTTTTCCGAACAATGACGGGGGAGACGCCAGGGCAGTATTTCGCCTGAAGAAACTGTGGGTTATAAACATTTTTGCCTGTAAGGGACTTTTATTCTATTTGGCGATTCCGCCACAACCCAACCACAGATTTTATTTACCCTGACGCATCCCTTTCCCCTTTGCTTCGCCCACATCGCATCTTCAGTTTGCCGTTACAGAGCCTGTTCAGAACAGGCTATCAGGGTATTAAGGAGGGTGACTTTCGCGTATCATCCTGCTTTCATCAGGAGGAAATGATGCCGACCGATATTTCAAATACCCCCCGTATGCATAATTACCAGGCGATCGCTGACAGCATCGCGACGCTGTTATTTCCTCATGCTGAAGTCATCCTGCATAGTCTCAGGACGCAGCGCGTGCTTTACATTGCGAATAACTTCTCCGGCAGAGGTATTGGCGATGACTCAGGTCTGGACCAGCTACCCCTTGTTGAAAATGACGAGGTTGTGATTGGGCCTTATGAAAAAACCAACTGGAATGGTCAGAAAATCCGATCGATAAGTACCGTTTTGCGCGATGAAACTGGCCACGGTGACACCGTGATGTGTATTAACCTCAATCTGTCGGTACTGGAGCAGGCGCGAGATATCCTGAATCTTTTCTTTCAGTCCGGGCGAGTCATCCCTCAGCCTGATGCGTTATTTCGTGATGACTGGCAGGAACGCATTAATGTCTTTATACAAGGATGGCTTCGTGACAAACAACTTAGCCTCGCCACGCTTAATCGGGATCAGAAACGAGCCCTGGTTTCCGCGCTTTATGATGAAGGCGCTTTTGAAGGCAAAAGCGCCGCCAACTATATTGGACGGGTGCTGGTGCTGGGCAGAGCAACCGTCTACAAATATCTGAAAGAGTTTAAAGAAGAGAATGCATAAGGCTGCGCGCAATTTGCAGATCCTGGATGCCCAGACCTGTTAAATCGGCAAGGGTGATATCCTGTTGATGGCGTTCAAAACGATCACTCTCTAATAAAGCGCCCAGTTCAATCAGGTGTTGCCCGGCGATCAGACCAGCTTTCAGTGCATGACTGACCTCGCCATACTGACGACACTGTTTTATTGAGTCCACAACAATTAATTTAGCCTTTCCAGGCAACGTCACTGCCAGCTCTTGCTTACCCGGGCTATCAGCACCCACGGCCGTGATGTGGGTGCCGGGAGTGATCCATGAGCTATTAATGAGTGGTTTGTGGGAAGGCGTTGCGGTCACAATCATATTTGCTTCCCTTGCTACACGCTCCGCCAGAGTAGTACCAGTAAAACTAACGTTGGTATCACGTATATTTTCCTGCATAACCTCCAGACTTTGCTGACTTCGTCCCCAGACGATCACATCGCGGCAATCCGTTATTTCTAAAAGCTGCCTGAGCTGTAGTTGTGCCTGAAGCCCGGTGCCATAAATTCCAATAGCATGTATTTTTTCAGGCATGAGCAGGCGAGCGACTATTCGTCCAGCAATTGCGGTCCGCATGGCTGTGAGCCATCCATGATCATGAAGGAGTGCAACGGGCTGGCCTGTTTTTGCCGAGATAAGCATGATCAGACCATTATTACTGGCAAGCCCCTGCGACGGATTTTGATAAAAACCGGTGGAGATTTTCACTGCAAAGTAATCACTCTGATCTACCCACGCCGATTTAATACAACAATCGCCATCAACCTCTGCGAAAGTAAATTGCTGAACCGGCGGAGATTGCACTTCGCCCCGGCTGTAGGCAATAAAACCTTCTTCTAAAGAGCGGATCGCATCGCTGACAGGCAGACTGGCCTGTATTTCACTGAGCGTGACGACTCTCATGACACCGCTCCAATAAACTTCTCCAGCATAATATTTCGTCCGCAAAGAACAACGGCAACGCGCTTTCCTTTCCAGACGCTGGCTTGTTTCAGAAGAGCGGCCACGGCGACACCTTCTGCCCCTTCGATCATCCAGCGCTCGCTACGAGCAATCTCGCGCATTGCCTGCCGAATCTCTGCTTCGCTGACCAGCACGCACTCATCAATAACCTGCATACAAAGCGGGAAGGTGATACTCCCTGGCTCAAGGCCACCCGCTGTTCCATCGGAGAGCGTTTCGCTTTCCTCTACCTCAACAATATGCTGCGCCTGTAATGAGGCATACATCGCCGGAGAGGCTTCAGGCCAGCAGCCAATCACTTTAGTGTGCGGACTAAGATTTTTCAGTACGGCACCGATCCCGGAAATCAGACCGCCGCCGCCGACGGCGACAAACACTGCGTCCAGCTCAGGCTGCTGCTCCAGCATTTCCAGCGCGATCGTGCCCTGACCCGCAATGACGTCTTTATCGTTATAAGGAGAAACAAATATTTTTCCCTCCTGACGTGCAGCGGCTGCCGCCGCGATTTCCACGCTCAGCGGATCCGTATCCAGCGTAATGACTTTCGCTCCCCATGCCCGGATAGCGCTGAGCTTAAGCGAGGAAGCACTTTCTGAGGCATAAACCGTCACCGGAACATCGTTCAGTTGGCCTGCCAGCGCCATTCCCTGACCATGATTGCCAGAGGAGGCAGTAATGACACCTCTGGCGCGACAATCCTCATCCAGCAAACGCAATTTATTACTGGCACCGCGAAATTTAAACGATCCGGTATGTTGCAAATGCTCTGCTTTAAACCAGACCTCACTGTTAAGCTGCTTGCTAAAGCCCGGACTGAAAAGCAGCGGCGTAACAGCGACTTGTGGGCGTATGGCCTGATGCGCATCGTAACAATCGGTAAGAATGGCAGTAAGTTGACGGGTAACTGACATGATACAATCCATAGTGGACTAAAAGTCCATAATAGACATTTTTTATTTTCATTGGCAAGCTGTTTTGCTTTACCAGGCAAGCTACCTGGCCGTAAGCGCGGGAAGGGCGCTCAACGCCAGGTTGCCGTCTTCGTCCAGCAGTTCCGCTACCGCTATACCTGATCTAAACTGTCTCGCACAGCGCGGGCCGGGCATCGTCGACGCTGGAGGAGATTGGGTCATCGTGGTATTACGGCAGGGTGGCCTTTTTATGCGTTAATTCTGTTTACCCGAAGGTGTATTTCCGCAACAGGGTTTATACAAACGGTGCCAGCGGGTCTGCAATCTCAAACGCTACCGCTTTATCGGCCTTCGGCGGATAAATAAGCTCGCTGACGATCGACATTTTGAGCTTTTTCGCCTCGGCGCGCGTCAGCTTCACCTGCTGATCCCAGCCTTCGGTGTAGACCGCGCCCCATGCGCCAAGATCCAGACAGGTGACGTAAGTTTCCTGACGATACGGCAGGGGAGCGACGTCCAGCAGGCTGGCGGCGGCGTTGTTACCGGCAAATTTCCCCAGCAAAATTGCGTGCTGGCAGGTCATTAACGCGTGATTTCCCTTATCGTCGGTGGCGGCGTAGGCCACGTCGCCGGTGGCGTAAATGTCTTCATGTCCGACCACCTGAAGTTCGCTGTTAACATGCAGACGGCCCTGACGGTCGCGTGGGGCATCAATCTGTGCCGCCAGCGCGTTGGCCTGTACGCCGACGGTCCAGATAACAGTGTGCGAAGCAATCTGACGCCCGTCTTTGAGCGTCACGCCGTTAGCCTCTACGCTTTCTACTTCGGCATTCACTAACCACTCCACGCCCAGCGCTTCAGAAGCCTGAACAATCACCTCGCTCAGGGCCTCGCTGAAGCGCGAGCCAGGCTGTGGACCTCGCTCAACTACGACTACTCTGGTCTTAGCATTCTCGCCAAGGATCTCGCGCAGCTTCATCGGTAGCTCCAGCGCCATCTCGATCCCGGTAAAGCCGCCGCCGCATACGACTACGGTATTGCGCTGCTCGCTCTCTTCGCGCGTTGCCAGCGAATGCAGATGATTCTCCAGTACCGTCGCGCTCTCCAGCTGGTCAAGGTCGAAGGCGTGAGTTTCGGCACCGGCAACAAGTGAGCGGTTAACGTGGCTGCCGCTGGCCAGCACTAAACGGTCGTAGCTAAAGGTGTGGTTTTCGCCGGAGGTATCTGTCCAGTCAACGTTTTTGCTGCCTGGCAGGATCTGCGTAACCGTACCGCGCAGAAAACGGATGCCGGTTGCGTCAAATAGCGGCTGTAGAGGGGCGACCAGCGTTGGTACGGCGCTCTCATAGAAGCGAGGGCGCACGCGTAGCTCAGGCTGCGGAGCAATCACAGTAATATCAACGGGTTGTTTTTGATTTTTATCCGCCAGGCGCGCGGCGCTCAGTGCTGCCCACATACCGGCAAAACCGGCTCCGACGATGAGAATTTGTTTACGCATTTCTGTTGTACTCACTGTTGATTACGCTTCATTTACTAGGATTATATTTGTCGTAGTTAGTCGGTGCAATGCTATTTGTGATGCTGAGCTCGTTTTTACCTGAAATTTCTTCTTATTTTGTTGATTTTTAATGAATTAAAGGCAATTAATATTTTGGTTATTGGAATCTTTCTGGAATGAGGATGGCGAAAAAGCTACAATAACTCGGATTTATTTATGCTGAGATATTGAGAATGGCATTTTACAGTTCCGGGGTTGAATACGGCATCCATAGCCTGATGTGCATGGTGGATAGCAAGGGTGACGCCCGTGATATGAGCGTTCGCGAGATTGCCGACCTGCAAAGCGTGCCCTACGACTATCTGGCCAAGATTTTTACCCGCCTGTCAAAAGCGGGGCTGGTGCGTAGCATCGAGGGTAAAGGCGGCGGCTTCCAGTTGGCGAAACCTGCCGAGCACATCACGGTTCTCGACGTGGCGAATGCCATTGACGGCGATAAGCGGATTTTTGAATGCCGTGAGATTCGCCAGCGCCTGGCGGTATTTGACGAGTCGCCGCCGGAATGGGCCTGCGAGGGGATTTGCGGTGTACGCTCGGTAATGGACATGGCGCAGCAGCGGATGGAAGAGGCGCTGGGTCAGCACACCATTCTCGATCTGGCGCGCAAAATGTACCGCAAAGCACCGGACACTTTCGCGGTTGAAGTGCAGGAGTGGGTTGCCGCGCGCAAGGGGTAACTGACGATAGCGCAACGCTTGCCGGGCTGTGGCTGTGGCTTTGGCAACAAAATATTCCAGGTTCTGATACAGCAGGATAATCAATAAGCATCGGCAAGGTTTATGCGCCAACTTATTGAGTCCTGAATGCAGGAAATCGTAAAGATACCTGAAAAGCAAAAAGCCTGCTCGAAAGCAGGCTTTTTTAAATTTGGCTCCTCTGACTGGACTCGAACCAGTGACATACGGATTAACAGTCCGCCGTTCTACCGACTGAACTACAGAGGAATCGGTTGGAGGCTTATCTTAGCGGCGTAGAATCTTTTGTCAAACCCCAATAATCGCCCGGGCGTTCGAGTGGCTCTTTTAGCAACAATCTGTTGTATTTGCCGACAAATTTTGTGGGAAAATACTTTGCAGGTTTCGCCTTTCTCCCCCATCATTTGAAATGTAGTTTCAACATTTTTAGCTAAGGTCAATTTTGGACGTTACTGCTTCCCTGCGCCAGGCCGTTGCGCGCACGCCCTGGTATAAAAAACGCAAAAGTTATCGGGTTCTCTTCTGGCGTGAGATTTCCCCGCTTGCCATCCCTATTTTTCTGGAAAATACCTGCGTCCTGCTGATGGGGGTGCTGAGTACCTTTCTGGTGAGCTGGTTGGGTAAAGAGGCGATGGCAGGCGTGGGGCTGGCCGACAGTTTTAATATGGTCATCATGGCCTTTTTTGCGGCGGTCGATCTGGGAACCACGGTGGTGGTGGCTTTTAGCCTCGGTAAACTCGATCCCAGCCGGGCGCGGGCGGCGGCGCGCCAGTCGCTGGTGATCATGACCCTGTTTGCCATTGGGTTAACGGTGCTGATCCAAGCTTTTGGTGCGCAGATTATTGATTTTGTGGCGGGTGAAGCGACGCCAGAAGTGAAAGAGCTTGCCCTGACCTACCTGGAACTGACCGCACTGAGCTATCCGGCAGCGGCGATCACGCTTATCGGCAGCGGCGCGCTGCGCGGAGCGGGGAATACTAAAATCCCGCTGATGATCAACGGCGGGATGAATATTCTCAACATTCTGATCAGCAGCGCATTGATTTATGGCGTTTTTTCCTGGGACGGATTAGGTTTCGTCGGCGCGGGGCTGGGGCTGACCATCGCACGCTATATCGGTGCGGTGGCGATTATTGTGGTGCTGATGATTGGTTTTAACCCGGCGTTGCGTATTTCGTTGAAAAGCTACTTTGCCCCGCTGAACTTCAGCATCCTGTGGGAAGTGCTGGGGATTGGTATCCCGGCGAGTATCGAATCGGTATTGTTTAACGGCGGCAAGCTACTGACCCAGATGTTCGTGGCGGGAATGGGAACCGATGTTATCGCCGGTAACTTTATTGCTTTTTCTATCGCTTCGCTCATTAACCTGCCGGGGAATGCCCTCGGATCTGCCTCCACCATCATTACCGGTAAACGGCTGGGGAAAGGGCAGATAAGTCAGGCTGAACGCCAGTTACGTCATGTGTTCTGGCTGTCCTCCATTGGCCTGACGATTATTGCCTGGCTTAGTGCCCCCTTTGCCGGATTAATGGCCGCGTTCTATACCCGTGAGGAAGATGTGAAAGAAGTCGTGAAGATCCTCATCTGGCTGAATGCGGCATTTATGCCGATCTGGGCGGCCTCCTGGGTACTGCCAGCAGGGCAAAAAGGCGCTCGCGACGCGCGTTTTTCTATGTGGGTATCCATGCTCAGCATGTGGGGCTGCCGCGTGGTTGCGGGTTATACGCTTGGCGTTGTGCTGGGCATGGGCGTTGTCGGCGTATGGCTCGGGATGTTCTTTGACTGGGCGGTGCGCGGAGCCTGCTTTTACTGGCGTATGATCAGCGGACGCTGGCTGTGGAAGTATCCGCGCCAAAAGAAAACCGCCGGGTAAACGCATATTGTCGTACTCTTTCTGCCCATTTCGGAGAATAAATCGGCAAACGGTTGAATTAGTAAAAACAGCCTTTGACATGGGGCGGGAGCCTCGCTAATATTCGCCCCGTTCAAACGATTCCTCTGTAGTTCAGTCGGTAGAACGGCGGACTGTTAATCCGTATGTCACTGGTTCGAGTCCAGTCAGAGGAGCCAAATTTAAAAAAGCCTGCTTTCGAGCAGGCTTTTTGCTTTTCAGACCTCAGCCTGCCTTCACCCGCAGCGGGGCGGTGGCGGCAAACAGCCATGGACGCGCATCCCGCGCGATGTGCGGCGAAAGCGCTTCGCGTACTTTATGGTGATAATCATCCAGCCACTGTTTTTCCTGCTCGCTCAGTAACTGCAATTCCACCTGGCTTAAATCGATGGGGATCAGCGTCAGCGATGAGAAGCGGCAAAAGCCAGGGCAACTCTCCACAATTTCCACCTGATTCTCAATCCGAATACCGTAGCGATCTTCCAGATACAAACCGGGTTCGATAGTAATGATATTGCCCGCACGCAGCGGCCACGGGTTGACCTTTTTCGCCAGACGATGTGGCGCTTCGTGGATCAGCAACTGATGCCCGACCCCGTGACCGGTGCCGTGATCGTAATCCAGCCCCAGTTCCCACAGCGGTCGGCGCGCAAAGGCGTCAAGCTGGTGACCCTGCGTCCCGGTGGGGAACTGAAGGGTAATCAAAGCTAAAAAGCCCTTTAACACGGTGGTGTAATGCAGGCGGCGCTGCGGGTCAAAGGTGCCGAAGGCAAGGGTGCGGGTCGCGTCTGTAGTGCCGTTATGATACTGACCGCCGGAATCATTCAGGTAAAAATTCGCACCGGTGATCGGCGTATTGGTCTTCTCGCTGGAATGATAATGACACATCGCCGCGTTGCTGCCAGCGGCAGAGATGGTGCTGAAGCTTGGCTCAATAAAGTCCGGCTGCTGCTGGCGAAACGCCAGTTGTTTTTGCTGCGCTTCCAGTTCGGTCAGCGGATCGCCTGCGGCCTCGCGGGCCGAGACTTCATGCGCCAGCCAGGCGAGGAAATTAACCCACGCCGCGCCATCCTGACGATGGCAATGACGATATCCTTCCAGCTCGACGGCATTTTTGGTCGCTTTGAGAAAGGTGATGGGATCGGCCTGCCAGACCACCTCCCCACCGGCTTGCTCAGCGGCGAAGCGCAGTGCGACCGGGGCATAATCGGCGTCGAGCTGAATCCGTTTCCCGGCGGCAACCTGCCGGACGCGGGCGATAAAAGCGTCCTGCGGGGTTAATGTCAGCGAAGCAAGGAGCGATTCGGGCAGTCCGCTGGTTTTCCCGGCATCGACAAACCATTCTACGTCGCCATGCCTGCCTAACAGCGCGAAGGAGAGCGGCACCGGAGACATCGCCACATCCGACCCGCGCACGTTAAGCAGCCAGGCGATATTATCCGGCAGCGTGATCGCCAGAAAATCAACGTTCTGCTCGTCCAGATGCGTGGCAATCCGCTGACGTTTATCTGCACTGCTTTCACCGGCAATCTCCGGCGGTAACTCGCGAATAGCGCCGTCAGGCCTGGGCGGGCGCGCGGTCCAGATCGCCTCGAAGGGATCGTCTTCAAGCGCCACCAGGTTGCACGACGTGGCATTAAGCATTTCATACTGGCTGTTGACCATCAGCAGTGGCTCAAAGCCGATGCGGCTTCCCGCCGCCAGTTCAGCATGAAGCCAGTCGGCGAGCGGTTCATTATGCAGATGATGGATCTCCCAGGCAGTAAGATCGACTTCGTTGCGTGCCTGTACCTGATAACGCCCGTCAACAAACAGCAGCGCCCGGTCGCGCAGCACCAGCGCCAGCCCGGCAGAGCCGGTAAAACCCGTCAGCCAGGCCAGTTTATCGTCGCACGGCGCGCAGTCTTCACTCTGATGGGCATCCGCACGCGGAACGATAATCCCATCCAGCGCATGGGTCAGCAGCAGATCGCGAAGAGCGGAAAGAGCATGAGAATGATCCATAAAAGTCCTTATCGCCATTAACGGAACGGCGGTTCGTTAAAGGTGCGCAGCTTGCGTGAGTGCAGGCGTTCGCCTTCGGCGCGTAGCAGATCGATGGCGCGGATCCCGATTTGCAGATGCTCGGAGATCGCGCCTTCATAGAACCGGTTGGCCTGTCCCGGCAGCTTGATTTCGCCATGCAGGGGTTTATCGGAGACGCACAGCAGCGTGCCGTACGGGACGCGGAAGCGATAGCCCTGGGCGGCAATGGTGGCGCTCTCCATATCAATCGCCACCGCGCGGCTTAAGTTAAAGCGCAGGGCGGAGGCGGAGTAGCGCAGCTCCCAGTTGCGGTCGTCAGTTGTGACCACCGTGCCGGTGCGCAGCCGCTGCTTCACTTCCTCGCCCGGCATGGCGCTGACCTGCTTGGTGGCGTCGTACAGCGCGCGCTGGACTTCGGCAATGCTGGGGATCGGGATATCCGGCGGCAGCACTGCATCAAGAACATGATCGTCACGCAGATAAGCATGGGCCAGCACATAATCGCCGATCGCCTGGCTTTCACGCAGTCCGCCGCAGTGACCGATCATCAGCCATACGTCCGGGCGCAGCACCGCGAGGTGATCGCAAATCGTTTTCGCATTCGACGGGCCAACGCCAATATTGACCAGCGTAATCCCCTGGCCGTCGGCGGTGATCAGGTGCCAGGCAGGCATCTGATGTTTTTTCCACGCCAGGTCGGAAATGGCGGCTTCCGGCGCTTCGGTTTCAGCGGTGATCCAGCTTCCGCCCGCGCAGGAGAGAGCGATGTAGGGACTGTCAGGATCGAGGATCTGGCTGCATCCCCAGCGCACAAACTCGTCAACGTAGCGGGTATAGTTGGTAAACAAAACGAACGGCTGAAAATGCTCGACCGGCGTACCCGTATAATGGCGCAGGCGGGCCAGGGAGAAGTCAACGCGGCGGGCATCAAAATGCGACAGCGGGTAAAACTCGGTTGGGTGAAACAGCCCGTCCGCCGTCTCGTCGCCAATCTGCGCCAGTTCGGTGGTTGGGAAATGACGGGACAGCCCGGCGCTCATGGAGCGATCGAGCGCGATTTCGGAGCCATCAATCACATACGGAAACGGGATCTCATGCTGTGAGCGGGTGACGGTGATCTCAGCGCCGTAATCTTCATATAACAGCGTCAGTTGTTCTGCAAGATAGGTACGAAACAGAGCCGGGCGGGTGATGGTGGTGGTGTAACAGCCCGCGTGGGTGAAGCGACCATAGGCGCGGGTTTTTTGTGCTTTATGCGCGTTGCCATCCCAGGTCACGGAGATCTGCGGGTAAACAAATAATCCCTGCGCCCGCGCTTCGCGGTCAGGCAGCGTTTCATCGGTGATATAAGCGCTGATGGCGTCCCGCAGGGCGCTGACCGACTGCTCGTACAGCGCTTCCAGTTGATCCAGCGCTTCATTCGGGTTCAGACCGATACCCTTATTATTCATCATTCGCTCCTTGTGTCAGACAAACTGAATATACCCGATAGTATGTCACAGGAATGTGAAACGAAAGCCAGCGGATAAAACTGAACCGGGACGCTTAACGATCGCCGGGCTGCGTTTCCACTGCAATCATGCTGACGAAAGGATGATATTGCCACGGTATACTCCCGCCTTTCTGGTACATGGCGGAGATAGTGCCGTCCAGATACAGCATCTGGCGGATAGCGAGTTTTGATTTGGCGTAGCAGGCGAAATCAAAGAAGTTGGTTGCGCCTGCGCTGAGCATAAATACCACCTGACCCTGCGATGTGATGCCAACCGCGTTGCGGATCTTGCGCGAGCTGGCGGACGCAAGCAGCCGTGGATTGATGTTCCCGTTCTGTATCAACAGCGGGCCGGACTGCACCGCATAATCGACGCCTTTTGACGACGTGAACTGGTCAAGGCTGACAATCGCTGCTTTCTGGTCTTTAAGATAAAACACTCCGCCGGGGCGGATGAAAAAGTTACCGCCGCCGGATGCGCGGTTCAGCGGCACCCTTTTTCGGCCGTTTTCAATATACAGCCCAAGCGGCGCGTAAGACTTATCATAAATACCGCCGTTCATCACCATCTGTACCCGCCCGTTGCTGTCGATATCGTTTAGCAAATTACGGATCGATTCCCACGCTTTGCCGTCCTTATTTTTCCAGTAGGTGACAATACGTTCTCGCTTTGCATCAACGTGATAACTCTGCACGCTGAGTGCCGGATCGCTAAGGACGCAGCGATCGGCGGCGAAAGCGAATACCGGGAGGAGAAGGGCGAGGACTGACAGGCGGAGCGTCATGTTTTAAGTTCCTTTACAGAGTGGGAGATTCCCTGTCATTTTGCTGGTTTTCTTTTTAGGAACAAGGCAGGGCGGGAGCGTGTGAACGGGCGGGAGGCAGATAGCAAAAAGCCTGCTTAAAAGCAGGCTTTTTAGAATTTGGCTCCTCTGACTGGACTCGAACCAGTGACATACGGATTAACAGTCCGCCGTTCTACCGACTGAACTACAGAGGAATCGCTTGAACGGGGCGAATATTAGCGAGGCTCCTGCAGCATGTCAAAGGCTGGATGCGCTAAACCTGTTTGATTGCTGACAAAACCAGCAAAAAGGCGTTTTACGGGGGTATCGGGTCGACTGCCCGCACCTGGATGGTGCAATCTACCCCTTAATGGGGCATAGCCATTTCCACTGGCTAAGTGATGGAAACGGCGTTTTAAATCAGAATGTCTTATTATCCAGCCTGTTAGCGTCCGTAAAAAGACATCTTTCAAAACTGGCAAAGTTATTGCAACTCCTCCGATAAGATTAATGCCAGCACTGGCACTGGCGTTCCTTACCGGAGGCAAAATGAACTTAAGACGGCTGAAGTATTTCGTAAAAATCGTCGATATTGGTAGCCTGACACAGGCCGCAGAAGTGCTGCATATTGCACAGCCTGCGCTAAGTCAGCAGGTCGCCACCCTGGAAGGAGAGCTGGATCAACAACTGCTGATCCGCACCAAGCGGGGCGTAACCCCGACTGAGGCCGGAAAAATCCTCTACACCCACGCGAGAACGATATTGCGTCAGTGCGAACAGGCGCAGCTGGCGGTCAATAATGTGGGGCAGACGCTGCGTGGTCAGGTCTCTATTGGCCTTGCGCCAGGCACCGCTGCTTCCTCTGTGACGATGCCGCTGCTTCAGGCCGTGCGTGATGAACTGCCGGATGTGCAGGTTTATCTGCATGAGAACAGCAACCCGGTGCTCAATGATAAATTACTCAGCGGGCAGCTTGATATGGCTGTGCTTTATGAGCGTTCGCCGGTGGCGGGGATCTCCAGCCAGCCGCTGCTGAAAGAAGATCTCTACCTGGTCGGCACCCGCGATTGTCCGGGGCAAAGCGTCGATCTTGCCGCCGTCGCCGGGATGAATCTGTTCCTGCCGCGTGATTTTAGCGCGGTGCGGCTGCGCGTTGACGAAGCTTTTTCACTTCGTCGTCTGACGGCAAAAATTATCGGTGAAATTGAGTCCATTGCGACGTTGACCGCGGCTATTGCCAGTGGGATGGGCGTTACCGTGTTGCCTGAATCCGCAGCCCGCTCGCTTTCTGGTGCGGCAAATGGCTGGATGGCGCGTATCTCCACGCCGTCAATGAGTCTGCCGCTTTCGCTGAACGTTTCCGCACGCGGGTCACTGACGCCACAGGCGATGGCAGTCAGAGAGATCCTGATGTCGCTGGTCAGTCGTCCGGCGCTGGAAAACCGGGAATTGATGCTCGTCAGTTAGGGTTTATAACAAAAAAGCATAAGTTGCTGGTTTTTATTATTTGTTCTGCTCCTCCTGTGACTCTAACAATAGTGTTATGTCATATGGCCCTGGAGGGGTAGGGTGAATTTTCAGCAACTTAAAATTATTCGCGAGGCCGCACGGCAGGATTTCAACCTGACCGAAGTCGCTAACATGCTTTATACCTCGCAGTCTGGCGTCAGTCGCCATATCCGCGAGCTGGAAGAAGAACTCGGTATTGAGATTTTCATCCGGCGCGGTAAGCGTCTGCTGGGCATGACCGAGCCGGGGAAAGCATTGCTGGTGATTGCGGAGCGCATCCTCAACGAGGCCAGCAACGTTCGCCGACTTGCCGATTTATTCACTAATGATGCGTCGGGCGTGCTGACCATCGCCACCACGCATACCCAGGCGCGCTACAGCTTGCCGCCGGTGATAAAGGCGTTTCGGGAACTGTTTAAAGATGTGCGTCTTGAGCTGGTGCAGGGTACGCCGCAGGAAATCGAAGCGCTGCTGCACAATGGCGGCGCAGATATTGGCATTGCCAGCGAGCGTTTAAGCAACGATCCCACGCTGGCCGCCTTCCCGTGGTTCCGCTGGCATCACAGTCTGCTGTTGCCGCACGATCATCCGTTAACGCAGATTTCCCCACTGACGCTGGAAGAGATCGCCCGCTGGCCTTTGATTACCTACCGACAGGGGATCACCGGGCGTTCGCGTATTGATGAAGCTTTCAGCCGCAAGGGGTTGACACCGGATATCGTCCTCAGCGCGCAGGATTCCGACGTCATCAAAACCTACGTCGATCTGGGGCTGGGCATCGGGCTGGTCGCTGAGCAATCTACCGGCGAAAATGAGGTTGGAAGGCTGGTCCGGCTTGATACCCGCCATCTTTTTGATGCCAGCACCGTCTGGCTGGGCCTCAAGCGCGGTCAGCTTCAGCGTAATT
The DNA here is from genome assembly GCA_002421005.1 of Enterobacteriaceae bacterium UBA5654. Lineage (GTDB taxonomy): Bacteria > Pseudomonadota > Gammaproteobacteria > Enterobacterales > Enterobacteriaceae > Superficieibacter. Next base: position 108,458 of record DIJC01000014.1, on the reverse strand, counting down.
ATGTCTGGCAGTTTATCGAGCTGTGCAATGCCGGACTGTCGCTGGCGGAAATCAAGCGTCAGGCAATGGAATCGGATGAAGTCGTGATTGATTATCAGATTTGAGCCGCAATCTTGCATTCAAAGCCTGCCTCCGTGCAGGCTTTTTGCTTTGATGCCGCTGGCGAAAAAGACGATGTTGTTATGGGATCCTGCTGCTAATGATGGACCGGATCCTTGATTTCGGGCGGTGATGGGATCATGCTCAGGCGCTGAACTTTCTCCCGGACAGCAGGTGATTTAACATGCTCATGTATACCACTACAGGAACCAACAACATGCATCATATGATTATTTTTTATGATGCGATTTTCGACGTGCTGGGTATTTCCCGGATACCTTCATGGAATGAGAGCTGGGCTACGTGGGGAGATCCGTCAGATAAAGGTTTCAGTTTTTGTATCTGTGAACCCTTTGACAAAAATAAAGCCACAGCAGGGAATGGCACGATGTTTGCGTTCAGAGCCAGGAGTGCAGAACAGGTCAGAAAGTTTCATGCCGCGGGTCTTACGCATGGCGGAAGCGATGAGGGCGCGCCCGGTATCAGAGAAGAATACGGCGCGGATTTTTATGTTGCTTATCTTAGAGATCCTGACGGACATAAGCTGGCATGTGTCTGCTATCCGTTTAATCCTGAAGAGAATAATAAATAAGGTTTTCGGGTTAATCCCGGCATATGCGGTGCATCGGCAGCGCGTGCAATTCTGCCGCTGCACCGCAGTATTATCAGCCTCTGCCCCACCGTTTTACCACCTGGCTGGTGATCCAGGGGATGGCGAAGGAGGAAAGCACCATCACCAGCGCCAGTTGCGAGGTGGCGGCTTCCGCATAGGGGGCGAAAGCGGGCTGTGAAGCTGCCAGGATGGTCGGAACGACGACCGATATTCCGGCCACGCTACAGGTAGAGACAGCGGCGTAGCCTGGGCGGCGGAGAATGGCCCGGTCGACGAGCAGCATCAACGCGACGTTGACGATCAGGAAGATCAGCGTCAGCAGGATCCCGGCCATCCCCGCTGTTAACGCGCTGCCCAGATTGACCGACGCGCCGAAGCAGAAGCCGAGGAAAGGCAGCACGATAGGCGTGCCCGGTGCCATCAGGGCGCGGATTTGCGGATCGAGATTGCCAAGGATGATGCCGACAATAAATGGGATCAGCACGACCAGGATTTCCATCAGATCAATACCGCCGCCGCCAGCGACGCCGATAATAAGGATTGGCGTCGCGGGTACCGCAATGACGTTCAGCAGACCGAACACGGCCTTATCAGTGTCGTCGCCGTATTGTTCGCACAGCGCGATATAAACGCCGGGATTACAGCTGACCATAGCGCTGATCAAGGCAACCGCCGAAATACCCCAGAAACCGTCCAGGCCGAACCAGCTCAGCACCAACCAGCCTGCCAGGAAACCGATAGCCAGTTTGGCCAGGCAAAGTGCCGCGCCGCGTTTCAGGGTCATGCCCAACTGGTTTAGCCTGAACTGGCTGCCCGTGATAAACAGGATCAGGCCGATAACGACCATGGTGCCTTTGGCGGTAAACAGACCTGTCGGTCCGCCCAGTTTGAGCGCTTCGGGGAAAAACGTGTTAATCAGCGCGGTGACGAACATCGGTACGATCATTAAACCGCCCGGTATTTTTTTGACACAGCCAAGAATATTCATTTTAACTATTCCGTCCTGGATAAAAAGTAAGGAACCCCTGATACTGAGGTTCCCGCTGTTTTTTACAGTCTTACTTTTTTGAAAAGAGCCGATGCGTTCCCACTAAAGATTTTCGCTTTCTGCATCTCGTCCAGGTAGGGAGCCGTAAATACGGCGTTGGTCTGGTCTTCCAGCACCGGCACAGGCGGGAAGGGATAGTCGCTGCCGTAAAGGATGTGGCTGACGTCGGTCATATCCAGCACGTCGCGCAGCTGGTGAGCCGCCGATGCGCCAGTGGTGTCGAAATAAAAGCGGCTGAAAGTCTTATAAACGTCATAATCTTCCGTCACAGAGCCGGTCTTGATCAGCGTCGGTTTGAAGGACGCGATCCGGTCAACGACGTACGGCAGCATCGATCCACAGTGCGGCATCAGGAATTTGATATCGGGGTATTTTTCGGGATAACCGCGCAACATCAGATCGACAACACAGCGCGTGGTGTCGAAAATAAATTCCATCATCGGGATCGGCAGCATCTCGCCAACGCCTGCTGGTACAGCGCCAGGTTTGTTAGGATGAAACGTCACGACCGCCTTGCGGCGGTTGAATTCGGCGAACATCGGCTCCAGCTCCGGCGCACCCATATAGACGCCTTTGGTATTGGTCGGCAGCGTGAAGCCATCGGTGTCCAGATGATCGCAGGCATAAGCGATTTCTTCGAGCGTATCGTCGATGTTGGGCAGGGGCAGCGACGCCAGGAAGCTGAATTTCCCGGGATTATCCGCCACGATTTGCGCTCCGGCTTCGTTGCCAATACGGGCAAGCTGGCGGTTGACTTCGCGTGTGCTGAAATTGATATGCGGTGACGAGTATGACAGAACCGTATGCACGATCCCCATTGATTCGTTGTACTGCAAATGCTTTTCGACCGACCATTCCGGCATCGGAAAACGATCCGGGTTGCCGCCCAGATACTTGTTCATGGCCTCAAGATACGAGGGGGTCAGGAAATGCGAGTGTACATCGACTTTCGGAATATCTCTGAAATTGCTCATTTTTGCCTCCATGGTGAAACACCGTCATTTGCGAGGGGTTGAATCCATCCGATCGACCCATCGGCAGGTCGACAAAAAAGATGTTACTCCCGCGCATCTGATACAATAAGAAGGCAAATTAATCCCGGCGATAGCTTTTTGATATCAGCCAGTCAGGGTCAGGAGGACCACTGTGAAAATCCATCATTTGCGCCATTTCGAGGCGGTGATCCGCACAGGCAGCCTGCGCGCGGCGGCACGGCTGCTTGGCCTTGCGCAACCGGCTTTAACCCGTAGCCTGCGCGAACTGGAAGAGGAACTGGGGCTGCCGTTGCTCGAACGCCACTCTTATGGCACTACGCCGACGCCAGCCGGAGAGCGGTTTTACCTGCGCGCCCACAACATGCTGGAAGATTTGCAGCGGGCCAAAGACGAAGCCAGCCAGATGCGCGGTGAACTTCAGGGCAAAGTAACCGTGGGATTTTCGCCGGTCATTCTGGAGATGATCCTGCCTCTGGTCTATCAGCCCTTTCGCGAGCAATATCCGCAGGTCAGGTTGATAATTCTGGAAACGGTTTATCCCACCGCCATTCCCCGGCTGAATGATGGCAGCATGGATTTTTACGTCGGGCCCAGCCCGGAGAAAGCGCCCGAATCGCGTTACCAGATGGACCTTCTGTGGCGAAAAAATCGCATGGTCATCGCCCGGAAAAATCACCCGCTGGCACGGGCAACGAGCCTCGCGCAACTCTGCGATGCGCAATGGCTCTCCTTCGGATTGCGCAACCGACCGGAAGAAGAGTTCGACGAGGTGTTCCGAACGCACGGGCTGGCATCGCCGCGCTTGCTCACGCAGGTGAATTCCGTCATGGCTGTTCTGACGCTGCTTTCCTCCACCGATTCGTTGATCCTGCTACCCAAAGCCTTGTTGAAATCGGAGTTTTTTAAGGATTCGATGATCGCCATCGCGATTGAGGAACAGATCCCCGGCCCGGAAATCGTGCAGATCCGTCGCGCCAGCATGCCGCTGACCCCGGCGGCCGAAGCCCTTTCCCTGCTTGTGGAAAAAGCGGCCGGGCATGTGATATCGACCTTTGATTGAAATTGTTGGGCGTGAATGCCCCGGCTGGCTGGCTGAACGCTGAAAAGCAAAAAGCCCGCTCGAAAGCAGGCTTTTTAGAATTTTGGCTCCTCTGACTGGACTCGAACCAGTGACATACGGATTAACAGTCCGCCGTTCTACCGACTGAACTACAGAGGAATCGTGTGAACGGGGCGAATATTACTGGCCCCGTATTCTGGTGTCAACGATAAAATTAACTCGTTGATTCAACTGGCTAATAATGATGCAAAATGGGTTTTTAATGTACCAGAGAGGTATTACTCTCCGCTTCACCGTTTTCACGCAGTCGCTGTAATGGGTCCTGCTGATAGAACAGACAGAAGCGTTGCCACAGGGACGGGAAGCGCGGGGCGAAAAGTTCGGGCGCACTGAAAAAGTATTCCGACAGCACGGCAAAGCATTCTGCGGGATCGGTGGCGGCATAGGCATCAATACTGGCTGCGCTTTCGCCGACCAGGTCGATCTCATCCTGAATATTGTTCATGGCCGCATGAAGGTCATGCTCCCAGCCTGCGACTTCACGCAGCGCAATTAATGGCACGCCGCTGGCGCGGTCGCCGTTGCGGGTATCCAGCTTATGCGCGACTTCATGAATGATCAGGTTAAAACCGGAGGCGTCGAAGGAGTCCTGAATATCCAGCCAGTTCAGGATCACCGGCCCTTGCTGCCAGCTTTGACCGGACTGCACCATCCGCTGATTGTGTACCAGCCCGATATCATCTTCCCATTCATCATCAACGACGAACGGCGCGGGATAAATCAGGATTTCATGGAAACCATCGAGCCATTCAATGCCCAGTTCAAGAACCGGAAGACAAAAGAGCAGGGCGATACGGCAGTTTTGCAGCGTATCCAGTTCAAGACCTTGCAGGGGAACCACCCGCTTCTGCTGTAAGAAGCGTTCGGCAAGCTGAATGAGCTTAGCCTGTTCATCTATAGAAAGACTGGCTAAGACAGGGATCGCAAGCGCGTGCTCCCAGGGTAATTCCGGGCTTCGGGTTGCTTCATGTGCTTTCCAGGGCCACTTAATCATCGTTTTGCTCGCAAACTCATCACTTGAACATAATTGAAGGGACTTGGGCTGTTAAAATGCCAAAATTCCTGGCATTATTGCAACTATCAAAACGGAGAGATGCCGGAGCGGCTGAACGGACCGGTCTCGAAAACCGGAGTAGGGGCAACTCTACCGGGGGTTCAAATCCCCCTCTCTCCGCCATTATTCAATCAGTTACTCGCTTCGCTTTCAACGACTCCCGTCACAGTTACTTTTTTTACCCGCGAATGACCATCATATAACCGCGACAAGATCCTTGCGATAAGAATGCTCTTTTTTTGAGCATAAAAAAGCCCGCACGTTGGCGGGCTTCGGTAAGTTGGCAGACTTAGAACTGATAGGTCAGGCCAACACCTACGACGTCATCGGTCGCAATGCCGTTGTCATCGTAGAATTTAGCATCTTCGTTCAGCAGGTTGATTTTATAATCAACGTAGGTGGAGAAGTTTTTGTTGAAGTAGTAGGTTGCTGCGACAGAAACGTAGTTGACCAGGTCTTTATCGGTGTATTCGTTATTAACACCGGCACGATGGCCGTCGTAACCGCCCATATCTTCACCTTTGGAATAGACCCAGGCTAAAGACGGACGCAGGCCGAAGTCGAACTGATACTGTGCAACGGCTTCAAAGTTCTGCGTTTTGTTGGCGATGCCATCATCACCATAAGGCGTCATGTTACGGGTTTCTGCATACATCATCGCCAGGTAGAGCGAATCACCGTTACCTATACCCGCGTCGTATTTCGCACCCAGTGTCCAGGCTTCAGCGGTGTCGCCACCCGCATATTTGCTGTAGCGGTTGTTGATGCCACCGAGGGCAACTTGTTCATTGCTGCGGTCAGATTTTGCATAGGCGGCACTGAAGCTCAGGCCAATGTCAGTGTCAAAAGAGGTGGAAATGCCGTAGCCGTCGCCGTTCTGGAAGCGGACATCTTCATGACCGTTTTTGGTGCCTTCCTGATCTTCATTTTTGTTTGAATCTTCATTCGCGCCCTGATACTGCAACGCAAAATTCCAGCCTTCAACCAGACCAAAGAAATCAGAGTTACGATAAGTTGCCACGCCGTTTGCACGACCTGTCATGAAGTTATCGGTCCAGGTATAGGAGTCGCCGCCGAACACGGGCAGCATATCCGTGTAAGCTTCGACGTCATAAATCACGCCATAGTTACGACCATAGTCAAAGGAGCCAGCCTGATCGAATTTCAGGCCCGCAAACGCCAGTTTCATGTAGGTGTTGTCGCTACCTTCGGTATCGTTAGCCATCGTTTTGGTTAACGCCTGACCATAACCCGTCAGTTGTTCACTGATCTGAGTTTCGCCTTTGAAGCCCAGTTCGATGATGGTTTCGTCGCCATCATCACCTGGGTTATCAGAGAAGGTATGACGCGCATCTACTTTGCCATACAGATCGAGTTTATTTCCGTCTTTATTATAAATTTCGGCCGCGTTTGCAGCGCCTGCCAGTAACATGGCAGGCACGAGAATTGCCAGAGCTGTTCTTTTCATTATATATTCCCTTTTAAAAATAACGTCTGTGAATATGTGTAATTTCATCCGAATTACATTTCCGATACTATTCTATAAAGTTCATTAAATCTTAAAAGAAAGATGTAAGTAAATTATATCTAATATTTCAAAATGTTTCATTTTGGCTCCGTATTGATTTGACAAATGAATTCCATTTTATGTATGTAATTTACTGATATTTATTGATTTTTTTGGTGAATGTAACTTGGATAAGTATATATGATGTAAATGGAATTTACAGTGTGAATGTAAGTTGCTTAAATACTCTTTATTTTTTATGATTTTATTTACAGTAAAAAAAGGCCTGATAAAAATATCAGGCCAGCAAATAGCGAAATACATTGAAAGAATAAGTGCAGTAGTAACAATCAAAAGGCTAATAACGCAGAGATAATTGCACAAACCGTAGCGGGAATACAATTTTTTTTTTGCAGCTTTTTAAAATTCACACGCGTAATGAATTGGTTTTTTATTATAAATAAATTAAATATAACTGGGTCTGATTAATGAGCCACCAGGATATCTCACTCGACTCTGGCGGTCTCTCCGGACGCGAAAAATGACGTCGCCGCGACGGTATGGCATGGTATATGCGTCTGGTAAACCTTCTCATCCGGCAGGAAAATGATGCATCTTACGCACTGGCAGCAACGCTTTGAACACTGGTTCCGGCAGCATTACCGTCATGATGACGCGGCGCACGATCTCGCGCATTTTCGCCGGGTCTGGAACACCGCCCGGCGGCTGGCGGAGGACGAAAAGGTTGATGAGCTGGCGATCCTGACCGCCTGCTATTTTCATGACATTATCAGCCTGGCGAAAAATCATCCGCAGCGTCATCAGTCATCGCGGCTGGCAGCCGCAAAAACCCAACATATATTAGCAACGGATTTCGCTGATTTCCCGGCGGAACGCTATGCCACGGTCATGCACGCTATCGAAGCGCACAGCTACAGCGGCGGAATAACGCCGCAAACGTCGGAAGCGCGGATTGTTCAGGATGCCGATCGTCTCGAAGCGCTGGGGGCTATCGGCCTGGCACGGGTCTTTGCCGTCGCCGGTGCGCTTAACATCCCGCTGTTTGATGCCGACGATCCTTTTGCCGATCGCCGCACGCTGGATGACCGGGCTTTCGCGCTGGATCACTTTCAGAGCAAGCTGCTGCGCCTGCCGCAAACCATGCAGACCGCAAAAGGGAAAGCGCTGGCGCAGGAAAATGCCCGTTTCCTGGTGCAGTTTATGGCAAAGCTCAGCGCTGAATTGCAGGGAGATGGCCTGGCGCTGGATGAGTGCGTGCTGGCCCGCTTTGCGCCAAAGGACTCACCCCTTTAGCGCCAGATTTATGATACTCTGAATGATATTTGTCTTATCTGGTTAATTCTATGCAGGAAAATCTCTCACCGCCGACAGCGGCGCAGTCTGCTCAGGTGCATACGTTATTACGTCAGGTGATGGCGATTTATGACGTTAAACGGTTGGTGGCAGAGTTAAGCTCGCTGGGGGAGAATCACTGGAGTCCGGCTATTCTCAAGCGCGTGGCGATCAGCGAACGCGGCTGGCTGCGCCTGACCGATAACGAACAGGCGCATCTGCAAACGCTGTTGCCGCGCCCCCCCGCGCACCATCCCCATTATGCTTTTCGTTTTATCGATCTCTTCGCCGGTATCGGCGGCATCCGCAATGGCTTCGAAGCTATCGGCGGACAGTGCGTATTCACCAGCGAGTGGAATAAGCACGCGGTTCGCACCTATAAAGCAAACTGGTACTGTGATCCCGACCAGCATCATTTTAATGAAGATATCCGCGATGTGACCTTAAGCCACCAGCCGCAGGTGACGGATGCCGAGGCAGCGGAGCATATCCGTCGCACAATCCCGCAGCATGACGTGCTGCTGGCGGGCTTTCCCTGCCAGCCTTTTTCGCTGGCGGGCGTGTCCAAGAAAAATGCGCTGGGACGCGCGCACGGGTTTGCCTGCGATACGCAGGGAACGCTGTTTTTTGACGTGGCGCGGGTCATCGACGCCTGCCGCCCGGCCATCTTCGTGCTGGAGAACGTTAAAAACCTGAAGAGCCATGATGGCGGAAAAACGTTCCGCATTATTATGCAGACGCTGGATGATTTGGGTTATGAAGTCTCTGACGCCGCTGAAATGGGCGCTGACGATCCGAAAATCATCGATGGTCAGCATTTTCTGCCGCAGCATCGTGAGCGCATTGTACTGGTCGGTTTTCGTCGCGATCTGGCGCTGCATCATGGCTTTACGCTGCGCGATCTGCCCGCGCTTTATCCGCCGCAGCGCCTGAGCTTTGGCGAACTGCTTGAGCCGGACGTTGAAGCAAAATTCATTCTGACGCCGGTGCTGTGGAAATATCTGTATCGCTATGCCAAAAAGCATCAGGCGCGCGGGAACGGTTTTGGCTTTGGGCTGGTCGATCCGACGAATCCGCACAGCGTCGCCCGCACGCTGTCGGCACGCTATTATAAAGATGGTGCCGAAATCCTCGTCGATCGCGGCTGGGATCGGGCGCTGGGAGAGGTCAATTTTGACGATCCGCGCAATCAGCAGCATCGCCCGCGTCGGTTAACCCCGCGCGAATGCGCCCGGCTGATGGGATTTGAAGCGCCACGGGGCTATCAGTTCCGCATTCCGGTTTCGGATACCCAGGCCTATCGCCAGTTTGGTAATTCTGTGGTGGTTCCGGCTTTTGCGGCGGTGGCGAAATTGCTTCAGCCGCGCATTCTCCAGGCGGTGGCGCGGCGCAAAGATGAGGTGTTCGCGGGTGGACGTTCATAATAAAGCGACACGCAGCAAAAATATGCGGGCGATAGGCACCCGCGATACGGCGATTGAAAAACGGCTGGCGCTGCTGCTGGAGGAGGCCGGGTTTGTTTTCACCGTTCAGGATGCCGCGTTGCCGGGGCGTCCTGATTTTGTCCTTGCCGACTACCACTGCGTAATCTTTACCCACGGCTGTTTCTGGCATCATCACGACTGCTATCTTTTTAAAGTGCCCGCCACCCGTACCGATTTCTGGCTGGAGAAGATCGGTAAAAACGTGGAACGCGATCGGCGCGACGTCCAGCGGCTGCGCGAGCTGGGCTGGCGGGTGCTGATTGTCTGGGAGTGTGCGTTAAAAGGCAGGGAAAAGCTAAGCGATGACGAATTACGGGAGCGGCTGGAGGAGTGGATCTGCGGCGGCGGGGACCACGCGCAGATCGACACCCTGGGAATACGCTGAATTTTACTTCTTCGCCTGACAGGGCACCGCCACGCCCCGCGCCGGTAACAGATATTTACCGAGCGTCACCAGCACTACGGCAAAAATAATCACCGCCAGCGCCAGCCACTCTACCGACGACAGATTCTCTCCGCCAAATCCGGTTCCCAGCAGTACCGCCACCACCGGGTTAACGTAGGCGTAGCTGGTGGCAATCGCCGGTGAGACGTTGCGAATTAAATACATATAGGCGTTGATGGCGATCACCGAGCCGAAAATGGCCAGATACCCCACCGCCAGAAAGCCGGAAAGAGACGGCATCGCGGTCAGCTTTTCGCCGGTGAGGAAAGAGGCGGCCAGCAGCACAATCCCCGCCGCCAGCATTTCAATCGCTCCCGCCATCATGCCGACCGGCAGTTCGATGCGCGAACCGTACACCGATCCAAACGCCCAGCTTACCGAGCCGATAAGAATTAAAATCGCTCCCCACGGATTGCCGCTTAAATTTCCGCCGCTGTTAAGCAGAATAATGCCCGCCAGACCGATGGCGATCCCCAGCCATTCCAGTTTGCGGGTCGCTATGCCAAAAAAGCGGCTGAAGCACAGGGTGAACAGCGGCACCGTCGCCACCATCACCGCTGCAATACCGGATGGCACGTGCTGATGCTCGGCAATGGTCACAAACCCGTTGCCGACGGCGAGCAAAAGCACGCCGATCAGCGCGGCATTAAGAATGGGCCGCAGGGCAGGGAGCTTATGCCCGCTCACCAGCAGCCAGGCCATCAGCAGCACGCCCGCAGACATAAAACGCACGCCTGCCATCAACAGTGGCGGCCAGCTCTGTACGCCAATGCTGATGGCGAAATAGGTGGAACCCCAAATAATATAAAGTGCGAATAACGCGCTAATGAGCGGTAAAAGTTGCCTGAAACGCATACAGCCTCGCAGCCAGAAAGAAAGGACGCATATAGTAAACGTCAAAACTACTCGCCTGGCGAGCGCTTAATTTTGCTTTGAATGTTAATTAAATGTTGACTTTATTCAGGCATACCCAGGTTGCCACTTTTGCTCCATACTATTGACTTCAGTAGTTTTAAACACGGGAAGAATATTTTGGCTGGATCAAGTCTGTTAACGCTTTTGGATGATATTGCCACACTACTGGATGATATCTCGATGATGGGGAAACTGGCGGCGAAAAAGACCGCTGGCGTACTGGGCGACGATCTCTCGCTCAATGCTCAACAGGTCTCCGGGGTGCGCGCCAATCGCGAGTTGCCGGTGGTGTGGTCAGTGGCAAAAGGGTCACTGCTCAATAAAGTGATCCTTGTGCCGCTGGCGCTGCTGATCAGCGCTTTTCTGCCATGGGCGATCACCCCGCTGCTCATGGTCGGCGGCGCATTTCTCTGCTTTGAGGGCGCGGAGAAAATTCTGCACAGCCTGCACGCGCGTAAGCATAAAGAAAGCCCGGAAGCCCGGCAGGCGCGCCTCGCGGCGATTGCCACCCAGGATCCGAAAACGTTTGAGCGCGATAAAGTCAAAGGCGCGATCCGCACCGATTTTATCCTTTCGGCTGAAATCGTGGCTATTACGCTGGGGATAGTGGCTGAAGCGCCGCTGCTCAGCCAGGTGCTGATCCTCTCCGGCATCGCGCTGGTTGTAACCATTGGCGTGTACGGCATCGTGGGGATCATCGTCAAGCTGGACGACATGGGCTACTGGCTGGTGGAAAAAACCAGCGTGCTGGCGAAGGCGGTGGGTAAAACGCTGCTGTTTATTGCGCCGTGGCTGATGAAAATTTTGTCGGTCGTTGGCACGCTGGCGATGTTCCTCGTGGGCGGCGGCATTGTGGTACACGGCATCGCCGCGCTGCATCACGGCATTGAGCATTTTGTCGCGCAGCAGAGTGCGGCGATCCAGTGGCTGATCCCCTCGCTTGCCAATCTGGTGCTGGGATTTATTCTTGGTCTGGCCGTCGTCGCGGTAGTGAAGCTGATATCACGTCTGCGTAAGCCTGCACATTAATTATCCATGGCGGGTACGCAAAACGGCCGAATTTCGTCTAATGTGAAAAAGTTTCACTCTGATACCGGAGGCAAAAATGGTCTTTATGGTCAGCGATGAAGTTATGACGAAAAACGGTGAACGGCGCATGGTGGTGACAGGCTATGCCAGCGGCATGGTTGAGTGCCGTTGGTACGATGGTTTTGGCGTCAAGCGTGAAGCCTTTCGTGAAGAGGAGCTGATCCCTGGCGACAAACGCATGTCCTGTCAGCCCGGCGCTTAGTCCTTCCCCGTCACCCGTATATAGCCCGGCCAGCCCGGTCGGGCATTTATTTACCTCAGGCAACATCCCGGTCCGAGAAAGTGACGCTGGAGTTTGCACGCAGCGCGAGAGATGAGTGGAAAAAAAACATTGGCTGAACAGATCGGGTCTTCGCATTCACCCTGGTCATGTGGTTAGCCTGTGCTTTGTTGTGGTACTGCTTTTCTCGTCACTGTTAACCTGGCGGGAAGTGGCGGTGCTGGAAGACAGCTATGTCTCAACCCAGCGTAACCGGCTTGAAAGCGTTTCCCACACCATGGATATGCAGCTCCAGTTTAATATGGATCGCCTGATGTTCCTGCGCAACGGCGTGCAGGCGGCGCTGCAAATTCCTCTTGAGCTGGAATCGATGCGCCATGCCCGACAGCAGTTTCAACGCCAGCGGCAGCAGGAAGTCTGGTCGATTCAGCCCGGCAACCGCCACTCGCTGAACCTCAACGGCGTCTCGGATGATTTTGTGGCCCATGCTGCGGATCTCAACCGGGACGATGCATTCTTAAATAACGAACTGACCGCCGCGCTGGAGCTGGGCTATCTGCTACATCTTTCTTCCAGCGCCAGCAGCATTGAACGGCGCACGCAGTACGTCTCCCGCGCCGGATTTTTTGTCTCTACCGACAGCGCCGATAGCCAGGATATTCTTTCACACTATGCCGCGCTGATTGCCGAGCCGTGGTTTTATACCCAGTCCGCCAGAGATAACCGGGGGCGCGGCATCCGCTGGTATACCGAACAGGGGAAAGAGAGCCGCATTCAGGTGATCACCGCCAGCATCCCGCTGGATCTTCAGGAGCGCTGGTATGGCGTGCTGGCAATGGACGTGGACGTCAGCGCGTTACAGCGCCTGCTGGTAGAAGCGGTGGGAGGGCAGCGCGAGGGAATGTATCAGCTCTATGACAGCCAGCTTAGATGGCTGGCGTCTTCCGTGGGCAAAGCGATCCTCAGCGATGAGGAGCGTCAGCAAATCCTCCAGGCTGCCGCCCTGGAGAATCGCGGCGGTTTGCTGGCGGAGGGGCGCTATATTAGCTGGCAGAAATTAAAAAACTTTGATGGCCTGGTGCTGCATATTCACACCCTGCGCGAAGGAATACGGGGCGATTTTGGCAGCATTATTATCGCCCTGGCGATACTGTGGCTGGTGTTCACCAGCATCCTGATCCTGTCGTGGATAGTGATCCGCCGGATGGTCAGCAATATGATTGCCATGCAGCAGTCGCTGGAATGGCGCGCCTGGTACGATACCCTGACTCGCCTGCCCAATCGCGGGGCGCTGTTCGACCGCGCCGCAGAAGCGGTGGCGGAGTGTGAACAGCGTCAGCTGCCGCTGTGCGTCATTCAGCTCGATCTCGACCACTTTAAGGGCATCAACGACCGTTATGGCCATCAGGCCGGAGACCGGGTGCTTTCGCACGTCGGGAGCCTGATCGGCAGCGTCCTGCGGGAAACCGACGTTGCCGGGCGGGTAGGCGGCGAGGAGTTTTGTATTGTTCTGCCCAATACCACCCGCGCCAAAGCGTATCAGGTTGCAGAGCGCATTCGCAGCCGTATTTACCACAAAGAGTTGCTGGTGCGGAAAAACACCACCCTGCGCGTCAGTGCCTCTTTAGGCGTGAGCTGCACTGACGAGAGCGGGCGTTATGATTTCGAATATCTGCAATCCGTTGCCGATGGTCGGCTGTACCTTGCCAAGCAGAATGGCCGCAACCGTACTTATGCCGAAGGCTGAGACTGCGGGAAAAAATGCGTCAGTCCTTCGCTCCAGCCTGCCGGACCTTCCCCGGTAGTGTGATAAACGCGCTGCGGATCGTCGCGCTTCAGCGCCACGCCTTCGCGATTTAATCCTTTCACCACCACGGCATAATCGACCGCGTCCAGCAGCGGCGCGTCATTGGGGCCGTCACCCAGCCCCAGCGTCACCCGGCGTTTACCTTCGCGCTGCTGATACTTATTTTGCAGAAACAGCACCGCCTGCGCTTTATCGCCGTGCCGATCCAGGACGTGCCAGAAGCGCGCGCCCTGCATAAAGTTCAGCCCCAGCGAGTTGAGCATGGCGGTGAATTCCGCCATCCGCGCATCGCTGTCGCGCCAAATCAGCGTTTCAGAGGCCTCCTGCAGGCGGGCGAGGGCGGCGTGGGTGGCATTTAACCCGGTTGTCTCGCTGATAATGCGTTCGTCAACATCAGAGAAGGTGGTGAACTTAAAGCCGTGAGCGTTACGCAGCTTACTGAGGATCTGCATAATTTCCTGCTGCGGCGTTCCGGCAATCAGCCGGGGGAAGTGCTCGTCGTCCTGCCAGTCGGCGTCAAGCTGGATCACCGCGCCGTTTTCCGCAATAAAAGGTAATCCTTCCAGCCCCATCTCTTTCTGAAATTGCGCCATTTCAGCCGCCGTTTTACTGCTCGACAAAATCACCGGTACGCCACTTTCCTTCAGTCGCGCCAGCCAGGCTTCAGCGGGCTGCCAGTCCCAGCTATGACTGTGAAGCAACGTTCCTTCCAGATCGGTAAAAACCAGCAGTGATTCATGCAGGTCAGGCATAGATTTCTCCTTGTCATGTCCGGGATGGAGCCTGAGATAAATCTTAATTTAGCGCGCCCGCCGCGTGAATGTTTTTGGGAACGAACCCGAAAAGCATGATGTGGCGCGATTCGGCGGACCAGCAGTGAAAAAAAACGTCAGGAATTAATTATTCACATAATGAATATTTCTTGTGATCCAAAAAAATTGCAGATATGTTGTATATCGCATCAGATTTCCTGGTGTAACGAATTTTAAAGTGCTTCTTGCATTCGCAAGCTTCAACCCGACCCCACAAAGGGCCGGGTTTTTTTTGCCTGCCGTCATCGGTTAACCTCGGTGATGCGAAAATCCTGGATATCCAGTTCGAACGCTTCAGCCAGCTCACGCCACGTATGATAATCATGACCGTTGACGCTGGCATGATGAGGGTCACCGTTTTCAGGTCGGGTGACTTCGCTTTCGCTTATCTCATTGATCGCCGCCAGTAACGCATCGACGTCAATACTGAGATCGCGTTTTGCGCGAGCATCCTCTTCTTCTGCATCGGTCATCGTCGCCTCCTCGTTTGGCTACTGCCAGGTTAAGTATAGACCGTGCAGAAAATCAGCATTCACCCGGTCAGGCGCTGCCAGCCAGCACTTTTTGTTCTACACTGGCACAAAAACATGATGAGGTGAGACTATGCAGATTAACGATCGGGTGACGGTTAAAACGGATGGCGGGCCGCGCCGACCGGGCGTGGTACTGGCAATTGAAGAGTTCAGCGAAGGCACCATGTATCTGGTATCGCTGGAAGACTACCCGCTGGGCATCTGGTTTTTTAACGAACTGGGGCATCAGGACGGGATTTTTGTTGAGAAAATCAGCGAGTAATCGCCTTTAAAAAAACCGGCGGGCGTACCCGCCGGGGTTCAGGCTTAACGCATATTGACGAAGATCCCGGTAGTGACATTGTCTGTCAATCGGACAACGTGATAAATAACCTGCTTATTGTGCGTTTTAATCTTTCTTTTAATATTACCTTTATGTGACGATACCGTTTTGGCTTTAATATTCATTTGGTCTGAAATCTGGATCGTTCCCTGCCCGGACATCCACATTTTCAGCATAAATGATTCAGTCCTGCTTAACGACAACGTCGGCATATTATTCGCGCTAAAATGACTTTTATCTTTTTTCAGACAATTACCTAAAATATCATCCAGAGATTCCGGTTTAATTGACTTCGAACTGATTAACAGATTTTTCCTGACCAGCAAATACTCATCAAAATGGAGATTCGCAATCGCCATAAATACAATAAACAGTGTGTCGGGGTGTTGATTAATGATCTGCCTGATTTGCTGGCTACTCTCAGGGTCGTGTATGAAACAGTCTTCATTAATAAACACCACGTCAGGCTGGCTTTCCTCGCAGGCCGCCGCCAGTGCGTTTGCATCCTTTGCATCACCTATCTCGCGTCGTTTAACCCCCCGACTTGCCAGATATCCGATTAATCCTAATCGGGTGTAACTGCACAAGTCCATAATAATCGTTGACATGGCATACCCTCACTCAATGCATAACGATAATTAACCCATTGC
Source organism: Enterobacteriaceae bacterium UBA5654 (assembly GCA_002421005.1). Taxonomy (GTDB): domain Bacteria; phylum Pseudomonadota; class Gammaproteobacteria; order Enterobacterales; family Enterobacteriaceae; genus Superficieibacter. Next base: position 92,392 of record DIJC01000014.1, on the reverse strand, counting down.
CTTTACGATTTCACTAAGTCGTGTGGTAGTAATTTTTTAGATTAATAAGACACGCACAGTTTCTCGGGCCAGAGCACTATCCCGTAAAGTAACGTATAAGTTGCCAGGAATCATCTTAAATTAAATTGCAGATAAGTTTATGTGATGGGAATTAAAACACCGATTAGCCATTTGGTATATGTTGGCGAACCATTGCCGTTTTTTATTTTAGGATTATCCTCATGAACGACAATTAAATTACGGCGGGGTTATTTTAGGTAACTCACTGATAATGTCGGCGAGTAAGTTAAAAATTTCGCTAAATAAATGTTCGCAGAAAGGGGCAATCAGCGGCATGAGTACCGACATCAGCAGGATGCCGACGCTTAAGGTCAGAGGAAAACCGATAACGAACACCGAAAGCTGCGGGGCCATGCGGTTGAGCATTCCGAGGGCGAGGTTGAGCGTCAGCAGCAGGGTCATTACCGGCAGGGCCAGCATCACGCCGTTGAGGAAGATCAGACCGCCCGCTCTGGCGAGCGCCAGAAACGCATTGCTGTTAATCGGCTCCCCGCCAATGGGCAGGGTATGGAAGGTATCGACCAGCATTGAAATCAGCCACAGGTGGCCGTTAAAGGTCAAAAACAGCAGCATAGCGAGCATATCCATCAGCCGCGCCAGCACCGGCATATTCAGATTACTGCCAGGATCGAGAAACGTGGCAAACGACAGGCCCATCTGTAAGCCGATAAGCTCGCCTGCGGTACGCACGGCGGCAAAGGCAAACTGCATGGTAAACCCGAGGGCGATGCCGATCAGGATTTGCTCCAGCGCTAACCACAGCGCGGCAATGGAAAACAGGGGCGTGTCATTGGTCGGCAATGTCGGCGCGATAATCAGCGTGATGACGATACCCAGCCCCAGTTTGACCCGCTTTGGCACCGTTCTCTCGCTCAGGATAGGCGCGGTGGAAATCAACGCCAGTACGCGCAGCAACGGCCAGAAATAGAGGCTTAGCCAGTGAAGCCATTGGTCGCTCGTTACCTGCACCATACGCGTGTTATCCGATGATATACGGAATGTTGTTGAACAACGTGCGCATGTAATCGAGCAGCAGGTTCAGCATCCACGGTCCGGCCACAATAATGGCAATAAACACCGCCACAATTTTCGGGATGAAAGACAGAGTCATCTCGTTAATCTGCGTGGCGGCCTGCAAAATACTAATGATAAGCCCGGTGACCAGCGCCACCAGCAGCAGGGGGGCGGCCAGCGCGAGGGCAACTTTCATCGCCTCGGTGCCCATCATCATGACCGATTCGGGTGTCATTTCGCGCTCCCTAACTGTAGAAACTCTGCGCCAGCGAGCCGACCAGCAGTTGCCAGCCATCCACCAGCACAAACAGCATCAGCTTAAAGGGCAGGGCAATGGTTGCCGGAGGCACCATCATCATCCCCAGCGCCATCAGCACGCTGGCGATCACCAGGTCGATGATCAGGAAAGGAATAAAAATGGTAAAACCAATCTGGAAAGCGGTTTTCAGTTCGCTGGTAACGTAGGCAGGCAGCAGAATGCGCAGCGGCACCGCTTCCGGTCCCTGAATCGGCCCGGCGTTGGCAAGACGGGCGAACAGGGCGAGATCGGCTTCGCGCGTCTGGCGCAGCATAAACTCGCGCAGCGGTTGCGCGCCGCGCTCCATCGCCACATCCATGGAGATTTTATTTTCGCTAAACGGCTGATAAGCGTCGGTATAAATTTTATCGATAACCGGCGACATAATAAAAAAGGTCAGAAACAGCGCCAGGCCGAGCATCACCTGATTCGGCGGCGCGGAGGGCGTACCCAGCGCGTTACGCAGCAGGCCAAACACGATGATGATACGGGTGAAGCTGGTGGTCATCAGCAGCAGCGCGGGCAGAAACGTCAGCGAAGTAATAAAGACCAGCGTCTGCACCGGCAATGACCAGCTTTGTCCGCCGCTGGCGGTAGGCTGACTGATAAGGCCGGGCAGTTGTGCCAGTGCCGCAGGCGCGACCAGCCATAATCCGGTCAGTAAAAAAGGAAAAACGCGGCGCATCAGGATCTCCCGGAACGCTTAAGGAGGGTTTTCATCATCGACGAAAAATCGTTATGGGTAGCGGTGGCGGGCAGAGGCTCTTGTGGCGCGGGCGGCAGAGTATGCAGCAGCGAAATCTGCCCGGCGGTCACGCCCAGTACCAGACGCGCGTCTTCCACATCGACAATCACCACCCGCTCGCGGGGGCCGAGCGTCGCGCCAGCGGTCACTTTCAGCCCGCGCGTGGCGGCTCCCCGCCCGGCAAAGCCCGCCCGCTTCACCAGCCAGGCGGCAATCAAAATCAGAAAAATAATGCCGAGCAGCGCGCCGCTAACCTGAATCAGCGGCGACGCGGGAGAAGCGGTCGGCTGGGAGACCGTAGCCTGGGTTTTCATCTTATTTGCTCAGACGACGCATACGCTCTGACGGAGTAATAATGTCGGTAATGCGCACGCCGTATTTATCCGCAACTACCACGACTTCACCCTGGGCAATCAGATAGCCGTTGATCAAAATATCCAGCGGTTCGCCCGCCAGACCGTCCAGCGAAACCACCGATCCCTGGGTCAGGCGCAGCAGCTCTTTGATGGTCATCCGGGTGCGGCCCAGCTCGACGGTGAGTTTCACCGGGATATCCATAATCAAATCGATATCCTGGAGCGTGCCGCTGACATCGCCGCCGCCCAGTTGCTGGAATACCGCGTCAGCCGCGCTTTTGCTGGAGGTATTTTGTTGTTCACTCAGCGCTTCAGCCCACAGATCGTCCATTGCTCCGCTGTTTTCATCGGACGGATTATTCATATCACTCATTAGGGCTGTTCCTCATTCAGCGAATTCAAAATCGGGTTGATCAAATGTTCAACGCGTAGCGCATACTGGCCGTTGACCGTACCATACTGACTGGTCAGCACCGGGACGCCGTCCACATGGGCAATAATGCGGTCGGGCTTTTCAATGGGTAAAACGTCGCCGGGCTTCAGCTTCAGGATTTGCGAAAGCCGCAGCGAAATGTCAGCAAAATTAGCGACCAGCTCCAGTTCGGAGTGCTGGACCTGGCGCACCAGGTTTTCCCGCCAGTTCTGGTCTTCCGAACGCGAGTTTTCCAGCGGCGGGTTAACCAGTACTTCGCGCAGCGGCTCAATCATGCTGAACGGCAGGCAGATATTAAACTCGCCGGTCAGGTTGCCAATCTCGACATGAAACGGTGTGTTGACCACGATATCGTTCGGCGAGGTGGTGATATTGGTAAATTTAACCTGCATCTCGGAACGCACGTACTCGACGTCCAGCGGATGAATGGCCTTCCACGCGTCGCTGTAGGATTCCAGCGCCAGCTTCAGCATCCGGTTGATAACGCGCTGCTCGGTATGGGTAAACTCGCGTCCTTCCACTTTCGTTGGAAAACGTCCATCGCCGCCAAACAGGTTGTCCACCGCAATAAACACCAGCCCCGGCGAGAACACAAAAAGCCCGGTTCCGCGCAGCGGTTTCAGGTGGATCAGGTTCAGGTTGGTCGGCACCGGCAGGTTACGCGCAAATTCGTGATACGGCTGGATGCGGATCGCGCCGACGGTAATGTCCGGGCTACGGCGCAGCAGGTTAAACAGCCCCATACGGAACTGGCGCGCAAAACGTTCATTAATGATTTCCAGCGCCTGCAACCGCTCGCGGACCACGCGGCGCTGGGTATTAGGATCGTAGGGACGAATGTCGCTGTCGCCAGCTTTACCCGGCTGGGGCTCGTCCGCTTTATCGCTGTCGCCGTTCAGCAGCGCATCAATTTCGGCCTGAGAAAGAATACTGTCGCCCATGCCGTTACCGCAAAATGAAAGCTGTGTAGAGCACGTCGGTGACTTCCTGACCCGGTTGTCCGGCGATCAGCGGTCGGCTCAGCGTCTCTTTAATGGCGGCGACCAGTTTCTGCTTGCCGTCATCGCTGGAAAGCTGGCTGGCGTCCTGACGGGAGAAAAGCAGCAGCAGACGGCTGCGTACTTCCGGCAGGTATTCGTTCAGGCGCGCGCGGGTGGCTTCATCCTTCAGGCGCAGGGTAATACCGATGTACAGAACGCGATCCGCATCGCCGAGATTCACGGTAAACGTATCCAGCGCAAAAAAGACCGGGGCCGCAGGCGGCGGGGCTTCGGCTTTGACGTGAGCGTCCGGCTGTTGCTGCATACGCCAGTAGCTATAGCCAGCGGTGGCGCAGGCGGCGAGGGTGATCAACACCAGCAGCGGGATCCAAATGGCGCGTTTGCTTTTTTTTGTGGTGATGGCGGAGTCGGTCATCTGATACGTGCTTCCTGTTTCGGTACTGCTTATGGGGTGATTATCCCGTGTCCCCGGCGCGTCAAAGCGTGGAACAGACGGGAATAATCACGCTACCTCTGGCGTTTAAGCGAAGATGTCTACGGCGCGGTTGCCGCTCACCCGCGATTGCAGGCTGGCAGGCACCGGTAGCAGTTCCTCGTCCTGAGCAGCAAACCGCTCGCCGGATGACGACTGACGGGCGGACTGCTCTTGCGATGACGACTGCTGCTGTCCGGCAAAACTTTCGCTGCTGATGCTGCTTTGTCCAAGCTGAATCCCGCTTTCCGCAAGCTGGGTACGCAGCGTGGGCAGGGCGGCTTCCAGCGCGGCCCGCACGTGACTGTGCGGGGACACCATCTGCAACTGTGCCTGGTTATCATCCATTTTGAGGGTGATCTGTACCTGCCCCAAATCCTCCGGGTGCAGACGCAGCTCCGCCGTTTGCTGTCCCTGACGGGTAAACAGCGTAATGTGCTGGCTGACATTTTGCTGCCAGTCCTGGCTTCCCAGCGGCGAGCTGACGGTGGCGATGGCCGCCGCGTGGGCAGGCGCAGGCGTGAAGCTGGTGCTGATAATCGGCGACGCGACGGCGGAAGGCGCGGCGGGGGAAGGGGTACTTTCTGTCTCAACGCGCACGGCGGCAGGTGTATCCGCAGCGATCGCTGGTGCAGGAAACGCGGCGTCGTTAGCCCTGCCATGAGGCTGCTGCTCCGCTGCGCCTTTTGTCGCTACGGGCAGTTCATTCGTCACTGCGCTGTTTTTCAACGGGATGCCGGAGGCCAGCGACGACACGGAGGCCGTGTCCTCAGCGGTAGTCCGGGCGGGGGTCGCCGCCTGCGGAGCCTGTTGAACCGGCAGCATCGCCATCAGGGCGCTCAGGTCAGCGAGATCGTCTTCCTGCAGATCGCTCTCAGGGGGAGTGACAGCGGGCAGATCGCTTTTGCGTGACGCAATCATGCCCTGAAGCAGATTTTGCACATCGCTAACATCGGTCAGATCAATCTGCGTTTTTGACGTCTCTTTTTCCAGCAGCGCGGTCAATGCCGTGGCTTTCTCCCCGGTCGTCTGATGACCGGCCTGGAGATCCTGCAAGCGGGCAAGCAGCGTCGGATTTTCATCCTCGCCGAGTGCGCCCGCCAGCAGGGCGAGAAAATCCTGCGCGCCGTCGCTACTTTTGGCAGACAGCCCGCTGGTCGCGGTATCCGTGTCGCTGATGCTAATTTTAGGCAAAGCAATCATTCATACTTCCTCTGCGTTGCGCGCTGCGCAAACTCATCCATTCTTTTTTGATCGAGACGGTTTTCCGCCAGCAGAGCGGCAGAAGCCTGTCTGTCCTGAAGCGTTTGCCACGCCTGCAAACGCTGTTTTTTCTCGCGCCAGAAACTCAGCGCCTTATCGACCTTATTATTCCACTGCAATAACTGCTGGCGATGCTGATCGATCGCTTTCTCCAGCGTCTGAATAAACTGCTGATAGTTCTGCCAGCGCTGGCTGCCGATCCCCTGGGTCATGTCGCTGTTCAGGCTGGACTGGTATTCATCCTGATAATTCATCAGCATTTGCAACTGTTCCTGCGCCTGCTGACAACCCCGGCGCATCTCGCCGAGCTGAAGCGCGGCGTTTTCCACCTCTTTTTCCGCCAGATCTTTCAGGGTGGCTAATGCGTTATTCTGCGTCACACACGTTCTCCCGCTTCATTACGCCGTTGGGAAAATCAGTTCCAGCGCCTGGAGTGAATCTTCCCAGCCTGCTTTTTCAAAAATACCCTGCTGAAGAAACGCCTCCAGCTGCGGCCACAGCACGATGGCCCGGTCCAGCAGCGGATCGCTGCCGCGAGCATACGCTCCGACGCTCACCAGATCGCGGTTGCGCTGGAAGCTGGAAAGCAGCTGCTTGAAATTGCGCACGCGGGCGTAATGCTGTTCGTTAATCAGCGACGTCATCGCGCGGCTGATAGAGGCTTCGATATCGATCGCCGGGTAGTGTCCGGCCTCCGCCAGACGGCGGGACAGCACGATATGCCCGTCGAGAATGGCGCGCGCCGAGTCGGCAATCGGATCCTGCTGATCGTCACCTTCGGTCAGGACCGTATAAAAGGCGGTGATTGAACCGCCGCCGCTGATGCCGTTACCGGCGCGTTCGACCAGCGCGGGCAGTTTGGCGAAAACTGAAGGCGGATAGCCTTTGGTGGCAGGCGGTTCGCCAATCGCCAGCGCAATTTCACGCTGGGCCATCGCGTAGCGGGTGAGGGAGTCCATAATCAGCAGCACATGCTGCCCGCGATCGCGAAAATCTTCGGCAATGCGCGTGGCGTAAGCGGCACCCTGCATACGCAGCAGCGGAGAAACGTCCGCCGGGGCGGCAATCACTACCGAACGGGCGCGACCGTCAGCGCCGAGGATATTTTCAATAAAATCTTTAACTTCCCGACCACGCTCACCGATCAGCCCGACGACGATCACATCGGCTTTGGTGTAGCGCGCCATCATTCCCAGCAGCACGCTTTTACCGACGCCAGACCCGGCAAACAGCCCCATGCGCTGGCCGCGTCCAACGGTCAGCAGGGCGTTGATCGGGCGCACGCCGGTATCCAGCACGTGCTCAATGGCGGTACGCTGAAGCGGGTTAAAGGGCTGGGTGATCAGCGCCCCGGTTTCAGTGGTGTCCGGGGAAGGCAGTCCGTCAAGCGGTTTACCGCCGCCGTCAAGCACCCGACCCAGCAGCGCCGGGCCGAGCGGAAGCTGCTTGCCGCTGTGCAGGCCATCGCCGTTACTGTTACGCGCATAGACGCGCGCACCGGGCAGAATGCCTTCCACCTCTTCAAGCGGCATTAAGAACAGGCGCTGACCGTTAAAACCCACCACTTCACTTTCGACTTCCTGGGTTTCGCCGCCGTCCTGACGCTCAATAATACAGGTCGCGCCCAGCGGAAGCTGAAGCCCGGTGGCCTCCAGCACCAGTCCGGTGGCGCGGGTCAGCCGACCGTAGCGTCGCACTGACGGAAGCTGCACCATGCGGGCTTCGAAATTGTCGAGGGTGGTCAGCCAGCGGCTCAGGCGGGTGGTCATTAACAGGCTCCCGGCGCGGCAAGGCGGCAGAGTTCCTGCCAGCGAGTGGCGACGCTGGCGTCAAGATCGCCTTCATCAGCGGAGACTTTACAGCCGCCGGGATGCAGCGTCGGATCGCCGCGTAGCCGCCAGCCGTGCAGGCTGAGCGTGGCTCCCAGTGCATCTTCCACCCGCTGCAAATCGTCCGGGTGAACGCGCAGTTGCGGCTTGCCGCTGAACAGCGGCTCCTGCTGGAGCAGATGCTGGATCTGTTTAATTAACGCGCTGTTATCCACGCCGGGCGTGTAACCGATAACCTGACGCGCCGCCTCCAGCGCCATCTGCATCAGGCGCGAGGCGATGACGCTGTCCAGCGCATCGAGGGTGTTCTGAAATTCACTGACCAGTTGCTGCATCCGCGCGTGAAGCGGCTCCAGCTGCTGGCGCGCCTGAAGTTGTCCCTGCTCAAGCCCCTTCGCCAGCCCTTCCTGATAGCCCTGGTCGTGGCCCGCCTTGCGGCCTTCATTCAGTCCGGCGTTATACCCCTGCTCGTGGGCCTGGATTTGTAACTGCGCCAGTTGCTGCTGGAGCTGCTGTTCCGGGGAGATGTCCTCCTGCGGCTCCGGCGGCTGCTCATCCTGTTCAACCGGGCTTGCCTCCGTCAGCGGAGCAAACAGGCTGTCAGGCTGCCAGATTTTCCACGGCAGTTGATCAGACATAGGTATCCTCGCCGCTGCCAATCACCATCTCGCCGGTTTCCGCCAGACGACGCACAATCAGCAGGATAGCTTTCTGCTCGTTTTCCACCTGCGACAGGCGGACCGGGCCACGGTTGGCCAGATCGTCGCGCAGAATATCGGCGGCGCGCTGGGACATATTGCGCAGGAACTTCTCGCGCAGCGGCTGCTCGGCACCTTTGAGCGCCACCAGCAGGGATTCGGAATCCACTTCCTGCAACAGGCGCTGGATGCTGCGGTCGTCCACTTCGACCAGATTTTCGAACAGGAACATCTCGTCGATGATTTTCTGCGCCAGTTCGCCGTCGAATTCGCGCACGGCGGAAATAACCGCTTCTTCCTGCTGCGTTTTCATCAGGTTGATGATTTCCGCCGCCGTTCTCACGCCGCCCATTTTGCTGCGCTTGAGATTCTGGCCGTCGAGCAGGTTGTTCAGCACTTCGGTCAGTTCCGCCAGCGCGGCGGGCTGGACGCCGCCGAAGGTGGCGATACGCAGCATCACGTCATGGCGCAGACGCTCGTCGAACAGCGCCAGAATATCAGCGGCCTGCCCACGTTTAAGGTGCACCAGAATGGTGGCGATAATCTGCGGATGCTCGTCGCGAATAAGGTCGGCCGCGCTCTGCGGTTCCATAAAGTTGAGCGTTTCGATGCCGCTTGAGGTTTCGCGGGTTTCGAGAATATCTTCCAGCAGGCTGGCGGCGCGCTCTTCGCCCAGCGCCTTGACCAGCACCGAACGCAGGTATTCGTTGGCATTAACGTTAAGCGCGGCAAACTGTTCAGCTTCCTGCTCAAACTCGCCCAGCACTTCGGTAAGCTGCTTATTGGAGATCTGCCGCACGTTCGCCATCGCCGCGCTCAGATGCTGAACTTCGCGATTGGAGAGGTGCTTGAACACCTCCGCCGCACGATCTTCGCCGATGGTCATCAGCAGAATGACGCTTTTTTCCGTTCCGGTAAGATTACTCATGTTCGTTACTCATCCACTGGCGAATGACCAGCGCCACGACGCGCGGATCGTTATCTGACATCTCACGAATACGCTGGCTCATGACTTCTGCGCCCATCCGCTGGTTGGCGCGGCGCTGCTGGGTCAGTTCGTCTTTGCTCAGGCGAACTTCCACGCCGTCAGCGGTGCTGCTGGTTTCCTGACGCGCCTGCGCTTCCTGCTGTACCGCTTCAATAGCCTGCTGACGGCGCACCAGCTGCGGACGAACCGCTTTACGCCACAGCAGCCACGCGACCAGCAGTACCAGCAGCCAGCGTCCGGCGATCAGCAACTGATCGATAAACGATTGCTGTTGCCAGAACGGCAATTCACCACCGGTTTCATCCACGGCGCTGAACGGCGAGTTCACCACGTTGAGGGTATCGCCACGGTTGGTGGAGAAACCCATGGCTTCGCGGGTGAGATCCTCAATCTGTTTCATTTGATCGGCGGTGAGCGGGAGAGGCTTACCGTCCGGCAGATTGCGGTAGTTGACCACCACGGCGACCGAGAGACGCTGCACGTCGCCGACGTTCATTTTGGTATGGCGAATGGTGCGATCAACTTCGTAGTTGGTCGTTTCGTTATGCTGGCTGCTACGCGGCCCGGTGTTGTTGCTGGCACTGGTAGACGTGGTTTGTGCGTTTTGCTGACCGTTTTGCTGACCATTCTGCGCATTGGTGGCAGGCGGATTAGCAATCGGCGCGCTGTTCGCCGGTGCTGGCTGATTCGACAACGCGCCCGGCACGCCACCGGAATTGGGGCCGCCGTTCTGCTCGCTGACGTTCAACTGACGGGAGCGCATCGCGGCCTGGGTACTGTCGCTGTTCGGATGATATTGCTCTTCGGTCTGCTCTTTATCGGCAAAATCAATCTGTGCAGTGACCTGCGCGTGGACGTTACCGTTGCCGACGATTGGCGAGAGGATCGACTCAATACGGCGCTGCACGCGGCCTTCAACATCGGAGGCGTATTTCAGTTGCGCATCATTAAGCGCGCGGTCGCTGGTGTTTGACTGGGTCAGCAGATGCCCGCCCTGATCGACCAGCGTCACGTTGCCCGGCGGCAGCCCGGCGACAGCGCTGGAAACCAGATGCACCACGGCGCTGATTTGCCCTTCATCCAGCGCACGTCCCGGCTCCAGATTCAGCGTTACCGACGCGGAAGGGGATTTTTGCTCGCGCACGAACAGCGACGGCTTGGGCATCGCCAGATGGACGCGCGCCGTTTTTACCGGTCCCAGCGTTTCGATCGTGCGGGCCAGTTCACCTTCCAGCGCCCGCTGGTAATTGACCTGCTCGCTGAACTGGCTGATGCCAAACTTTTCCTGATCCAACAATTCAAAACCGACCGCGCCGCCTTTTGGCAGCCCCTGCTGTGCCAGACGCAGGCGCAGTTCATGCACTTTGTCTGCCGGGACTTCCAGCGCGCCGCCGTTGTCAGAGAAGCGGTAGGGAATGTTCATCTGCGTCAGTTGGCTGACGATTGCGCCGCCATCCTGATCGGATAAATTGCTGTACAGCGTGCGGTAATCGGGAGTTTTTGCCCACAGCACCATCGCGACAACAATGGCCACGGCAGCGGCGCTTATGACCATCAAAGGGATTTTGGGATTGGCGCGCAGGCGATTTATCCACTCAACGGATCGATTCTGTGGCGTGGTCGTTGCAGCCGCACTCATTGCGCACCTCGTGAATCCTGGTGAATGGCGGTAAACGTGTAGTGAAACAAAACTGACTCCCGGATCGGCAAACGCATAGTGTTAGCCCCGCCATTATTTGACGAATCGCGATTTTCTATGGCTGAAATAACCTGTTTTTTCTACGTTATTTAGCGCCTTTATCCCATTGACAAGCTGGTAATCTCACCGCGTTAACTTTCTATGGGGTGAAAATGGCTATCCAGGGTATCGAAGGCGTCCTTAGCGCATTACAGGCGACCGCAAGCGTAGCGCGCAACCAGAGCGTGCAGAATGAGCCGACAACGGGCTTCGCCGGGCAGCTTCACGCCGCCATAGACCGTATCAGCGACACGCAAAACGCGGCGCGGGTGCAGGCGGAAAAGTTTGCCATTGGCGAACCGGGCGTGGCGCTTAATGACGTGATGACCGATCTGCAAAAATCTTCGGTGTCGCTGCAAATGGGCATTCAGGTGCGTAATAAGTTGATTGCCGCCTATCAGGACATTATGTCGATGCAGGTGTAGGTTTTTTAACGCAGAGCAGAGCTTGTTGATATCGAACCTGAAATGCAGAACAGGGCAAGCTCGATAATCTGTGCGTTATGCTAAGGAAGGGTGATTCAGGAAAGATAGACGTTTGCGGCGCATGGCCCCCGCAGACCGTTGACTCGACAAAACTCAACGCGTAAGCCTGGACTTAGAATTTCCGATTCACGAAGTGATAATGCGGAAATATGGACCTGAACATCTTTGCGACCATCCGATGGGGTAATGAAGCCTTTACCGCTTTTGGCATCAAAAGTTTTGACGATGCCTGTCATTTTTCGGGACAAATAGAAACCTTAATATTTAAAATTCAGCGCCACTATACACGGCACTGTATTAATAGCCAGCATTATATTTTCCTGCCACCCGTATTCAGACCCGCCAAAATAAACATTGCTTAATTATAATATATGTGCATTAATGAGAGTGTCGGTTTGAATACAGACCTCATCTGAACATTTTACTATAGCCGTTCTCATCACCAGGCGCTATCGCTGATATCCCCTTTTTTTGAGTTTACTCGTTCAATGCTAAGTGTTTTCTGTAAAACAAACCCTGCCTGCCGAAAGGCGTAAAAACAGGAAATTCAGATGTCCGCTAAAATAATTGGCTTAGTAAAGTGGTTTAACGGTGATAAAGGTTTTGGTTTTATTTCTCCGCTTGATGGCAGTAAAGATGTATTCGTACATTTTTCTGCATTGCAGGGAGAAGACTTCAATACCTTATTTGAAGGTCAGAAGGTTGAGTTTTCTATTGAAAGTGGTAATAAAGGCCCGGCCGCAGCTAACGTCGTGCTGCGCGATTAATGATTTTTAATTTCCCGTGGCTGCTAATACCAGGACGGTGAAAGCCAGCGTCGTCAGCCAGCAATGATAGTTTAAACGCACTCCCGGATAGCCACGCGATCCCCGACTATCCGCGCTTCAACGCTCCGCATGATATAAAGAACCCGCTAACAGGCGGGTCTTCTGCTGCATTACACGTCATAACATCGCCCCGGAAAGCCACAAGCCAGCTAAAACGTGGTGTTTGCGCGCTACATTGTTTGCGAAGGAAGGAATAATTTATTGCAGTGCGGGCACATAAGCTGTGCGCCTTTTTGCACGCGTGTAAAACTGTGTTCTGACAGCTGAGCGCAGTCAGGGCAAGAACATTTTACGAGATGATTGCGACGGGCTTTAGAATCTTTACGTCCTGGCATAGATATTTTTTCCTGATAAATGGCCGACAACCATACGTGGTTTGCCGCCAAATAGCTCGCATTGATTTAATAATCTTGTCGTTAATTGTTAATCGCGTTGACGCTTCATGACCGTGGGGAGGAATGAACAAGACCGGATAACGGTCTGGTTAGGGCAGGGTTTGCGGGCTGTCACGCGTGGAACGCGCCCGGCAGACTCTGATTTCAGTTGAGTAAATTACAGGGGGAATTTCCGCGCAGGGCGGTAAGAGAATCGGCTTGTTTCAGCGCCGCTTCGTTTAATTTTCATCCGGGTTGTTAGAGATGGCAACACCTAACCGTGCCAACGCGACTAAGACTGTAATAAATATTAATATTCCGCCCAGCGGAAATAAAATCAGTAACATATTCATGCGTTATCCTTCTGTCATTTTTAATTCTGTATCACGCTATATAAGCGATGCCCGATAAATTGTACAAAAGTGGGCCAGGTTGTAGCATGACAGGTACACATCGTAAGGACATTAAAAACGACTTATTTGTGGCAGCGAAGCGAAAACATTTTCACTTCTGCTATGACTGTGCGCCTTTACTGAACAGAAAGAAACAAGAATATTTTTGAATTTATTAAATTATGCGCGATTCAGATTGAACTTTCTGTAGTGCGTTGTTTTATACCCGGTTTAATTGCGCCATGAATGTGAAAAGATTTGTCAGCGGTTTTCTGTCTCCGGCACCACCAGCAGCATCGCTGCCGCACAACCAGCGAAGGCCAGCAGGGCGACTACTGCCCCGGTCTGGGCACAGAGCAGGCCGAAAATTACCGATCCGATTACCTGTCCGGCGGCGAGCATAAAAAACACCACGCCAACGCCGCCCGCCGGGGAACGTTTCACCGCCTGCGCGCCGCAGACCAGCAGCACCCCGGAAAGCGTAATATAACCCAGTCCTCCCAGTCCGACCGCGGGGTAAAGCCATCCGCTGACGTGCTGACTCACGGCAAGAAGCAGTAACGGAACAGCCATACCCAGCAGGGAAAGACGGTAAACCTGCCTCAACCCGATGACCGAAGCGGCAGGCCCGGCTAACACGCCGAGGATCCCCGCGCCGCCGCTAATCAGCCACAGCGTACTGACGGTGCTGTTAGCGGCATGAAGCTGCTGGTGCAGTATCTGCGGGCCGAAACTCCACCATGCCGCGCTGGCCGCGCCGCTGATAAGTCCGATTAGCGTCAGGCGTAGCATGGGCCGGTTGAGAAAATCGCCGTATCCGGGTTGTTCTTCATGGTGGGTGGATGCGCCTGCGGGCAGGCAGCGCAGCGTCGGGAACAGGCAGGCGAGCGCCAGAACGGCAAATACGCCACACGCCGCGCGCCAGCCACCCGGCAGATAAAACAGCACCGGCACCGAGAGAATAATTCCCGCGCCCGTCCCGGCATTAATCAGCGTATTCATCTGTGACTGGCGGCGTTCAGCAATCAGTCGGCTTACCGCATCGGCGAGAGAGGGCGACGCCAGACCGGGGCTGAGTCCGGCGATGAACAGCCCGACGCCAAGCATCAGTGGCGACACGGCCAGCGCAAGGATCGCCAGACCTGCCGCCGCACACAGCGCCGCCGCCGCCGCAGGCAAACGGGAACCCAAACGGCGAGCCAGCAGCGGGGCGGCGAGAATCGACAGGCAGTAGGCGGCAAAACTACAGGCCGAGAGCACGCCCGCCAGCCGCGAGCTAAAAGGGATCGCCTGCGCCACGTCCGGCAGCATCAGACCCCAGGCGAATCGCGCCATGCCATAGGTAACGGCAATCAGGGAAAATCCGGCGATCCCCAGCGCGAGGGAGGTTTTCATGATGGATCTCCGCCGCCTGCCAGTAATTGCTGCGCCGCCGCGCCAGCATGTTGCGCAGCCTCGGGGCCGATAATCAGGGCGGAGGTGATCGCCCCCTCGAACAGCATCCAGACCGCATCGGCGACGGCCTGCTGATGTTCGCCCCGCGCGTGGCCTGTGCAGGCGCTGATATAGCCGCGCAGGGTATAGCGAAAATCCAGCGCCAGCGCCGCAAGATGCTCCTCTTCACTGGCATACTCGCCCCAGGCCTTGAGAAAAAAACAGCCCGACGCGCCGTATTCCCGCATCCACTGCGCGAGAACGGCAAAGAGCTGGCTTATCGCCTGGGGATCGTCCGCCGCGAGCAGGTCCGCAAAAAAACGCTGCTGACGATGGTGCATCACCGCTTCGGTGAGCGCCTCGCGTGAGGGAAAATGGCGGTACAGGGTGCGGGTTGAGACGCCCGCTTCCTCGCAGATGCGATCGGTGCTGGTGGCGTGAAAGCCGTTGGCATAAAACAGCCGCTCGGCGGCCTGAAGGATATCGTTTCTCTTTTGCATCTTTTAAAAGTAAACCGATCGTTTTACTTTTGCAAAAAACTATTTAGTGGATGCCACGATAAAAAAAGCCGGAGATTGCTCTCCGGCCTTGATGCTTACTTTTGAATTAAGTAGCGGATTGTGGGGCCGTCCTGCTGGATATCCAGCACCGTGTAGCCGTGATTGCGGGCGTCGAGCGGGATGTTGTTGATCGACTGTGGGCAGTCGCTGACCACTTCGAGGATCTCGCCTTTTTTCAACTGCGGCAGGGCTTCCAGCGTAGCGACGGCCGGGTAGGGACAGGGTTCGCCGACCATATCCAGACGGTAGTCAGGTATCCAGCTTTTCATGCGGTCTCCTTAATGGACGTCACGGTCAGATTGCGGCGGCGGAAAAAGCGTTTCTCCCAGCCGATAATCAGCATCAGCGCGATAAACAGCATCGCGTAGGTCATCAGCAGGCCGCCGAGCGGGCCGAAGGTGTTCAGTAAGTTGACCTTATCCCATTGGGTGGCAAGCGTGGGCGCGAGATCGTCCCAGTAGTACGCCAGCAGGGTAGAGCCGATAACGTTGCCGAGGCCCACCCACCAGTAATGCACCTGGCCTTCTACCGCGCGGTACATCCAGCCGGTTTCACAGCCGCCCGCCAGCACGATGCCAAAACCAAACAGCAGCCCGCCAAGCACCGCGTTGGGGCCAGCCCACATGATTTTCGGTTCCACGCCAAGCTGCACGTAGCTGAAAATGCCGATGGCGCTGACCGCCATACCGAAAATGATGGCCTTCGCCATATGGGTGCGCCCGGTGATCCACATATCCCGAAACGCCGAGGTAAAGCAGATTTGCGCGCGCTCAATCAGTAAACCAAAGCCCACGCCAAACAGCATCGCCAGGCCGAGCTTCGGCTGATTCATCGCCGTCAGCAGCCCCCAGCCGAGCATACCGACAAAAACCAGCATTCCCAGACGGAAGCGGCGACGCGCCTGTTCCGGCTTCTGGGTCAACGGCGAGGCGGCGGACACTTTCTGCATTTTCACCGGAATGCGGAACACCGGCAGCAGGGTAAAGCGCGCGCCGAACCATGAGCCGAGCGCTGTCGCCAGGGCGAAGAACCACGCGTGCAGCGAGAACTGCGGAATACCGGTAAAAAACGCCGCCAGGTTACAGCCCATCGCCAGACGCGCGCCAAACCCGGCAATAATCCCACCGGCCACCGCCTGAAGGATGCGAATGCGGCTGCGCGGAAAACGCAGTTTGACGTTATTGGCCCACAGCGCGGCGGCGAAACAGCCGCCAAACATGCCGATGATCATCATGCCGTCGATGCGGGTGAGGGGACTGCCTTCCAGATGAATGAGTTTAAAATATCCCCACTGCTCGGTATGAACGCCCGCCAGCTGGAGAAGCTGTCCGCCCCAGCGGGTAAATTCGCCGGTGACGGCCCAGAAAGTGCCGGTAATGCCAAAATAATAGGTGGAGAGGATCCCCGCTGCGATAACGGCGGGGGCAGGTGCCCAGAATTTGATCAGGTACGCCTGTTTGAAGTGTTGCCAGGTCATGGTTAAGTGCCTCTGAACTCAGAAGGAGGTATCCAGCGCCGCGAAGAGGGCGGAAGAGAGGCGATATTACGTGAAATGAGAAATTACACGAATAAAAAAGCGGGAAAACCTCGACCGGATCAATTTATACTGCGACCGTGATTGGCTGGCAGGCTTAACGCTTTAATGCCACAATGTTTTTTTGTTCGTTGCAGGATAGATGATGAAAAAAATAGCGTTTGCCAGCCTGATGCTGGTGCTAACGGGTTGTGCGCAGGTCGAGAATTATGACGAAGTGGTAAAAACGCCTGCTCCCGCTGAGCTTGCCGGATACTGGCAGTCAACCGGTCCACAAAGCAAGCTGGTCAGCCCCGAAGCGATTGCCAGCCTGATTGTCACCCCGCAGGGCGACACGCTGGACTGCCGCCAGTGGCAGCGGGTGATTGCGCTGCCGGGTAAGCTGATGAAGCGCTCGGATGACTATTATAACGTTACCCATAAACTTGAGGTTTACGGCCTTGAGCGTGATGGCGCAGCGCTGGAATATGCCGGTATGACGCTGCACCGCGTGGATAAACCGACCGCCGAGTGCGCCGATTATCTGGCGAAAAATCCGCTGGCGGTGAGTAATGCGGCAACCAAACCGATCGTCAAAAAAGCAGCCCCTGCGAAGAGCAAACCTAAAAAAGAAAAACGCATAATCTGACGTTAAAAGGCCCGGTGGTGACGTCGCGCACCGGGCCTGTCCCTGACGTTACAGCTCCAGATCGATATCGACCTCAGGCATCATGTCCAGCACGTCCTCCAGCACCCATACGCTGACGCTGCCGCCGTTGCACAAGAAGGTGGCCGTACCGTTTTCGTCGGTTTCAACAATTTCTTCCCGATTCGCCAGGAAATCACGCCAGCGTTTATTGCCGTAGTTTTCGCCAAGCTCAATGGTTTTTTCGCCGTCGTCGCCGTTCGACATCACCACCACGCAGCCCGCATCCTCATCGGTGCCGCTGCGGCTGAAGGCGATGCAGTTGGGGTGATCGAAATACAGGGTCTGAATCCCATGAGCAAAGCGCTGGCGCGCCAGAATCAGCTCGCCCAACTGGTGGATCACCGGCATTTCAATCTGGTAAGTATTGCCATCACCGCCGGTGTCTTCATAGCTGGCCCCGAACAGATCCGGGTAAAACACCGACGGTACGCCGTTTTCACGCAGTAAAATCAGCGCGTAGGCCAGTGGCTTAAACCAGGCTTCCACAGGTGCTTCCAGCGCCTGGAGCGGCTGGGTATCGTGGTTAGCGACCAGCGTCACCGCATGGAACGGATCGGCTTCCACCAGCGTGCCGGTGAAGATCTGCGTCATGTCATAATCACGGCCCTGCAATGAGGCTTCGTGAAATTTCATATGCAGCGGGGCGTCGAAAAGCATGGTTTTGCCTTCCACCTGATCGATGTAGTGCTGCAATTTCTCCACTTCGTGCGACCAGTATTCCGCTACGATAAACAGCGGCTTCGGCGCGACTTCCTGCACATGGTCGATCCATTCTTTGTAGAACCAGGCCGGAATATGCTTCACCGCGTCGAGACGAAAACCGTCGCACTGCGTCTGCTCCATTACCCAGCGCGCCCAGTATTTGATCTCCTCCGTCACCGCCCGGTTACGAAAATCGATATTTTCGCCCATCAGGTAATCGAAGTTACCCATTTCGTTATCGACCTGATCGTTCCAGCCATCGCCGGTATAGTCGTTAACGATTTTAAAGATGCCGTCTTCATTAGGGTTTTCGATATGATCGACCCCGCTGAAGCATTTGTAGTCCCAGACGAACTGTGAATATTTTCCTTCACGTGCCGGGAAGGTGTAGCGTGTCCAGGCTTCGCATTCGATGATTTCATCATCAATCTGCGTGCGATCCTGTTCGTTAACCCGCTGCACCTGCACAGGCTCCTTTTCGTCGGCCCCCATTTTGTGATTCACCACCACATCCAGCAAAACCGCGATGTCGTTTTGTCGCAATGCGTCAATGGCTTCCAGCAACTGCTGTTTATCACCATATTTGGTCGCCACCGCGCCTTTTTGATCGAACTCGCCCAGGTCGAACAGATCGTAGCTATCGTAACCCACCGAATAGCCGCCCGATGCCGCTTTGTACGCCGGGGGGAGCCAAATCATATTAATGCCAATATCATTGAGCGTAGACGCGCGCTCTTTTATTTCCGGCCAAAGCTTGCCGCCGTCAGGGTAATACCAGTGAAAACATTGCAACAACGTGGGGTTTTTCATCTTCCGTGCTCCAGAAGTCATGTAGCTGACATCTGGAGTATGGATGATGAATGTGAATTCTGTGGATCATGCTTCTGAATTATTAGGAAAAAGAATATTCCCTGACATATTTCCGTAGGTTGTTGTTACTGACAGTTGGTTTCCCGACTGATGGATGAGATGGCGAAGATCGGCCATTCTTTCCTGCAAAAGCTGTTTCAATTGTGCTTCATTTGAAAGGATTTGTTCAAGGATGAAGCGCGCCTGTTCAAATTGCGCTTTATTACTCGCCGAGATCGGGTTATTGGCAATTTCTTCAACTAACTGAACATAGCTAACTTCATGTTCAATTAATTCATCCCACTGGCCAGCCTCAGCAAGCTGTAACATCGTGAGACTCAGCGTATGCAAAACATGCCAATTTTTAAGCGATGGAGTGAGATTATTGTTCATCAGACCGGCACCTGGGCAATCTGCGCTGTCGGATTGATCTGTTTCCATGCATCAGCAATATTGGCTAATAAACCTTCGACTTCTGCGATGGCATCCGCGTCATTGTGCAGATTTGCCATGAGCAATCTGCGTATCATGTAGTCATAAAGGGAAGCAAGATTGGCGGGGAGATCGCTGTCGACGTTCATATCCAGCCCTGCTTTTAAACCGTTATCAATGATATTAATCGCTTTTGATAAGGCTTCGCCCTTTGCAACCATTTGACCTTGCTCCAGAAATAATCTGGCCCGGATTAGGGCACTGTGTGCCCCATCAAATAGCATAACAATTAGCTGATGCGGATTCGCGCTCATAACGGCGGTTTCCAGACCTACCTGTTGGTAGGCATTTACAGCATTGTTTGTATACATAGAATTTCCTTAACTACTTGATGTACTAAATTGTTGAGTCAAATAGCTGGCCGTGTTGTTAAGTTTATTAATCAACGTATCCAGAGAGGTAAATTGCGCCTTGTAACGCGCCATGGTCGTTTCAATGGACGTTTCCATAGCATCATAGCGTTTACTCAACGTTTTCAGCGTGCTGTTGATACCGTCTTTCGCGTTTTGAATTGCGCCGCTTTTGCCAGTATCGGTGCTCAGCATGTTCGTTAATGTGGTATTCATTTTTGTGGCCAGACCGGTGGTTTTACCGTCTCCCACAAAGTAAGCCTGAACCGCATCCGGGTTTTCTGTTAATACTTTGGTGAGTTTATCACTGTCGATTTTCAGCGTACCGGTTGCGCCATCCGTTCCGATGACCGGGTTCTGACTCACGCCCACCTGCGCTAAAATACCGTAGGTGCCGGACTGAACGTCGGTCAATAAGCCACGTAGCTGCGACTGAATACTGCGAACGGTACTGTCACCCACCAGCGCGCCATTATTGGTTGACTGGCTATCGGCACCTTTATCAACGGCAACATATTTCGTCACCGAGGCAATGGTGGACTGAAGCGAGTTATAAGCAGTCACCCAGTTATTAATGGCCGTTTTATTGGTGTCCGTGGCGCGGGTAACATCCAGCGTTTCGCTCGCGCCGCCCGCTGTTTTTAGCGTGAAGGTCACGCCCGAAAGCGCATCTGAAACCGTGTTGCTGCTTCTTTCTACCGCAATATCATTGACCACAAACTTCGCATTTTGCGCGGTAGTCTGTACCGTCATCGCCCCGGTTTTGGTGGTTGAATCGTAACCAATCAGTGCCTGTAGCGTATCATCGCCACTCACGTCGACCGTCATGCTGGCGTCCGTACCGGACGATTTCGAGCTCAGCATCAGGCGATAATCACCGTCCTTCGCTTTGACGACGCTCGCCGTGACGTTACCGTTCGCTTTGTTTATCGCGCTGACGATCCCATCAAGCGTCGTTTCAGAATCTTTTAAGGTGATGGTTAACGGCTCTTTGGTATCAGGCTGCGTGATACTTATCGTGCGCGTACCACTTTCTGTTTCTCCACCCAGTTTTTTGCTGTTGCTATCAATGGCACCAGCCGCTGAGGTTAATACCTGCGGTTTAGCGAGTTGTTCAACCTTAACCGTAAAAGATCCTACTGCGGCGGCGCTGGTGGTCGTGGCGGTGAACGCGTCATTTTTACTGGTGACGGACGTCGAGTTCCAGCTTGTTGATTTTGATAATGCCGCCGTGGCCGTTTGCAAACTTTGCAGCGAGCTTTGCAGTTTTCCATAAGCGCTAAGCTGTGCCTGATAAGTGCTTTGCTGCGTTGTAATCGTTGTTAGTTTGGTTTGCTCGGCCGACTCCAGTGAATTATAAAGAGTTGTCAGATCCAGATTCGAGCCTACACCGAGATTACTGATTGTTGCCATTAAGCTATTCCTTCGATTCGATAGTAGTTCTGGTCTGTTATCGGCACTACGGGCAAAAAGTTTACGCAAAATTGGCTAAAACGATCGTCAGAATAGCTAACAGGATTTAAAGCTAATATAGGCATTGAGTTTTAGATAAAGGAAAGATCGGCATTCATTGCAGCGGAGATCAATTTTTTTGTTTTTTTTCTAAAGTTGGCAAAACAGGTGCCGATATCTGTAGGGACGGTGAGAGACGCCGTGTGTGTTAGGCACCGAACCTAAACCCAATTTTTGAAGGAAAATATCATGGCAGTTATCAATACTAACCTGTTGTCCTTGACTACTCAGAACAACCTGAATAAATCTCAATCTTCACTGGGCACAGCTATCGAGCGTCTGTCATCAGGTCTGCGTATCAATAGCGCGAAAGACGATGCAGCGGGTCAAGCGATCTCCAACCGTTTTACCTCTAACATCAAAGGTCTGACTCAGGCTTCCCGTAACGCCAACGACGGTATTTCTCTGGCACAGACCGCTGAAGGTTCCCTGAACGAAATCAACAACAACTTACAGCGTATTCGTGAGCTGTCTGTTCAGGCGCAGAACGGTACTAACTCTGCTTCTGACATCGACTCCATCCAGTCTGAAGTTAACCAGCGTCTGCTGGAAATCAACCGTGTTGCACAGCAAACCCAGTTCAACGGCAGCAAAATCCTGTCCCAGAACTCAACGGGTTCTGATATCAAAATCCAGGTCGGTGCCAACGATAACGAAAGCATCAGCATCAGCATCAACGCTAACTCCGGCTGGAACAAACTGGGCGCAAACGGTGTGGGCTCCGATACCGGTACTCAGGCATTCGCAACGGCTGCAGGCGTAACGTCTTCTTTCGAGACTGCAACGTCTACCCAGCTGGGCGCAGGTACTGCCTCTACCGCAACTCTGACGCTGACCAACACCACCGGTACTCTGACCGGCGCTGGCACCCTGACCCTGAGCAACGTGGGTACTGATTCCCGTTCTGTAAACGTCCTGGACGGTGGTTTTGACGTGCTGTCTTCTGACGTCCTGAGCGATGTTGATGCCGCTATTAAAGCAGTAGATAACCAGCGTTCAGATCTGGGTGCGATTCAGAACCGTTTTGAATCCACTATCTCTAACCTGAACAACACCGTGACTAACCTGTCCGCTGCACAGTCTCGTATTCAGGATGCGGATTACGCAACTGAAGTTTCTAACATGAGCCGTGCGCAGATCCTTCAGCAGGCGGGCACTTCCGTTCTGTCTCAGGCAAACCAGGTTCCGCAGACTGTTCTGTCTCTGCTGCGTTAATCTCTCTTGCTTTACACAAGCCAGCCTTCGGGCTGGCTTTTTTATGGCTTACATAAACCGAATAGCGATAAAAATGCCCGGTTTCTCGCCGAATTAACAGAGACAAACTTTGATAATTTGGCAACATGGTACATGAACAGGTTCGACATATGGCAGTTAATGATAAAAACGATGTGCAGGACAATTCCAGCATCAAAAAGCAAAGAATATACAGTTCGGTTGAGCATATTCGTGCCGTGGCATGGCTTTATGGTCTGGAGACTGCAAAGGTTCAGCACGCCTCTGTTCTTGTACTGGGTTGTGGCGATGGAACAGAGCTACTCACCACTGCCTGCGCGTTTCCCTATGCCTCATTCACCGGGATTGAACTTGCCACGGAAGTTAATGCCGTTGACCTGCAGAATGTTTTAGCCCAGGGGCCCGATAATCTTCATTTATATTCTGCCTCGCTTGATAGCCTGTTCGAAAGCAACCTGGGTAAGTTTGATTATATTGTTATCCAGAATTCATTTTCCATGCTGGCAAATGATGTCACTGATGCTGTACTCCTGCTATGCAAACAAATGCTCACCCCGCAGGGCGTTATGGCGATCGACTGGTCCTGCCAGCCTGGGGCGAAACTGATGGATATGCTGCGCGATGCCGTGCAAATCCACAGCGGGATGGCAAATAGCTGGCAGGAACAAATACATCGTTCACGTGAAATGCTGTCATGGATCAATCAAATTACCCACAATGAAAGCATCTTTAAAAGCTACATCGATAACACGGATAAGAATGCCCGGCAGATTTCAGATGACATGCTGAGTCATTATTTTCTGGAGGGTAAAAACGAAGCCAGTTATCTCGTTGAGTTCAATACCCGGCTGGAAAATATGGGGCTTAGCTACGTGGGCGATTTACAGCCAGCCAGCGAACATGCAGATTTTTATGATGAGAAAATCACGGAACAGTGGCAGGCCATCTCCGCAGGCAGCGGTAAGGTGCTGGCCCAGCAGTACCTGGACATTGCCATAAATCGTAATCGTCGCTTTAGCCTTGTTAAATTGCAGGCCGATACGCCGGTCGTTGAAGATAATGTTAATTATCAGCGCCTGCGCGAATTACGTTTTTCAGGCAGTTTCAGACGGCTTTCTCATCATATTCGCTCCGTGCCGAACGTCGTTGCTTCGCAGGATGGAACACCGGTTGCCACCGAAGATATCACCACGCTTAATATCCTCGATCTTCTTGGTGAAGCATGGCCATACAGTTTGAGTTTTGAACAGCTCGTTTTCCATACCCGTCTGCCAGATGACGATCCTGAATTTATTTCAGACGCGCTGCATGAAGATCGGGTTATGGCATCGCTCAAGGCGCTGTTCAAAAAGAATATTGCGGGATTACATTATCGGCGCGAGGCTGACATTTATTCCCGTAGCGAACAGCACGAGATTGTCACCGCGCCTGCTATTATCGCCCAGCTTAATGCCCGAGCCGCTACCACGACGTTAGTGAACCCCTGGCACGAAGTTGTGACGATTAATGACGAAGAGCGCCAGCAACTGCTTAGTGGTGTACACACTGTGTCGGCGAATAACTTTGAGTTGCTCGATAATTTGCACCGCAAAGGACTTCTTACCGGCTCAGTGCTGGCATGGAAACATTACTATCAAAAAACTATCGCTGAAGCGGAATTGATCCACAGCGCACGTTTAGCCTGCTCGCTGCTGCTTTTCTCCAGCGACCGTTCGGCTGGCGGCTTTTATACCCATGCGTATGAAACGCTGGCCAAAAAAATGCGTCGCGATGGCAACGATGATGTTTCAGAATCTGTTGATAAAGCCCTGGTCATTTCTACCAATAAAATCCTGATTAAAGGCGATAATACCGATGCGATTGAACACGTTGCTAAGCATTATGAAGAACTAAGCCGTACCTTTAGCGGTAATTATTATCTCTACCGTTTTTATAAGCGCGTGGTGCTTAATGAATCGGCGATTCTTGCGCTATGCAAAATGCTCTCATTCCAGTCAACCAGCCTGTTTATTTATTCCGAACTGGCTATGGCGTTATATGAGAACCGGATGTCCTGGGCCGCCGGAAGACTCGCCAGAGCCATTTTACGCTGCGATCGCAAAAGTTCTCCCGACTGGTATTTGCTCGGCGTTCTGCATAAAGAAAGTAAAACCTTTGAACGTGCCGAATACTGCGCCCGCACCGGCGTGGAACTGGCACCTGAAAGCCGTCAAATGGTCGGCCTGCTGGGGAGTTGCCTTTGTGAACAGGCGAAAACGGATGAAGGCATTGCGTTTTTGAAAAAGTCGATCAGAAACCAGTATGCTGATTTTGGTAACCTCGGTGGACTGGCTTTTACCCTTACGCACAGCGCTAAATCTACGGCTAAAGAAATTCTGGATTGCCATTTGAGTTTTGGTGAAGGCGCGATGAACTGGGCCGGGCAACAAAAATTCAGTGGTTATCATCCGCTAAATAAAGATGCCAACCGTAAGCTACGTCTTGGTTTCGTCTCCGGTGACTTCCGGGATAATCATCCGGTAAGCTTTTTCTTCACGCCAATCTGGGATGCGCTCGATCGTTCGAAATTCGAACTTTATGCCTACAATAGTGCGCCATCTTATGCCCGTAACGAAGGTACGGATCGTTTCGAAAAGTCAGCCGATAAATGGCGAGAAATTCTGCACACCAGTGCGACAGAACTCGCTGAAATTATCAAGCAAGATGAAATTGACATCCTGATCGACCTCGCCGGGCATACGGGCTATAACCGATTGACGACTTTTGCGTTAAAACCGTCCCCGGTACAAATTTCCTGGGTGGGTTATCATGCGACGACGGGCCTGCCGACGATGGATTATTACGCCACCATTTTCCCGGTTCCGGCAGATCCGGTGCTGGAAGCGCAGTTTACGGAGAAATTAATTTATCTTTCGCTGCCGCGTAATTTCAGCAGTAAAGAAGAGAATCAATCCATTAATTCTCTCCCGGCGCTTGAGAAAGGTTATTTCACCTTTGCCAGTTTTAACCGGCCAAACAAAGTGAACGATGAGGTTCTCGATGTGTGGGCGCGAGTGCTGCTTGAAGTGCCTTCGGCACATTTCATTATCGCCAATATGGCGACAGTAATGTGGCCTGAAATCACCCATAAAATGGAAACCCGTGGCATCCCGAAAGAGCGTATTACGCTGCGGGAAGCGACGCATATGCAGGGCTATTTGCAATCGCACAACGACGTCGATTTAATCCTTGATACGTTCCCGTTTACTGGCGGCACGGTTACCAGTCACGCTGCCTGGATGGGGGTGCCTACGGTGTCGCTGGCAGGTGAGACACTGGTCTCCCGTCAGGGGGCATCAATTATGTACTCATTAGGATTACCTGATTTTGTTGCGTACAGTAAAGAGGAATATATTGCGAAAGCCGTTAGCTGGACCTCAAAATTAGAAGAGCTTAATGCGATACGTCTGAGTCTGCGTAGCCGGATGCAAATAGAGCATAATCAAAAGGATCTGATCGCCCAGTATGTCGAGCAAATGCTTCGTCAATGCTGGCAGCGTTATTGTGATGGTCAGGAGCCAGAAAGTTTTTCCGTCGGTGATATTTACCAGTTTGGAAAACAGAACCCGAGTGCTTAAAGCGTAAAAGGCGCAGAGTGAAAATTTTCACTCTGCGTTTATCCTTCATTCAGTCTAACAACCTAAATAACCCCCCATTTCACCCACTATTCATCCGATTAAAAGCCCTCCAGAAACGGATAATCATGCCGATAACTCAATTAACGCAGGGCTGTTTATCGTGAATTCACTCTATACCGCTGAAGGTGTAATGGATAAACACTCGCTATGGCAGCGTTATGTACCTCTGGTGCGTCATGAAGCATTGCGCCTTCAGGTGCGCTTGCCAGCGAGCGTGGAACTGGACGATCTGCTTCAGGCGGGTGGCATTGGGTTATTAAATGCCGTTGAACGATATGATGCTCTGCAAGGAACGGCATTT
Source organism: Enterobacteriaceae bacterium UBA5654 (assembly GCA_002421005.1). GTDB lineage: Bacteria > Pseudomonadota > Gammaproteobacteria > Enterobacterales > Enterobacteriaceae > Superficieibacter. The sequence goes on along the minus strand of DIJC01000014.1, from coordinate 66,087 downwards.
ACAACTTACGCAGTGCAACGCATTCGCGGGGCGATGCTGGACGAATTGCGCAGTCGCGACTGGGTGCCGCGCAGCGTTCGGCGCAACGCGCGTGAAGTGGCGCAGGCAATGGGTCAACTGGAACAGGCGCTGGGACGTAACGCAACGGAAACCGAAGTTGCGCAGCATCTCGGCATTGCGGTTGAAGATTATCGTCAGATGCTGCTGGATACCAATAACAGCCAGCTCTTCTCCTGGGATGAATGGCATGAAGAGCACGGTGATGGTATCGAGCTGGTGTCTGATGAACATCAACGCGAAAATCCGCTCCAGCAACTGCTGGACAGCAATCTGCGCCAGCGCGTGATGGAGGCTATCGAAGCCCTCCCGGAACGCGAGCAGCTGGTGCTGACGCTGTACTACCAGGAAGAGCTGAATCTCAAAGAGATCGGCGCGGTCCTTGAAGTCGGCGAGTCGCGGGTCAGCCAGTTGCACAGTCAGGCCATTAAACGTCTGAGGAGCCGCCTGGGTAAGTTATAGGCTTGCGGTGAATTCACCGCGCCTGAAAAAGTGCCGCACAATGCAATGACAACCAGGAGTTATCATGACGGTGCAGCAGGTTAAAAGACGGCCTTTAAGCCGCTATTTGAAGGATTTTAAACACAGCCAGACGCATTGCGCCCACTGCCAAAAATTGCTCGACCGCATCACGCTGGTCCGGGCGGGCGAAATCGTCAACAAAATTGCCATCTCGCGTCTCGATACGTTAATTGATGACGAGACCTGGCAGCGTGAACAGCAAAACTGGGTCGCGTTATGCCGCTTTTGTGGCGATCTCCACTGCAAAACGCAGAGCGATTATTTTGACATCCTCGGCTTCAAGCAATATCTCTTCGATCATACCGACATGAGCCACGGCACCGTGCGCGAATACGTGGTACGTCTGCGTCGTCTCGGCGCGCATCTGAACGAACAGCATATCTCCCGGTCGCTGCTGAAAGAGGGCTATCTTGATGAAAATCTCGAGCCCTGGCTGCCGACCACCAGCACCAATAACTATCGCATCGCCCTGCGTAAATATGTGCAGTTCCAGTCCTGGCAGCCGCTGGCTGATACGCAGGCGCTCGCGCAACCTGAAGTTTGTGATATATATTAAAAGTGAATAAGTTGTAGCGGACAGGTATTTGCGATTAAACGCTAACGCCTTACATTACAATCAGTTTTTTCTATTTTTGGGGCAAATATGAAACTAGCACTTCTGGGTCGTCAGGCGCTGATGGGCGCGATGGCTGTAGCATTGATGGCAGGCGTTAGCGCGAAAACCTTCGCCGATGAGGGTTTGCTGAATAAAGTCAAAGAACGCGGCACCCTGCTGGTAGGGCTGGAAGGCACCTATCCGCCGTTCAGCTTTCAGGGGGATGACGGCAAACTGACCGGTTTTGAAGTGGAATTTGCCGAACAGCTGGCGCAGCATCTGGGCGTGAAAGCGTCCCTCAAGCCGACCAAATGGGACGGTATGCTGGCCTCGCTGGACTCCAAACGTATTGATGTGGTGATTAACCAGGTCACCATCTCCGACGAGCGCAAAAAGAAATACGATTTCTCCACGCCGTACACCATCTCCGGTATTCAGGCGCTGGTGAAGAAGGGCGCTGAAGCGCAGATCAAAAGCGCGGCAGACCTGAAAGGCAAAAAAGTGGGCGTGGGCCTCGGCAGTAACTATGAAGAATGGCTGCGTCAGAACGTACAGGGCGTGGATATCCGCACCTACGATGACGATCCGACAAAATACCAGGATCTGCGCGTAGGCCGTATTGACGCCATTCTGGTCGACCGTCTGGCAGCGCTGGATCTGGTGAAGAAAACCAACAATACGCTGGCGGTGACCGGCGAAGCCTTCTCCCGTCAGGAAGCGGGCGTGGCGCTGCGTAAAGGCAACGACGACCTGCTGAAAGCGGTGGATGGTGCGATTGCCGATATGCAGAAAGACGGCAGCCTGAAAGCGCTCTCCGAAAAATGGTTCGGCGCTGACGTGACTCAATAAGCCTGCACCGATCCACAATGAGGCGCTGATACCAGCGCCTTTTTTTTATTTCTCGCCCGCAGCGTGCATAATAAAAAGAAATTCGTCAGGAGGTTACATGTCTCTGCATAACTTAACCCGCTTTCCCCGTCTGGAACTGATCGGCGCGCCCACGCCGCTGGAATACCTGCCGCGTCTGTCCGATCACCTGGGACGCGAAATTTTCATTAAGCGCGATGACGTCACCCCGATGGCGATGGGCGGTAATAAACTGCGCAAGCTGGAGTTCCTGGCGGCAGATGCGCTGCGCGAAGGGGCTGATACCCTCATCACCGCAGGCGCGATCCAGTCAAACCACGTTCGTCAGACGGCGGCGGTGGCGGCAAAATTAGGTCTGCACTGCGTGGCGCTGCTGGAAAATCCGATTGGCACCCGCGCGGAAAATTATCTGACAAACGGCAACCGGCTGCTGCTGGATCTGTTTAACGTACAGGTGGAAATGTGCGACGCCCTGGATAACCCTGACCAGCAGCTTAGCGAGCTGGCGACCCGCCTCGAAGCGCAGGGCTTTCGTCCTTATAGTGTTCCGGTTGGCGGCTCTAATGCGTTGGGTGCGCTGGGGTATGTGGAGAGCGCGCTGGAAATCGCCCAGCAGTGCGAAGGCGCGGTCAACATCTCGTCGGTGGTGGTGGCTTCCGGCAGCGCAGGAACCCACGCCGGGCTGGCGGTGGGGCTGGAGCAATTAATGCCGGAAGCCGAACTGATTGGAGTGACGGTGTCACGTAAAATCGCCGATCAATTGCCTAAGGTGGTTACGCTGCAGCAGGCCATCGCGCAAAGTCTGGAACTGACCGCCTCGGCGCAAATTACGCTCTGGGATGATTATTTTGCTCCCGGCTACGGCACGCCGAATGAAGCAGGTCAGGAAGCGGTCAAGCTGCTGGCGCAGCTGGAAGGGATTTTACTGGACCCGGTTTATACCGGCAAAGCGATGGCGGGCCTGATTGACGGCATCAGCCAGAACCGCTTCAGGGATGATGGCCCGATCTTATTTGTTCATACCGGCGGCGCGCCTGCGCTGTTCGCCTATCATCCGCACGTCTAACCATCAGGCTACTGACCATAATGCAAGAGAGTCTACAACTGATCGTCGATTCCGCCCCTTTCCTGCTGCGGGGGGCGGTCTTTACCCTGCAACTGAGTATTGGCGGAATGTTTTTCGGCCTGCTGCTGGGCTTTATCCTCGCGTTAATGCGCATGTCGCCGCTGCGAGTGGTGCGCTGGCTGGCCCGCTTTTATATCTCCATTTTTCGCGGCACGCCGCTGATTGCCCAGCTGTTTATGATTTATTACGGGCTGCCGCAGTTTGGCATTGAGCTGGATCCGATCCCGGCGGCGATGATTGGTTTATCCCTGAATACCGCAGCGTATACGTCTGAAACGCTGCGTGCGGCTATCTCGTCTATCGACAAAGGGCAGTGGGAAGCAGCCGCCAGTATCGGCATGACGCCTTACCAGACCCTGCGGCGGGCGATTTTACCGCAGGCGGCGCGGGTGGCGCTGCCGCCGCTGGGCAACAGCTTTATCAGCCTGGTGAAAGACACCTCTCTGGCCGCGACGATCCAGGTGCCGGAACTGTTCCGTCAGGCACAGCTGATTACCTCGCGCACGCTGGAGGTGTTCACTATGTATCTGGCGGCATCGCTGATTTACTGGGTGATGGCGACGGTGCTGTCCAGCCTGCAAAACCACTTCGAGCATCGGTTAAACCGTCAGGAGCGAGATCCAAAATGAGCGCCATTGAAGTCAAAAATTTGCTGAAAAAATTTCACGGGCAAACGGTGCTGCACGGTATCGACCTTGAGGTGGAAGAGGGGGAAGTAGTGGCGATTATCGGTCCCAGCGGCTCCGGTAAAACCACTCTGCTGCGCAGTATCAACCTGCTGGAGCAGCCAGAGGGCGGCACCATCCGGGTGGGCGATATTACCGTTGACACCGCGCGTGCGCTCGGCAAGCAAAAGGATAATATTCGCCGTCTGCGCCAGCATGTGGGCTTTGTCTTCCAGAGCTTTAATCTGTTTCCGCATCGCACCGTGCTGGAAAATATCATCGAAGGCCCGGTGATCGTCAAAGGTGAAAACAAACAGGAAGCCACCGCTCGCGCCCGGCAGCTGCTGGAGAAGGTCGGACTGGTGGGTAAAGAAAACAGCTACCCGAAACGGCTTTCCGGTGGGCAACAGCAAAGGGTAGCGATTGCCCGCGCGCTGGCGATGCGCCCGGATGTGATCCTCTTTGACGAGCCTACGTCGGCGCTCGATCCTGAACTGGTGGGAGAAGTACTGAACACCATCCGCCAGCTGGCGCTGGAGAAGCGCACCATGGTGATTGTGACCCACGAAATGAGCTTCGCCCGCGACGTGGCGGACCGGGCGATCTTTATGGATCAGGGACGCATCGTTGAGCAGGGCGACGCAAAAACGCTGTTTACCGCCCCGCAACAGCCGCGCACCCGGCAGTTCCTCGAAAAATTCCTCAGCCGTTAGGCTCTCTCCCGCGCATCCACAGGGCAGCGGATGCGCGTGGCTTATTTAGCGATGTAAATTAACGATCTTTACTTTTATATACAACGGGTTGGCTTGCAGATTGCCTGAAGACGATTGCAAAGGATCGCGTTTGGGTTATCACCCTTCGAATGAAAATTTAACTTAAGTCTGACTGATGGATTAACGTTAAGCGCATAACCCCTCTGCGTATAAGATTATCCTTTCACCCGTTTGGCATTTACGCTGAAATATCAATCATCCCGCGCATTTTGCTTTCATTAACCACGATGGCCTCCGTTTGCCGCTCCGTTTATTGAGACGGAACTGATATTTTATATTTATAAATAAGATTTATGTGTTAGGTTAGATTATTCATAATAATTATTGATGTGCAGGGGAATTATTAGCAGTTATGAGGGAGAATGACTTTTTTGCGTGGCGGCGGGAAATGCTGCATCGTTTTCAGACGGTGACAGCGGCAGAAGAGGTTTATAACCTTCTGCAACAACAAACACAGTGGCTGCAATTCGATTACTTTGCGCTGTGTGTAAGGCATCCTGTGCCTTTTACCCGACCTAAAATAACACTCCACGGGAGTTATCCGGCGTCCTGGCTGAAGCATTACCAGGCAGAGAACTATTTCGCCATCGATCCGGTACTCAAAACCCACAATTATCAGCACGGGTGTCTGAGCTGGAACGATGACCTGTTCAGCGACGCCATGAACCTGTGGGATGCCGCGCGCGATCATGGTCTGCGTAAAGGCATTACCCAGTGCGCGATGATGCCTAATCATGCGACCGGTTTTCTGTCCGTCTCCAGCCAGTATCCGAACGATAAAGTGGTGAGCGACGATGAGATTGAACTGCGGCTGCGGATTTTAATTGAGCTGAGCACCGAAGCGCTGCTGCGTCTTAACGACGATATGGTGATGTCGCCGGAGATGAAGTTCAGCAAGCGTGAGCTGGAGATCCTGAAGTGGACAGCGGAGGGGAAAACCTCCGCAGAAATCGCCATGATTTTGTCTATTTCCGAAAATACGGTCAACTTCCATCAGAAGAACATGCAGCGCAAATTCAACGCGCCGAATAAAACGCAAATTGCCTGTTATGCCGTGGCGATTGGAGTGATCTGAACAAACACCTTCGTTCTGCGTGCCAGACGTCAAACCGGCTTTGAGCCAGGCTCTCAGCCGGTTAACCTGCTACTGACGGTAACCCTGTTTAATCTGCTTAACCGTACTGGTGAAAATAGCGGCCAGATTCGGGTCTTCAATTTCGGCGATTTGCCGTTCCATCTTCAGGACCACACGGCCTGCATCGGCCTGTCCCATCGCCTGTAGCATTAGCGTAAGCATCGCCTTCAGACAGGAGACTTCCAAAGCCAGTTGCTGAGTATTCTCAGAAGTGGAAAAATCGGGTGCGCTCATTTATTTTCCTCGTGTGATTCCTGCGCGCTGGCGCGACGTTAAAAGCAAAGGCGGCGGAGTATATCACAAGCCGGGGCGAAAAATGGAGTGGTTGTTTTTTGATCGCCAACCGGACGGCAGTGACGAATAAGTACACCGTCGGCAAGTTTAAACAGGGTATCTAATAATTGTTTTTTTGTTCTCATTGCGTTAATTAATGTTACATGTCTGCTTCACTATTTTTCATCTTATTAAACCGAAGATGAAAAAAACTCAGCCGCCTACCGTCATCCCAGGCTTGCGCCGTGCCTGAAGCGCTCTTTAATTAACAAAAACGCGAGCAAAATCTTATCTCCGCCATTTTTGCGTTTCAATGTTAGTCTGAAAACCGTTAATATATGGGTAATTTGTTGTTTGTCGCGTTATCCCTTTTCAGGAGATTATTCCTTTGATCAACGTTTTTCTTGTTGATGACCACGAGCTGGTGCGCGCAGGGATACGACGCATTCTTGAAGATATTAAGGGTATAAAAGTAGTCGGCGAAGCCTGTTGCGGTGAGGATGCCGTAAAATGGTGTCGGGCCAACGCCGTCGACGTGGTGCTCATGGATATGAACATGCCCGGCATCGGTGGGCTGGAGGCGACGCGCAAAATCGCCCGCGCCTGCGTAGATACCAAAGTCATCATGCTCACCGTGCATACTGAAAACCCACTGCCCGCCAAAGTCATGCAGGCGGGTGCGGCGGGATATCTGACTAAAGGAGCGGCTCCACAGGAAGTGGTCAGCGCCATTCGTTCAGTCTTTTCAGGTCAGCGTTATATCGCTTCAGACATTGCTCAACAAATGGCGCTAAGTCAGATTGAGCCTGAAACCACCGATTCTCCCTTTGCCAGTTTGTCTGAACGCGAATTGCAGATTATGCTGATGATTACCAAAGGTCAGAAGGTCAATGAGATCTCAGAGCAACTGAATCTCAGTCCTAAAACGGTGAACAGCTATCGCTACCGGATGTTTAGCAAATTAAACATTCACGGCGATGTCGAGCTGACTCATCTGGCAATCCGCCATGGCCTGTGTAATGCGGAGTCGTTAGCAAATCTGTGAGTGATGTGTTTGATTCAAAAGCTTTTCTGAAAACGGTTACCAGCCAGCCCGGCGTTTATCGCATGTATGATGCTGGCGGTACCGTTATCTATGTGGGTAAAGCCAAAGACCTGAAAAAACGCCTGTCCAGCTACTTCCGTGGCAATCTTTCCTCGCGTAAAACGGAAGCACTGGTCGCCCTTATTGCGCAGATAGACGTGACGGTAACCCATACGGAAACCGAGGCGCTGCTGCTCGAACACAACTACATCAAGCTTTATCAGCCACGCTATAACGTTTTACTGCGTGATGATAAGTCTTACCCGTTTATTTTTCTTAGCGGCGATACCCATCCGCGACTGGCGATTCACCGTGGCGCAAAACATGCCAAAGGCGAATATTTTGGCCCGTTTCCCAACGGCTATGCCGTGCGTGAAACCCTGGCGCTGCTGCAAAAGATTTTCCCCGTTCGCCAGTGCGAGAACAGCGTGTATCGCAACCGCTCGCGCCCGTGCCTGCAATATCAAATCGGGCGTTGCCTGGGGCCGTGCGTTGAAGGCCTGGTGAGTGAAGAAGAATACGCGCAGCAGGTCGGATACGTGCGCCTGTTTCTTGCCGGGAAAGACGATCAGGTCCTGACCCAGCTCATCGGGCGGATGGAGCAGGCCAGCCAGAATCTCAATTTTGAAGAGGCGGCACGCATCCGCGATCAAATTCAGGCGGTGCGCAGGGTGACGGAGAAACAGTTCGTCTCCAACAACGGCGACGATCTCGATGTGATCGGCGTTGCTTTTGACGCGGGTATGGCTTGCGTACACGTCCTGTTCATCCGTCAAGGGAAAGTGCTGGGTAGCCGCAGCTACTATCCTAAAATTCCAGGCGGGACGGAACTGGGCGAAGTGGTGGAAACCTTTGTCGGCCAGTTTTACCTGCAGGGTAGTCAGATGCGCACGCTGCCGGGCGAGATCCTGCTCGACTTTAATCTGAGCGATAAAACCCTGCTGGAAGAGTCGCTGACGACGCTTGCCGGGCGGCGCGTGAACGTTCAGACTAAACCGCGCGGCGACCGCGCACGCTATCTGAAGCTGGCGCGGACCAATGCGGCCACGGCGCTGTCCACCAGGCTGTCGCAGCAGTCCACCATCCATCAGCGGCTGGCGGCGCTGGCAGAGGTGCTCAAACTGCCTGAAGTCAGAAGGATGGAGTGTTTCGACATCAGCCATACGATGGGCGAGCAGACCGTTGCCTCCTGCGTGGTATTTGACAGCAATGGCCCCCTGCGCGCGGAATACCGACGCTACAACATCACCGGCATTACGCCGGGCGATGACTATGCGGCCATGAACCAGGTTTTACGCCGCCGCTACGGTAAGGCGATTGAAGAAAGTAAAATCCCGGACGTGATCCTGATTGATGGCGGTAAAGGCCAGCTTGGTCAGGCTAAAGCGGTATTTGCTGAACTTGACGTGACCTGGGATAAGCATCATCCGATCCTGCTGGGCGTTGCGAAAGGCACTGACCGTAAAGCCGGGCTGGAAACGCTGTTCTTTGAGCCGGAAGGGGAGGGATTCAACCTGCCGCCGGATTCCCCGGCGCTGCATGTGATCCAGCATATCCGCGATGACTCGCACGATCATGCGATTAGCGGCCACCGGAAAAAACGCGCTAAAGTCAAAAACACCAGCTCGCTGGAAACAATTGAAGGCGTGGGACCGAAGCGCCGACAGATGCTGCTAAAATACATGGGCGGTTTGCAAGGGTTGCAGAATGCAAGCGTCGAAGAGATCGCAAAAGTACCGGGTATATCGCAAGGTCTGGCAGAAAAGATCTTCTACTCGTTGAAACATTAGGTGCTCTGTAGCAACATAGGGCTAATTTTTACTAACAACAAACAGTTACCTGTCACTATGCAATTTAATATCCCTACGTTGCTTACATTGTTTCGCGTGATCCTGATTCCTTTTTTCGTGCTCGCGTTTTATCTTCCGTTCGTCTGGGCACCGTTTGCCTGTGCGCTGATTTTTCTCGTTGCGGCGGTGACCGACTGGTTCGACGGTTTTCTCGCCCGCCGCTGGAATCAAAGCACGCGATTTGGCGCGTTTCTCGACCCGGTTGCCGATAAAGTGCTGGTCGCCATTGCGATGGTGCTGGTGGCGGAGCACTATCATAGCTGGTGGGTCACGCTGCCTGCGGCAACCATGATCGCCCGTGAGATTATCATTTCTGCGCTGCGTGAGTGGATGGCGGAGCTGGGCAAACGCAGCAACGTCGCGGTCTCATGGATCGGTAAAGTCAAAACCACCGCCCAGATGGTGGCACTGGTGTGGCTGCTGTGGCGTCCGAACGAGTGGGTGACCTGGGCAGGCATCGCGCTGTTCTTCGTGGCGGCGGTACTGACGTTATGGTCGATGCTGCAATACCTGAATGCCGCACGCAGCGATTTGCTTGAACCGTGATCGTTTCGCCGTAAATTTCAGCAAACGATCTACGGTTGCGAAAAATATCGTTGACTCAGTGCGTCAGGTAAGTAGAATGCAACGCATCGAACGGCAGCTAAGAATGCCGGACGGTAATAAAATCAAGTGATTAAAAGCTTGATACTGCGGGAATAGCTCAGTTGGTAGAGCACGACCTTGCCAAGGTCGGGGTCGCGAGTTCGAGTCTCGTTTCCCGCTCCAGTTAAAAACATCGGCAGTTGCGGGTGTTAAGCAGTTTTGGCGCGTTAGCAAAGCGGTTATGTAGCGGATTGCAAATCCGTCTAGTCCGGTTCGACTCCGGAACGCGCCTCCAATTTTTTCCCGCGCCCGGGTGGTGAAATCGGTAGACACAAGGGATTTAAAATCCCTCGGCGTTCGCGCTGTGCGGGTTCAAGTCCCGCCCCGGGCACCATGGGAAACAAGTAGAATAATCAAAGCAATAAGCAGTGTCGTGAAACCACCTTCGGGTGGTTTTTTTGTGCTTTTTTTCGTTTCACCATATTTTCGCCATTCAGCTTCGCCATATGAAGAGGGCATTACTGCCCTCCGATCACCGGTACGATCGAAACTTTCCTGTTATAGCGAGCCGTTTGTGACACGTTTTTATGCCCTGATATTTCTCTTTATCGTTCAGTGAACCTTTTAGATCTGAAATCCCTTGTGCTTTGGGGTCATGAAAAGTGAACTGAAAATCGAAGACCGGAAACTTTTCAGCAGCAGCCTTTTTGGCTTTCATCCACTGAGCATTGAACGCATCGCGCGTATAGCGAGATCCCGATTGTTGGTGAGGGTGAGGTGTTGGACGAAGTTAACGTCGTCGGCGTCGTGACGTTTTTTATCCATCGCACGAAAGAGAATGCCCGCCCGGTTATGGAAAGGGACATGAATGGGGCAAAACAGATGACTTAGCGTGGCCCAACACAAGCAGGGCTTTTGTCTGCAAAGAGCGAAAAGCGGACAGCCAATGAAACAACTACAGGGCGGGATCGCCCACCGGTTCGGGTTCATTCTACTATGAATGTTGACGCTGGATTATAAACTTCTATTGATGCATTGAATGCAACAATAAGTCGTTAGCTACCGGAACAATCTTTCTTTGCTTGTAAAGATGCCCGGTAAGCAGAATTTACCGGGCATCATGACATTACATCTTCAATTCCATTCGGCTGATTTTTCCCACCACCAGTAGATAGCAGAGCATGGCGGCAATCGCCGACGCGCCAACGAAAATCAGGGCGCTGTTGAACGAATGCATCTCTTTGACCATATAGCCAATCACCAGCGGCGTCACTATGGAGGCCACGTTGCCGAACGCGTTAAAGAGACCGCCACACATGCCTGCCGCTTCTTTCGGGGCCACATCGGAGATCACCGTCCAGCCCAGCGCGCCGAAGCCCTTGCCAAAAAAGGCCAGCGCCATCAGAGACACTACCACCACGTGGCTTTCAATGTAGTTACACAGGATTAATGAGGTTGCCAGCAGCATCCCGAAAACGATAGGAATTTTGCGCGCGGCGGTGAGACTCATCCCTCTTTTCAGCAGCCAGTCTGAACATACGCCACCCAGAATACCCCCCACAAAGCCACAAATAGCCGGAACAGAGGCGATAAACCCGACGTTCAGAATCGACATCCCACGCTGCTGAACCAGATAAATCGGGAACCAGGTCAGGAAGAACCAGGTAATGGAGTTAATAAAATACTGCCCAAGGAACACGCCCATTAACATGCGGTTGGTCAGCATCTGTTTCACGGAGGTCCAGCCGCCGGAGGTTTTCTTCGCTGCCGATTTGGTGTCCATGTCGATAATGGCACCACCGTCGGTAATGTATTTCAGCTCCTGCTGGCAAATCATCGGGTGCTCGCTCGGGTTATGCACGTAGCGAACCCATATAAAGGTGAGAATAAAGCCGATAATACCCATTACGGTGAAGACATGCTGCCAGCCCCAGGCAAAGGTCAGCCAACCCAGCAGCGGGGAAAAGAGCGCGAGGGCGAAATACTGCCCGGCGTTAAAACAGGCCGTGGCAGTGGCGCGTTCATTGGTCGGGAACCAGGCGGAAACAATGCGGGCGTTCGCCGGGAAAGATGGAGCTTCGGAGAAACCCAGCATAAAGCGCAGGAAAAACAGGCTGATAACTGTCCAGGCGAGTGGCATTAACTCAACAAAGCCTTGCAGGAAGGTGAAAAACGACCAGAAGAACAGGCTCCAGGTGTAGACCCTTTTCGAGCCGTATTTATCCAGTAGCCAACCGCCGGGGATTTGCATGATCAAGTATGCCCAACCAAAGGCTGAGAAAATCAGTCCCATGTCGCCAGGATCAAGTCCTAACTCTTTGGCAACGGAACTTCCGGCAATGGATAAGGTTGCGCGATCGGCATAGTTGACGCTGGTTATGATAAAGACGATGACTAATATAATGTAACGCACATGGCTTTTTTGTTTTCGTAATGATGATGTATTGCTGGTCATTGAAAACCTCTTTACAGGGTACAGTGTTCTATCTATTTATTTTCAAAACAACCCACGCCAATACAGATAAAGAATAAAGAAAAGAAAAATACAGAGCGCGTTTTCAGGCGTGCCCTGCCGAAGGAATATTCCCGGGGTGCTCAATAAGTTGCCAGTCTGTATAACAGCTTCGGGTTATCACACAGATTTGTTATTAATGACGTTTGCCAGTTTCAAAGCTTGCCACCGTCCAGGCGGTGGTTTGGTCGTGCAGCGACAGGCCAAGACCCGGACGTGTCGGCACTATCATATGGCCATGGCGAATTTCCAGACGTTCGTTAAAGACCGGCTCCAGCCACTCAAAATGTTCCACCCAGGTTTCGTGGGCGTAGGCGGCAGCCAGATGTATGTGAATTTCCATAACGAAGTGCGGTGCCATCATCAGACCGTGGTCTTCTGCCATTTGTTGCACTTTCAGGAACGGAGTGATACCGCCAACGCGCGGGGCGTCGTGCATCACCAAATCTACCGCACCCTGACGAATATATTCGGCCACTTCGCTCGCGCTGGTGAGCATCTCGCCGGTGCCGACTGGCGTCACCAGATTGGAAGAGAGCATACAGTGGCCTTCCACATCGTAGGCATCCAGCGGCTCTTCAATCCATTGCAGGTTGTACTGTTCCATCGCCATGCCCATCCGCAGGGCGGTGGTGCGATCCCACTGCTGGTTGACGTCGACCATAAGCGGCGTGTCGTCGCCCAGCGCTTTGCGAATGGCGTCAACGCGTTGCAGATCCTGACGACGATCCGGGTGGCCGACTTTCATTTTGATGCCGCCGATACCGCGTGCCAGAGAGGCCTGGGATTTGTCGATAATTTCGTCTACCGATGCCTGCAGATACCCGCCGGAGGTGTTGTAGCAACGCACTTCGTTACGCTGAGCGCCCAGTAATTTTGCCAACGACAGGTTGGCGCGTTTGGCTTTCAGATCCCACAGGGCGGTATCAAACGCGGCAATGGCTTGTGTCGCCAGGCCGCTACGGCCGACGGATGCGCCTGCCCAAACCAGTTTGCTCCACAGGCGGGAAATGTCGTTCGGATCTTCGCCAATCAGCAGTGGGGCCATCTCTTTAGCGTGGCTGAATTGTGCCGGGCCGCCGTTACGCAGTGTGTAGGTAAAACCCAGGCCGCGATAACCCTGTTCGGTTTCGATTTCCGCAATCAGCAGCGCCACATCCTTCAGCGCATTCTGGCGGCCGGTCAGGACTTTTGCATCACTCACCGCCGTGTTCAGCGGGACATTAACAGAAGAGAGTTTAATCCAGCTGATACGGTCAAAAGCGTCAGTCTGGGCAAGGGTATTCTGTGTAGACATAGACGAACCTTATATTTCATGTTGTTGAGGGCTTTACCAGATTGCGCCTGTGGACTCATACTGTCTAATCCAATCAAAGAATTGATTTATGCCGGATTTGTATAAATGTTTGAGTTAAGCCAACTGAGATTTTTCCTCGCCGTTGCTACCGAACTGAATTTTTCGCGCGCAGCAAAACGGTTAAATATGACGCAACCTCCACTCAGCAGGCAGATCCAGCTGCTGGAACATCAACTGGGTGTTGAGCTTTTTGAGCGCACAACTCGAACAGTGGTGCTTACGGCCGCTGGCAGAAGATTTTTTATCGAGGCGCAGGATTTATTGCAACGCTCGCATGTGGCGATGCTGAACGTGCAGAAGATGTCGCAGGGCAATATCGGCTCGGTAGAAATCAGCTTTGTGGCGAGCGCAGTTTATGCATTTTTGCCGATGGTAGTGGCCAGGGGCAAAGAGCGTTATCCGCACATTGATATCTCGCTCAAGGAGATGACCACCGGTGAGCAATTCGAAGCTCTGCGCCTGCGTCAAAGCGATATTGGCCTTGTGCGTGCCCCTTCGGCTTTGACCGGTGTGAGCAGTGAAATTCTGGTGAGTGAGCCGTTTGTGCTGGCGGTACCACGTCAGCATGAACTGGCGAAACTGTCGGATATTACAATTACCCATCTCGATAAGCAGCCGTTTATTATGTATGCGTTATCCACCTGGCAGCCATTTTATGAACTGCTGACCGGGATGTTCCGTTCGAATAATATTCAACCGGATTATGTGCAATATATTGGCTCAACGCTGACAATTCTCTCACTTGTAAACGCCGGTATGGGTATGGCATTCGTCCCGGAAAGTGCTTCGCGTATTTTGTTTAATGATATCGTCTATCGCCGTATTACCTTGCCCGCCGGGATTGAGAGCCTGCTGTATCTGGCCTGGCGCGAGGACAATGATAATCCTGCCTTTAAAGTGATGCTTGAATTGATAAAATTATCAATGGTTCCAAAGATGGAATGATATGCTCCCCATAAATAAACATAAAACGATGCTATCATGTCCACTTTGGCACGGAGCGGACGAGCTAATTGATCTGAAGGTCCGCTGTGAGCGAGGAGCGTAAGTTGGGTTAGCCGGAGTACAGGAACTCCCACAAGAGTCAGGGCCAGTTAAGCGGGATACAGCTTAACCTTCAGAACTATATGCATATGACCGCCGGTAAAGAATCACTTCCCATCGTACAGACATCTCAACGCAATAAGTGAAGGCGGTTTCCTGGCGAATAATTAAATAAAGCAATTTATTTGCAAAATTCTGATAACGTTCCTGCAAGAGCCCCAGGATTTTCCCATGACATACAGTGTCCACATGTCGGTAAAATAACCGTTGATATACCAGAGGCAGTTAGGTAGGTGAAATCATCATCAGGCAGAGAATACTCACCGAATATCAGCTGTTTCTCAATAGGAAGTTGAATAAATAAATCCTTCCAGTTATTGCCTGATATAAGGCTCGCAGCTCCACGCCATACCGCCCACGGTGCATCGGCATCCAGGCTGGCTGACCAGGGAGTGGAGTCCTGTGCCACCATTTGTTGCCACCCGCTGTCGATAAATTCATCCTCGCCGTAGCTACAAATCTTTTTACTGAAAAAACCACCACCGGGATGAAAATTAGGTTCGGATACGACTATCCCCAACAGGTACTCTTTGAGTAAACCTGCCGCTTCGATACTGATACAGCCTCCCATACTGTGCCCATAGAGGTAGCAATGCTTGATACCCAGATGCACAACAAACTCGGCTACCACGCTAGCCTGATCAGAAATTGAGTAACTATAATCCCTGGGCTTTTGGCTATATCCGCAGCCAGGTAAATCAATGAGAATGGCCCTTCTGCCACCAAAAAGAGGGTCTGTTACAACGCGTGGATATTCGTAGGAGGAGGCACAACCTAATCCATGAACAAAGAGCACCGGCGCTCCCGTACCGGGGAAGTCGTGCCAACGCACAAGGCAATTAGCAGTGGATGATAAAAAAGAGTTCATTTTTTTATCCTTTAGATAAACAGTGATGAGCAGCTTGCCGTTATTTTTTTAAGTTGACCTGAAACCACCAGAACAAGCTGTACATAACAAGGGGGATAATTTTTACCTGTTTTTTTATACAGCTAAATGGATCATGAGTCAATCTGACATAGCAGTCCGCTCATGGCACGGAGCGGACAATCGCAGGGTGCTGAACGTACGCTCTGAGCGAAAAGCGAATTGTAGAAATATCGAATTCGGACTGTGAGTCACTTTCAGTCTTGCATCCGCATCCTATTTTGAAGATAGCTGTGGCAGATTTTTTGTAGTCGACTCTTGTGTGAGAGCATCATTTTTAACTGCCCCCAACAGGGCATCAAGGAGGCCGGGAAAACGCGCATCGAGATCTTCCCGACGCAGCGACAATAAGTTTTCTCGCCCGAAGGGGCGCTGCCAGATCACACCACTGTCGCGCAATACACGCCAGTGGTGAGTCAGCGTCGATTTGGGAATGCCACTCAGCACCGCGCTACAGGCATGTTCGCCTCCGCCAGCAAGCACACGTACCACTGTCAGGCGTAATGGATTTCCCAAAGCGGCCAGCACATTCTCAATACGAATTAGTTCTCTGTCAGGGTGGTTAGCAAGCATCAGCTTTTCCATAGAGTAGTTAACATACCTCCATCCTACGTTAAATTTTATCAGTTGACTAATGTACGAGTACATACATACATTAAATGTACGCATGTACTCGTACATTAGTGTTTATAAATTGAGACGGAGATTGTTCTATGGCCACATCCACAATGGATTCAGGTGCCCGACGTTTACAAAACTGGAGCCTTGCGCTGCTGGCGTTCGCCCAGCTCATTTACTCACTGGATATAAATATTGTATTTGTAGCACTGCCGGAAATTGGTGCCGGGCTGGGGTTTTCTGAGCAGACTCTCCAGTGGGTTGTCAGTGCCTATACGGTATGTTGCGGAGGTTTTTTACTTTTCGGTGGTCGGGCTGCCGATCTGCTGGGGCAACGTCGCGTATTTATTTGCGCATTATGGCTATATGCATTTTCTTCGCTTGCAGGCGGTTTAGCGTGGGAGCCTGTAGTTATCGTTATAGCGCGTGCCCTACAAGGCATAGGCGCCGCATTACTTTTTCCATCCACGCTGTCACTTATAAACAGACTTTTTGAGGAAGGACCTTCACGGAACCGGGCACTGGCTGTCTGGGGCGGCGCAGGCGCAAGCGGTCTCACTCTGGGATCGCTTGCCGGAGGAGTACTCACCAGTGCGTATGGCTGGCCGTCGGTATTTTTCGTCAACGTTATACTGGCAGCCATCGCGATTTGTGCTGCTTTTTATGTCTTACCGAAAGACAGTCTCAGGAATAAGCGCCACAGTTTTGATTTTCCAGGCGCTGTAACGGTGACGGTGGGCGCCACCCTGCTGGTATACGCTCTGGTTCAGGGACCTGAAGACGGCTGGCTCTCAGGACATATTCTTTTCTCTCTGAGTCTGGCCGCTATGTCTCTGCTGCTGTTTGTGACTATTGAGGCCCGTAGCCAGGATCCACTGATGCCGTTACGGTTATTCAGAAACCGCAGTCTGGTTACAGGCATGGCGATGACATTTATTTACATGGGAACCTTTGGCGCTCTGCCTTATTTCCTGACGATTCTGTTTCAGAGTGTTATGGGGTACAGCGCTTTACAGACGGGTCTGGCATTTATTATTCCTTCGCTGGCAATCTTTGCCGGAACGCAGCTCGGCGCGCGGCTCGCAAATCGTCTGCCGGTGCGCGCAGCATTACTTATTGGTTTTTTAATGGGTATTACGGGTACGCTGGCCCTGGCACCGGCAGCATTTTCTGGTGCATCTTATTTGAACATAATGCCGGGTCTGGTCATTTCAGGAGCAGGGCAGGGTATTGTATGGACGGCAATGTGGATAGCTTCGGGCTCAGGCGTACCGCATAACGAGCAGGGGATCGCTTCAGGTATGGCTTCTACAACGCTGAATGTGGGTAATGCGATTGGTATTGCTGTGCTGATAGCACTATCCGGGATCGGGAGTGAGAGCCTGCAACGGGAAACCTCTGTGAGCAGTCTTGAAAATGCCTTACAGCTGGCTTTTTATCTTGCTGCGGCCGGACAGGTTGCGGGGCTTTTTGTTTCCCGTCTGTTGCCTCGTAACGCGGCCAATGGTTTATCAACAGCATCTGCGTAATTGGCAATCAAACCTCTTCTGTACCTGCTTATGCACATAAAACAAGCGCCTCACAGACCCGCTATCAGGCGGGTCTTTCTGAAAATAATCTTCAGCATCGCTGACTTAAGCAGTCAGGTGCGTGAGAAATTTAACGGCTGCTTTAACAGCCTGTACGTGAATGTTCGCTTCTGGCACGGAACGGACAGAAAGCAAGGTCCGCTGTGAGCGAACAGCAGGCATTATACCTGCTAAGGTATTTCAGGACTCCCCCACTTCATATTGGCTTCGGATATTCAGCGTTAACATATTCTAATAGAGTTTTAAAATAGGGACGCACTGCCTCTATCGATGGGCTTTCGAGTATAAGTACAAATAGGAGCTTAATTGCATCATCTTTTCTGCCAAGAGAGGACAAGCACAAAGCATAGAAAGGAATGACTTCTAATGCCTCAGGGTATTTCCTGTGTAACTGACTAAAAATATTTTCTGCTTTCTGTAAATCACCAAGACATCTATAAGTACAGGCCAAACCAAAAGTAGCGTCAAATATTTGATCATCAGGCATTTTTTCTTTCAAAGACAAAGCGTAATAGTTAAGCGCGTCCTTCTCCATTCCCTGATTGTCATATGACCAAGCTATATTCAGATAAATTGATCCTTTATCTTCAAATGAATCAACTAGCGAGAATAAAAGACTCCTGCTTTCTTCAAATTTCCCCTGTTTCCTCAATTCAATTGCATGGCTTACCAAATCAGAATTCATGATTATCTCCATAAATGATCCACTATAAGTAAACTACGCTAAAAAATCATGTTTGCAACGCGCACTTCTGGCACAAAGCTGCCTGTTATGCTGTAACTGTGTGCCAGACATCGACAGGCTGTTTTGAGCGAAAAGCGGGCCTGGTGACAGGAGGCAGAAATTAGACAGGGTCTGTCAGATAATCATTCATGTCGGACTAAAGTAAGGTGCGGCATTGAACGTGAAGCCACCCGGGGTAGTCTGCTCTAACACATCAGGTGCATGATGTGGACTCAGATGACTTTCACATTAAACAGCCGAAACATTGCACTCCTTCCACTGTCGGTCACATTTACTTCACGATATCCCGGCGTGCGCGTTATCCATTCTTTTTGCAGGAAAAGCGTCATCAGTGCTGAGCCGGCGTCACCTCCAAGATGGAAACGTCTTTCGCTCCAGTCGAGGCAGGGACATGAAGGTTTACGACGCGGGCGTGAATTAAGCACTGCGCCAAGTTTTTCAAAATGGGCTTTGCCGACTGACGTCAGCGCCACGCCATCAGCCTCAAGCCATTTTTCCCGCAGCATAAAGTCATAAATATTAACAGCAAGCTCGCCTGCAAGGTGGTCATAGCAGGTACGTGCGTAACGAAGATATACCGGCGTACTGGATGGGGGCGCCGGATGTGTATGCATGGAAACCCCCATCAGGTTTTCCAGCAGTCCGGCAATATGATGGCCCGCAAGACTGTAATAACGGTGACGCCCCTGCGTCAGGCATATAACCAGCCCGTTGCTGAGAAGTCGGCTGAGATGTCCGCTGGTTGTGGATGCGGCAACGCCGGCGACAGCGCTGAGCTCAGTGGCTGTCCACGCGCGCCCGTCCATCAGGGCGCACAGGATACTGACCCTTGACGGATCAGACAGGGCAGAAGCAATCATTGCCATGGATGTTTCAAGAGCATCCGGCTCACTGTCGCGCTGTGTTTTCAGGAGAGTCATTCAGAAGGTATTTCCCACTTTTGGGTTATTTCAACTGCCCGGGAGTCATCATCCGTAATGAGAATGAGCCGGTTACTGTGGTCGCTGTACTGTACCAGAATATTAATACCGTTCTGGGCAAGTGTGTCAGCTATTTCTCCCAGTTCCCCCGGTCGTTTCTGGGGTAATTTTCTTACCAGAGGTCGCCGCACATTGCTGACCTCGAAACCAGCATCAGTCAGAATCTTGCGGGCTTTTTCACCGTCTTCAACAAGGAAATGCGCGTGTCCAGCTTCAGGTGTTGAGAACACACCGCCGCCTTCAAGTCCCACGCCGTTTTTGCCCAGCAAACTGCCAAGCGAGCCAAGCGAGCCCGGGGTATTTTTGAGAATAACGTGAAGATCATACATGTTGAGTTGTTCCCTTATCAGAAGAGTAATCACGGAATACGCTGGCAACGCGTATTCTGTAGAATGAAAAAATTGACTGCTTTCCTTCCTTCTGGGCAGCCTGATGCATAACATTTCGCTTCCATCCGGCCACTGACTCCTCATCTTTCCACCATGACAAAGAAAGAATTTTTCCGGGCGTATTCAGACTCTGGAATCGCTCGATTGATATAAAGCCTGGTGTCTCTGACAATAATGGCTTCAGCTCGGCAGCAAGCTGAAGATATCTTTCCTGAGCCTCTGGCAGGGCGTCAGCCTCAAAGAGTACAGCAATCATTAGTCTGCTCCGTCGTTAATTTCCATTCAGTCTATTGACAACGAAAGTATAATGCTTCGGCCAGTAACGAAGTATGCATGCCGCGTTAAAAGGCTGTCAGAACGGAAAAGAGCTAATCGGGAGATGAACAGGAGGTTCAATGAGGGAAATGCGGGGCGGTACTAATTTAGAATGATTCATTCGCAACGTCCCCTTGATTAAGGATGGCGTTGCATCGACCCATTTAACTCACAGCACGGAGCGGACAGAGAATGGTAGCGAAGCAATTTATTTTTTTCACCATTGAATGTTTTCAAAATAAGTAATTACTTGTTTTTGTTAGATCAAGATTTACTGATTAATGACGAAAAAAATGGTGTTATTTATTGAAATATAAAATAATACGACTAATTTAAAATCCCTCGGCGTTCGCGCTGTGCGGGTTCAAGTGCCGCTCCGGGCACCACAGGAAATAAGCAGAATAATCAAAGCAATAAGCAGTGTCTTGAAACCACCTTCGGGTGGTTTTTTTGTGGCATTTTTTTGGCCTCGTTATTTTTTCGCCATTTGACCTCGTAATATGAAGAGGGCATTACTTTCCTCGACCACTGGATCGACTGATATCTTTCTGATATTTCCTGTTTTTCGTTCAGTGAGTTTATGAGAGCAGAAATACCTTTAAAAGAGGCTGATGTGATATAAAAAACATTGTGCTCAAAATTTATTCTGGTTTGAGTGCCGTTTTCCCGTTACCGGCTCTCCAGTTTTTCACAATTTCTACGATTTTTTCAGGTGTACTGTCCTGTACGGATTCGGGGTAATAAAAAAGATCTGATCCTGAAGGGTGTTCGGTTATCCTTTCGAATTCAAAAACAGCGGCGGTATGCTGTTGTTCTGATTGATAATCTGCCCGGCAAATCCTTTTTACAAAATCTAGAAATTCTCTTTCTGTATAGTCGGAAAAATTTCTTAAAGGCATTTATTTCTCCTTATGGCTATTTATGTGACGTTTTAGTATTGATGCATCAGGTTTATCCATATTATAGACATCTTCCCCTGTAGAAAGACTAATCTGCTGATGTAGCTCTGTTTCACGTTCTGCCTTCCAAACCAGAGAGCTAAGCAGTGATGAAAGAAGCCTGCAAGGCGCTGGGCATTGAGGCGCAAATCAGGGCGACCTCGGCAAACAACTTTGTTGAATACGCCAAAAACACGGACATTCTGCTGCTGGCCCCGCAAATCTCATTCCTGGAGAACGATTTTCAGAAGAACTGGCCGCAGATCAGGCAAATGGTTATCATCGGCCTCAACTATGGCACGATGAACGGGCAAAACGTTGTTAAGCAGGCGCTGGCGCTGTAGTTTGCGCCGCCGTCAGGAGTTATCACATCACTGAAAGGCATAGTTAATGATATCAGGAATATCATCCCCGTTAGCATAGGCAAGCATATTTTCCTGCATACTGGCTAACAGACCCGGACGTAAAATAGAGGCGTTAATCACGCTCTGGTGAATGCCAATCGCAAAAAGCAGATTGCCGACGGTGTAAATAAACAAAAAGCCCGTCAGGTCGGTGGTGATATTTTTCAGCGGCGTCTGGATAGTTAGCGCAATCAGGGCGTTAATGCCTTTTCCCAGCCAGTATTTTGCCGCAAAAGAAATCAAAGAAAAAATCAGCAGGGTAATGCATACCGGAATTAAGGCGTTGAAAGAGTCGATCACCGCAGGCGGCACCGAGCCGTTATTAGCGATAGTGATTTTCAGCCGATCGGACTTTAACAAGCGAATAAACACGCGGGTGACCAGCAGCCCGGTGATCATCCCCAGGAACATTCCCGACGTGCCGGTAGAAGAGTAAGACAGCCCCCCGTCACCAGCGCATTTTCTTTACCCGCCGACAGTGAGGCGCTGATGGTGTCCGGCATAAAACGATAACGGTAGCGACCGATAACAGTTTCGGCGCGATGGGATTCGCATGATTTTTATTCAGGCACAGATGCCAGGAAACGGCGGCAGCAATTAATACGCCGATAAAGTTCAGCGAGCCGTTAATTATCATCTCGCCCACGGTGCGCCAGTCGGAGAGTGCCGTTGGTGAGTGTACCGGTAGCCATTGCTGTTCCTCGTAAAAAGATAGTTACAGAGGAATAGCAAAGCGCGTGCCAGCTCAGTTTAAGCTTTTTTTACAATGAGTTGAGTCAGAGTGCGGCAAGTGTTTTAGTATGTTTAGCCGCCGTGTCCGCAAACTCCGCCTGCGCCGCTAATAATGTAAACTTCTTCATACTCTGGCGCGCAGAAGGTATGCTGCGGGGTATATCTGTAATGACAGCGGAAATCGAAACGCTCTCTTCTTCAGCCGAACTTTCAATTTTAATAGCACACGCCAGCGAGGAAATCTTTATGAATACCGGGCCACTGAATGAAAAAGAGCTGGAATGGCTTGATGATGTCTTTATGAAGTATGGCAATGACGACAGCGTACTGGATGCCGCCGAACTGGACGGGCTGCTCACCGCCGTCCTCTCCGCGCCGCATGAAATCGAGCCGACCGACTGGCTGCTGGCTATCTGGGGCGGGGCGCACAACGTCCCGGAATGGGCCTCAGAGCGCGAAATGGAGCGTTTTATGGCGCTGTGCTTTCAGCATATGGGCGACATCGCCGACAGGCTGGAACTGTATCCTGAACAGTTTGAGCCGTTGTTCGGCACCCGCGAAGTGGAAGGGCAAGAATTCACCATCGTCGAAGAGTGGTGCTTTGGCTACATGCGCGGCGTTGCCCTGGCCGACTGGTCATCCTTACCGGAGTCATTGCAGCCCGCGCTGGATGCCATCGCTCTGCACGGGCTGGAAGCCAATTTTGACAAGCTCGATCTGCTGAGTCCTGAAGAGCACAGTGAAAGCATTGATCTCATCGCCCCCGCCGCCCTGAGCCTGTATACCTACTGGTCGGAAAACCCGGTCGCCGCGCCGCTTAAGCCCGTTGCGCAGCCGTTACGGGTTGAGAAAACCGTGGGGCGCAACGATCCTTGTCCGTGCGGCAGCGGCAAAAAGTTCAAACAGTGCTGCCTGCACTAAAAGCGCGATTAACTGATCGCAGGCAGCAGGCCTGCGGTTATCGAAAACTGGATGACGATCACCGCCACGCCACAGCCAAACACCAGCCACAGTACCGGCTGTCCGCCCGCCACACGATACCCCTTCGGATGATGCTTACGGCTTTGTCGCGCCAGCAGCGCCGGAACGATTAACGCCAGCACCGCCAGCGCCACGCCCGCATAGCCGAGCGCCAGCACGAAACCACGCGGGTAAAACAGCGCAAAGGCCAGCGGCGGCAGGAAGGTCAGCAGGCCGGTCTGCAAACGTCCGCTGGCGCTATTTTTACGCGCAAACAGATCGGCGAGATAGTCAAACAGCCCCAGCGTCACGCCAAGAAACGACGTGGCCAGCGCGAAATCTGCAAACAGATGCACCGCCAGCTCGACGTGCGGCGAGGCAACCACTTCGCGGATCGCCTGTAACAATCCGTTCAGCCCGGCATGGTTTGCCAGCAGGGCGGCGAAGGCGGGAGAGCCGATACTGCCGAGCGTCGCCAGTTGCCAGAACACGTAGGCCACCAGCGGAATAAAGCTGCCGACCATAAAAATCCGCCGCAGCTTTTTAATATCACCATGCATATAGCTGACGATGCTCGGCACGCTGCCGTGAAAGCCGAATGAAGTAAAAATGACCGGGATCGCCGAAAGCGCCAGCCCTTTCTCCAGCGGCAGGGTCAACAGATTGACCTGATGAATATGCGGTAGCAGCAGCGCCAGCATCACCAGCAGCAGGATCGTTTTGGCGGTAAACAGAAAGCGGTTAAAGAGATCCACCAGCGACGTCCCGATGCATACCACCGCGCCGCCCACCAGGGTAAACAGCAGTACGCCCGCCGCAGGCGGCAGGGTCATTCCCAGCCAGTCGGTCAGGCTGGATGAGAGCAGCTCGCCCGCGCCGCTGATATAGGCAGCGGTCAGGGCGTACATCAGAAACATCATGCTGAAGCCGGTAAGCCACTTACCGTATCGGCCCAGATAGCGCTGCGCCAGTGACCCCAGCCCGGTATCGGCGGGAACGTGCTGGTACACTTCCAGCAGCAGCAGGGCGGTATAACACATCAATGCCCATAAGCCGAAGAGTAAGCCCAGCGTTACACCAAACCCGGTGCCCGCTGCCGCCAGCGGCATTGCCAACATTCCTGCACCAATGGTGGTGCCCGCAACGATTAAAATACTTCCCAGAGCGCGGTTTCTCACGGATCCCTCTACATCCCATAGCCTTTACAGGCGAATAATGCGGCGCAGAGTATGCTAAATCGCTATTTTCGTCAAACGAATGTTACAGGCGCTGTATTATATTCTTTACAGTATTTATTGCATCACTGTGAGCAAATCTGTCATAGCGCAAAATACGGCGATTCCTTCACCGCTATGCTGGGATTTTTCAGGAGGCGTTATGACATCCATTCACGGCCATGAAGTATTAACCATGATGATTAATTCCGGCGAGCGCTACAGCGCGGCGAGTCTGGAAGCGGCAATTATTATGCGTTTTGGCGAAGAGGCGCGGTTTCATACCTGTTCAGCACAGAATATGAGCGCAAGGGAACTGGTTTTATTTTTACAGCAGAAAGGCAAATTTATTGCACAAGAGGAAGGGTTCACCACTCACCAAAGTAAAATTTGCCAGCATTAATTTGGGCCAGCGCGAAGGCTGGCCACCGACATTAATTTTGTGCGTCGAGCGTGGAGAGTTCTTTATCAATGAAATAAAGACCTTCACCGCTTTTGCCCGCCAGTGAAAGTTTATCAAGCACCGATTTAAACAGCTTTTCTTCTTCATGCTGTTCAGCCACATACCATTGCAGGAAATTAAAGGTCGGATAATCCTGGCCGATCATTGCCGCATGGGCCAGTTCATTAATCTTCCGGCTGATCAGTTGCTCATGCTCGTAGGTGGCATGGAACAGGTGATCCAGCGATTCATACTCTGCAAACGGCGAGGCGACGGCGAGGATCTGCGGCAGGCTGCCGGTGTCAGTCAGATAATCAAACAGACGCTGCATATGGCCCATTTCTTCCTGCGCATGACGGCGCAGAAAGGCGGCGGCACCCTCAAAACTGTTAAAACTGCACCAGGCGCTCATCTGCTGATAAAGCAGAGAGGAATACAGCTCCAGATTCATTTGATCGTTTAATTTTTCAATCATGTCAGCTTTAAGCATTACAGGCTCCGCAATATCGCTAAGGTTTATTCTGCCGGCACTATAAATTGTTATTTAAATATTTGCAAAAGGTTAAATTAAAAAGTTAATTATTAAAAATGCGACCAGGAATTAGACGCATTTAGATTATTTAAGTTAAAAATGAGAATGCTTATGGTTCAGACAAAACGTCGCCAGCGAAATAGCCTGGCGACACAAATTACCAGTAGCTGACGCTGGCGTTCTGGCTGACCGCCACGCCCCGGCACTGATATTGCAGCGTCACTTTTTCATTAAGACACAGCGAGCCGCTGGAAACCGTACAGGTGGTAATCGGCTGACCGTAGGCGACGGCGGTGGCGTAGCCGGACTGCTGGCACTGTTTGGTTGCCGTCCCCTGAGCGATGTAGGCATCGGTACTGGCAGACTGCAACATCGCCTGGCCGTAGGTCAGACGGACAATACCGCTGGTAGTATCAACTTCGCTGACGTTTGCCTGTCGGTTAACCGAGCAGCCTGCAAGCGCCAGCAGGGAAAGGATCATGACCGCTTTATTCATTACGCTGTTCTGTTGTAGTGGGGATCAGCCGATCCTACCGTTTGCGCCGGGCGGCAATCCGCGGAATAGCCCACCGATCTGCCTCCAGTTATCACATTAATCCGCCTGGGCATCGAAAATTGCCTGAAATTTCAGGTGCTGCTGGCGGAACAGCGCCACCAGTTGCGGATCGAAATGCTGCCCCGCGCCCTGAAAAATCATCTCGCAGGCGCGTTCATGGGAGTAGCCGGGTTTATAAACCCGCTTCTGGCGCAGCGCATCGTACACATCCGCCAGCGCGAGGATCCGCGCTTCAATCGGGATTTGTTCTCCGCGCAGCCCTTCCGGGTAGCCGCTGCCGTCCCATTTTTCATGGTGGAAGTGAATGATGTTTTCCGCCACCGGTCCCAGACCCAGCCCCTGAATAATGCGCCAGCCCTTCAGGGTATGCAGTTTCATCTCGTTAAACTCTTCCGGGGAGAGCGGTCCCTGCTTGCGCAAAATACGTTCCGGGACGGCGATTTTGCCGACGTCGTGCAGGGAGGCGAAATGCTCAATCTCGTGAACCATCCGGCGGGGCAGTTTTAACTCGCGGGCCATGAAACCGCAGTATTGCGCCACCCGGTGAATATGGCTGCCCGTTTCATCATCGTGTGCACGGTTGACCTTCTCCATCGCCTCAACAATGCTGCGGTTAACCGCCCGGTTTTGCTTCATTTGCCGCCACATTATCGCCAGCAGGCACAGGCTGAACAGGGCGGTGATCAGCAGAACCAGACTTATCATGCGGAAGGTATTTTTGGTCAGCTCCGGGATCGCTTTTGGCTCGACGTGGCGTTCTATTTGCGTGCGATAGCTGGAGATACGGTGGATCTGCGCCAGCAAATGCTGCAACGGATGCGCAGGATCGACCCATGGACCTATTTCGTAATCAACACGGGTCATGCCCGCCACTTTCAGCACGCCGCGAAACAGTTCATTGCCGCGCAGGGAAAGCTCCAGCGAACTGAGATCGCCAAGAATATAATCGATGCGGTGATTTTCAATGGCGTCCAGCAGTTCTTCGATGGACGAACCGCTGACCACGAAAATCTCATTGCCGAAGCGCTGGCGTAAATAGAGCCCGGCGAACGAACCGCGTAGCACCCCGACGCGCTGATGGCGGATCTGTTCTTCATCCCACAGGAACGGCTGATCGATGCGATTGTAATACACATTATGCCAGGCCACCGTCGGCCCGATCATGCCGTCGGATTGCGAATAATCACTGGTATTGATGACGTTAACCAGTCGTATCGGCCATTTCTGCTCGCGCATCTGCGCCACGTAATTATCCACGTACTGAACATCTACCTCGACGTGCAGCAGGTCGCGGATATCGTTAATCATATCCACCACGGAACCGTGGTAGCCCTGCTTGTCCTTCCAGACAAGCGGCGCAAAGTTTTCATTTTTAGGTAGCCAGACGGTGAGCTTATTGTTGCTCAGCCACTGTTTTTCTCCGGCGCTCAGCGCGATGCGGCTGAGTAAGAAATTGCGCCGGGTCTCATCCTCCAGCCTTTGCAGTTTCCCGCTGCGCTGCCAGTCATTGATAAACTGATTGATATTGGCTCGCAGCCCGTGCAACTCCGGGCTAAACGCCATGACTATTGCGATATGCAGATCGGGGAACGGACGTGAGAGGGTGTAATAACGCAGCGTATCTTCCATTTCTCCGGCGTCGTTAATGTAAAAATCCGCTTTGTTTTCCCGCAGCAGGTTAAATGCCTCTTCGCTGGTGGCCACAAACTGAATGTCGCGGAAGCGTAAATCGGGGTAGCGCAGGTGGATTTGATCCCAGGTGGCGTCGTTGCGGCGGAAGATCACCCGCGTCTGGTTGAGTTCTTCCGCCGCGGAAAGCGTGCGCGTCAGGCTGGCGGCAAGCACTTCGTTGGTAAAAATGCGCGCGGAGAGGATTTTTTTCCGCGCGCGCTCTTCGGTGCGGATCACGTCGGCATAAATGCCGTAGCGATCCTGCGTAAAACGCTGGCTGATTTCATTCCCGCTGATCGGATGTATTTGCAGATGATAGCCATACTTTTCATTAATGGCGCGGATCAACTCCGGGTAAAAGCCCTGATAGTGCCCCTGCGGATCGCGCCAGAAACTGTAGCTTTGCGCATCGTAAATCCACACCGGGACGGACTGCGGCGGCGGGGCAGGCTCGGCTGGCGCAGCAAACAGAGAAAATGACCACAACAGCGTGAGGAGCGACCAGCCACACAAAAACAAGATTGTCCGGAAACACAGGCTGCGCTGATCCACTTGAGAAATTCCTGTTGTTATCGTTTTGTTTAATTTCAGTCTAACCAACCCGTCACGCGGCGAATAGAAATTTCTTTTTAATATGTCAGGAAAATGATTCGCCGCGCAAAACGACAAAAATGTGAGCCGCGCTGTTATTTTTAAAACCATTTTTCACTAAATTTGAAAGTGTGTTTGTGAAGTAGTAAGGTTTAGCCATGTTTACTTCACCGTGGAACACGCCACGAAGCCAGCAGGAGAGTAAAGAATGAAAATTGCACTGATGATGGAAAACAGCCAGGCCGCAAAAAATGCCATCATCCTCAAAGAATTAAACGCCGTCGCAGGGGAAAAAGATTTCCCGGTCTATAACGTCGGCATGAGCGATGAAAACGATCATCATCTCACGTATATCCACCTGGGAATTATGGCCAGCATTTTGCTGAACTCAAAAGCGGTCGATTTCGTGGTAACGGGCTGCGGGACCGGGCAGGGCGCGCTGATGTCGCTCAACATCCATCCGGGGGTGATCTGCGGTTACTGTATCGATCCGGCCGACGCTTTCCTGTTCGCCCAGATCAACAACGGTAACGCGCTGGCGCTGCCTTTCGCCAAAGGCTTCGGCTGGGGCGCGGAACTGAACGTGCGCTTTATCTTTGAAAAAGCCTTTACCGGGCGTACCGGCGAAGGCTATCCGCCAGAGCGTAAAGAGCCGCAGGTACGTAACGCGGGCATTCTGAACCAGGTGAAAGCCGCCGTGGTGAAAGAGAATTATCTTGATACCCTGCGCGCCATTGACCCGGAACTGGTGAAAACCGCCATTTCCGGCGAGCGCTTCCAGAAGTGCTTTTTTGA
This sequence comes from Enterobacteriaceae bacterium UBA5654, assembly GCA_002421005.1. Classification (GTDB taxonomy): domain Bacteria; phylum Pseudomonadota; class Gammaproteobacteria; order Enterobacterales; family Enterobacteriaceae; genus Superficieibacter. The sequence continues at coordinate 37,186 of DIJC01000014.1, read as the reverse complement.
AAACAGCCAGAATAAAGAGATTGAAGCGTTTGTGCGCGAAATTCTCGGCTGATTAATTTTGACGGAAGGGTAGTGCCAGCGTGATAGCAGGGCGGTTAGTACATAACCTCAACTGAGGCACTGACCACACCCTCTCCCTATGGAAGAGGGTGAACCGGCGCGCTAGCTACCCTTTTTTTGTGATACCGAACTGCCCGCCTCTCGGGTCAGCCGGAAAGTATCAAACATCCCCACCAGACAAATCAGCGCGATAAACACAAACGCCAGCCGAAAGCTGACGCCGGGAATGGCGGATAACGCCAGCCAGTCGCTGACTTTTTCCCCGATGCGAATGCCAATCGCGCCCAGAGTGATCCCCAGACCAATCGCCAGCTGTGTAGCGGTGCTGAACAGCGTATTTGCATAGCTCATCTGGCTCGATGGCACATCGGCAAAGGCCAGCGTGCTGATCCCCGTAAACTGCACCGAGCGAAATACGCCGCCCAGATAAAGGATCAGCAGCGTCACCCACACCGGCGTTTGCGGCGTCAGCAGGGCGCAGGCCAGCAGCGCCAGCACGTTCAGCGCCCCGTTAATTAACAGCAGGCGACGAAAGCCCAGCCAGCGGATCAGCGGCGTGGTGGCCGGTTTGATCGTCAGGTTGCCGACAAAAACCGCCAGCACCAGCGAACCGGCGTGAAAGGGGTCCATGCCAAAGCCCACCTGAAACAGCAGCGGCAGCAGAAAAGGCACGGAGCTGATAGACGAACGAAACAGCGAACCGCCGTACATCGTCACGCGAAAGGTGGGAACTGCCAGCGCATCAAGGCGGATCATCGGCCAGCGCGCACGGCGAAAATGGCGCAGGGCGTAGAACAGGGTCAGCCCGCCGACCACCAGCAGCGCCAGCGTCAGCGTCAGTCCGCTCTGCACCCTTTCGCCGCCCAGCGCTTCCATGGCACAAACCAGACTGACCATCGCAACGGCGGTGGCGAGAAAACCCGTCAGGTCAAAGGGCCGTCGCTCCGGCTCGCGAATATCCGGGATAATGCGCAGCGAAAGCAGGATTGCAATCAGCCCAATCGGCAGGTTAATAAAGAAGATCCAGCGCCAGTCGGCGTAGCTGGTGATGAAGCCCCCCAGCGGCGGGCCGATGATCGGCGCAACCAGCGCGGGCCAGGTGAGGGTGGCGATGGCGGAGATCAGCTTATGCTTCGGCGTGGTGCGCAATACCGCCAGCCGCCCGACCGGCACCATCAGCGCACCGCCCATGCCCTGGAAAATACGCATCGTTACAAAGGTCTCGACGCTGGTCGCCAGCCCACAAAGCACCGAGGCGAGGGTGAAAATGGCGAGGGCGAGAGTAAACACCCGGCGCGCGCCGAAGCGGTCGGCAATCCAGCCGCTGGCGGGGATCAGCACGGCGAGGGTGATCAAATAGGCGCTGATACCGATGTTAAGATCCACCGCCTCCACGCCAAAGGTTTTTCCCATATCCGGCAGAGCGGTGGCGATCACCGTCCCGTCGAGAAACTCCATAAAGAACGCGCCTGCAACCAGCAATGCGGCGGGTGACAGCCCGCGCGCCTCCTTCTTCGAAATGCTCTCACTCATTTACGCTTGCCATAGTAAAGAAAAAAATATCCGCAGCCTGCCCGGGATAAGCTGCGGATTTCGCATAACTTTTGTTTAATGTTTTACCAATACGTGTAAAATTTATGTGATTTTTATCACGTTGTGGTTGATTTTTGTGACGCAGGTCATATTATAGAGCTGTAGACAGTAACACCTGCATAACAAATCTGGAGCACAACGATGAAATTCCGCAAAATCCTGAAAAGCATGTTTGAAAACTACTGCAAAACCTTCAAAGACGTACCGCCTGGCGCTATGTTCTGATAAAAAAACCTGCTGCGGCAGGTTTTTTTATGCCTGCCATTTGGCAACGCATGAGGTACTATTACGCCCCTTTAATCAGGAGCGCAACATGTCCAATACTCTCAGTGCCGACCAGGAACTGGTCTCCGATATCGTCGCCTGCCAGCTGGTGATCAAACAACTTCTTGATGTGATTGATATTATCGCGCCTGCCGAAGTGCGCGATAAAATGTCAGCGCAGCTTCGCGCGATTGACTTTACCTCTCACCCGGCGGCGGCTGACCCGGTCACCCTGCGCGGCATTCAGAAAGCGATTGCGCTGATTGAAATGAAGTTTACGCCGCAGGAAGAAACGCATTAAGCCCGACCCGGCAAGCGCCGGGCCGGATGGTGAAGGACATCAAAAGAAGGTTTGAACCAGCAGATAGCTGGCGGCGCAGGCGCAGCTCACGCCGATTAATCCCGGCAGAATAAAGCTGTGGTTAATAATGAATTTGCCAATGCGGGTGGTGCCGGAGCGGTCAAAACCGATACAGGCCAGATCGCTCGGGTAGGTTGGCAGCACGAAATACCCATATGAAGCCGGGAAAAACGCCACCAGCATTTTCGGCTCCACGCCCAGTATCAACCCCATCGGCGCGACGGCGGTCAGCGCGGCCGCCTGGCTGTTCACCAGTTTGGAAACCAGAAACAGCACGATGGCGTAGGTCCACGGATGGGTTTTCACCACCCCTTCCAGCGCCATTTTCAGTTCGGTAAGGTGCGCCTGAAAGAAGGTGTCGCTCATCCACGCCACGCCGAAGACAGAGAAAATCGCCACCATCCCGGCCTTGAATACCGCGCCGTTGGAAATCGTCGTGGCACTGACCTTGCACACCATCAGGATGATCGCCCCGGCAATCAGCATCATCATCTGAATCGTCAGGTTCATCGACAGCGGCGTCAGTTTCCCTTTTAACTCAAAAGAGGGACGCAGTTCAGGGATCGCCCCCAGCAGTACCACTACCAGAATCCCGGCGAAGAAAATCCACGTTGACCAGTAGGCGTACTTCGGAAAACGCTGATCCATCAGGGTTTCACTGCTACCGTAAATAAACTCACGCTGTTTGGGATCTTTCAGCTTCTGCTGGAACTCTTCATCATCGGCTAAATCCTTGCCGCGACGCAGGCTCCACAGGGCGGCAATCGCCACGCCGAACAGCGACGCCGGTACTGAGACGGCGAGAATTTCCAGAATCCCCCACGCCTGACCCACGCCGTGATTCGCGCCGATAATCGACACCAGCGAAACCACCGCTACCGACACCGGCGAGGCGGTGATCGCCATTTGTGAGGCAATCGACGCCACCGCCATCGGACGCTCAGGACGGATGCCTTTTTTCAGCGCGATATCGGCGATAATTGGAAACATGGTGTAAACCACGTGCCCGGTGCCGCACAGAAAGGTGAGGGACCAGGTGGTAAACGGGGCCAGCAGGGTAATGTGCTGCGGATGTTTACGCAGCAGGCGCTCGGCAAACTGCATCATCACGTTAAGCCCGCCAGCCGTTTGCAGCGTGGCGGCACAGCCGATCACTGCGAGGATGGTCAGCATCACGTCTACCGGCGGTTTGCCCGGCTCCAGCCCGAAAATAAACGTCAGAATGAACAGCCCGATGCCGCTGATTAACCCCAGCCCCATGCCGCCAAACCGCGTACCCACCAACAGACAGAGAATAATGACCACAAACTCAAGGGTTATCATAAAGCACCTTTTGCAAAAACATAAGATTACTGAATCATTGCATTTTGTAAGGCTACTCAATGAGAGGTAGATCTAATTTATAAAATGTTAATAAAAACATCGTCTTATATACATTCTGTTAACATTTTATTGATGGGGCAACGGCGCAGTGAGAGAGAAAAGTGGACGACACGGTAGATGCCTTCCCGGCTGAACTCACCGGGAAGGCGAAAGGAGGGGGATTAATGCTTACGGAAATTAACGACGTTTAATAAATGACGATCGGTTTGCTCCATGCCCAGCCCTGACTGATCGGCGCTGCGCACCTCTTCAAGAATGGTTTGCAGCAGCAGACCGTGCTCCTCGCGGTCCGATTTCATCTGGGTCAGAAAGGCCAGCGTCGTTTCATCCTGCAACTCGCGCGCTTCCTCCGTGAGCTTCGTCAGCGTTTCCGTGCGTCGGTGATAATCCTGCATCGTCTGGGAAAAGAGATCTTCAAGCGTGGCACACGGCTCCTCAATGGGTAAGGCCCTCTCTACCACCGGATTACCTCCGGCATTTTTCATAAAATCAAACATCCGCATCATCTGGGTAATGTTGATTTGCGCCTGGGAACGCAGAAAAATCGCGGTGCCGTTAAGTCTGCGTCTGGCGCACCATTCGCTTAAACGCAGATAACGATTCGAGGCGTTGAATTCCAGGTTCATTTGGGCGTTGAGTTTTTGAACCATTCCTGAAGTAGTCATACCAATATATCCTTATTACCTTGGGAGACGATTTCTGCAAAAGCGCATAATTCATGAAAACGATAAAACGTGCGTTATTCATGTGTCGCCGATACTGAATACAGAATAGTTAAACTGTGCTGTAGCTGTATGTGATCGGGCGTTACTTTTCCGTAAATTCCTGCGCAGGATAAAACCCTTCCGGCTTTAAGGAAAGCCTTAAACCTTCGCTTTTACAACTGGTTACAAGTTATGTAGCAGTATGATTCATCACAAAAAAATGTCATTCGTAAATCTTTAATACGATGATATATATAGAGAAAACAATATTTCATTCAAGTTGAAATGAGGTTTCATAAAGCGTAGGATGGCAGGCGGAAATGCGATCTGCTGCTATTAATGGCGCTGATAACGGGCAACGCGGTTGCTATTTTTTACCGCCATAAAATTCATTAAAAATTGAGCCAGATCATATTTACTCATTTGCCATCATCGTCTTCAGCGCGCCTGCGCGGGTACGTCTGATGAGCGCTTAAAACATTCACCGATGAACGTAAGGACGTGACTGATGAAGAAAGTTGCCGTACTGCTGGCCCCCGGTTTTGAAGAATCAGAAGCAATTGTCACTATCGATATTTTGCGTCGCCTCAACATTGAGGTCGACACCCTGGCCTGTGCCGAATCACGGGCGGTGGTCAGCTACCATGATATCCCGATGGTGGCGGACGCGACCCTGACTGAACGTGCTGATGACCTTTACGACGCCATCGTGTTGCCGGGGGGACCGCAGGGCAGTGTGAACCTCGCGGCCAGCCAGGAGGTGGTGCGTTTTATCACCGCCCACGATAACGCCGGGAAATTTATTTGTCCGATTTGCTCTGCCGCCGCGCGCGTGCTGGGCGGCAATGGCTTGCTGAAAGGCCGTCGCTACGTCTGCTCAGGCGATCTCTGGCAGAGGGTGCGGGATGGTGAATATGTTGATGCCGCCGTGGTGGAAGATGGCAACCTGATCAGCGGCAAAGGGCTGGGACTGGTTTTTGACTTCGCTCTGACCGTGGCAGCCCGCCTGCTGGACGATGAAAAACCGGTGCGCGATCACGCCGATCATATTGATTATCGCTGGTAAGCCGACGTGTCCCGGATGCCGCGTGCGTCCGGGACAAGGATAAGCAGGCTGGCGATATAGACAATCCTGCTATAACCCGCGCAAATTGTCCGACAATACCGCTCCATTTTATGTCATTTCTTGCTGAATATATGTACGCAATGACTGTAATTCTGCGATGTGATGGCGCTCTCTTATGGAGAATGTATTTCCCGCTAATAATGATTTCAGCAAAGGCATTATTCGCCTCATGAATGCTAATGCGTTGTTTTATGTCCGATTAAAACTATTACGTCCGATCGTTCCCTACATAAAAGAATGTAAACGCTGGAGTTTAACATGCACAAATTCACTAAAGCGCTCGCGGCCATCGGTCTCGCTGCGGTTATGTCACAATCGGCTATTGCAGAAACCATGAAGCTGGGTTTTCTGGTGAAACAGCCGGAAGAACCCTGGTTTCAGACCGAGTGGAAATTTGCGGATAAAGCAGGCAAAGATTTGGGATTCGAAGTGGTGAAAATTGCCGTGCCGGACGGTGAGAAAACCCTTAATGCCATCGATAGCCTCGCAGCCAGCGGTGTAAAAGGTTTTGTGATTTGTACTCCCGACCCGAAACTCGGCTCCGCTATCGTCGCCAAAGCGCGCGGCTATGACATGAAAGTTATCGCGGTGGATGACCAGTTCGTTAACGCCAAAGGCAAGCCGATGGAAAGCGTGCCGCTGGTGATGATGGCCGCCAGCGAAATTGGCGCGCGTCAGGGGCAGGAACTGTATAAAGAGATGCAAAAACGCGGCTGGGACGTAAAAGAAACTGCGGTGATGGCGATTACCGCAAACGAACTGGATACTGCCCGCCGTCGTACCACCGGCTCTATGGATGCATTAAAAGCTGCTGGCTTCCCGGAAAAACAGATCTACCAGGTGCCCACCAAATCCAACGATATCCCCGGCGCATTTGATGCGGGCAACTCGCTGCTGGTACAGCATCCAGAAGTGAAACACTGGCTGGTGGTCGGCATGAACGACAACACCGTACTTGGCGGCGTGCGCGCGACCGAAGGACAGGGCTTCAAAGCGGCGGACGTGATCGGCATCGGCATTAACGGGGTTGACGCGGTAAGCGAACTGTCGAAAAACCAGCAAACCGGCTTCTTCGGCTCCCTGCTGCCCAGCCCGGATATCCACGGCTACAAAACCAGCGAATTACTCTACAACTGGGTTGAGAAGGGCGTGGAGCCGCCGAAATTTACCGCTGTTACCGACGTGGTGCTGATCACCCGCGATAACTTCAAAGAAGAACTGGCGAAAAAAGGGCTTTAACCGATTTCAGTCAACCATGATGGCGCCCCTCGTCTGACCGCGAGGGGCGTTCAGGTTCTACTCTTAATGGTGGAGTCGTTATGCAGCAGTCTACCCCTTATCTCTCCTTTCGCGGCATCAGCAAAACCTTCCCTGGCGTGAAGGCGCTCTCCGACATCAGCTTTGACTGCTATGCCGGACAAATTCACGCGTTAATGGGCGAAAACGGTGCCGGAAAATCGACCCTGCTAAAAATTCTTAGCGGGAACTACGCCCCGACCAGCGGAACGCTGGCGCTACAGGGCAACGAGATAGCCTTTGCGGATACCACCGCCGCGCTGAATGCGGGTGTGGCGATTATCTATCAGGAACTGCACCTGATCCCGGAAATGACCGTGGCGGAAAATATTTACCTCGGGCAGCTTCCGCATAAAGGCGGGATCGTAAACCGCTCGTTACTGAATTATGAAGCGCGTCTGCAACTGGAACATCTGGGGCTGGATATCGATCCGCAGACGCCGCTGAAGTACCTCTCCATCGGCCAGTGGCAAATGGTCGAAATCGCCAAGGCGCTGGCGCGTAATGCCAAAGTCATTGCCTTTGACGAGCCGACCAGTTCACTTTCCGCGCGTGAAATCGACAATCTGTTTCGGGTGATCCGCGAACTGCGTCAGGAAGGGCGGGTCATTATTTACGTCTCCCACCGTATGGAAGAAATTTTTGCCTTAAGCGACGCCATCACCGTCTTTAAAGACGGGCGCTACGTTTGCACTTTTACCGATATGCAGAAGGTCAATCATGAAGCGCTGGTTCAGGCGATGGTTGGGCGCGATCTGGGCGATATTTACGGCTGGCAGCCGCGCGAATATGGCGCGGAGCGTCTGCGGCTGGATCGGGTAAAAGCACCGGGGGTACGCACGCCCATCAGTCTGACGGTGCGCAGCGGCGAAATCGTCGGCCTGTTTGGGCTGGTGGGTGCCGGGCGCAGCGAGTTGATGAAAGGCTTATTCGGCGGCACGCGGATCGGCGAAGGGCAGGTATATATCGACGGCGAGCCGGTTAACATCCAGAAGCCATCGCAGGCCATCCGCGCCGGGATGATGCTCTGCCCGGAAGACCGCAAGGCGGAAGGGATTATCCCGGTCCATTCCGTTCGCGACAACATCAACATCAGCGCGCGCCGCAAGCATATCCGCGCGGGCTGCGTCATTAATAACCGCTGGGAAGCGCGCAACGCCGACCATCATATTCAGTCGCTGAATATCAAAACGCCGGGCGCGGAGCAGTTGATCATGAATCTCTCCGGCGGCAACCAACAGAAAGCCATTCTGGGGCGCTGGCTCTCCGAAGAGATGAAAGTCATTTTGCTCGACGAGCCGACGCGCGGCATCGACGTCGGGGCGAAGCATGAAATTTACAACGTGATTTATGCCCTCGCGGCCTCCGGGGTCGCCGTTCTCTTCGCCTCCAGCGATCTGCCTGAAGTGCTGGGCGTGGCCGATCGCATCGTGGTGATGCGCGAAGGGGAGATTGCCGGTGAGCTTTTGCATCACGACGCTAAAGAACAGCAGGCGCTTAGCCTTGCCATGCCTAAAGTCAGCCAGGCGGTTGCCTGATTAAAGGAGTTGAATATGTCATCTGTGACCACAACGGGTGCTTCTAAGTCGTCAATGAGCATCGGGCGCATCTGGGATCAGTACGGAATGCTGGTCGTCTTCGCGGTGGTATTTATTGCCTGCGCGATCTTCGTGCCCAACTTTGCTTCCTTTATTAACATGAAGGGGCTGGGACTGGCGATCTCTATGTCCGGGATGGTGGCGTGCGGGATGCTGTTTTGCCTGGCATCCGGCGATTTCGACCTCTCGGTCGCCTCAGTCATCGCCTGCGCGGGGGTCACCACCGCGGTCGTCATTAACCTGAGCGAAAGCCTGTGGCTTGGCGTTTTCGCCGGATTAATGCTGGGGGTGATCTGCGGACTGATCAACGGTTTCGTGATTGCTAAGCTGAAAATCAACGCCCTGATCACGACGCTTGCCACCATGCAGATCGTGCGCGGACTGGCCTATATCATCTCCGACGGTAAAGCGGTCGGCATTGAAGACGAGCGCTTTTTTACCCTTGGCTACGCTAACTGGCTGGGTCTGCCCGCGCCGATCTGGCTGACCGTTGGCTGCCTGATTATCTTCGGATTACTCCTGAATAAAACCACTTTCGGGCGCAATACTCTGGCGATTGGCGGCAACGAAGAAGCGGCGCGTCTGGCAGGCGTGCCGGTAGTGCGTACCAAAATTATCATTTTTGTTTTGTCCGGTCTGGTGTCGGCGGCGGCGGGGATCATTCTGGCCTCCCGCATGACCAGCGGACAGCCGATGACCTCGATTGGCTACGAGCTGATCGTTATCTCAGCCTGCGTGCTGGGCGGCGTGTCGCTGAAAGGGGGCATCGGTAAGATCTCCTACGTGGTCGCCGGGATCTTAATTTTGGGTACGGTAGAAAACGCCATGAACCTGCTGAATATTTCGCCATTCTCGCAATATGTGGTGCGCGGATTGATTCTGCTGGCGGCGGTGATCTTCGACCGTTACAAACAAAAAGCGAAGCGGACGGTGTGATAAAACGCACTAACTTTTAAGCTTATCCCGGTTTAACGCCAGCGGCTAACCCCGCTGGCGTTTTCACTTGAAAATGGCGAGGCTGGTCACACTGTCTATACTTACATGGCTAACGTTTGAGTAAAAACCCGCTTTGGGTTGTAAATGTAAGGAGGAAATCAGGGTGGCTGACCAGTTATCTGTACCGCCTGTGCTTAAGGGAAACTACGCTTTCTTCTTCGACCTCGACGGCACCCTCGCTGAAATCAAACCGCACCCGGATCAGGTGTCGTTGTCTGTTGACGCGCGTAATGCCTTGCACCTGCTGGCGCAAAAAAACGAGGGCGCGGTAGCGCTGGTTTCCGGGCGCTCGATGGCTGAACTCGATGCGCTCGCCAGTCCGCTGCACTTTCCGCTGGCCGGGGTGCATGGGGCAGAAAGACGTGATTTCTCTGGAAAAACGCACATTGTCGCGCTGCCTGCTGATATCGTCAGCGCGCTGAACGATCAGTTAAGCACCGCCCTTGAGTCGCTGCCGGGCTGTGAGCTGGAAGCCAAAGGGATGGCTTTCGCGCTGCACTATCGCCAGGCACCGCAATATGAAGAGCGCATTATGGCGCTGGCGCAGGGGCTGGTAGGGTTTTACCCGGAGCTGGCATTACAGCCCGGTAAATGCGTAGTGGAAATAAAACCGCAGGGCATCAGTAAAGGTGAGGCGATTGCCGCCTTTATGCAGGAAGCGCCTTTTCGCGGTAAGACGCCAGTCTTTGTCGGTGACGACCTGACTGACGAAGCCGGATTCGGGGTGGTCAACCAGCTCGACGGCGTTTCCATTAAAGTAGGACCGGGGGCAACGCAGGCGCAGTGGCGTCTGGCGGGCGTTCCCGATGTGCATCAGTGGCTACAAACTATTGCTGAAAACCAACAATTACAAGAAAAAGCGCTAACAGACAGGAGAGATGGCCATGAGTCGCTTAGTCGTAGTATCTAATCGTATTGCCCCGCCCGATGATAAAAAAGCCAGCGCGGGTGGCCTGGCGGTCGGGGTTCTTGGCGCATTAAAAGCCGCAGGTGGCCTGTGGTTTGGCTGGAGTGGGGACGTCGGTAACGAGGACCAGCCGCTAAAAAAGGTCAGTAAAGGCAACATTACCTGGGCGTCATTTAATCTTAGCGAACAGGATTATGAGCATTACTACAGCCAGTTCTCCAACGCCGTGCTGTGGCCCGCCTTTCACTACCGTCTTGATTTAGTCGATTTTCAGCGTGATTCCTGGGAAGGGTATTTGCGCGTTAACGCGCTGCTGGCGGATAAACTGCTGCCGCTGCTGGAAGACGACGATATCCTGTGGATCCATGATTATCATCTGTTGCCGTTTGCCAGCGAACTGCGTAAACGTGGCGTGAACAATCAGATTGGCTTCTTCCTGCATATTCCTTTCCCGACCCCGGAAATCTTTAACGCGCTGCCGCCGAATGCGGAGCTGCTTGAGCAGCTATGCGATTACGATTTGCTGGGCTTCCAGACCGAAAACGACCGTCTGGCGTTCCTCGACTGCATCTCGGTGCAAACGCGCCTGACCACCCGCGAAGGGAAATCCCATACCGCCTGGGGCAAGCATTTCCGCACTGCCGTGTATCCTATCGGCATTGAGCCGGAAGAGATCACCCGTCAGGCTATCGGCCCGCTGCCGCCGAAACTGGCGCAGTTGAAGAACGAATTAAAGAATGTGAAAAACATCTTTTCCGTTGAGCGTCTGGATTACTCCAAAGGCTTGCCGGAACGCTTTATGGCCTACGAAACGCTGCTGGAAAAATTCCCGGAGCACCACGGCAAGATCCGCTATACCCAGATCGCACCGACCTCGCGTGGCGAAGTGCAGGCGTATCAGGATATCCGTCACCAGCTGGAGAACCTGGCGGGGCGCATTAACGGGAAATACGGTCAGCTTGGCTGGACGCCGCTGTACTACCTCAACCAGCATTTTGACCGCAAGCTGCTGATGAAAGTCTTCCGCTATTCCGATGTGGGGCTGGTCACGCCGCTGCGTGACGGAATGAACCTGGTGGCGAAAGAGTACGTTGCCGCGCAGGACCCGGAAAATCCGGGCGTACTGATCCTTTCGCAGTTTGCCGGGGCCGCCAACGAGCTGACCTCTGCGCTGATTGTTAACCCTTATGACCGCGATGACGTGGCGGCAGCAATGAACCGTGCGCTGACCATGCCGCTCGCCGAGCGAATTTCACGCCATGCTGAAATGCTGGAAGTGATCCGCAATAACGATATTAATCACTGGCAGGAGAGGTTTATTCACGACCTAAAGCAGATCGCGCCACGCAGTGAAGAAAGCCAGCTGCAAAACAATGTGGCGACGTTTCCGAAACTTGCCTGATTAAACCCCGTTCCGCTGAATGCCCGACAGCCCGCGCTGCCGGGCATTTTTTATGCTTTATTCCAGCGCCACCAGCAACACATCGACCTGAGTATTGCCAATGATATTTTTTGCCGAGCAGGTCGCGCGGGAGAAAAAACTGTGGTTATGATTGCCACAAATCACCAGGTCCACCTGCTGAGCCTGGCAAAACGCCTTGATATGTTCGCGCAGTTCGCCGGAGGCGATAAGCGTCTGCGCGATGGGATACTCCGCTTGCCGGGCGATTTCACGCAGAAACTGCTGGGTCTCTTCCTGCACCACTTCACGCAGATTCTCCAGCATTGGCGCCGCAAAATGGTTGTACATTTCAGGATCGGTGGCGAGGGTAATCAGGCTGATGCGGGCATTAAGCGGGCGGGCAATTGACACGGCTTTGGCGACAAGCCGATGGCTTTCCGGCGTCGCCGCCACCGCGACCAGGATATGTTGGTAGAGCATCGGACCTCCTTTCAGACGCATTAAACGCGGGATATTCCTCTTTGCATACTCCATTCCGCCAGTCGCTGCAAGAGGGCAAATCACGGTTTCTCGATTACCTTCAAATTATTCATAAATTATTCTTATAAGCGGCATAACGGCGACTCTGAACGTTAAAATAATCGCTAATATTATCAAAATATTAAAAATGCTATAGGTAAATGTTAAATATATGATATAAAAATTAACATTAGAGTTTTGATTACCTGCGGCGACTATTTCTGTTACATTAAATTTTAACGCTATGTAATTTAACAATTTTTTATTTAAAGATTTCTACAATAGAAACGGCACCGCCTCTGAAATCCCGTTTCAGATCGCAGGAATAATTATAAGCATGCGACGGATTAATTATTGCATGACTATTCGCCCGCTAAGAATATAAAAGCGGGGAAATGGATAAAATTTCATCAACAAATTGATGGTAATGATGGATTTATTATTAATATTTACGTACATTATGTGACGTAGATCACATAGTTTTCAAAATGACCACCGCGCCTCGTTGTATGTGGTCAGGCCGACGAGTACAGTTGCGTCCAATTAGGAAAAATCTTAGTTATTTGTAAGAAATCTTTAACATGTTTCTGGTGACATAGTCTCCCGATAAGAGACTGCTCCAGAGCTGTAGCATCCAAGTACAACTATGCATTTTGACCTTTTCTTTTTTTACCGGGGTTTTCCCGGCGACATCACGGGGTGCGGCGAGGCCGCATAAGACAATAGCGGGTTATTCTGGATGGGAAAAATGCATACATCCGAGTTGCTGAAACATATTTATGACATCAACCTGTCGTATCTCCTCCTTGCACAGCGTTTGATTAGCCAGGACAAGCCTTCAGCGATGTTTCGTCTTGGTATCAATGAAGAGATGGCAACAACGCTGGTAGAGCTGACGCTGCCGCAAATGGTGAAACTGGCTGAAACTAATCAGCTGATCTGCGAGTTCCGTTTTGATAGCCATGAGACTATCACCCGGCTGACGCAGGATTCACGTGTAGACGACTTACAACAAATTCATACCGGAATTCTTCTGTCCACCCGTTTGCTTTCCGAAGCGGGCCAGGCTGACGCCGCGCGTAAAAAAAGGGCCTGATGATGAGCGAAAAAAGCATTGTTCAGGAAGCCCGTGATATTCAGCTGGCAATGGAGCTGATCACTCTGGGCGCTCGCTTACAGATGCTGGAAAGCGAGACACAGCTGAGCCGTGGTCGTCTTATCAGACTGTATAAAGAATTGCGTGGCAGCCCGCCGCCAAAAGGGATGCTGCCGTTTTCCACCGACTGGTTTATGACCTGGGAGCAGAACATTCATTCGTCGATGTTCTGCAACGCCTGGCAGTATCTGCTGAAAACCGGGTTATGCAGCGGTGTCGATGCGGTGATCAAAGCGTATCGCCTGTATCTTGAACAATGTCCGCAGCAGGGCGAGGACGGGCCGCTGCTGGCGCTCACCCGCGCGTGGACGCTGGTGCGTTTTGTGGAGAGCGGTATGCTTCAGCTCTCGCATTGCAGCTGCTGCGACGGCAATTTTATTACCCATGCGCATCAGCCGGTGGGCAGTTTTGTATGCAGCTTATGCCAGCCGCCATCCCGCGCCGTAAAAAGACGTAAACTTTCCCGCGATGTTGCCGATATTACTCCACAACTGCTGGATGAACAGATCGAACAGGCTGTTTAACCGATACGGTGTGGTCAACACTCCAGCAGCGGTAAGCAATTACCGCTGCTTTTTTTTGCCTCCCTGACGCGTTAATCATCGATTTGTGCATCCCGCTCTGGTCAACAGAAAGGATGATGTCGTGCTTATCTTATTGGGTTACCTGGTCGTTCTCGGTACAGTTTTCGGCGGTTATATGATGACCGGCGGGCACCTTGGAGCACTCTATCAACCGGCTGAACTTATCATTATCGGTGGGGCAGGCGTGGGTGCGTTTATCGTTGGCAACAACGGTAAGTCAATCAAGGGGACGCTGAAGGCGATTCCGCTTCTCTTTCGCCGCTCAAAATACACCAAAAGTATGTATATGGATTTGCTGGCGCTGCTCTATCGCCTGATGGCGAAGTCGCGTCAGCAGGGGATGTTCTCGCTGGAGCGGGACATTGAAAATCCGAAGGAGAGCGAAATCTTCGCCAGCTATCCGCGCATTCTCGCCGACGGCATCATGCTCGATTTTATCATCGACTATTTGCGCCTGATTATCAGCGGCAACATGAACACCTTCGAAATCGAAGCGCTGATGGATGAAGAGATCGAAACCCACGAAAGCGAGGCCGAAGTGCCCGCCAACGCCCTGGCGTCGGTCGGCGATTCGCTGCCCGCGTTTGGGATCGTGGCGGCAGTGATGGGCGTGGTTCACGCGCTGGCATCGGCCGATCGCCCGGCGGCGGAATTGGGCGCGCTGATCGCCCACGCGATGGTCGGCACCTTCCTCGGCATCCTGCTGGCCTACGGGTTTATCTCACCGCTGGCAAGCGTCCTGCGGCAGAAAAGCGCGGAGACCACCAAAATGATGCAGTGCGTCAAAATCACGCTGCTCTCTAACCTTAACGGCTACGCGCCGCCGATTGCCGTGGAATTCGGGCGTAAAACCCTCTACTCCAGCGAGCGCCCCTCCTTTGTCGAGCTGGAAGAGCACGTTCGCGCGATGAGAAACCCGTCGGCCCAACAGACCACGACTGAGGACGCATGAAGAATCAGTCGCATCCTATCGTCGTTGTTAAGCGACGCAAGCATAAAGGCCACGGCGGAGGCGCGCACGGATCGTGGAAGATCGCCTATGCCGACTTTATGACCGCGATGATGGCCTTTTTTCTGGTGATGTGGCTGATCTCTATCTCCAGCCCGAAAGAGCTGATCCAGATCGCTGAATACTTCCGTACTCCGCTGGCGACGGCGGTGACCGGCGGGCCGCGCGTCTCCAACAGCGACAGCCCCATCCCCGGCGGCGGCGATGACTATACCCAGCAGCAGGGCGAAGTTCATAAGCAGCCGAACGTCGAACAGCTACGTGAGCGGATGGAAGTCAACCGCCTGAAAAAAATTCGCGGCGAGCTGGATCAGTTAATTGAAGCCGACCCGAAACTGAAAGCCCTGCGTCCGCATCTGAAAATCGATCTGGTGCCGGAAGGGCTGCGTATTCAAATCATCGACAGCCAGAACCGGCCAATGTTTAAAACCGGCAGCGCGGAAGTTGAGCCGTATATGCGTGACATTCTGCGGGCGATTGCGCCGGTGCTGAATGAAATCCCTAACAAAATCAGTCTCTCCGGCCATACCGATGATTTTCAGTATGCCAACGGGGACAAAGGCTACAGCAACTGGGAGCTTTCCGCCGACCGCGCAAACGCCTCGCGCCGCGAACTGGTGGCGGGCAGTCTGGACAGCGGCAAAGTGCTGCGCGTGGTCGGGATGGCCGCCACCATGCGCCTCGCTGACCGGGGGGGCGACGACGCCATCAACCGTCGCATTAGCCTGGTAGTGCTTAACAAACGAACGGAGCAGGCCATTCTCAAC
This sequence comes from Enterobacteriaceae bacterium UBA5654, assembly GCA_002421005.1. Lineage (GTDB taxonomy): Bacteria > Pseudomonadota > Gammaproteobacteria > Enterobacterales > Enterobacteriaceae > Superficieibacter. Next base: position 21,461 of record DIJC01000014.1, on the reverse strand, counting down.
GAAAACGCCGAGAGCCAGAACGTTCCGTTTAGTGAATTACAGCCTTCCGCGCCGCAGGCGCAGGAGGCCGGTCCCACATCGCCACAAGCCGATCCGAGGTGATAGCGTGAGCATGGATATTAGCGATTTTTATCAGACGTTTTTTGATGAAGCCGATGAGTTACTGGCCGACATGGAACAGCATCTGCTGGATCTGGTCCCGGAGGCACCGGATGGAGAGCAGCTCAACGCGATTTTTCGCGCTGCCCACTCGATTAAAGGCGGCGCGGGAACCTTTGGCTTCTCCATTTTGCAGGAAACCACGCACCTGATGGAAAACCTGCTGGATGAAGCCCGCCGTGGCGAAATGCAGCTCAACACCGACATTATCAACCTGTTTTTGGAAACTAAAGATATTATGCAGGAACAGCTCGATGCTTATAAAAGCTCTCAGGAGCCGGACGCTGCCAGCTTTGAATATATCTGCAACGCGCTGCGTCAGTTAGCGCTGGAAGCAAAAGGCGAGGCCGTACCGCCGCCTGCTGCAAAGCTGACGGTGGTGGAAAAAGAAGAACCGCAGGCGCAGGCCGGGCAGACGCGCATTGTGCTGTCGCGCCTGAAAGCGGGCGAGCCGGACTTACTGGAAGAGGAACTGGGCAACCTGGCGCAGCTCACCCAGGTTGAGAAAACGGCGGATTCGCTCTCAGCGATGCTTGACGGCAGCGTGGACGAAGACGATATCGTCGCCGTGCTGTGCTTTGTGATTGAAGCCGACCAGATCGCCTTTGAGAAGGTGGCGGTGGAAGCAGAGCCGGAGCCTGAAGAAGAAACCGTTGCAGAAGCGCCTGCGCCCGCCGCGCCGGTGCTGGTGGCGGTGCCGAAAGAAGCGCCTGCCGCGCGAAGCGGGGCAGAAAAGCCCGCCCGCGTCAGCGAATCGTCCAGCATTCGCGTGGCGGTCGAGAAGGTCGATCAACTGATTAACCTGGTCGGCGAACTGGTGATCACCCAGTCGATGCTGGCCCAGCGATCCAACGAACTCGACCCGGTCACGCACGGCGATTTGATTACCAGCATGGGGCAGTTACAACGTAACGCCCGCGATCTCCAGGAATCGGTGATGTCCATCCGCATGATGCCGATGGAGTACGTCTTCAGCCGCTTCCCGCGCCTGGTGCGCGATCTGGCGAGCAAGCTGAACAAGCAGGTGGAACTGACTCTTATGGGTAGCTCCACCGAACTGGATAAAAGCCTGATCGAGCGCATTATCGATCCGTTAACTCACCTGGTGCGTAACAGCCTTGACCACGGCATTGAGTCCCCGGATACCCGCATGGCCGCCGGGAAATCGGCGGTGGGCAACCTGATCCTTTCCGCCGAGCATCAGGGTGGCAATATCTGTATTGAAGTCACCGACGATGGCGCGGGCCTTAACCGCGAGCGCATTCTGGCGAAAGCCGCTTCGCAGGGCATGGCAATCCATGAAAACATGAGCGACGAAGAAGTCGGGATGCTGATTTTCGCGCCGGGCTTCTCCACCGCCGAGCAGGTGACCGATGTATCCGGGCGCGGCGTGGGCATGGACGTGGTGAAACGGAACATCCAGGAAATGGGCGGTCACGTTGAGATCCAGTCGAAGCAGGGCACCGGCACCACCATCCGCATTCTGCTGCCGCTGACGCTGGCGATCCTCGACGGCATGTCGGTCAAAGTCAGCGGTGAAGTCTTTATTCTGCCGCTGAATGCGGTGATGGAATCGCTCCAGCCGCGCGAAGAAGATCTGCATCCGCTGGCGGGCGGCGAGCGCGTGCTGGAAGTGCGCGGCGAATATCTGCCGCTGGTGGAACTGTGGAAAGTGTTCGACGTGGAAGGCGCGAAAACCGAGGCCACCCAGGGCATCGTGGTGATCCTGCAAACCGCCGGACGCCGCTACGCGCTGCTGATTGACCAGCTCATCGGCCAGCATCAGGTGGTGGTGAAAAACCTTGAGAGCAACTACCGCAAAGTGCCTGGCATTTCCGCTGCCACCATTCTTGGTGATGGCAGCGTGGCGCTGATCGTCGATGTATCAGCGCTTCAGGGATTAAATCGTGAACAACGCATGGCGCACACTGCTGCCTGATTACGTTAAAAGGGTAAAAACATGACCGGTATGAATAATGTGACAAAACTGGCAGGTGAGCCATCGGGTCAGGAATTTCTGGTCTTCACGCTGGGCGATGAAGAGTACGGCATCGATATCCTCAAAGTGCAGGAGATCCGTGGCTACGATCAGGTGACGCGCATCGCCAACACGCCTGCGTTTATTAAAGGCGTCACCAATCTGCGCGGCGTGATCGTGCCGATTGTCGATCTGCGTGTAAAGTTCGAGCAGCAGGGCGTGGAATACAACGACAATACGGTGGTGATCGTGCTTAATCTTGGTCAGCGCGTGGTCGGCATCGTGGTTGATGGCGTCTCCGACGTGTTGTCCCTGACCGCCGATCAAATCCGTCCGGCCCCGGAATTCGCGGTCACGCTCTCCACTGAATACCTTACCGGCCTCGGTGCGCTGGGCGAGCGAATGCTGATTCTGGTTAACATTGAGAAACTGCTGAACAGCGAAGAAATGGCGCTGCTGGATTCCGCTGCGCATCACGCTGCGTAACGTCGCGGAGTAAACCGTCTTTCCCAGCCGAAGCGCGGGAAAGACGGTTTAACCTGGAAAATTATCCGAAAATAAAATCCTTCGCTTGCTGATTTTCCCCGCTTTAAATAAAGTATGACATTATAAATTTCCCGCTGAAATAAAATCCCGTCGCTAAAATATATCCTGCATAATACATTGTGATTAAACTCACAGATAAATGAATATATTCTTTTCATTACATCGTTAATGACGGGTTATTTTTATAATTGGTTGAATAAAAACGTAAAATTCGGTTTTTTCGTTAAAACTGAAACCGCTTGCCGAACTTATCCAAAATCAACTAAATTTGAACCAGACGGCTACCCTTTCGGCGGTGGCAGATCATCAAGGACCGCAGCGTAAATTAAAACGCTGAACTCATCTTATTACCGGAGACGGTATTATGAAGCAATTGCGTCTTCTTATTGTTGCAGGCGGTATGCTGGCTTTTATCGGCACGCCTGCTCAGGCGGTGACCAGCAGCGGGACCATCGGGGCCACGCTGACCCTCACTAATGGCTGTCTTATCAACGGCTCCCCTAACCAGAACGGCATTAACTTCGGGACCCTGGATTTCGGGACTCATCCGGCGACCTTCTCCACCCTGACGACACAGCTTCGCGGAGCCGCCAGCGGTAACAACTTCACCATCCAGTGTACGACCGACAGTTATACCGTGCAGGTCACGGGGAACACCAATGCCCAGGACCCCGGCACCTCTGTCGGTACCGTCGGCGCACAGCCGCGTTACCTGGTTAACACCGCTGATGGCACCCTCGGCGTGGCGTATGCCATTTACAGCGACAGCGGTTTCGAGACTGAAATCTTAAATGAGACCGATATTCCCTCCGCCTCAACAACCGGCGGAATCAACAGTTACACGCTGTACGGACGTATTCAGGGCGGCGGCGATAGCGTTACCGTTGTTCCGGGAACCTATACCGACACGATAAACGTCAGCGTCAACTACTGATTGGCCGATGCGTTGCCGCGGCGGGTGGCTGGTTATCGTGATGACCCTCGCGGGTTACAGCGCCCGCGCTTTGGCGATCACCAGCCAGAACTTTGAAGTGAACGCGACCGTCGTCGCGGGCTGCTCGGTGGTCAGCGGGCCGGGGCGCATATTCGGCACCCTCAACTTTGGCACCCATTCTGGCGTCGAGTCCGGGCGGGTAAGCGCGCAGTTTGTACCGGATAGCGCGCTTTCGCTGGTCTGTACCCCCGGCGTGGCGCTGAGTATGGCGATTGACGGCGGGCAATACTACGCCACGGTGCGCAACCTCCAGCGGGAAAACGGCAGCGAGCGCGTTCCTTACCGCCTCTACAGCAACAGTTCGCTGGCAGCAAACAGTGAAATCGGCGTTAACCAGCAGGTCTCCGTGACCTGGACCGACAGCAATAACATTGCGCTGACCTTATTCGGCGCGGCACAGCTCACCGGCTGGAGTCCGGCAGGTGTCTACAGCGATCGTTTGACCGTGACCTTGTCATGGTAAAAAGGGAGAACACTATGCGCGGCATCACCTCTACGCTTCTGAAAAGCACTTTGCTGATGGTGGCTTCGCTGGGCGTTATGGCGAAAGCCGATGCCGCCGCCAGCATTTTACTCTGGCCCATCGATCCGTGGCTGGGCGCAGACATGAACGCCAGCGAACTGTGGATTGAGAATCAGGGCAACAGTCCCGCCATGATGCAGATCCGCATCGTGCGCTGGAGTCAGGAGGGCGGTCACGAGCGTTATCAGGCGCAGCAGGACGTGGTCGCCAGCCCGCCCATTTCGCGCATCGAGCGCGGCAGTAAACAGCTTATCCGGCTGATTAAACAGATCCCCGCTCCGGCAGGCAAAGAAAACGCCTACCGGATTATCATCGATGAAATTCCCCAGCCGAACGATCCCAATACGCCGCAAATGGGCCTGAAAATCCAGATGCGCTACTCTCTGCCGCTGTTTGTTTACGGCAGCGGCATTGCCACCCGCAGTAATGCGGAAAATCATACCGAGGTGGACAAAAATCGCCTGCGCTGGCGCGTTGTCCAGCAAAACGGCAGGCCCGCGCTTGAGGTTAATAACGCAGGCAACGTGCATCTGCGGCTCAGTCAGGTAACGGTCCATCAGGGAAGCCAGAAGCAAAAGCTGGCGGACGGGCTTTTAGGCTATGTCCTTCCCGGTCAGGCGCGTAGCTGGCCGCTGCCCGCCGGGATCGGCAGACCGGATGAACTCACCGCGACCATAAATGCACGGGATGCAAAATGGCACGCCGCGCCGGGCAATTAACCTTGCTGACGCTGCTGCTGATGACCTGCGGGGCGACGGTGGCGCAGGATGCCGACGATGCTCTGCCGCCACCGCCCGATAGCCGGATGGCGACCGCTCCGGCGGTTTATCATCTGGCGTTGGTTATCAATCATTACGATACGCAGCAGGTGGTGCCGGTGACGGTGCAACCGGGCCACTACGTGGTCTCCAGCGCCAATTTACAGCGCGCCGGGATCCCTGCCGCCTGCGTGCCGCAGGGGGAGGTGGATCTCGCCGCGCTCGCCGGGTTCAGCGTTGATTATGACGGCAACGGCCAGCGGCTGCTGCTGACCGTTCCCCGCGACTGTATGCCCGCCCGCGCCTCGGCGTTTAAGGACGATGCGCCGCGCAGTACGCCGATGAACGGGCACGGGGCGCTGCTCAATTACGATCTTTACACCAGCCAGACCGACGGCGGAGGGAGTCAGATTTCGCTGTGGCACGAACTGCGTTATTTCTATGATGCTGGCGCGCTTTCCTCAACCGGCAGCCTGCGACGGCCGCTGAACAGCCTGGGACCGCAGCAGGACGGCTATATTCGCTATGACACTACTCTGAATCTCACCCATGAAGACGATGCCACCGAATGGAATATCGGCGATACCATCACCGACGCGCTCAGCTGGAGCAGCAGCGTGCGCGTCGGCGGCGTGCGCTACGGGCGGGATTTTTCGTTGCGCCCGGATCTGGTGACCTGGCCGCTGCCCGCCTTTTCCGGCGAGGCGGCGGTGCCGACTACCGTCGATCTGTTTATTAACGGTTCGCGCGCCGGGTCAACCCAGTTGCAGCCAGGCCCATTTTCGCTGACCAATCTGCCCTATATCAACGGCGCGGGTAACGCGGTGGTGGTCACCACGGATACCCAGGGCCGTCAGGTCAGCACCGTTCTGCCGTTTTACGTTGACAGCGAACTGCTGAAGCCTGGCCTTAGCGACGGTGCCGTCACCGTCGGCGCGCTGCGACGCAACTACGCCATTGAAAACTTTGATTATGGTGAGGCGGTGACCAGCGGATCGTACCGCTATGGCCTGACCGACTGGCTGACGCTGGAAAGCCATGCGGAAGGGGCGGAATCGCTGGCGCTCGGCGGCGCGGGCAGTGTGGTGAAGCTCGGGCGTTACGGGGTGGCCAACAGCGCATGGAGCCACAGCCAGATGCACGGCGAGAGCGGACAGCAAATCAACTGGGGCTATCAGTACAACACCCGCGCCTTCAGCGTGGGAACGCAGCACAGCCGCCGCAGTATGGGATTCGGCAATCTCGCGCTCTACGACCGCGCGCAAAGAATGGACAACCAACGCGATCCGGTGATCAGCCTCAGCCAGCGCAGCGATCAATATTCGCTGTCCATGAACCTGCAAAATTTCGGCAATATTGGCGCGGCGTGGATTGGCGTGCGCAGTTTCGACAGCAAGCGCACCGAACTGCTGAGCCTGTCATGGAGCCGCAATTTGTGGGGCAGCAGCAGCCTGTATCTTGCCGCCAGCCGGGACCAGCAGCAGGGCGACTGGTCGATGGCGATGTCGGTACAGATCCCGCTCGGCGACCGCGATGGTCTGGGACTGAGCATGGATAAAACCGCAGATGCCGGTAACAGCCAGCGCATCAACTACAGTCATTCCATGCCCACTGACGGCGGCTTTAGCTGGAATCTGGCGCTGGCAAGACAGTCGCAGGCGGACCGCTATCAGCAGGCGTCGCTGGGCTGGCGAAATAATGTGGCCGAACTCCAGGGCGGCGGTTACGGCGAGCCTGACATGATGACCTGGTGGGGAGAAGCGTTGGGATCGCTGGTACTGATGGACGGTGAGCTTTTCGCCGCCAACAAAATTAACGATGCGTTTGTGGTGATCAGCACCGACGGCTACCCCGACATCCCGGTGAGCTATGAAAACCAGCCGGTTGGCAAAACCAATAAAAACGGCTACCTGCTGATCAGCGGCGTATCGGCGTATTACCCCGCCAGCTATCAAATTGACACTCTCGACTTACCGGCCGATATGCAGATGAAAGAAACCGAAAAGCGGGTGGCGCTGCGGCGCAACAGCGGTTATCTGGTCGAATTCCCGATGACTCAGACCCGCGTTGCCAGCGTGATCCTGCACGATGAAGCCGGGCAGGATATTCCGCCGGGCAGCCAGGTATACCGCGCGCAAAAACCGACGGCGGTAGTGGGCTATGACGGTATCGCCTGGCTGGAAGAATTAAGCGATTCCAACAGGCTGCGGGTGGTGAAGCCCGATGGCTCCGCCTGTCAGGTGACGGTGATAGTGCGCGAAGATCCGCAGCGTAAACTGCCGACCCTCGGGCCGCTGATCTGTAAGGCGGCGTGATGATGAAATTTCTGACGCTGTGCCTCACGCTGCTGTTCTCACCGCTGATCCAGGCGGCCTGCACCGTCACCATGGCTAACGCCTCTTTTGGTTCACTCTCGTCATTTGTGGTCAATACCGGGGAGCGGGAGGTCACGGCCAATCTGATTGTGGAATGTGACACCGTCCTTAATCTGCTGACCAGTGACAGCGTCACGCTGACCTACCTGAGCGCTTCGCCCGGCAGCCAGACCCAGGCCACGCTGCGGCGGACCGACGTCACCACCAATACCGATGCGGTGCCGGTGCGCTTGTGCGGACAGACGGGCTGTGCGGGCAGCGCCGAAACCACCATTGGTCAGAGCTATATCTGGAGCGGAAATACGCTGCTCGGCCTGCTCAATTCGCGGCGCTATACGCTGCCGGTTTATTTCCGCCTGGTGGGCGGGCAGAGCGTCAGCGCCGGGCCATACCGGACAACGCTGAATTTTTCCATTGCCTACAGCGTCTGTCGGCTGGGCGCGCTGCTGGCCTGCACCTCGGCGCAAACCGGCAGCAAAACGGTCAGCGCCCAGGTCGATCTGACCGTCACCACTGACTGCATCACCATCAACGCGCCGAACATCAACTTCGGCAGCGCGCCGATGGTGCGCGACTTCCCGGCCATTTCCCAGTCGATAGGCATCACCTGCACCAAAGGCTCCAGCTATTCCGTCGGGATCAACAACGGTCAGTGGGCCAACGGCACGGTCAGAAATATGGCTAACGGCACTAATCGCCTGAGCTATGACCTGTTTAAAGGAAGCTGCACGAACCGCTGGGGCAGTAGCGGAACGGAACGCTGGGCCAGCACGCTTTCTTCCGGGGTCAGTCAGGATGGGGTGCTGCGCACCTATAACTACACCGCGCGCATACTGAGCGGACAAACCACTCCTGCCATCGGCAGCTACAGCGACACGCTGATCGTCGATATCACCTTCTGATTTTCACGGCGTAAGATTATTCCGTAAGCGAAACGTAAAGTTCCCTTCCGGCTTGCCGATAACTTCGATAACAAGTCATTGAGAAGGTGATGTATGCTGAATCGTATCCGGGTTGTCACATTGCTGATGATGGTGCTCGGCGTCTTTGCGCTGCTACAACTGTTATCCGGCGGCCTGCTGTTTTCGTCACTCCAGCAGAACCAGCAAAGTTTTATCCTTTCCAGTGAGCTTCGAACTCAACAGGCCGAGCTGAATAAAACCTGGGAGCTGATGCTGCAAACGCGCATCAATCTGAGCCGCTCTTCGGCCCGCATGATGATGAACGCGGCCAATCAGCAAAGCAGCGCCAAAACCGATCTGCTGAAAAACGCCCGGCTGACTCTCGACGAAGCCGCCAGCCATTACGCGATTTATCAGCGTTCGGCCGCGCCGCAGGCAATGCAGAGCGTCAGCCAGACGCTTGATGAGCGCTACCAGAAATATCACGCCGCGCTGGCGGAGCTGATCCAGTTCCTCGAAAACGGCAATATGGACGCCTATTTCGCCCAGCCAACGCAGGGGATGCAAACCGCGCTCGGCGAAGCGCTGAACCAGTATGCATCGCTGAGTGAAAAACTCTATGACGAAGCCTTTAGCGCCAGCGCCCATGATTACCGTTTTGCCCAGTGGCAGTTGGGGATTCTGGCGCTGGTACTGGTCATCGTGCTGGTCGGCGTCTGGTACGCGATCCGTCATATCTTACTTAACCCGCTGGCGGCGATTATTCATCATCTGCGCCAGATTGCCGGGGGCGATCTGACCCAGCCGCTGGTGTTATCCGGGCGCAATGAAATGAGCCAGCTTGCCGGAACGGTTGAGCACATGCAGCAGGCGTTAATTACCACCGTCACCAACGTGCGCAGCGGCACCGATGCCATCTACAGCGGCACCACGGAAATTGCCCGTGGCAACCACGATCTCTCATCGCGCACCGAACAGCAGGCTTCCGCGCTGGAAGAAACCGCTGCCAGCATGGAGCAACTGACCTCCACGGTTAAACAGAATGCGGAAAACGCTCGCCAGGCCTCGCAGCTTGCACAGAGCGCCTCGGACACCGCCCGTCACGGCGGGAAAGTGGTCGATGGGGTGGTGAACACCATGCACGACATCGCCGCCAGCTCGAAGAAAATCGCCGACATCACCAGCGTCATCGACGGCATCGCTTTCCAGACCAACATTCTGGCGCTGAATGCGGCGGTCGAAGCGGCACGCGCCGGAGAGCAGGGGCGCGGCTTTGCGGTAGTGGCAGGCGAGGTGCGCAATCTTGCCAGCCGCAGCGCGCAGGCAGCGAAAGAGATCAAAGCCCTGATCGACGATTCCGTTTCCCGCGTGGACACCGGATCGGTGCTGGTGGAAAGCGCCGGGGAAACGATGGTGGATATCGTCAGCGCCGTCACTCGCGTCACCGACATCATGGGTGAAATCGCCTCCGCCTCCGACGAGCAAAGCCGTGGCATCGACCAGGTGGCGCAGGCCGTTACCGAAATGGACCGCGTTACCCAGCAAAACGCCGCGCTGGTGCAGGCGTCCGCCGCCTCCGCCGCAGAATTAGAAGATCAGGCCAGCCGACTCACCCAGGCCGTGTCGGCATTTCGCCTGTCCGCCGCCGCCGCGCAGCCAGCGCGCGAGGCGCACCCGCCGGTCACGGCACCTTCGATGCATTCACGTCCGGCGATGGCTGGCGCTGATGATAACTGGGAAACCTTTTGATCTTATGTGATGGCGGCGTATTGCCGCGTAATGGGAGCGTTGATGTTTAATCGTATTCGTATCTCGACCACGCTGTTTTTGATCCTTGTGGTATGTGGTCTGTTGCAGGTGGGAAGCAACGGTCTGTCGTTCTGGGCGTTTCGTGATGGCGTGCAGAACGTGAATCAAATTGAACGCAGTAACCATCAGCGGACGCTGCTTATGCAAAGCCGCGCGGTCATGCTTCAGGCCAGTGCGTCACTGAATAAAGCAGGCACCCTGACAGCGTTAAGCTATCCGCCGGACGATATTAAGGCGCTGATGGCCCGCGCCCGTGAAAGCATGAAGCTGGCCGATACCTATATTGCCGACGTGCTGGCATTACAGGCGACCACCGACACCGGCAAAGCGCTTCAGGCCGATACCAAAAAAGTCTACGCCGCGTGGCGCAACGATCTGGAACATCAGGCTACCTGGCTGGAAAGCAATCAGCTTTCCGATTTTATGAGCGCGCCGGTAGAACAATCCCAGCAGGGGTTTGATAAAAACTTTGACGCCTGGCAGGTGCATATTGATTCGCTGGTGGACAAAGCGCAGCACGGCAGCGAAAAGAACTACCATATGTCGGCGGCGATCTTTATCAGCATGATTGTTATTGCTGGCCTGCTGACCACCGCATCCCTGTTCTGGTCGCGGCGGATGATCGTCCAGCCGCTGGCGATTGTCTCCGGTCATTTTGACAGCATTGCCCAGGGTAACCTCGCGCGTCCGGTCGCGGTCTACGGCAAAAACGAAATTTCGGCCATCTTTGCCAGCCTGAAGGCAATGCAAACCGCGCTGCGCACTACCGTCAGCGAAGTGCGGCAGGGCAGTTTTGCGATGCACACCGGCATCTCTGAAATTGCCGAGGGCAACAACGATCTCTCTGCGCGCACCGAGCAGCAGGCGGCATCGCTGGCGGAAACGGCCGCCAGTATGGAACAGCTTACCGCCACCGTGGGCCAGAACGCTGACAACGCCCGCCAGGCGTCCGGGCTGGCACGCAGCGCGGCAGACACCGCCAAAAAAGGCGGCGAACAGGCAACGCACGTTGCCGACACCATGCGCGACATCGAAACCAGCTCGCAGAAAATTGGCGACATTATTAGCGTCATCGACGGGATCGCTTTCCAGACCAACATTCTGGCGCTGAACGCGGCGGTCGAAGCCGCACGCGCGGGCGAACAGGGACGCGGTTTTGCCGTGGTCGCCGGTGAAGTCCGCAACCTCGCCAGCCGCAGCGCCCAGGCGGCAAAAGAAATTAAAGTGCTGATCGAAGAGTCGGTTTCCCGCGTTCAGGAAGGCTCTGCCCAGGCGGGCACCGCCGCGAAAACGCTGAGTGAAATCGTCCGCTCCGTGACCCAGGTTAACGACATTATGGGCGAAATTGCCTCCGCCTCTGACGAACAGCGCCGGGGCATTGAACAGGTCGCCCAGGCGGTCAGCCAGATGGATCAGGTCACGCAACAGAACGCCGCGCTGGTCGAGGAAGGCGCTGCCGCAACCGGCGAATTAACCAGCCAGGCGAATCATCTGACCGCACTGGTTTCCCGATTTCAGCTTGAAGAGCAACCTGCAACGCAAGAAGTACGGACGCCGCCCGTCGCGGCGTCAGAGATCTCCTGAAGGTAATTGAGAAGGCGCTATGACATCATCGCTGCCCGCCGGGCAAACGTCTTTACTTATGCAGATGACGCAGCGCCTCGCGCTGTCCGACACTCATTTTCGTCGGATATGTCAGTTGATTTACCAACGCGCCGGGATCGTGCTGGCTGACCATAAGCGTGACATGGTCTACAACCGTCTGGTGCGTCGTTTACGGACGCTTGGGCTGGAGGATTTTGGGCATTATCTGGGGATGCTGGAAGCGAACCCGAACAGCGCTGAGTGGCAGGCGTTTATTAACGCGCTGACCACCAACTTGACGGCGTTCTTCCGCGAAGGGCATCACTTCCCGGTACTGGCGGAACATGCCCGCCAGCGCCAGGGGGAGTACCGGGTATGGAGCGCAGCGGCGTCAACCGGTGAGGAACCGTATTCACTGGCGATCACCCTTGCCGATACTCTCGGCACCGCGCCGGGCCGCTGGAAAGTCTACGGCAGCGACATCGATACCGAAGTGCTGCGCAAAGCGCAGGAAGGGATTTACCGTCAGGAAGAGCTAAAAACCCTGTCGCCGCAGCAGCTTCAGCGCTATTTCATGCGCGGCACCGGGCCGCATTCCGGGCTGGTCCGCGTGCGCCAGGAGCTGGCGAACTACGTGGAGTTTTCGCCGCTGAACCTGCTCGATAAGCAGTACAGTGTGCAGGGGCCGTTTGATGCCATTTTCTGCCGCAACGTGATGATTTATTTTGATAAAACGACGCAGCAGGACATTCTGCGCCGCTTTGTACCGCTGCTCAAACCCGACGGGCTGCTGTTCGCCGGGCATTCGGAGAACTTCAGCCAACTCGTGCGCGACTTCACGCTGCGCGGGCAGACGGTTTACGCGCTGAGTAAGGAAAAAGCATGAGCAAGATCAGGGTGCTGTCTGTGGACGATTCCGCATTGATGCGCCAAATCATGACGGAAATCATTAACAGTCACAGCGACATGGAGATGGTGGCGACTGCCCCCGATCCGCTGGTGGCGAGGGACTTGATCAAGAAATTTAACCCGGATGTCCTGACGCTCGACGTTGAAATGCCGCGTATGGACGGACTGGATTTCCTCGAAAAACTGATGCGCCTGCGTCCGATGCCGGTGGTGATGGTTTCTTCCCTGACCGGCAAGGGATCGGAGGTCACGCTGCGCGCGCTGGAACTGGGGGCGATTGATTTTGTCACCAAACCCCAGCTTGGCATTCGCGAGGGGATGCTGGCGTACAGCGAAATGATCGCCGAGAAAGTGCGCACCGCCTCGCGGGCGAAACTGGCGGCGCATCATCCGACCTCCGCGCCGGTCACGCTGAAAGCCGGGCCGTTGCTCAGCTCAGAAAAACTGATGGTGATCGGTGCCTCCACCGGCGGCACCGAGGCTATTCGCCATGTGCTGCAACCGCTGCCGCTCTCCAGCCCGGCGGTGCTTATCACCCAGCATATGCCGCCGGGGTTCACCCGCTCGTTTGCCGAGCGCCTGAATAAGCTCTGTCAGATCAGCGTGAAAGAAGCGGAAGACGGCGAGCGCGTGCTGCCGGGCCATGCGTATATCGCCCCCGGCGATAAGCATATGGAGCTGGCACGCAGCGGGGCCAACTATCAGATCAAAATTCACGACGGCCCGCCGGTTAACCGGCACCGGCCGTCGGTCGATGTGTTGTTTCATTCGGTGGCAAAACATGCGGGGCGCAACGCCGTGGGCGTGATCCTCACGGGAATGGGCAACGACGGTGCTGCCGGAATGCTGGCGATGCACCAGGCGGGAGCCTGGACCATCGCCCAGAACGAAGCAAGTTGTGTGGTGTTCGGCATGCCGCGCGAGGCCATCAATATGGGTGGCGTTAGCGAAGTGGTCGATCTTAGTCAGGTTAGTCAGCAAATGCTGGCGAAAATCAGTGCCGGACAGGCAATACGTATTTGAATCAGGAGTGGAGTTTTATGGCGGATAAAGAGCTTAGATTTTTGGTTGTGGATGACTTTTCCACCATGCGTCGTATCGTGCGTAACCTGCTCAAAGAGCTGGGTTTCAATAACGTTGAAGAAGCGGAAGACGGTGTGGACGCGCTGAATAAATTGCAGGCGGGCGGCTTCGGTTTTGTCATCTCCGACTGGAACATGCCGAACATGGACGGGCTGGAATTGTTAAAAACCATTCGTGCGGACGGCGCGATGTCATCGCTGCCGGTGCTGATGGTGACCGCAGAAGCGAAGAAAGAGAACATCATTGCGGCGGCGCAGGCGGGAGCCAGCGGCTACGTGGTGAAACCTTTTACCGCAGCGACCCTGGAAGAAAAACTGAATAAGATTTTCGAGAAACTCGGCATGTAAGGACCTGGTATGATGCAATCGTATAATCTTGCTGAAGAACATTCTGCCGGGGATATTATCGCCCGTATCGGCAGTTTAACCCGTATGCTGCGTGACAGCCTGCGCGAGCTGGGGCTGGATCAGGCCATCGCGGAAGCGGCGGAAGCCATCCCCGATGCGCGTGACCGTCTGGACTATGTGGTACAGATGACCGCCCAGGCCGCAGAGCGGGCGCTGAACTGCGTGGAACTCTCGCAGCCGCATCAGAATAAAATGGAAACCGGGGCGAAAGCGCTCTCTGGCCGCTGGGATGAATGGTTCGAAAACCCCATCGAGCTGGCGGACGCGCGCGAGCTGGTGACCGATACCCGCAGCTATCTGGCGGAAGTGCCGCAGCACACCAGCTTCACCAATGCGCAACTGCTGGAAATCATGATGGCGCAGGACTTCCAGGATCTCACCGGTCAGGTGATCAAACGCATGATGGACGTGATCCAGGAAATTGAACGCCAGCTCCTGATGGTGCTGCTGGAAAACATGCCGGAACCGGGCGCGCGGGCGAAACGTGAAAGCGACAGCCTGCTGAACGGTCCGCAGGTTGACGCCTCGAAAGTGGGCGTGGTCGCCAGCCAGGATCAGGTTGACGATCTGCTGGACAGCTTAGGCTTTTAAGTTGATGCCCGTTTCCCGCCCTCTCCCTGCCCCTCTCCCCCGGGAGAGGGAACGGTCCGGCGNNACTGGATTTGTCATCTTCACTAAGGCTAAGGGGTCCACCAAGCCCCACCCGGGGCACGTCCTGCCCCCTCTCCCCCGTGAGAGGGAACGGTCCGGCATCGTGACTGGATTTTCAGGCTAAGGGGTCCACCAAACCCCACCCGGGGCACGTCCTGCCCCCTCTCCCTTGAGGGAGAGGGCTGGGGAGAGGGGGAATTGCGGGTACTTAACACAACCAGGCCCGATTACCCGAGCCTCTGAAGAAGATAAATTTGGCTGAAAGCCTGACGCCTTCGCGTTATTTTCAGGCATTTGTATGAATTTTTATTCATACAAATGCTTAACTGACCAGCATTACGGCTATGCCGGAGGATATTTATTTCTGCCACTCCCGCCATCCCGTACCAGAAATGAAGACCCCGTCACCTCAGGTTACGCTCCAGTGCCATTTCGCTATATAGACTTGTCATAATTATTACGGTTAAATAGTTATACCCTAAATAATTCGAGTTGCCTGTACGTTGGCTGCGCTCATTCACCCCAGTCACTTACTGAAGTAAGCTCCCGGGGCTTCCCTCGTTTGCCGCCTGCATTCAACTCGAATTATTTAGGGTATATATCAATTTAGCCGGGTTGCAATGCTCTTTGCTGACGTTATTTCTGTCAGCGAATTGGCATGAGTATTTTTTTAATATGACTGGCGAGTGCTAAATGAGAATTCTGCACAGTAATGACTTCTTTCTCTCGGATCTTCATGCTTTTTGTCTTTTTATGCTGAATAATCAGCAGGTGGAAGAGGTCCACGGTCATGAATTTGACGAGCTGGTGATAGTCGTGGCGGGCAGCGGCTTTCATATTATTAATGATTGCGTACAGTTTATCTATCAGGGCGATTTTTTCTACGTCACGTTTAATGATACGCACAGCTATCTTTCGACCAATAAACTGTCGGTCATTAATCTGCTTATTCGCCGCGAACGCAATTTTCATTATCTGGTTAATATCGATAAATTACTGGGCTATCTGAAAGCGGGATCGGACTGTTCGAGTATGACGTTTCACTGCCTGACCTCGGAGGAAATTGCCAGAATCGTTGCATTAACCCTGGCGATAAATGCCCGCAATGACGATGGCTATGACGATCTCTATTTTTCCGCCACCGAAAATGCGGTACTGACCATTATTGATCTGCTGTGTCAGAGCACGCTGCGCAAAACGTCCCGTAACCAGTATGAACATTCCGGCAGGAAATACCTGATCCATGCACTGCGCCACCATTATTTACAGCCGATTAACTGGAATGAAATCTGCGAAGAGAGCGGCATGACCCGGCGGACGATGTTTCGCTTTATTAAAGAGGTCACCGGATATACTCCGGTCAAATTTCAGCAGATCTTTCGCCTGCTGAAAGCGCAGGAGTTATTACGCACCACGGATAAAACGATTGGCGAAGTGGCGATCGGCTGCGGCTTTGCCAATGCTGCCAGATTAGCTGAATCCTATAAACGGCAATTTTTCTACCCGCCTTCGCAGGAGCGTCATATTCAGCGCTAGACAACATATGAGGACGTCATGTTGCACATTCAGGACGAAGAGATCGGCCCCCCGGCAGGCGCGGCGGTGGCCGTAGGGCACAATGTTCAGGTGGCAGAGACCTGGTGCCAGTCACACGGCGCGGATGAAATTGTCACCGTCGCCAGCGGCTTTGGTTTTCTTTATGGCGCGGAACAGGCGCTTTTTTTACAGCCCGGCGATGTGTGGGTAAAAAGTCCCGGCCAGCGCTACCGGCTGGTGGCGTTTAAAAACCTGTCATTAAGCCGGGTGCAAATTTCACGCGACGGGCGGTTTTTATTTATTCGCGATATAGCCTCGCTGCTGGAAAGGCTGTATCAGGCCACCGGCAATACGATTATTCCCGGGCTGGCGCCTGGCAGCAATATTCAGACGGCGCAGCTTTTGATAGAGGAATTCCTTCAGGCGGACAATGAAATCGCCGGGATAGCCCGCCAGGCGCAGCAGGAAATTGCGCTGCTAAAATTAATTATCTTCATTCAGCAAGCCAGCGTGCAGCCGCAATATTGTCGCGAGCATCGGCTGCTGGATTTTATCTTTCAGCACTGCACAGAGAAATTAAACTGGGATGTCCTCTGCGCTTCCGTTAATTTATCCCGCCGCACCTTTTGCCGCTATACCGACCGCCATCTGGCCATGACGCCGGAAAAAATTCACATCATTTTTAAGCTGATTAAAGCGCAGGAATGGTTGCGTACCTCCGATGAGCCGATTGGCGATATTGCCATCCGCTGCGGTTTTAGCACGCCCTCGCAGTTATCCAGCGCCTACCGCAAAGCGTTTTCCATTACCCCGTCGCAGGAGCGGGAAAGTTTATTTCCCTGCCTGTTATCGCCGTCGGCATAAATGCCCGGTTCTGTGAATAACCTCTATAGCAATTGTCCCGGTTGGTCATCAGAAGAATAGGGGTGGCAACAGCATAAAGGAGCCGCCTGCATGAAATTGTCATCATGCAATGAAGGACAATGATAAAGGATAACGTGTATGTCTGTTACTAAAGTACCTAATCCCTGGTATGTGGGCGTCGTGTCTGGCATGGCTTCGTATATTGATTCTGCGGCCATTATTTCAAGCGGTACGGCGCTGGTGATTTATCAAAAAACCATTGGCATTAGCGCCGTGGAAATAGGCGTTTTATCAGGATTGTTGACGCTGGGTATTGCGCTGGGCGCATTCAGCGGCGGGCGGTTAGGCGACCGGATGGGGCGGCGAAAGGTTTTTATTCTGACAATGGCGATGATTGTCGTCGGCACGCTGCTGCTGGCGTTTGGCCTGAATTTCCCGATGCTGCTGCTGGGCACCGCGCTGGTGGGACTGGCGACCGGGGCGGATCTGCCGGTTTCCCTGGCGACCATCTCCGAGGCGGCGACCGACCAGAACCGGGGAAAAATCATCGGCCTGTCGAATATGCTCTGGACGGTGGGTATTGGCGTGACCGTCGCGATTTCTTCTGTGGTGGGCGACTGGGGAAAAATCGGCGCGCAGATCATGTTCCTCCACGTCTGTATTGTTGCCGCCGTGGTGCTGGTGCTGCGTCTGTCGATCCCCGAATCCCCGCTGTGGCTGGTGGCGCGGGATGAACTGAAGCGCGGCGTCGCCACCGTGCGGGCGCAAAAATCCTCTTATAAAGATCTGCTGCGCGGCAAATATCTGTGGCCCTTTATCGCGCTCAGTATTTTTTACACTTTCACCAATCTCGCGGCGAATACCGGCGGGCAGTTTGGCGCTTACATCGCGGTGAACGTGGTCGGGATTTCCATCAGCACCAGCTCGCTATGGGGACTGTGCATGCTGCCGGTGGGGCTGCTGTCGAATCTGTTTTTTATGCGCATTGTCGATACCCCGAAACGGATGCCTTTCTACCTCATCGGCGCATTCATGATGGTGGGCGGCTATCTGATCCTCCCCGCGCTGGGATTCACCCCCTCCGCGCTGCTGTGCAGCATGTTCCTGTTGGGTGTCGGTAACGGGCTGGCGTTTGAAGGGATCATGAAAGTGTGGTCGCAGGAATCCTTCCCGACCATGCTGCGCTCCACCGCCCAGGGGCTGATCGTCGCCATTGCCCGCCTGACCTGCGGCCTGCTGGCCTTCGTCACCCCGGTGCTGCTGGATGCCGGGCCGGTAGCGTTCTACCTGCTGCTGGTGACCATCGTCAGCATCGGCCTGATCACCGGCTGGATCTGTTTTCGCGGCAAACAGCGCAACGAATTTAACGCGGAGTCTGAAGTGGTCAGCTCTGCCTCGCTAACAATGAATCAGGAGCAAAACTATGCTAACCGTTGAAAAAATCCTGCTCAATTATGACCAGCGGCTGGAGGGGACCGAGCAATTCCCGATTGTGGGCTGGCTTATCGGCAGCGACCACCAGGATGTGCTCCAGCAAAGCTGGCAGCTTCAGGTCAGTGAAGAAGATACCTTCACGCACCTTATTCATGACAGCGGGCGGGTCGACAGCGGCGAGTCGCAGCATATTCGCTTACCTGACATCGCCCTGTGCTCCTCGCGCCGTTATTTTGTGCGGGTGAGGATCAGCGATAATCACGGTGACGTCAGTGAATGGAGCGAAGCCGCCGCGTTTACCACCGGCCTGCCCGCCGCCGAGTGGCAGGGGCAATTTATTTCGGGCGAAGCGCTGGCAGAAAAGACCGTTTCAAAAGGCACGCTGCTGCGTAATGGTTTTCACATTGCCCGTCCGCAGGATGTCGCCTCGGTATTTGTCCACGCCAGCGCACTGGGGATCTACAAACTTTACTGTAACGGGCAGAAAGTTGGCGACGATGAACTGACGCCCGGCTGGACCAGCTATGAAAATCATCTGCTGTACCAGACTTACGACCTGACGCCGTTGATTAGCGGGGAGGAGAACGTCATCGGGGCGAGCGTTGGCGCGGGCTGGTTTAAGGGCGATATGAGCTTTAACCGCTATCGCAATTATTACGGCGAGCGCACGGCGTTTATTTGCCAACTGGTGGTCAATTATAAAGACGGCAGCCAGCAGACGGTGGTGACCGATGAAAACTGGCAGGCCAGTTGGTCGCCGGTATTATTCTCGGAAATCTACGACGGTGAAATTTACGATGCCCGCTTTGAACAGCCCGGCTGGGATACCGTCGGTTTCGACGCGGCGCACTGGCAACCGGTGTCCCTTATTGATTTCAACAAAACCGTGCTACGCGCCCAGGGCAACGCTACCGTCCGCCAGATTGAGACGATTGCGCCGGTCTCGCTGTTCACTACGCCGAAGGGCGAGCGGGTGATTGATTTCGGGCAAAACCTCACCGGCTGGGTGGCGTTTACCGTTCGCGGGCAGGCTGGCGAAAACGTCGTGCTGCGCCATTTTGAAGTGCTGGATGCGCAGGGCAACGTCTACCTGACCAATCTGCGCACCGCCAAACAGCGCACGGAATACGTGCTGAAGGGAGGCGAGGCCGAGACGTATCACCCGCATTTCACCTTCCAGGGGTTCCGCTACGTCAGGATCGAAGCCTGGCCGGGGGAGGTCGATCTTAGCTGTATTCACGCCGTGGTGGCCCATTCTGCGATGCAGCAAACGGCAGATTTTTCCTGCTCCAACACGGATTTGAACCAGCTGCATCACAATATTTTGTGGGGGCTGAAGGGCAATTTCGTTGACGTTCCTACCGACTGCCCGCAACGCGATGAGCGGCTTGGCTGGACGGGAGACGCGCAGATCTTCTGCCGCACCGCCAGCTATCTGATGCAGACCCGTAACTTCTTCGCCAAATGGCTGACCGATCTGCAATACGATCAGACCCCGGACGGCGCGGTGCCGCATGTGATCCCGGATATCCTCACCGGCAAATGCGAAAACGACATCAATCTGGCGAAAGGCGGGACGTATGCCGCCGCCGCGTGGGCCGATGCAGCGGTGATCAACCCGTGGACGATGTATCTGATGTACGGCGATACGCAAACCCTGCGTAATCAGTATGCCAGTATGAAAGGCTGGGTCGGATTTATGCGCTCCCACGCGGTGGATAACCAGTGGCGTTATAAGCTCCAGTTCGGCGACTGGGTGGCGCTGGATGCCAGAGAAGGGAGCTATTTCGGCGCAACGCCGGACGAATTCGTGTGTATGGCGTACTACGCGTGGTCCACGCTGCTGCTGGCGAAAACGGCGCAGGTGCTGGGGGAAGAGGCGGACTATCAGGAATACACAGATCTGTATCAGCGCATTGTTCACAGCTTCCAGCAGGAGTTTTTTACGCCCGGCGGACGGCTGGCGGTCAGAACCCAGACCGCGCATATTCTGGCGCTGTACTTTAACCTCGTCCCCGACGCTTTCCGCGAGCGCACGGTGCAGGGGTTGCTCGAGCTGCTGGCCGAGCACGACGGGCATCTGGTGACCGGTTTTGTCGGCACGCCTTATTTTTGTCACGCGCTCAGCCAGAACGGACATGCGAAAGAGGCGTGGGAGCTGTTGCTCAAAGACGATTTCCCCTCCTGGCTGTATCAGATGAAGGCCGGGGCCACCACCATCTGGGAACACTGGGACGGTATTAAGCCGGATGGCACCATGTGGAGCCCGGATATGAACTCCTTCAATCACTATGCTTACGGTGCTATCGGCGAATGGCTGTGGCGCGCGGCGGCGGGGATTGATACTGACGAAAGCGGACCGGGCTTTAAGCGCATTCAGATCAAACCGGAAATCGGCGGCGGCCTGACGTGGCTCAACGCCCGCTATCACTCGCTGTACGGCGATGTGCAGGTGAACTGGAAAACGATCCCGGCAGAGGCGGGGGACAGCCGCATTCAGATGGAGGTCACTGTGCCGCACAATGCGCGGGCTACCGTGACGCTGCTTCACGCCAGCGAACTCCTCGCCGCTGACGGCGCTACGTTCCGGGCGATGGACGGCGCAATGTGCGCCGAAGTCGGGTCGGGGAGGTATCACTTTGAGTACCACTGCCGACTGGCAGAGTAGGGGAATGTTTGGCCTCCTTCTGTTACGTGAACGCCCTCACCCTGACCCTCTCCCCCGGGGAGAGGGGACTGTCCGCTTTCGTGGTGATGCCGGGTGTCGGCTTTTTGCCAGGGTACAACGAAGTACAGAGTTACGTCCGGCACCGGTTTTCTCCCTCTCCCTTGAGGGAGAGGGTCGGGGTGAGGGGGGCGTTTACCCTCCTTCCCTCACGTCAACCACCTCCCCCCCACCCCCTCCCCCCCGCCAGGGGGCAGAGAGAGATCGAGGTGCAGACCCCCGGT
>DIJC01000016.1:39367-39511 GCA_002421005.1 Enterobacteriaceae bacterium UBA5654 | reverse complement strand
CAGCGCTTTGATGACGAACTCTATAACGACGCCGGGCCAGTCCCCTCTCCCTTGAGGGAGAGGGAGTGATTGGTGCCTCGATTAAGGGGATGTGGATCGCTTACGCCAGCGCTTCGGTGACGGACTCAATAACGACGCCGGACT
>DIJC01000016.1:0-39124 GCA_002421005.1 Enterobacteriaceae bacterium UBA5654 | reverse complement strand
GACGCCGGGCCAGTCCCCTCTCCCTTGAGGGAGAGGGTTAGGGAGAGGGGGAAAGTACGACTCCCGCCCTCTCCCTGGACCAAAATCACGACCTCTTACTGTACAGCGGTAGCCAAATCACCAGCCGCAGGCCACCGAGCGGGCTGTCTTCCGCCTTCACCCAGCCGCGATGCTGCTGGATTGCCGTTTCAACAATCGCCAGCCCAAGCCCGGTGCCGCCGGATTCGCGGTCGCGGGCTTCATCAGTACGGTAGAACGGGCGGAAAATCTGCTCGCGATCTTCAGGGCTCACGCCCGGACCGTCATCATCTACGGTGACGGTGATCCCTTCTTTGTCCACCGCAAAACCGACCGATATTTTGGTATGCGAATAGCGCAGCGCGTTGCGGACAATATTCTCCAGCGCACTTTCCAGCGCGCTGGGGTTGCCGTACAACGGCCACGGGCCTGGCGGATATTCAATCGTGAAGGATTTGCCCATCTGCTCTGCTTCAAAGGCCGCGTTATCCAGCACGTCTCCCCACAGTTGATTGGCCTTCATCGTCTGGCTGACCAGCGCGTTCTTTTGCTGATTGCGCGACATCACCAGCAGATCGTTAATCATGCTGTCCAGCCGGTGCGCTTCGGTTTCAATGCGCTCCAGTTCTTTGCTTTCACCGCTGCGGCGACGCAGCAGGGCGGTGCCGAGCTGAAGACGAGTCAGGGGCGTGCGTAGCTCATGGGAGATGTCCGACAGCAGGCGCTGCTGGCTGGTCATCATCCGCTCCAGCGCCGTCACCATCTGGTTAAAACTGGCTCCCGCCGCCTGGAACTCCTGCGGTCCGGCTTCCAGTTCAGGATGTTGCCGCAGGTTGCCCTGCGCCACCTCGTCCGCCGCGTTTTTTAACTTACGTGCCGGGCGTGCCAGGCTCCACGCCAGCCACAACAGCAGCGGTGCGCTCACCAGCATGGTGACGATTAACAGCAAAAGCGGGCGGTCAAACAACAGGTTGATAAAGTCGGACTGTGAACTGCTGGCGGGGCGGATCAGGTAAAGCTGATAGTTGTCTTCACCATCGCGAATCGAAAACGGCCCGACCATCTCGACCCGACCGTATTTTTTCTTTTGCGGCTGATCGGCATCATCAGACTGGCCGATAAAGTTACGAATGATCTGCATTTCGCTGCGTTCTGCGCCAATCACTCGCCCTTCGCTGGTCACGAGTACCAGACGCTGCCCCGGTGGAGCCCATTTGTCGATAGCGCGAAACAGCCGACGCCACCACATCAAATCATTTGGCGGATCGGTGGCAAGTTCAGCTTCAACATGCTGTTCAATCATCACGCCCTGGCGCTGCTCGCTTTCCAGTAGTTCGGTCATCTGGCGCGAATCGAGCTTGGGCAGCATGAGCACCAGCATCAGTACCAGTGCCAGCGTGAGCCAGAAAATGGCAAAGATCCTGGCGGTCAGGCTTCCAATCATGAAGCGGAAACCATCAGATAGCCACGCCCGCGCAGGGTTTTAAACCACGGGTGGCCGTCTTTCCGCTCCGGCAGCTTGCGCCGCAGATTGGAGATATGCATATCGATAGCGCGATCGAACGGCGTCAGACGTTTACCCAGCACTTCCTGGCTAAGATGTTCGCGAGAAACCACCTGACCGAGATGCTGCGCCAGCAGATACAGCAGGGTGAACTCGGTGCCGGTCAGTTCCAGCGTTTCACCGTCGAAACTGGCTTCCTGACGGCCCGGATTAAGGCTAAGGCCGTCCACTTCAACCGTCGGCGAACCCGTGTCGCTATTTTGCTGCTGCTCACTCCAGTGTGAACGGCGCAAAATAGCGCGGATACGCGCGACCAGTTCGCGATCGTTAAACGGTTTAGGTAAATAGTCATCCGCGCCCAGCTCAAGGCCAAGAACGCGATCCAGTTCGCTACCGCGCGCGGTCAGCATAATAACGGGTGTCTGGTGTGTCTGGCGTAGCTCTTTAAGCGTGTCGATACCGTTTTTCTTCGGCATCATCACGTCGAGTAAAAGCAAGTCGATGCTGTCATCAATCAACGTCAGCGCCTGTTCCCCATCGTGAGCAACTAAAACGTTAAAGCCTTCCATGTCGAGTAGCTCTTTAAGTAACGAGGTGAGCTCCCGATCATCATCAACTAACAGGATTTTATTCATTTTTTAAATACCTCCGAGGCAGAAATTACGTCATCGAAGCGCGCTAATCCATGACTTTACGTTGTTTTACACCGCCTGACGCTAGTTTGCAGCCTGAATCGTAGACTGTCTCTCGTGGAATCGCGAAACAAAGTTTTTTGGGAGCAAGTGATGCGCAAAGTTGCCGCTGCCGTCATGGCCTCAACGCTGGCACTCAGTCCTTTAAGCCAGGCTGCTGAAGTCGTTACCGGCGATAACTGGCATCCGCACGAAGGACTTATGCAGCGGGGCAGTCAGCAGAGCCACATGTTTGACGGCATAAGTTTAACCGAGAATCAGCGCCAGCAAATGCGCGATCTCATGCAACAGGCCCGGCACGAACAGCCCCCTGTTAATGTTAGCGAAATCGAGGCAATGCACCGCCTGATTACCGCAGAAAATTTTGATGAAAGCGCTGTGCGCGCCCAGGCTGAAAAAATGGCGCAGGAACAGGTTGCCCGGCAGGTCGAAATGGCTCGCGTCCGCAACCAGATGTTTCGCCTGTTAACGCCGGAGCAGCAAGCGGTTTTAAATGAAAAGCATCAACAACGGATAGCGCAAATGCGCGACATTGCACAGCTTCAGCAGAGTGCCCCGTTGAAAGAGTTTAATCGCAGTAACTGATGTACCAGTAGTGACATACCCTGTTTTTCCTTGCCATAGACACCATCCCTGTCTTCCCCCTCATGATGAGGGGGTTTTTTTTGAATGGTCAAAATAATTTTCCTATAAAATACAGCAAGTTAATTATCTTCAAAATTGACTAAGCGTTGACCATATCCCTGCCGGGCTGGAGAGCGTTCACGCGCTTTGCCGCTGGTCAATCGACATAAACTGCCCCGCGTTAATCGCATTTTCTCCAGGGTCCGCGCTATCCCTCAACTCTCCGTTGCATTCAGGACGATAAACCAGGGAGGATGTAAATGTATCTTATTAATTTAGATGAGTTTTTATGGCTCCAGGGGGATGATTCATGGCTAATATGATTTTTTGCCGTGTTTATTGAATTTATCCTACTGCTCTGTGTGTCTGATGAAGACTTCGCCCGCAAATATTCTTAAATAACGCAGTACCCGCTACCTTTTCTTCCTGCCCGCGACCTACGTTATACTAGGCGGGGATAACGCAGGAGAATCTATGAATCAATCCTATGGGCAGCTGGTTAGCCGCGCCGCCATTGCTGCTACGGTAATGGCGTCCTGTTTATTAATTATCAAAATTCTTGCGTGGTGGTACACCGGCTCGGTCAGTATTCTTGCTGCGCTGGTCGATTCTCTGGTCGATATTGCCGCTTCGCTGACTAACCTGTGGGTGGTGCGGTACTCCCTTCAACCTGCCGATGACGAGCATACCTTTGGTCATGGTAAGGCGGAGTCGCTGGCGGCGCTGGCGCAGAGTATGTTTATCTCCGGTTCGGCGCTGTTTCTCTTTCTCACCGGCATTCAGCATCTCGCCAGCCCACAACCGATGAGCGCGCCCGGCGTGGGGGTCGTCGTGACGCTTATCGCGCTGGTCAGCACGTTGATTCTGGTCACATTTCAGCGCTGGGTGGTGCGAAAAACCCATAGCCAGGCCGTGCGCGCCGATATGCTTCATTATCAGTCTGATGTTATGATGAACGGAACCATTCTCATTGCTCTTGGTCTGTCATGGTATGGCTGGCATTGGGCGGATGCGCTGTTTGCGCTGGGGATTGGTGTTTATATTCTGTACAGCGCGTTACGTATGGGGTATGAAGCAGTGCAGGCTCTGCTGGATCGCGCACTCCCTGATGCAGAGCGGCAGGAAATAATTAATACCGTCACCGCCTGGCCGGGCGTGAGTGGCGCTCATGACCTACGAACGCGGCAGTCAGGGCCGACCCGCTTTATTCAGATTCATTTAGAAATGGACGACAATCTGCCACTGGTTCAGGCCCATCTGGTCGCCGAACAGGTTGAGCAGGCTCTTTTACTTCGTTTTCCGGGATCGGACGTCATTATTCACCAGGATCCGTGCTCGGTAGTACCTCAGGAACAACAAAGACTTTGAGTGGAATTTTTTCTTTGTAAAAGTGTGGGCTGGATCGGCATTTTTTGTATAAATTAGCGCCATTTGGCCTGACCTGAATCAATTCAGCAGCAAGGTATTGATATACTATCGGCAGTATTCGTTACGTACTTTGGGTGAGCCTAAGTCCGTTTCCGGCATCAGATTTCATTTTGCAATTCTAAGTTCAGAGGTAGTCATGATTAAGAAAATCGGTGTGTTGACAAGTGGCGGCGATGCGCCGGGCATGAACGCTGCTATTCGTGGCGTTGTCCGTGCAGCATTGACGGAAGGTCTGGAAGTGATGGGCGTGTATGACGGTTATCTGGGGCTGTATGAAGATCGTATGATCCAGCTCGACCGCTACAGCGTTTCCGACATGATCAACCGTGGCGGTACTTTCCTCGGCTCCGCGCGCTTCCCGGAATTCCGTGAAGAACACATCCGTGCCGTGGCTATCGAAAACATGAAAAAACGCGGTATTGATGCGCTGGTTGTTATCGGCGGCGACGGCTCCTACATGGGCGCAAAACGCCTGACTGAAATGGGCTTCCCGTGCATCGGCCTGCCGGGCACCATTGATAACGATATCAAAGGGACCGATTACACCATCGGTTACTTTACTGCGCTGGGCACTGTGGTTGAAGCTATCGACCGCCTGCGCGACACCTCCTCTTCTCACCAGCGTATTTCCATCGTCGAAGTGATGGGCCGCTACTGTGGCGATCTGACCCTGGCTGCGGCGATTGCCGGTGGCTGTGAGTTTGTGATGGTGCCGGAAGTGGAATTCAGCCGTGACGATCTGGTTACCGAAATCAAAGCCGGTATCGCCAAAGGTAAAAAACACGCCATCGTCGCGATCACGGAACATATGTGTGATATCCACGAACTGGCAGACTACATCGAAAAAGAAACCGGCCGTGAAACGCGCGCTACCGTTCTGGGCCACATCCAGCGCGGCGGTTCACCGGTGCCTTATGACCGTATTCTTGCTTCGCGCATGGGCGCGTACGCTATCGACCTGCTGCTTGCAGGCCACGGCGGTCGCTGCGTCGGTATTCAGAACGAACAACTGGTTCACCACGATATCATCGACGCTATCGAGAGTATGAAGCGTCCGTTCAAGGGTGACTGGCTGGATACGGCTAAGAAGCTGTACTAAGACGGTAAATGCCGGATGAAGCCTGGTGCTCGTCCGGCGTTCCCAAAATGAAAAGGGAAGGCGCAAGCCTTCCCTTTTTCGTTCTTGAGCGGAAGCGGTTATTCGATATCCAGCGGATCTTCGGAAAGAATGATGCCGGTATTGTCGGCATACAGATGATCGCCGGAGAAGAAGGTCACGCCGCCGAAATTAACGCGCACGTCGCTTTCGCCGATGCCTTCACCCGTTGCGCCCGCCGGAATAGCGGCAATGGCCTGAATGCCGATGTCGAGTTCTTCCAGGTCGTCAACCTGACGAACCGAACCGTACACCACAATCCCTTCCCATTCATTTTGCGTGGCGGTGCGGGCAAGTTCCGCATCAATTAACGCGCGCCGAACGGAGCCGCCGCCGTCGATCAGCAGTACCCGGCCACGGCCATTCTGTTCGAGCAGATCGTACAGCAACCCGTTATCCTCGAAACATTTCACCGTGGTGATTTGACCACCAAACGAGGAACGGCCACCAAAGTTGGTAAAGAGCGGTTCCACGACGTTAACATCTTCCTGGTAGATGTCACAAAGTTCGGAAGTATCATATTTCATAGGCTTAACGTTCCGTTGCTGCGAGAACCTTCAGTATATCGCGCCAGACGCGCTGTTGGCAAAATCAACAATGTTAATTGATATTTGTCAGCTAATTGACCTTCTGACTTAAGATAATCCCTATCACAAACAGTAAATTAACCAGCAATGCCCCTTTTACGGTGCGTTCCAGCATTGGACGCATGGCGAGCGGGTCACGCTCACGCATGACGTAGCGCGCCTGCCTGACCAACAGCGGCGCGGCCAGGATAAACAGCCAGCCCCACGGACTGCGCAGAGAAATCAGATTGAACAGCGCGAGGCACGCCAGCGCGCCCATCAGCAGGCAAACATGATAGCGCCGGGCGTTAACCGGTCCCAGGCGCACTACCAGCGTGTTCTTGCCGTTTTGCCGATCGCTGTCAATGTCGCGCAGGTTATTGATGTTCAGCACCGCCGTCGCCAGCAGGCCGCAGGCGGTGGCTGGCAGGATAATCGCCGGGATCAGCGTATGGGCCTGCAAATACCAGCTCCCCATGACGCTCAGCCAGCCAAAGAAAATCAGCACTGAAACATCACCCAGGCCGATATAACCATAGGGGCGATTGCCCATCGTATAGGTGATGGCCGCGATGATAGAAAGGCAACCCAGCACGAGAAAACCGATAAAATCCGCCATGTTCTGACAGGCCAGCGCCACCAGCACCAGCCCGGATATGCAGGACAGGGCGATGGTGATAATCAGCGCGCGCTTCATCTGGGCGAGGGTAATCGCCCCTTTTTGCATTCCGCGCAACGGCCCGATGCGGTCCGGCTTGTCGCTGCCTTTAACCGCATCACCGTAGTCATTTGCCAGATTAGAAAGGATTTGCAGCAGACCGGCGGTGACGAGCGCCATCAGTGCGACCAGCGGATCGAAATAGCCCTGCCACCAGGCGAGCGCGGTGCCGACCACTATCGCGCTAAAAGCGAGTGGGAGCGTTTTAGGTCGCAGGCTTTCCAGCCACGCCTGGGTTGAGCTAAGAGGTTGTTCAGTCATAATCCCGGCTAATAAAAATGGGGCTAATTAGCCCCATCTGAAGTGATGAAAACGTATTGAGGCCGATTATAAGATAAAACGGCTCAGATCTTCATCTGCCACTAAAGCATCCAGGTGTTCGCTCACATAGTCGGCATCAATCGTGATGCTTTCACCGTTCAGATCGCTGGCGTCGTAGGAGATATCTTCCATCAGACGCTCCAGAACGGTATGCAGACGACGTGCGCCGATGTTTTCGGTGCTTTCGTTGACCTGCCACGCGGCCTGGGCAATGCGTTTGATACCGTCGTCGGTAAACTCAATGTTCACCCCTTCGGTGGCCATCAGCGCTTTGTACTGCACGGTGACGGAGGCGTTAGGCTCGGTCAGAATGCGTTCGAAGTCGTTGGTGGTCAGCGCCTGTAGCTCGACGCGGATCGGCAAACGGCCCTGAAGTTCCGGGATCAGGTCCGACGGTTTAGCCACCTGGAATGCGCCAGAGGCAATAAACAGGATATGGTCAGTTTTGACCATGCCGTGCTTGGTGGAAACGGTGCAGCCTTCCACCAGCGGCAGCAGGTCTCGCTGCACGCCTTCACGCGAAACATCCGGGCCGGAAGACTCGCCACGCTTACAGATTTTGTCGATTTCGTCGATAAACACGATGCCGTGCTGTTCAACCGCATCAATGGCATCCTGCTTTAACTCTTCCGGGTTGACCAGCTTCGCCGCTTCTTCTTCAATCAGCAGTTTCATCGCGTCTTTGATTTTCAGCTTACGCGGTTTTTGCTTCTGGCCGCCGAGATTCTGGAACATCGACTGAAGCTGGCTGGTCATCTCTTCCATGCCCGGAGGTGCCATGATTTCAACACCCATCGGCGCAGCAGCGAGATCGATTTCAATTTCTTTGTCGTCGAGCTGACCTTCGCGCAGTTTTTTACGGAATGACTGACGGGCAGCCGACGGTTCCTGCGGTTGTTCAGCCTGGCCCCAGTTGTTTTTGGCCGGCGGGATCAGCACGTCGAGAATACGCTCTTCCGCCATTTCTTCGGCGCGGAAACGGTTTTTCTCGATCGCATGGACGCGAACCATTTTCACTGCGGCATCGGTCAGATCGCGGATGATAGAATCCACTTCTTTACCTACATAGCCCACTTCGGTGAATTTAGTCGCTTCAACTTTGATGAACGGCGCGTTCGCCAGCTTCGCCAGGCGACGAGCAATTTCAGTTTTACCGACGCCGGTCGGGCCGATCATCAGAATGTTTTTCGGGGTGACTTCGTGACGCAGATCTTCTTCAAGCTGCATACGACGCCAGCGGTTACGTAACGCAATAGCCACTGAACGCTTGGCAGCATCCTGACCGATAATGTGTTTGTTCAGTTCGCTGACAATTTCGCGTGGGGTCATTTCAGACATGGGAGATCCTTACGCCTTAGACGGTAATTCTTCAATAGTGTGGAAGTGGTTGGTGTAGATGCAGATATCGCCTGCGATCCCCAACGCTTTCTCCGCAATTTCGCGGGCACTAAGCTCGGTATTTTCCAGTAGCGCGCGGGCGGCGGCCTGGGCATAGGGGCCACCAGAGCCAATCGCAATCAGGTCGTTTTCCGGCTGAACGACATCGCCGTTACCGGTAATGATCAGCGAGGCGTTTTCATCGGCAACTGCCAGCAGCGCTTCAAGCTTGCGCAGCATCCGGTCGGTGCGCCAGTCCTTCGCCAGCTCAACGGCGGCTTTCACCAGGTGGCCCTGATGCATTTCCAGCTTGCGCTCAAACAGTTCAAAGAGGGTAAAGGCATCGGCAGTGCCGCCCGCAAAACCGGCGATCACTTTGTCGTTGTACAGGCGACGCACTTTTTTGACGTTGCCTTTCATTACGGTATTGCCGAGCGTGGCCTGACCATCACCAGCGATGACCACCTGACCGTTACGGCGTACGCTTACTATTGTTGTCACGAGATGCCCCCCTGGGTGCAAAAGCGGAATATGTGCCCCGCAGAGTTTGCGGGGCTGAATGCAATTATAAATGGGGGGGATTTTGGGGGTTTCAACCCCCGGAAGCGACTCGAATGCAGTTTGCGTGACCGGCCATTTTCAGACGATTAAGCGTACCGTCGGCGTTATCTTTGCCTTTGATCGGCCCAATCACCACCCGGTTAATGCTGTTGCTGGTGGTGATATGTGAGTCAAAACCTTCAAACGCCAGCTGCGCGCGCACGGTTTCGGCCTGCTCCGCGCCCTTAAAGGCGCCGCACTGCACCATCCAGCGACGCTCGTCTTTTTTCTCTGCCGTCTGCTTCGGTGCTTCAGGCTCGCGCGTGACCGGTGCGGCCTGCTGCGTTTTAGGCTGCGTGGCGTTGGTGTGGGCTGGCGTCTGGATCAGATCCTGATACGGCTGCTGGGTCGCGGTTTGCTTCGGCGGCTGGCTTTGGCGCGGCTGCTGAACGGGCTGCTGCGTACGCGGCGGCTGGGCAGGCTGGGTATTGGTCCACTGCTGTTGCTGGGCCTGCTGCACCTGGCGCTGACGCTGGAGCGTCTGCTGGCGCTGTTCCGGCGTTTGCTCGTTCCACGGGACTTCATTGAGCTGCGTGGGCTGCTGGCGCATATCGGCCTGCATCTGCTCCAGCAACTGGCGTTGTTCGTCGGTCAGCTGGTTTGGATTCACCACTTCACCACCCGCAGAGGGTTCTGTCGGCGTGCGAATGCCTGGCTGGCGGCTTTCCAGCTCTTTGATGTACTTCCAGCGTTCTTCAGGTTTTGGCGGCAGGCCGTTACCCGTGACCTGACGACCCTGAAGCGTTTCTGACTCTTCTTTTTTATGATGGGTAATAAAGTACAGTCCGCCAATAAAGGCAACCAGTACAGCCGCAGCAATGGCGACCATCGCTGGCGAAACAGCAGGCAGGTTCCGTTGCTTTTGGCGTGAAGTGCTCTTTTTGCGCCGCGAAGAAGCCGGTTGGCTGCGGCGTACATAATCTCGTTGTGCCACTATCGTTTCGCTGTATTTATTTGTTATCTGTCCGTCATGTTACTTAAGCCACGGGCCTTTGACCAGACAGGGGAGTCTTAAAGCGAGTTTACTTTAAGACAATATGTTACCCGTACTGCCCCGGATAATCAGTTCACAATCCAGTAAGCGTGAACCGCTGCTGACATTTTGTCCGTGTAACTGGTCGAGCAGAAGCAGCATCGCTTCACGACCAATCTCAAAGCGCGGCTGCGCCACGGTCGTCAGCGGAGGATCGCAGAACTCAGACAGCGAGATATTATCAAAACCAATGATAGAGAGATCGTCAGGCACTTTCAGCCCCTGACGTTTGGCATACGAGAGTGCGCCAAGTGCCATGACATCGCTATGGCAAAAGACCGCCGTGGGCGGCTTCGGTAGCGCAAGCAATTGCTCCAGCGCTCTGGCTCCCGCTTCATAGGTAAAGTTACCGCGTGCAATGTAATGCGGATCGACGGTGATCCCGCAGCGGCGTAGCGCCTGAACATAGCCCTGCAACCGATAGTGGCACAGCGGCATTTCTTCCGGCCCGGCAATGCAGCCAATGCGCTGGTGCCCCAGCTCGTGCAAATAATTCACGGCATCAAAGGCGGCAGTTAAGTTATCGATATGTACCGTCGGTAACTCCAGCTCTGGCGCAAATTCGTTAGCCATCACCATCGGCGGTAAATTACGCTGCTCTTCGATACTGGCGTCAAACGGCAGCCGGGAGCCAAGCAATAACATGCCGTCAATCTGCTTGGTAATAATCAGATCGATAAAGGTTTTTTCCTGCTGATTCTGATGGGCGCAATCGCCAATCAGGACCAGATAACCCTCTTGTGCGGCGGTAACTTCAATACCCCGGATAATTTCACTAAAAAACGGATCGCAAATATCCGGGACAATCACCAGGAGGGTGCGTGACTCATTACGTTTTGTATTACGGCCAGGCGCTTGTGGATAATAACCCACGTCAATTGCCGCTTGTTCCACCCGATTACGGGTAGCCTGAGACACTTTTTCAGGATTCATTAAGGCCCGCGATACGGTAGCCGTTGAGACTTTTGCCTTAAGAGCAACATCCTTCATGGTTGCCGAAGCAACCGCTTTCCTGGTATTCACCTGTATTCTCCTCGCATAGCGGCGCAGGCACAGAAACATTCCCTGTCTCTGACATCACACACATTTTTATCAGATAGTTATCTGAAGAGTTACAGAAATTTCATGAAAAGTGTGACGAGTGTTAAATTTCTCGATCCGCCTCGCATCATGGCGGGCTAGCCCTCAATGGGATCGACATCTAACACCCATTTCACCCGGCGGGATTCCGGCAGGGTATTGATCAGCACCAGCGCGCCGCTGACCACATGTTGCAGGCGCACGCGCGAAGGGTGTTGCAGCAATATTTGCCAGCGGTAGCGGCCGCCGCGTTTTGGGGCCAGCGCCGGTACTGGCCCCAGCAGCCACAGCTTGTCGTCCGCCAGCGGGCTGGCCTGTAACAGGTTGCGCAGTTGCTGAAGGAACACGGGGGCCTGCTGATTATTATGGTCTTCCGCGCGGATCAACACGTGGCTGGTCCACGGCGGCAGCTGCATGGTTTGACGCTCTGCCAGCGCCTGCTGCGCGAAGGCATCGTAACCCTGATGTAACAGCGTTTGTAATAAAGGATGCTCCGGGTGATGGGTCTGGAGCAACACTTCGCCCTGCTTGCCCGCGCGCCCGGCACGCCCGGAAACCTGGGTATAAAGCTGGGCAAAGCGTTCTGCGGAGCGAAAATCCGCCGAGAACAGCGCACCGTCAACGTCCAGCAATGCCACCAGGGTGACGTCCGGGAAATGATGTCCTTTTGCCAGCATCTGGGTGCCAATGAGAATGCGCGCGCCGCCACGGTGAACCTCTGCCAGATACTGTTCCAGCGAACCTTTGCGGCTGGTGGTATCACGGTCGATACGCGAAATCGGTACGCCGTTAAACAGCGGCGTCAGCGCCTGCTCAAGCTGTTCCGTCCCC
This sequence comes from Enterobacteriaceae bacterium UBA5654, assembly GCA_002421005.1. Lineage (GTDB taxonomy): Bacteria > Pseudomonadota > Gammaproteobacteria > Enterobacterales > Enterobacteriaceae > Superficieibacter. The sequence goes on along the minus strand of DIJC01000016.1, from coordinate 27,176 downwards.
ATTCCGACCGGCACCATGTGCGTCGAACCGCAGGACGGGCACTGGCGGGGGATTGGACGCTGGCTGTCGCAGTGATGGCAGCGCAGGTGATGCTGCGCCTGATGCAGCGTGTAATAGTGATCGCAGCGCGAACACTCGGCGATCCATCCGCAATCGTGGCATAACAGCGCGGGCGCAAAGCCCCGCCGGTTGAGAAACAGGATCACCTGATTATCGGCCTGAAGATGCTGGCGCATCCGGGCGATCAGCGCCGGGGAAAGCCCGGCCTGCAACTGCTGGCCTTTGAGATCGAGCACATGCTGATTCGCCGGGCGGGCATTACCGGCGCGGCGGGTCAGTTTAAGCTGATGATATTTCCCCTGACGCACATTGTGCAGCGTTTCCAGGGCAGGGGTGGCGGAGCCAAGAATAATCGGGATCTGCTCACTATGCGCGCGATACACCGCCAGGTCGCGCGCGTGATAGCGCCAGCCTTCCTGCTGTTTATAAGAACTGTCATGCTCTTCATCAATGACGATCACGCCGAGGTTTTTAAACGGCGTAAACAGCGACGAGCGCGTGCCGATAACAATTGCCGCCTCGCCATTTTTGGCTTTCAGCCAGGCGGAGAGGCGCTCGCTGTCGTTGAGACCGGAGTGCAGCACTTCTACCGGCGCGTTGAAACGTTCACGAAAACGGGCGATAGTCTGCGGCGTCAGGCCAATTTCCGGCACCATCACCAGGGCCTGTCTGCCCTGCGCCAGCACGTTTTCGAGAACGCTTAAGTAGACTTCCGTTTTACCGGAGCCGGTCACGCCTGCCAGCAGCCAGGCGGAGAAGCTATCCGATGCGCTGTGGATTGCGCCAACGGCGGTGGCCTGCTCGGTATTCAGCCGCAACCGTTCACCGGTCACGGCATAACCCGTGCGCCAGTCGCTCAGCGCGACCGCTTCACTGCTCAGATCGCTCAGTCCTTTTTTACGCAGCGTCTGTAAGGCCGCGTCGTTAAATTCCAGTTCCGCCACCTGATGCCGCCAGATCTTCCCCTGGCGCAGCGCGGCCAGCGCCTGCTGCTGCTTCGGCGAGCGTTTCAGGCTGTTAATATCCACCGCCTGGCCCTGTTCAGTCGCGAACCAGTACCAAAGCGGCGCGGCGCTGGCGGGTTTGCCCTGTCGCAATAAAATCGGCAGGGCGTGAAACAGCACGTCGCCGACAGGATGATGATAGTAATCCGCCGCCCAGAGCAATAACCGCCAGACGGAGGTCGAAAAGACCGGCTCGTCATCGAGCACTTCAACCACGGCTTTCAGTTCGCTGAGCGGCAAATCGCTGGTATCGCTGACCGACACCACGATGCCGATGCGTTCCTGCTGCTTGCCAAACGGCACGCGCACGCGACAGCCCGCTGTCACCGACATCTCCTGCGGCAGCAGGTAGTCGAAAGTGCGGGGCAGCGGAACGGGCAGCGCAACGTGAGCAACGGGCATAAGATCATCCTGACTTGAAAACTGGCGGGATAGTATACACATTGTAAGAGGCGGCGAGCGGATCAGTTTGCATCCGCTGGTTAAATTCTGTATGATTCGCCCCCTTTGGTGCGTTAAGCGCGCATTAAAAACAACTATCATTCAACATCGCGTGGTGTCTGGCGTTAGGGCTGGAAGAGCGACGCGGCCTTAAACTGAGGTTTTCCATGAAAAAAGATATTCACCCGAATTATGTAGAAATTACTGCAAACTGCTCTTGCGGTAATGTGATCAAAACCCGCTCTACCGTGGGTCACGACCTGAACCTGGACGTGTGCAGCAAATGCCACCCGTTCTTCACTGGCAAGCAGCGTGACGTTGCGACCGGTGGCCGTGTTGACCGCTTCAACAAGCGTTTCAGCATCCCAGGCAGCAAGTAAGTTATTGCTTCCAGAAAAAAGCGCCGCAAGGCGCTTTTTTTGTATCTGCATCATTGATAATGCAAATGATACCAACTCCCCCATAAATGAAACGGCGTTCTCTATTTAATGATAAATTGTTTCTATTGTTGATCCTGGTCTTTACGATCTTTATTTTTCTGCCATTTATTTTGATTTTTGGCAAAAACCGAAAGGTTTTTATTAAGCGCCTCCAATAAACTCCCTGTCGTCATATAAATCTACTATCAGGCATTAATTTTTATCAGTGATTGGCTCATTGGTGAAATTGATTAGTTTATTTTATTTTCGCGTTCTCTTTTTTGAGAGGGTTTGTTATGAAGTCGAAATATGCTTTATTACTTGTTCCATTAATTTCCGGTGCTGCCCATGCAGGTTATGTTGATTATCGTCATGAATATTATGACGACGGGCGTAATTATGACCGTGTTTATATGTCTCACCGTTTTGCGACGGGTTTTGGTGTTGCGGTAGAGGCCGTCTCCCGTTCAAATGATGCGCAGTCTGAAAAGCCGCTCAATAATATGGAAGGCAACAGCAGCGAGTATACGGCAAGCTACCAGACGGTCTGGCACGATCTGGTCTGGCAGCCAGGGATTGCAGTGGAGACAGGCGACAACATTGCTATCTACAAGCCGTACATCCGCGTGCAGTACAACATCAGCGATAACTGGTGGACCGCCTTCCGCTATCGTCAGGAATATGCGCGACGTAATACAGACGGTAAAGACGATCGCATGGTTTACCGCCCGGAAGCGTGGCTGGGTTATAACGTCGATAACTGGATGTTTGAACTCAACGGCTTTTATAAATTTGCCGATCATGAGAATTTATATAATAACGAAAAGCGCGATTATGAATATAACTTCCGCGTGGCGCATAAATTTGGTCAATGGGTACCGTTTGCTGAAGTTGGTAACGTTTCCTCTGGCTATAACACCGCAACGACCGATGATCGACAAACACGTTATCGTGTAGGTATTGGCTACAACTTCTGATGATTATTTAAATAACTGCACGGCTTATGCCGTAAAAATTCCAGTGCGTAAATATCAGGGTATACAGATGAATAAGCGCAAAATTGGTATTGCAAATTATCTGGCGTACGGCTCCGGCGATTGCCTCGGGGCGGGGACGACAGCGCTTACCGCAGCATGGTTACTTTATTTTTATACGACGTTTTGTGGACTCACGCCTATTGAAGCAACGTTTATTTTCGCGATGGCGAGAATTCTGGATGCTGTCGTCAGTCCGCTAATGGGCTATCTGACCGACAACTTCGGCAATACGTGGTTAGGTAAACGTTTTGGCCGCCGCAAGTTCTTTATTTTACTGGGTATTCCTTGCGTGTTCTCCTATAGCTTAATGTGGATGGGTGACATGAGCTATTGGTATTACCTGTTTACCTATCTGCTGTTTGATATTGTCTACACCATGATTCTGGTTCCTTACGAAACGCTGGTGCCGGAAATGACCGATGACTTCAAACAAAAAACCAAATTCTCCGGCGCGCGCATCGGGATGGCACAACTGTCGGCGATTCTGGCGGCCTTCCTGCCGGGCGTCTTGCTGAATCACTTTGGTAAAGATAACGCCGTCTCCTTCTTCTATGCCAGCCTGGTCTTCTCCATCATGTGCGCCGTGGTGCTCACGCTGGTGTGGTGCTTTACCTGGGAGCGCACCCGCAGTGAGGAAGAGCTGGCGGCGCAGGCTGAAAAACTCACCCTCGGGCAAAGCCTGCGTCGACTGGTGATCGAACTCAGTTCCACCTTCCGCATCCGTATTTTCCGCCAGCATCTCGGGATGTACCTGGGCGGCTATATCGCGCAGGATGTTTTCAACGCGGTCTTCACCTATTACGTGGTGTTTGTGCTGATGCAAAGCCCGACGCTGGCCTCGGATCTGATGGGGACGATGGCGATCCTGCAATTTATTGCGGTAATGGCGATGATCCCACTGTGCATTCGTTTCGGGCAGGCACCGTCCTATCGCGTCGTGGTGGTGCTGTTTGGCTTAAGCGCGCTGTCTTATTCTGTCCTGTACTACAGCGAGATGAGCGATAACTACACTTTACTGCTGTTGATTTCCGGGATTGCCGGGCTGGGGCGTGGCGGCATTAACTACATTCCGTGGAATATTTACACCTATATTGCCGATGTGGATGAAGTGGTAACCGGTCAGCGTCGCGAAGGGATTTTTGCCGGGATCATGACTCTGACGCGTAAAGCGTCGCAGGCTGGGGCGGTGATGCTGGTGGGTATTGTGATGCAGATGTCCGGCTTTGTTTCAGGGCAGTCCACCCAGGTGCCAGGCGTTAGCCACACCATTATGATAGTGCTCAGCGGCGGTACGGTGCTCGTGCTGCTGATCGGCTTCCTGATTTCGCTGAAGTTCCGTCTGAACCTGAAAACGCACAGCGTTCTGCGGGAAGAAACGCTGAAAATGCGCCAGGCAGGGCGTCTGACGCCGGAGGCTATCACCCCGGAAGCACGTCAGACGGTAGAAATGCTGGCCGGGATGCCTTACGAGCAACTGTGGGGTAACAATACCATCGGCTATCTCAACCAGCGCAAGGCAGTGCAACGGCAAAGCGTTTTACATCCATAAAATTGTCAGAAAAAAGGCAGAGGAAAACCTCTGCCTTTTACCGACGGGTGAAAATATCTCACGATGACATCTTTGTGAACACGTAATGGCGGTTCAGCATTATGGAACCGCCAGCTGTATCAGTACTCCCACGTCTCCGGGTCGATCCCCAGCTCACGCATGATCACTTTTGCATCTTCCGGGATCTCATCGCTGCGCTCTTTACGCAGATCGGCGTCATCCGGTAACGGTTGTCCGGTAAAGGCGTGCAGGAACGCTTCGCAAAGCAGTTCGCTGTTGGTGGCATGACGCAGGTTGTTCACCTGACGACGCGTGCGTTCATCGGTGAGGATTTTTAACACTTTCAGAGGAATGGAAACCGTAATTTTTTTGACTTGCTCACTCTTCTTACCGTGCTCAGCGTAGGGGCTGATATATTCGCCGCTCCATTCAGCCATGAGTTACCTTTGATCCTCTCAGTATTAATAAAGGGCCGGGCATACCCAGGCCGTAATTGCGCGTAGTTTACCTTAGTGAGAACGCCGTGACACGAGGTAAGCATTCCCAGATGTGCGCTAATGCATATAATTTTAACGGCTATTTGCCATTTGCTCAATCTATACGCAAAGAAGTTTAGATGTCCAGATGTATTGACGTCTATTGTAACAATGTTTACTCTGGTGCCTGACTTTTCACAGATCTTGCCAGGACACTCCCATATGACGCGTAAACAGGCCACCATCGCAGTGCGTAGCGGGTTAAATGACGACGAGCAGTACGGCTGTGTTGTCCCGCCTATCCATCTTTCCAGCACCTATAACTTCACCGGTTTTAATGAGCCGCGCGCGCACGACTACTCACGTCGCGGCAACCCTACGCGTGATGTGGTCCAGCGCGCGCTGGCCGAGCTGGAAGGCGGCGCGGGTGCCGTGCTGACCAATACCGGTATGTCGGCGATCCTGCTGGTGACGACGGTGTTCCTGAAGCCTGGCGATCTGCTGGTTGCGCCGCATGACTGCTACGGCGGCAGCTATCGTCTGTTCGATAGCCTGGCGAAGCGCGGCTGCTACCGGGTGCGGTTTGTCGATCAGGGTAACGAAGAGGCTTTACAGGCGGCGCTGGCGGAAAAACCGAAGCTGGTACTCGTCGAAAGCCCAAGTAATCCATTGTTACGCGTCGTGGATATTGCGAAAATCTGTCAGCTGGCGCGTGATGCCGGGGCAGTCAGCGTGGTGGACAACACCTTTTTAAGCCCGGCGCTGCAAAATCCACTGGCGTTAGGGGCCGATCTGGTATTGCATTCATGTACTAAATACCTGAACGGTCACTCGGACGTGGTGGCCGGGGTGGTGATTGCAAAAGATCCCGAGCTTGTCACCGAACTGGCATGGTGGGCCAATAACATTGGCGTCACCGGCGGCGCGTTTGACAGCTACCTGCTGCTGCGCGGTTTGCGCACGCTTTCACCGCGCATGGACGTGGCGCAGCGTAACGCGCAGGCGATTGTCGATTACCTGAAAACCCAGCCGCTGGTGAAAAAGCTGTACCACCCGTCGCTGCCGGAAAATCAGGGGCATGAGATTGCGGCACGCCAGCAGAAAGGATTCGGGGCGATGCTGAGTTTTGAACTGGATGGCGATGAGCAAACGTTGCGTCGCTTCTTAAGCGGGCTGTCACTGTTTACGCTGGCGGAATCCTTAGGGGGAGTGGAAAGTTTGATCTCCCACGCCGCCACCATGACGCACGCGGGTATGGCACCGGAAGCGCGCGCCGCCGCCGGAATTTCCGAGACGCTACTGCGCATCTCAACCGGTATTGAAGATGGTGAAGATTTAATTGCCGATCTGGAAAATGGCTTCCGGGTCGCATCGAAGGGGTAATCATGAGTGTGATAGCGCAGACAGGGGCGAAAGTTCGTCAACTGCATAAATTTGGTGGGAGTAGTCTGGCAGATGTGAAGTGTTATCTGCGTGTCGCGGGCATTATGGCGGAGTATTCGCAGCCGGGCGATATGATGGTTGTCTCTGCGGCAGGCAGCACTACCAACCAGTTGATTAGCTGGCTGAAACTTAGCCAGACCGATCGCCTCTCTGCGCATCAGGTTCAACAGTCGCTGCGTCGTTATCAAAGCGAACTGATTACGGGTTTACTGCCCGCTGACGTTGCCGATGGCTTAATCAGCGCGTTTATCCACGATCTTGAGCGGCTGGCGGGATTACTCGACAGCGGCATTAACGATGCCGTCTATGCGGAAGTGGTCGGGCATGGCGAAGTCTGGTCAGCGCGTCTGATGTCAGCCGTGCTCAACCAGCAGGGGCTGGAATGTGTCTGGCTGGACGCGCGTGAATTCCTGCGTGCTGAACGTGCGGCGCAGCCGCAGGTCGATGAAGGCTTATCTTACCCGCTGCTGCAACAGCTACTGGTGCAGCATCCGAATAAACGTCTGGTTGTGACCGGGTTTATCAGCCGCAATAATGCGGGCGAAACCGTCCTGCTGGGGCGTAATGGTTCCGACTACTCCGCCACGCAAATTGGCGCACTGGCGGGCGTTTCCCGCGTCACCATCTGGAGCGACGTGGCGGGCGTGTACAGCGCTGACCCGCGCAAAGTAAAAGATGCCTGCCTGCTGCCACTGCTGCGTCTGGATGAAGCCAGCGAGCTGGCGCGTCTGGCCGCGCCGGTACTGCATACCCGTACATTGCAGCCGGTGTCCGGCAGCGATATCGATCTGCAACTGCGCTGTAGTTATACGCCGGATCAGGGTTCAACGCGCATTGAGCGCGTGCTGGCGTCCGGCACGGGCGCACGCATTGTGACCAGCCATGATGACGTCTGCCTGATTGAGTTTCAGGTGCCAGCCAGCCAGGATTTCAAACTGGCGCAGAAGGAGATTGACCAGCTTCTCAAGCGCGCGCAGGTGCGCCCGCTGGCGGTGGGCGTTCACAACGATCGCCATCTTCTGCAATTCTGCTACACCTCGGAAGTGGCCGACAGCGCGCTTAAAATTCTTGATGAAGCCGGACTGCCGGGCGAATTACGCCTGCGTCAGGGGTTGGTGCTGGTGGCGATGGTGGGCGCGGGCGTCAGCCGCAACGCGCTGCACTGCCACCGCTTCTGGCAGCAGCTTAAAGGCCAGCCGGTTGAGTTTACCTGGCAGTCGGAAGAGGGCATCAGCCTGGTTGCCGTGCTGCGGACCGGTCCGACTGAAAGCCTGATCCAGGGGCTGCATCAGTCGGTTTTCCGCGCGGAGAAGCGCATCGGCCTGGTGCTGTTCGGCAAAGGCAATATCGGCTCGCGCTGGCTGGAACTGTTCGCCCGTGAGCAAAGTACGCTTTCGGCGCGGACCGGTTTTGAATTCGTACTGGCAGGCGTGGTGGACAGCCGTCGCAGCCTGCTGAACTATGACGGGCTGGACGCCAGCCGCGTGCTGGCGTTTTTCAGCGATGAAGCGGTCGAGCAGGATGAAGAATCGTTGTTCCTGTGGATGCGCGCGCACCCGTATGACGATCTGGTGGTCCTTGACGTCACTGCCAGCGAGCAGCTCGCCGATCAGTATCTGGATTTCGCCAGCCACGGTTTTCACGTCATCAGCGCCAATAAACTGGCGGGTGCCAGCAGCAGCAATAAGTATCGTCAAATTCACGACGCTTTTGAAAAAACCGGGCGTCACTGGCTGTATAACGCCACGGTCGGCGCGGGGCTTCCCGTAAACCATACGGTGCGCGATTTAATCGACAGCGGCGATACTATCCTTTCCATCAGCGGGATTTTCTCCGGCACGCTTTCGTGGCTGTTCCTGCAATTTGACGGCAGCGTGCCGTTTACCGAGCTGGTGGACCAGGCGTGGCAGCAGGGACTGACGGAGCCGGACCCGCGCGTCGATCTCTCCGGTAAAGACGTGATGCGCAAGCTGGTGATCCTCGCGCGCGAAGCGGGCTATAACATCGAGCCGGATCAGGTTCGCGTTGAATCGCTGGTGCCTTCGCACTGTGAAGAGGGTTCGGTTGACCATTTCTTCGAAAACGGCGATGAGCTGAATGAGCAAATGGTGCAGCGTCTGGAAGCAGCACAGGAAATGGGGCTGGTGCTGCGCTATGTGGCACGTTTTGACGCCAACGGTAAAGCCCGCGTCGGCGTGGAAGCGGTGCGTCCAGAGCATCCGCTGGCCTCATTGCTGCCGTGCGATAACGTCTTCGCCATCGAAAGCCGCTGGTATCGCGATAATCCGCTGGTGATCCGTGGGCCGGGCGCGGGGCGCGATGTGACTGCCGGGGCGATTCAGTCGGATATCAACCGCCTGGCACAACTGCTGTAATCACGTGTCAGCATTCGCCGCAAAAACCGCTTTTGCGGCGAATAATCCTTCATTAAACCTGCGGGTTACGCAGCGTCATAGCACTTTTCCCTCATGAATGTAGTGGCTTCGTAAGAGAGTGTCACGGCTTTATCCTGAATCTTTTTCATCTTTACTGAGTAATCCTCACGCCTGGCAACCATTTTTCTGTTGACGCCATCCGTCTTTTCCGTCATTTTTACATCTGGACGTCTAAACGTATAGAAGTTCACAACACAACAAATAATGACATGCGATAGATGAGGTAAGGTATGAGCTTTTTTCACGCCAACCAGCGGGAAGCCCTGAATCAGAGTCTGGCCGAAGTACAGGGTCAGATTAATGTTTCCTTTGAATTTTTCCCGCCGCGCACCAGTGAAATGGAGCAAACCCTGTGGGCCTCTATCGATCGCCTGAGCAGCCTGAAGCCGAAGTTTGTCTCCGTGACCTACGGCGCTAACTCTGGCGAGCGCGACCGCACGCACAGCATCATCAAAGATATCAAAGAGCGTACCGGGTTAATTGCTGCCCCGCACCTGACCTGCATTGATGCTTCGCGCAACGAACTGCGCGCCATTGCCCAGGATTACTGGAATAACGGCATCCGCCAGATTGTCGCCCTGCGCGGCGATTTACCGCCGGACGGCGGCAAACCGGATATGTATGCCGCCGATCTGGTCGGCCTGCTGAAAGAAGTGGCGGATTTTGACATTTCCGTGGCGGCCTACCCGGAAGTTCACCCGGAGGCGAAAAGCGCGCAGGCGGATTTGCTGAATCTGAAGCGTAAAATCGATGCCGGAGCGAATCGCGCCATCACCCAGTTCTTTTTTGACGTCGAAAGCTATCTGCGTTTTCGTGACCGCTGCGTCTCGACCGGCATTGATGTTGAAATTGTGCCGGGGATCCTGCCGGTCTCGAACTTTAAGCAGGCGAAAAAATTCGCGGATATGACTAACGTGCGCATTCCGTCCTGGATGTCACAAATGTTCAGCGGACTGGATAACGATGCCGAAACCCGCAAGTTGGTCGGCGCGAATATCGCAATGGATATGGTGAAAATTTTAAGCCGTGAAGGCGTGAAGGATTTCCACTTCTACACCCTCAACCGCGCCGAGATGAGCTACGCCATTTGCCACACGCTGGGCGTGCGTCCGGCGGAATAAAGCGAATGGCTCTTCGTGATGAAGCACCATTCGCCGTCTTACTGATTACCGGGCTGCTTGCCCCACGGCAGGCTGTCGTAGGAAATCAGCGCGTTTTTCCTGTAGGGATTCCCAATCCAGCGGGTGGCTTCGACAAATTTCGGGCTGACCAGCGAGCGCGTTTCGTCGTAGCCGCTATAGCGCAGTCCGGCTAAATCTGACCAGGTATGGATGAGCTGCGAACTACTGTATTTGCGGTTCACGTCGCCGGAAAAATCGCGTGGATGCGCAGCCTGCCACTTTTCTGACGTCCACAGCAGGAATGGAATGGTGTACATATGCCGCGTCGGATTTTCCTCATTACGCCCCTGGATACTGTGCGGCGGGGTGTCGTAAACCTCTTCTCCATGATCGGAAAAATAGAGCAGAAACCCGTCAGGGTCGGTCGCTTTATAATCTTTAATCAGGCTGGCGACCACCCGGTCATTAAACAGATTGGCATTGTCGTAGGCGTTATACGCTTTCTGTTCTCCGGCACTTAGCCCGGCAGGCAGATCATCTTTTTTGCCATCAAATTTCCCCTCGCCTGGCGGATAGCGGTACTGGTATTTGAGATGCGTTCCCAGCAGATGGACGATGATAAATTTCTTCGGCGCGGGATCGGCCAGCACCGCTTTAAAGGGAGCCAGCACGTTGGTGTCATATTCGCGGGCGCTCTGCATCCGCTGCTGATTCATATAAAACTGTTCGTCGGTCTGCTTCGAGAAGACCGTCAGCATGGTATTACGGGCGGTTAACGTTTGCTGGTTAGTGATCCAGAATGTCTTGTACCCGGCCTGTTTCATCATATTCATCAGCGACGGTTGGGTCAGGTACATATCAGGGTGTTTTTCATCGGCAAAGGTTAGCGCCTGTTGCAGGATCTCAATGGTGTAGGGGCGCGACGTCACCACGTTGTTAAACACGGTGAGCTGACTGTCCGTTTTATGCAGCGCGTCCAGTTCCGGCGTCGTTTCGCGCGAATAGCCATACAGACTCATCCGCCCACGCTGGGTGGACTCGCCAATGACCAGCACCAGCGTGCGCGGCGCGTTGCCGGAGGTGTCTTGCAGATTTGCCAGCGGAGGGAGCGCGCTGTTTTTATCCAGCAGGCGATTCAGGCTGTCCAGTTGTCGACGGTATTGGTAATAGCCACTGATAAACTGCCACGGTGCGGCAGGCTCCAGACGGGTAGACAGCGTGGCTACCGATCCTTCGAACGATTTATCTTTGAAAATCATGTTCACGGCAACCGGATGCACGACCAGCCCGTACAGCAGAGCGCCGGAAATCAGCCAGCGCCAGCGGCCGGGAAGATAAACCGGACGCAGGCGCGACCAGAGCAGGATCGCCACCGCCGTATAGATGGCGGCGATGATAATCAGCTTCAGGCTAAAATACTGGCTGAGATATTCCCCCGCTTCGCTGGCGTTGGTTTCAAACATTACAAACAGCACGCTTTGCGAGAATTCCTGCCCGTAAATCACGTAATAACTCAGTACCGCGAGTGAGGCCGCCCACAGCACCACGCCGATCAGTGCCGCGAGCAAACGGGTTCTTTGCGGCAGCAGAAAGAGCGGGATCAACCACAGAGTGCTGAACAACAGCGAATCGCGCAGGCCGTTAGTGCCGCTAAAACCGCTGAAGGTTATGACCGCCTGTAAAAGGGTAGAGAGAAAACAGAAATAAAGGATGGCCAGGCCGAGCGCTTTCCCGCTAAACCTCTACGGTGACGAAGGAAATGACGAAGACATACGTTTGACCCGTAAACAAATTTACCGGCAAGCGTAGCGGCGAAAGATTAAGCCAACCTTAATTGTCAGAAAGATAGTCAGAAAGATAATGAAGGGGGAATGTCCCTCTCCCGCCGTGGGCGAGAGAGGGCAGGGGAGGATTAACCGGTATTACGCATCCCGGCGGCAACGCCTGCGATCGTCACCATCAGCGCCTGCTCAACGCGAGGATCCGGCTCTTTGCCTTCTTCCTCTGCGCGGCGCGAACGGTGCAGCAGTTCGGCCTGGAGCACGTTCAGCGGGTCGGTATAGACATTACGCAACTGGATAGATTCGGCAATCCACGGCAGATCCGCCATCAGATGCGAGTCGTTAGCGATCGCCAGCACGACTTTAATGTCATCTTCCAGCAGGGCGCGTAGCTCACTGCCCAGCGGCCAGAGTTCCTTTTTCACCAGCCGTTGGTCGTAATACTCTGCCAGCCATAGATCGGCTTTCGAATAGACCATCTCCAGCATTCCCAGACGGGTAGAGAAGAACGGCCAGTCGCGACACATGGCTTCCAGTTCGCTTTGCTTACCGTCTTCCACCACTTTTTGCAGTGCGGCCCCCGCGCCCAGCCAGGCGGGAAGCATCAGACGGTTCTGGGTCCAGGCGAAGATCCATGGAATAGCACGCAGCGATTCGACCCCGCCAGTCGGACGGCGTTTTGCTGGACGCGATCCCAGCGGCAGTTTACCCAACTCCTGTTCAGGCGTGGCAGAGCGGAAGTAAGGCACAAAGTCTTCGTTTTCACGCACGAAACCCCGGTACATATCGCAGGAGATATCCGACAGTTCGTTCATGATATGACGCCAGGCATCTTTGGGTTCCGGCGGTGGCAGCAGGTTAGCTTCCAGAATCGCACCGGTATAGAGCGACAGACTGCTGATGGTGATTTCCGGCAGGCCGTACTTAAAGCGGATCATTTCGCCCTGCTCGGTAACGCGCAGCCCGCCTTTCAGGCTTCCCGGCGGCTGGGAGAGCAGCGCCGCGTGGGCTGGCGCGCCGCCACGACCAATCGAGCCGCCACGGCCGTGGAACAGCGTCAGTTCAATCCCGGCTTTTTCGCAGGTTTTGATCAGTGCGTCCTGCGCCTGATACTGCGCCCAGGATGCCGCCATCACGCCCGCATCTTTTGCGGAGTCGGAGTAGCCGATCATCACCATCTGCTTGCCCTGGATGAAACCGCGATACCAGTCGATGTTCAGCAACTGGCTCATGACATCGTTGGCATTATTCAGGTCGTCGAGAGTTTCAAACAGCGGCGCAACCGGCAGCGCAAAGCCGATACCCGCTTCTTTTAGCAGCAGGTGCACGGCCAGCACGTCAGACGGCGTTTTCGCCATTGAAATAACGTAAGCGGCAACCGAGCCGTAAGGCGCTTCCGCAATCACTTTGCAGGTATCAAGCACTTCACGCGTTTCTTCGCTCGGTTCCCACTGGCGCGGCAGCAGCGGACGTTTGGAGTTGAGTTCACGGATCAGGAAGGCTTGTTTATCCGCTTCCGACCAGCTTTCGTAGTCGCCAATGCCGAGGTAGCGGGTCAGTTCGCCCAGCGCTTCGGTATGACGGGTGCTTTCCTGACGAATATCAATACGCACCAGCGGGACGCCGAAACACTTCACGCGGCGCAGGGTGTCGAGCAGTTCGCCGTTGGCGATGATGCCCAGCCCGCACGCCTGAAGAGACTGGTAGCAGGCGTACAGCGGTTCCCACAGCTGCTCGTTCTGGGTCAGCAGGCCCGTTGGCTTCGGTAGCTTTTGCCCTTTCAGACGCGCTTCCAGCCAGGTTTGCGTTGCCATGAGCTGACCGCGCAGATTTTTCAGCAGGTAACGGTACGGCTCCTGCGCACCCGCTTCTCCGACCAGCTCGCGCAGGTCGTCGCTGCATTCAACCATCGACAGTTCGGAGATCAATAGCTGAATATCTTTCAGGAACAGGTCGGTGGCTTTCCAGCGGCTCAGCAGCAGGACATGGCGGGAAATGTCGGCGGTGACGTTCGGGTTGCCGTCGCGGTCGCCGCCCATCCAGGAGGTGAAGCGCACCGGGACAAAATCTACCGGTAGCCGATAGCCAAGGTGTTCTTCCAGTTGTTCGTTCAGTTCGCGCAGGTAATTCGGCACGCCTTCCCACAGACTGTTTTCCACCACCGCAAAGCCCCATTTCGCTTCGTCTACCGGCGACGGACGATGTTTACGGATTTCATCCGTATGCCAGGACTGGGCGATCAACTGGCGCAGACGGCGCATCAGCTGATTGCGTTCGTAATCCACCAGATCGTTGTTATCAAGCTGCTTCAGGCAGGTGTTGACCTCACCCATTTTGTGGATCAGGGTGCGGCGGGTGATTTCCGTCGGGTGGGCGGTCAGCACCAGCTCCAGCGACAGAGACTCAACCGCTTTTTTAATCACGGCCTCGCTAAGTTCCGGCTGATTTTTCAGTTTTTTGAGGGTGCGGGCGATAATTTCCGGGTTGCTGGCACCTTCGCCCTTCGGCGAGATGCTGTGATACTGTTCGGCGGTATTCGCCAGGTTCAAAAACTGGCTGAAGGCACGGGCCACCGGCAGCAGCTCGTCATTGGACAAGTTTTGCAGCGTGGTCAACAGCTCCTGACGATTGGCTTCGTTTCCCGCACGGGAGGATTTCGACAGCTTACGGATCGTTTCTACGCGGTCGAGGATGTTTTCTCCCAGCGCGTCTTTGATGGTCTCTCCCAGCAGTTTGCCGAGCATACTGACATTACTACGCAAAGCGGAATATTGTTCGTTCATGTTACCCCAGACACCCCATCTCATTTTATTTTGTTATACCCAATTCTCTGCAACAGGGAGCATCGGGTATATGACACCGTCTTTTATAAAGCCACGTAAAACCCCTGACGTCAATTGCTGCGAAATCGCTTCAGCAAACGAATAAATGACGGCAATTTACGAAATTTAATTCACGTTAAAACAGATAAGTGGTGCTTATGGAAGCGGGCGGATTTTACCCGCTTCGTGCCGACAAAAATGCGCTTAATGCCAGCAAAAATGGTGCACAACCTGCGTGATTAACTCGCGCGTCGGTTTGATAAACCGCGTCTCCAGATATTCATCCGGCTGATGCGCCTGATTGATCGATCCGGGGCCAAGTACCAGCGTCGGGCAGCGGGTCTGGATGAACGGCGCTTCGGTACAGTAATTCACCACTTCGGTTTGCGCGCCAAGCAGTTTTTCAACCACCTGCACCAGCTGGTGATCCGGCGGGCATTCGTAGCCCGGAATCGGCGGATGCAGCTCAGAGACGGTCAGGCGGCCCGGCCAGCGTTCGCTGACCGGAGCCAGCGCGTCGTTCAGCAGGCCGTTAAGATCGTCAAGCGTCATGCCCGGCAGCGGGCGGATGTCCATATGCAGCTCGCAGCAGGCGCAGATGCGGTTTGCCGCATCGCCGCCGTGAATATGACCGAGGTTGAGCGTCGGATAAGGCACGGTAAATGCCTCATAGTGAAAGCGCTCTTTTAAATTGTCGCGCAGGTGCAGGATGTGACCGATGGCATCATGCATCAGCTCAATCGCATTAACGCCGCGTGCCGGATCGCTGGAGTGACCGGACTGACCGAGCACGCGGATGGCGTTAGAAATGTGGCCTTTATGCGCGCGCACCGGCTGGAGCGACGTCGGCTCACCGATGATGGCACAATCCGGGCGCAGCTCGGTGGTTTCGGCGAAATAGCGCGCGCCGGCCATGCTGGTTTCTTCATCGGCGGTGGCGAGCACGTAGAGCGGTTTTTTCAACCGGGTGACGTCAACATCCCGCAGGGCGTCGAGCACAAAAGCGAAAAAGCCTTTCATATCCGCCGTGCCGAGGCCATAGAGTTTGCCTTCATGCTCGGTCAGGGTGAACGGATCGCGGGTCCAGCGACCGTCATCAAAGGGCACCGTGTCGGTGTGGCCTGCGAGCAGCAGCCCGCCCGCGCCGTGCCCGATGCTGGCCAGCATATTAAATTTGTTGCGCGTGCCGGGCACCGGTTGCACTTCAACATTGAACCCAAGATCGCCGAACCATCCCGCCAGCAGAGTGATTAAAGAAGCATTACTCTGATCGAGCGCTTCTTCGGTCGCGCTAATGGACGGCGTGGCAATCAGGGCGCGGTAGATCTCGATAAATGGGGGTAGTTTATTTTTCATTGTTGACACACCTAAGGTCGTGATAGTATCAATATTCATGCATTATTTGTGAATAAAAATACACTAACGTTGAACGTAAAGGAACCCGATGTTGAATACGCTGATTGTTGGCGCTAGCGGTTATGCGGGCGCTGAACTTGTAAGTTACGTGAATCGCCATCCTCATATGACCATAACCGCTTTGACCGTGTCAGCGCAAAGCAATGATGCAGGAAAGTTAATTTCTGATTTGCATCCGCAGCTGAAGGGCATTGTCGATCTGCCGTTGCAGCCGATGTCCGATATCAGCGAGTTTAGCGCAGGCGTGGATATCGTGTTCCTTGCTACCGCCCATGAAGTCAGCCATGACCTGGCCCCGCAGTTTCTGGCGGCGGGCTGCGTGGTGTTCGACCTGTCCGGCGCATTCCGCGTAAATGACAGCGCGTTCTATGAAAAATATTACGGCTTCACCCATCAGCATCCTGACCTGCTTGAGCAGGCGGTTTACGGGCTGGCGGAGTGGAGCGCGGCTAAGCTGAAAGACGCAACGCTGGTGGCCGTTCCGGGCTGCTACCCGACGGCGGCGCAGCTGGCGCTGAAGCCCCTCATTGATAATGACTTACTGAATGTGAATCAGTGGCCGGTGATCAACGCTACCAGCGGCGTGAGCGGCGCGGGGCGCAAGGCGGCTATTTCGAACAGTTTTTGCGAAGTGAGCCTGCAACCCTATGGCATTTTTAATCATCGCCATCACCCGGAAATCAGCACTCATCTCGGCACAGACGTGATTTTCACTCCGCATCTGGGCAGTTTTCCGCGCGGCATTCTGGAAACCATCACCTGCCGTCTGAACGCGGGCGTGACGGCGCAACAGGTAGGCGAGGCGTATCGCCAGGCCTATGCTGATAAACCGCTGGTGCGCCTGTACGATAAAGGCGTTCCGGCGCTGAAAAACGTGGTTGGTCTGCCATTCTGCGATATCGGCTTTGCGGTGCAGGGCGAACATCTTATTGTGGTGGCAGCGGAAGATAATCTGCTGAAGGGCGCAGCGGCGCAGGCGATGCAGTGCGCAAATATTCGTTTTGGCTTTGCTGAAACTTTGTCTCTTATTTAAGGTGCGATGATGAATCCATTAATTATCAAACTCGGTGGCGTTCTGCTGGATAGCGAAGAGGCGCTGGAGCGTCTGTTTACCGCGCTGGTCAACTACCGCGAGTCGCATCAGCGTACGCTGGTGATTGTTCATGGCGGCGGCTGCGTGGTCGATGAGTTGATGAAGCAGCTCAATCTGCCGGTGACGAAGAAAAACGGCCTGCGCGTCACGCCTGCCGATCAGATTGATATTATTACCGGCGCGCTGGCGGGGACCGCCAATAAAACGCTGCTGGCGTGGGCGAAGAAGCACCAGATTGCGTCGGTGGGGCTGTTTCTTGGCGACGGTGACAGCGTGAAAGTGACCCAGCTTGATGAATCGCTGGGCCACGTCGGGCTGGCGCAGCCTGGCTCGCCGACGCTGATTAACAGCCTGCTGGCGGGTGGTTTTCTGCCGGTCGTCAGTTCCATTGGCGTGACCGATGAAGGGCAACTGATGAACGTCAATGCTGATCAGGCGGCGACGGCGCTGGCGGCGACGCTGGGTGCTGACTTGATCCTGCTGTCTGACGTCAGCGGCATTCTGGATGGCAAAGGCCAGCGGATCGCTGAAATGACGGCGGCAAAAGCGGAACAGCTGATCGCCCAGGGCATCATTACCGATGGAATGATTGTCAAAGTGAATGCGGCGCTCGACGCAGCCCGCACGCTGGGTCGCCCGGTGGATATCGCCTCATGGCGTCATGCGGAGCAACTGCCCGCGCTGTTTAACGGGACCTCCATCGGTACGCGTATTCTGGCATAAGATTACCTTTCCCTCTGACGACCGCAGGGGGATACATTCAACAAATTTAAGGAAGCACACTATGGCACTTTGGGGCGGGCGTTTTACTCAGGCGGCAGATCGGCGGTTCAAACAGTTCAACGACTCTTTGCGCTTTGATTACCGACTGGCGGAGCAGGATATTATTGGCTCTGTGGCCTGGTCGAAAGCGCTGGTGACGGTGGGCGTCTTAACGGCTGATGAGCAGTTACAGCTTGAAGAAGCGTTGAACGTCCTGCTGGAGGAAGTGCGCACCGATCCGCAGCAAATCCTCGAAAGCGATGCGGAAGATATTCATAGCTGGGTGGAAGGTAAGCTGATCGCTAAGGTCGGCCAGCTCGGTAAAAAACTGCATACCGGACGCAGTCGTAACGATCAGGTGGCAACCGATCTCAAACTGTGGTGCAAAGATACCGTCGGCGAGCTGCTGACCGCTAACCGTCAGTTGCAGAGTGCGCTGGTGGAGACGGCGGAGAATAATCAGGACGCGGTAATGCCGGGTTACACTCACCTGCAACGCGCGCAGCCGGTGACGTTTGCCCACTGGTGTCTGGCTTATGTCGAAATGCTGGCGCGTGACGAAAGCCGTTTACAGGATGCGCTTAAGCGTCTTGATATTAGCCCGCTGGGATGTGGCGCGCTGGCGGGCACTGCGTATGAAATCGACCGTGAACAGCTGGCGGGCTGGCTGGGTTTTGCTTCGGCAACCCGGAACAGCCTGGATAGCGTTTCCGATCGCGATCATGTGCTGGAACTGCTTTCTGACGCCTCTATCGGGATGGTTCACCTTTCCCGTTTTGCCGAAGACCTGATTTTCTTCAACACTGGTGAAGCCGGTTTTGTCGAGCTTTCCGATCGCGTAACGTCGGGTTCTTCCTTAATGCCGCAAAAGAAAAACCCGGATGCGCTGGAGCTGATCCGGGGTAAATGCGGTCGCGTGCAGGGCGCGCTGACCGGCATGATGATGACCCTGAAAGGTCTGCCGCTGGCGTATAACAAAGATATGCAGGAAGACAAAGAAGGGCTGTTTGACGCGCTGGATACCTGGCTTGACTGCCTGTATATGGCGGCGCTGGTGCTGGACGGCATTCAGGTGAAACGTCCGCGCTGTCAGGAAGCGGCGCAGCAGGGCTATGCGAACGCGACCGAGCTGGCGGATTATCTGGTCGCCAAAGGCGTGCCGTTCCGTGAGGCGCACCATATTGTGGGCGAGGCGGTGGTTGAGGCTATCCGTCAGGGCAAGCCGCTGGAAGAACTGTCGCTCGGTGATTTGCAAAAATTCAGTCCGGTGATTGGCGATGATGTTTATCCCATTCTGGCCCTGCAATCCTGTCTGGATAAGCGCGCGGCGAAAGGCGGCGTGTCACCGCAACAGGTGGCGCTGGCGATTGAGCAAGCGAAGGCCCGGCTGATTTAAGCCCGGATAATTTCCCCAGGGCAAAAAAAAGCGGACCGTCTTGGTCCGCAAATAATTCACGTTGGCTTTAGGTTTCGAGAGAGACTCTCTGAAGGAGCAGTGGCTTCGAGGGTTAAACAAAGTACCGTCTCGCTTCTGGTGACAATTATTGTACAGAACGCTTGATAGGGATAATCGTTCGTTGCTATGCTATCTATCGCCATGAACTATCGTGGCGATGGAGGAAGAACAATGAATATCCGCGATCTTGAATACCTTGTCGCGCTGGCCGAGCACCGCCATTTCCGCCGGGCCGCCGATTCTTGTCACGTCAGCCAGCCCACGCTGAGCGGTCAAATTCGCAAACTGGAAGACGAACTGGGCGTGATGCTGCTGGAACGCACCAGCCGCAAAGTGCTGTTCACCCAGGCAGGGCTGCTGCTGGTAGACCAGGCGCGCACCGTGCTGCGTGAGGTCAAAGTGCTTAAGGAGATGGCGAGCCAGCAGGGCGAAACCATGTCCGGCCCGCTGCATATCGGTCTGATCCCAACGGTCGGGCCTTATCTGCTCCCGCATATTATTCCCATGCTGCATCAGGCGTTTCCAAAGCTGGAAATGTATCTGCACGAAGCGCAAACGCATCAGCTCCTTGCCCAGCTTGACAGCGGTAAGCTGGATTGCGCGATCCTCGCGCTGGTCAAAGAGAGCGAGGCGTTTATTGAAGTGCCGCTGTTTGATGAGCCGATGAAGCTGGCGATTTATGAAGATCACCCGTGGGCGGAGCGCGACCGCGTGCCGATGTCCGATCTGGCGGGCGAAAAACTGCTGATGCTGGAAGACGGTCACTGCCTGCGCGATCAGGCGATGGGATTCTGCTTCGAAGCGGGCGCGGATGAAGATACCCACTTTCGCGCAACCAGTCTGGAAACGCTACGCAATATGGTGGCGGCGGGAAGCGGCATCACGCTTCTGCCTGCGCTGTCTGTGCCGCAGGAGCACAAGCGCGACGGAGTGGTTTATCTGCCCTGCATTAAGCCGGAACCGCGCCGCACCGTCGGGCTGGTGTACCGTCCGGGATCGCCGCTGCGCAGCCGTTATGAACAGCTGGCGGAGGCCATCCGCGAGAAGATGGATGGCCACTTTGAACAGACGTTAAAACAGGCGGTTTAACCCGTTTAGTGCCGCAACCCGATAGGCTTCCGCCATCGTCGGGTAGTTGAAGGTGGTGTTAACAAAGTATTCAATTGTGTTACCGCCACCTTTCTGCTCCATAATCGCCTGGCCGATGTGAATAATTTCGGCCGCGCGCTCGCCAAAGCAGTGAATGCCAAGGATCTCTTTCGTCTCCCGATGGAAGAGGATTTTCAGGGTGCCGACGTTCATCCCCACGATTTGCGCGCGCGCCAGATGCTTAAACTGCGCCCGCCCGACTTCGTATGGCACTTTCATCGCCGTCAGCTGCTGCTCGGTTTTACCGACGGAACTGATTTCCGGGATGGTATAAATACCGGTGGGAATATCTTCTATCAGATGCGCGGTGGCTTCGCCTTTGCTCATGGCCTGCGCGGCGATGCGACCCTGATCGTAAGCGGCAGACGCCAGACTCGGATAGCCAATCACATCTCCAACCCCATAAATGTGCGGCAGGGCGGTCTGGTACATGCTGTTGACTTTCAGTTGCCCCCGGTTGTCCGCCTGTAACCCGATATTTTCCAGCGCCAGCGAGTCGGTGTTACCGGTACGTCCGTTGGCATACAGCAGGCAATCCGCCTTGAGCTTTTTGCCGGATTGCAGATGCATGATCACGCCGTCGTCCGTGCCTTCAATGCGCTCATACTCTTCGTTATGGCGAATGACCACGCCGCTGTTCCAGAAATGATAGGAGAGCGAATCGGACATTTCCTGATCGAGAAACGCCAGCAGGCGATCGCGGGTATTAATAAGATCGACTTTGACATCCATTCCCCGAAAGATCGACGCATATTCGCAGCCGATCACCCCGGCACCGTAGATGATCACATGACGGGGTTCATGGTGCAGGCTCAGGATTGAGTCGCTGTCATAGATGCGCGGATGAGAAAAATCGACGTTAGCCGGACGGTAGGGGCGCGAGCCGCAGGCAATCACGAATTTTTCCGCCGTCAGCGTTTCCACCGTGCCGTCGTGGCAGGTCAGCGCCAGCGTATGCTCATCCACGAAGCTGGCGTCGCCCTGCAAAATTTCACAGTGGTTACGCTCGTAAAAACCCTGACGCATCCGCGTCTGCTGGTTAATGACGTTATCAGCATGGTTGAGAATATCGGCGAAAGAGGAGCGTAAAAGCCGGGAATGGTCGCTATAAAGCGGGTTTTGGTTGAATTCGATAATACGGCTTACGGCGTGGCGAAGGGCTTTGGAGGGGATGGTGCCCCAGTGAGTACAGCCGCCGCCGACGTTGTGATAGCGCTCAATGACGGCGACCCGCGCTCCCTGCTTAACCAGACCCATCGCAGCGCCTTCGCCGCCCGGTCCAGACCCAATGACTATTGCATCATAATCCCAGGAATGTGGCATGGTATGACTCACCTGTTTTTATACATAAAATAAACATGATGATAACATTTGCCGTTCTTTAACCCAATTATCGTTGTGCTTTTTTGCGCAATAAAGCTGAAACAGCTCGTAAACAATCATTCACATCCTGCGCAAACAGATCCTTTTTAATCTCTGGTATAGTGCTTTCTGGGCCTTTGGAAGGATTCAGACATCGTGATGGGCGTAAGAGCGCAACAAAAAGAAAAAACCCGGCGTTCGCTGGTAGAAGCGGCATTTAGTCAACTGAGCGCAGAGCGCAGTTTTGCCAGCCTGAGCCTGCGTGAAGTCGCGCGCGAGGCGGGGATTGCGCCCACTTCATTTTATCGCCATTTTCGCGATGTGGATGAACTGGGCCTGACCATGGTCGATGAGAGCGGGCTGATGCTGCGCCAGCTGATGCGTCAGGCGCGTCAGCGTATTGCCAAAGGCGGCAGCGTGATCCGCACATCGGTCTCCACGTTTATGGAGTTTATCGGCAATAACCCGAATGCCTTCCGCCTGCTTTTGCGTGAGCGTTCGGGCACATCAAGCGCATTTCGCGCCGCCGTTGCGCGTGAAATTCAGCATTTTATTGCGGAACTTGCCGACTATCTGGAAATCGAAAATCACATGCCGCGTGCCTTTACGGAAGCGCAGGCGGAAGCAATGGTCACCATTGTGTTTAGCGCTGGCGCAGAGGCGCTGGACGTGAGCGCCGAGCAGCGCAGGCAATTAGAAGAGCGGCTGGTGTTACAACTGCGCATGATCTCGAAGGGCGCTTATTACTGGTATCGTCGGGAGCAGGAAAAGCCGACACCTCACCCGGAGTAAAAAGGAAGGGCAATGAAACAGACCGATCAGGATCGAGGCACGCTGCTGCTGGCGCTAATCGCTGGCTTATCTGTCAATGGCACTTTCGCGGCGCTGTTTAGCGCCATCGTGCCGTTCTCTGTATTCCCCATTATTTCGCTGGTGCTGACGGTGTACTGTCTGCACCAGCGCTACCAGAATCGCACCATGCCCGTGGGGTTACCGGGGCTGTCCGCAGGCTGCTTTATTCTCGGTATTCTGCTGTACAGCACGGTGGTGCGGGCAGAATATCCGGCGATTGGCTCTAACTTCCTGCCTGCGGTGCTGTCGGTGATCCTGGTGTTCTGGGTCGGCAGCCGGGTACGCCATCGCAGGCATAACGTTTCCAAAGAGTAATCACTTGCGGGTAAGCAGCACCCCGCACTCCATATGGTGCGTGTAGGGAAACTGATCGAACAATGCCAGGCGCGAGATGTTGTGCGTCTGGCTTAGCGTCTCCAGGTTTTTGCACAGCGTTTCCGGGTTGCAGGAGATGTACAGGATGCGCGGATACGCCTGCACCATTTTCTCGGTTTCGCTGTCCAGCCCACTGCGCGGTGGATCGACAAAAATTGTTTCGCACTGATAGCTCTTCAGATCAATCCCCTGTAAACGGTTAAATTCGCGCACGCCGTTCATCGCCTGGGTGAATTCTTCCGCCGCCATGCGGATAATCTGCACGTTATCAATATGGTTGGCGCTGATGTTGTACTGGGCCGCCGCAACGGAAGGTTTCGCGATTTCGGTCGCCAGCACGCGGTCAAAATTGCGCGCCAGCGCCAGCGAAAAATTACCGTTGCCGCAGTACAGCTCCAGCAAATCGCCGGTGGCGTCCCGGGTGGCGTCCAGCGCCCATTCCAGCATCTGAATGTTCATCGCTGCATTAGGCTGGGTGAAGCTGTTTTCTACCTGACGATAGATCATTTCACGTCCGGCGACGGGCAGTCGCTCGTCGATATAATCCTGGTCCAGCTCGATTTTGGTTTTGGTCGCCCGGCCAATCAGATGCACATTGAGATTTTGCGCACGCAGGGTATCGCGCAGAGCCTCCGCCTCCTGACGCCACTCGTCATCCAACTTTTTATGGTACAGCAGCGAGATCACCGCCTGATTGCTCAGGGTGGTGAGGTAATCGATCTGAAAAAGCTTGTGACGCAGAACGCGGTTATGACGCACGCCTTCAATCATCGCCGTCATCAGTTGATTGATCAGCTCACTCGCGGCCGGAAAGCGGTCAACACGAATGCGGCTTTTGGTCTGTTGATCGAACATGATGTGGTAGAGGTCATCGCCGTCGTGCCAGAGACGGAATTCGGCACGCATCCGGTAATGACTGACCGGAGAACGGAACACCTCCGGCACCCGCGCGGTAAACGGCTGCATCATGCTTTGCAGGCGGACAACTTTCTCGGCAAGCTGCGCTTCGTACTGGTCTGTCGGAAGGTGTTCGGGGGTCATGATCGGTCCTGAATAATAAAAGTACGCGGGGATTGTAGGGATTGCTCAGGGGATGTCCAGCCCTCGATGCTTAAATAGATGTCTGGACTTCTGCATAAGACTAAATGTAGCATCCCCGTTCCGGTCCTGTGAGTTAAAAGGGAATCCAGTGTAAATCTGGGGCTGACGCGCAGCGGTAAGGAAAGTTGGGATGAGTGCAAACGCAGACACTGCCGCAAGGTGGGAAGTCATCATCCTGAAAAATTTCCAAGCCCGAAGACCTGCCGGGAAACGTCGCATTTGGCTACCATCATCGCGTGCTATCGATGGAGCCTGCGGCATCCTTCTTATATTGTGGATGCTTTTACAATGATTAAAAAAGCTTCGCTGCTGACGGCGCTCTCCGTCACGGCTTTTTCTGGCTGGGCGCAGGATAGCAACCCGGACACTCTGGTGGTAACAGCAAATCGTTTTCAACAGCCGGTGAATACCGTTCTGGCACCGGTCAGCATCGTCACCCGTCAGGATATCGATCGCTGGCAGTCAACGACGGTAACGGACGTCATGCGTCGTTTGCCGGGCGTGGATATTGCGCAGAATGGCGGCATGGGCCAGCAGTCCTCTCTCTTTATTCGCGGCACTAATTCCAGCCACGTGCTGATTCTGGTCGATGGTATTCGCCTCAACCAGGCGGGCGTGAGCGGATCTTCCGATCTCAGCCAGTTCCCGATTTCGCTGGTGCAGCGCATTGAATATATTCGCGGACCGCGCTCGGCGGTATATGGTTCCGATGCCATCGGCGGCGTGGTGAATATTATCACCACGCGTGAAAAAGACGGGACGACGCTGAATGCCGGGGTAGGATCGCACGGTTATCAAAATTACGGCGGCAGCACCCAGCAGACGCTCGGCGAAAATACCCGCGCGACGCTGGCGGGCGATTATACGTATACCAAAGGCTTTGATATTAAAGCCGACGGCAATACGGGTGGATTAGCGCAGCCGGATGACGATGGTTTTATGAATAAGACGCTGTACGGCGCCCTTGAGCATAATTTCTCTGACCAGTGGAGCGGGTTTGTGCGCGGCTACGGTTACAACAACCGTACCGACTACGAAGGCTATTACAGCTCGTTTACCCCGGACACGCTGGTGGATACTCGTCAGCTATACAGCCAGACCTGGAACGCGGGCCTGCGCTTTAATAATGATATCTTCCATTCCCAGCTCTATTCCGGTTACAGCCACAGTAAGGATTTCAACTACGATCCGCATCTGGGGCGCTATGACTCTTCCGCTACGCTGGACGAAATCAAACAGTACAACCTGCAATGGGCGAACTCGGTTGATGTCGGACACGGAAATATTGGCGCAGGCGTGGACTGGCAGAAACAAAGTACCGAGCCGGGTACTAACTATGTGACGGATGGCTACGATCTGCGAAACACTGGCGTTTATTTGACCGCGCTGCAACAGATTGATGCCTTTACCCTCGAAGGCGCAGCACGTAGCGATGATAACTCCCAGTTCGGTCAGCATGAAACCTGGCAGGGAAGCGCGGCATGGGAGTTTATCGAAGGCTATCGTTTCGTGGCATCTTACGGCACCGCGTTTAAAGCGCCGAATCTTGGACAGCTTTACGGTTTCTATGGCAACGACAATCTCGACCCGGAAAAAAGCAAACAGTGGGAAGGGGCTTTCGAAGGCCTTACGGCCGGGGTGAACTGGCGCGTATCGGGCTATCGCAATGACATTGATAATCTGATCGATTATGACGATCAATTAATGTCGTATTACAACGTTGGTAAAGCGCGGATTAAAGGCGTCGAAGCGACGGCCTCCTTTGATACCGGGCCGGTAACGCACAGCGTGGGTTACGACTATGTTGATGCGCGTAATGCGCTGACCGATAAGCCGCTGGCGCGCCGGGCGAAGCAGCAGGTGAAGTATCAGCTTGATACTCAGGTCTACAACGCTGACTGGAGTCTGACTTATCACTATCTGGGTACCCGGTACGACGCGGACTACAGCACTTATCCAACCCGCAATGTGAAAATGGGCGGCGTAAGTTTGTGGGATGCAGCAGTTTCGTATCCAGTCACCTCACACCTGACAGTTCGTGGTAAAATAGCCAACCTGTTCGATAAAGATTACGAGACAGTTTATGGCTACCAAACTGCAGGACGGGAATACACCTTGTCTGGCAGCTACACCTTCTGATCCGCGACCCACCGTGCTGGTGTTTGACTCCGGCGTCGGTGGGTTATCGGTCTATGATGAGATCCGGCATCTCCTGCCGGATCTGCACTATATCTATGTTTTCGACAACGTCGCTTTTCCTTATGGAGAGAAAAGCGAAGCGTTCATCGTTGAGCGCGTTGTTGAAATCGTTACTGCGGTTCAGAGCCGCTATCCCCTGGCACTGGCGGTGATCGCCTGTAACTCGGCCAGCACCGTTTCACTTCCTGCGCTGCGTGAAAAATTCACGTTCCCGGTGGTGGGGGTGGTTCCTGCGATCAAACCTGCGGCGCGCTTGACGGCCAATGGCATTGTCGGATTGCTGGCGACACGCGGCACGGTGAAACGTCCTTATACCCACGAGCTGATTGCACGCTTTGCCAATGAATGCCGAATCGAAATGCTTGGCTCTGCGGAGCTGGTGGAGCTGGCGGAGGCCAAACTGCACGGCAACCCTGTACCCTTAGACGAACTGCGCCGTATTTTACGTCCGTGGCTGCGGATGCCTGAACCGCCGGATACCGTTGTGCTCGGATGTACTCACTTCCCGCTATTACAGGAAGAATTATCGCAGGTGCTGCCGGAAGGCACCCGGCTGATCGATTCCGGTGCGGCAATTGCTCGCCGAACGGCCTGGCTACTTGAACATGAAGCACCGGATGCGAAATCAACCGCTGCGAATATGGCTTTCTGTATGGCTCTCACGCCAGCGACTGAACAATTACTGCCCGTTTTACAGCGCTACGGCTTTGAAACGCTCGAAAAACTGGCAGTTTAATGGTGTTTTGCGTAAAAAAGAGACGGTTGAAAAGTTTTTTGAAAAGAGGGCTTGTCAACGCCGAAGAACTCCCTATAATGCGCCTCC
>DIJC01000003.1 GCA_002421005.1 Enterobacteriaceae bacterium UBA5654 | reverse complement strand
AATTCAACGTTTTTCTTGGTAGCAGGAACAGCTTTACCCTGCGGTACCAGGAAGTTACGAGCATAACCCGCTTTAACGTTAACCTGATCACCCAGGCTACCCAGGTTTGCTACTTTATCAAGCAGAATAACTTGCATTACCTTATCCTCTCAAAGTCGTATTAATGGACCGTGACCGATTACTGATGACGATCAGTGTACGGCAGCAGAGACAGGTAGCGAGCGCGTTTGATAGCGCGAGCCAGCTGACGCTGATATTTTGCACGGGTACCGGTGATACGGCTTGGGACAATCTTACCGCTTTCGGTGATGTAGTTTTTCAGCGTAGCGATGTCTTTATAGTCGATCTCTTGAACGCCTTCCGCGGTGAAACGGCAGAACTTGCGACGACGGAAATAACGTGCCATATGGCTAGTCTCCAGAATCTATCAATTCAATCTGCTCGGCATGCAGAACCATTTTACTCAGGCCGTTCTTTGCCTTGTGGCAAGAAATGAACCCCTGAACGGTTATGCGGCTGCCGACCGTTATACTGTGAGTAATGGCCTGGTTTTCGTGTCCGCTAACAATAACGGGCATTTGGCACCACGCCTGCCGGTGAAATCCGGCTTCCTCCTGCACAGAACGATGCTCAAGCACGAACTGGCAATGAGGAATTCCTGATGGGCTGACCTTTCGAAGGGGCATCCTGCACACGGTGCCGGACAGCGCCAGACGGTTGGTCATCAGAAATTACTCTTCAGAATCCCCAGCATCTGCATCATCTGCGGTTTCGTTTGCGAAATCATCGCGACGCTCACGGCGCTCGTCTTTCGCTTTAACCATCGGAGATGCTTCGGTAACAGCGTGCTTAGTACGCATTACCATGCTGCGGATAACGGCGTCGTTGAAGCGGAAGTTAGTTTCCAGCTCATCGATCGCTTCCTGCGGCGCTTCAACGTTCAGCAGAACGTAGTGTGCCTTGTGCAGTTTGTTGATCGGATAAGCCAGCTGACGGCGGCCCCAGTCTTCCAGACGGTGGATCGTGCCTTCTGCTGCAGTGATTGCACCAGTGTAGCGCTCGATCATGCCCGGAACCTGTTCGCTCTGGTCAGGATGGACCATAAAAACGATTTCGTAATGACGCATCGAATTGCTCCTTACGGATTATTCAGCCTCCTGTCTGGGTCAGCCGAGGCCCGTGGAGGCAAGGAACGTGTTAAAGGTCGGCTGAAAAATGACGCGTCATAATACAAGCGTCCCCGGACAAAGACAAGGCGATTACCTGAATAATTATCCGGCGTGGGAAACGCCCCGGAAGTGGACCAGTTACATTCCGCGAATGTTAACAATTCCGGGGCGCTTAATTACTTCTGCCCGTAATAGGCGTTTGGACCATGCTTACGCATAAAATGCTTGTTCATCAGATAACCGTCGATGGGCTTCAGCTGCGGATTAATCCCGCGCGCCATCCACGCCATCCGTGCGACTTCTTCCATCACTACGGCGTTATGGACGGCATCATGCGCGTCTTTACCCCAGGCAAACGGGCCGTGCTGATAAACCACAATGCCCGGCGTGTGCAGCGGCTCGCTGTCGCCCAGCGTTTCGACAATCACTTTGCCGGTGTTGAGTTCGTACTCGCCCTGCACTTCGTCTTCGCGTAACGCCCGCGTACAGGGAATATCACCGAAGAAGTAATCCGCGTGGGTAGTTCCCAGCGCCGGGATGGACAGCCCCGCCTGCGCCCAGGCCGTGGCGTGAGTCGAGTGGGTATGCACCACGCCGCCGAGCGACGGGTAGCGACCGTAGAGTTCAAGATGCGTGGCGGTATCGGAGGAAGGACGGTAGTGCCCTTCAACCACCTTACCGCACAGATCCACCACCACCATATCGTCCGCCTGCATGGTTTCATAGGCCACGCCGCTGGGCTTAATCACCACCAGCCCGCGTTCACGGTCAATGCCGCTGACGTTGCCCCAGGTGAAAGTCACCAGCCCGTAGCGCGGCAAATCCATATTGGCGGCAAAAACCTGCTGTTTCAGCTTTTGCATCAGGCTGCCTCCACCAGACCCGCGCGGGCCATCCGCGCTTTCACCCAGTCACGCGCTTTCGCCACTTCCCGCGCCGGGTCGTCGGACGTTTCGCTCCACATCTCAATCAGGTACGGCCCGCAATAGCCACTCTGTCTGAGCGTTTCGAAGCAGCGTTCGAAATCCACTACTCCGTCGCCAAACGGCACGTTTTTAAACACGCCAGGTTTGGTGTCTTTTATATGCACCGCCACGATATGCCCGATGCCCGCCTGAAGCTCCATCTGGACGTCGTTGTCCCACGCCGACAGGTTGCCGATGTCCGGGTAAAGCTGGAACCACGGGTTATTCAGATAGTGCGCGTAGCCCAGCGCTTTGCTGATGGAGTTCATCAACGGATAGTCCATGATTTCCATCGCCAGCGTGACCTGCGCCCGGCTGGCCATCTCCACGCTTTCCTTCAGCCCGTCGCGGAAACGACGGCGCGTTTCGTCCGTGGCCTGCTGATAATAGACGTCGTACCCGGCAAGCTGGATCACGCGGATGCCGACATCCTGCGCAAAGCGGATGGCTTTCCGCATGATCTCCAGCCCCTGGGCGCGAACGGCGTTATCTTCGCTGCCGAGCGGGAAGCGGCGATGCGCAGAAAGACACATCGACGGCACGCGCACGCCGGTTTCAGCGACCGCGTTCACCAGCGCCAGGCGCTGCTCGCGGCTCCAGTCGAGGCGCGCCAGTCGGGCGTCGGTTTCATCAACGGACATTTCGACAAAATCAAAGCCCAGTTCTTTTGCCAGCCGCAGGCGTTCCAGCCAGCACTCCCCGGCGGGGAGCGCTTTTTCGTAAATGCCGAGCGGGATCTGTTTCGACAGCATAACCGCTCCTTAGCCCCAAAGCTGGGCGATTGAGCGTTTGAACTGACGCGCGGCTTCTACCGGGGAGGCGGCGTCGCGAATGCTGCGACCGGCAATAAAGACGTGGATCGGAATGCCTTTAAACAGCGGCAGATCCTCCAGCGCCAGCCCGCCGGTGACGGTGACTTTGAAGCCCATTTCAGCCAGCCGTTTAATGGCGCTGATATCGGCGTCACCCCACGCCACGCCCGCCGCCTGCGCGTCACGGCTGCGGTGATACACCACCTGCTGAATGCCCGCGTTGCGCCATTCCTGCGCCTGCTCCCAGGTCCAGAAACCGGTCAGTTCGATCTGCACGTCGCCGTTAAACTCTTTCGCGACATCCAGCGCGCCTTTAGCGGTGTTGATATCCGCACAGCAGATCACCGTCACCCAGTCGGCGTTGGCTTCAAAACACATGCGGGAGAGGATTTTCCCGGCGTCGGCAATTTTCGCGTCCGCCAGCACGATTTTATGCGGATAGAGCGCTTTCAGATCGCGTACCGCACGCACGCCTTCACCAACGCAAAGGATGGTGCCGACTTCAATAATATCCACCTCTTCCGCAATCAGGCGGGTCGTGGCGTAGGCGCTGTCCATCGTCTGGTTGTCCAGCGCAACCTGTAACATCGGTAATGACATAATGATTTCCTCTTAAACGGCAGCCGCACTGGTGCGGTCAATTAAATCAAGAACTTCCTGCGCGGTACGGCAGGCGCGAATACGGTTAAAGTTTTCTTCGTCTTCAAACAGGTTGACGATCTGCATGATGCCCACTTCCTGATGGGTGTTGGCATCCACGGCCGCCATGGTGATCAGAATATCGACCGGGTCGTTATCTTCATGATTAAACACCAGCGGCGTTTTCAGCGTGACCAGCGAAAAACCGGTGCGTTTGACGCCCTCTTCCGGGCGACCGTGCGGCATTGCCAGCCCCGGCGCGATAACAAAATACGGGCCGTGCTGCGCGACGCCATCCAGAATGGCCTGGTAGTAGCGCGGCTCCACCACGTCGGCCTTCACCAGCAAATCGACGCCCAGTTTGACCGCTTCCTGCCAGCTGCTGGCCTCTGCCTGTAGCAGGATGGAATTATTGTCTGCAAGAGAATCTCGTAATTTCACAGGCCGCCCTTACTTCACGTCCTGCGGGAAATGTTCTTTGATCACTTCCAGCAGTTTCGGGCCAAAATCCGCAGGCGACAGCATGTTGCGCACGCCCACCACGTATTTGTTGCCGGAGACGGTAATTTCACCGGCGATATGGGTCGAGGCGATGATAATGTCCGCGCCGCCCAGTTCACTTTTGTACTCGCCTACCGCGCAGCTGTTCACCGTGTGGTCAATATTCGACTGGGTCAGAAACTGGTCCACTTTCATCTTCATGATCATGGAACTTCCCTGCCCGTTGCCACATACAGCCAGAATACGTACGGTCATAATCAAACTCCTTATTGAGCAGAAATCTCTGCCGGTTGTTTTTCTGCGTCTTCTTCAGCGCGCAGCGCGCGTCCCGCGAAGACCATATAAGCCAGTGCTATTGCGATGATGACGGCCATAAATGCAATGCCGAAAGAGACAAAGCCCTGCATCATCGGCGGTGCCAGAATCGACCAGTCTGCCATGCCCATCCAGGCGCTCATGCCGGTAAGTTTCACCGCCCAGACGCAGCCGAAGATCTCGATCATCCCCATCACCAGACAGATTTTCAGCGCCGCGCGCCAGCCACCGAAGTGGTTAGCGAACACGCCGATGGTGGCGTTGGAGAAGAACATCGGGATAAAGCCGGGGATGATAAGGATGGAAGAACCACAGCCGACCAGGATGCCAACCGCAATCAACTGGCCGATAGTGCCCCACATAAAGCCCCAGACCACCGCGTTTGGCGCGAAGCTGTAAATCGCCGCACAGTCAATCGCCAGTACCGCGCCGGGGATAAGGCGCTGGGAAATGCCGTTGAACGCTTCGGACAGTTCAGCCACGAACATCCGCACGCCCTGGGTGATGATGAAAATGGCGACCGCAAACTGGAAGCCGGTTTGCAGAATGTAGATCGTCCAGTGGGTTTTGCCCGCCATCGCCTGCACCACGTCCAGCCCGAAGGAGAAGAGGATCGCGCCGAAGAAGATGGTCATCACAATGGCCGTCGAGACGATATTGTCGTGGAAAATATTCAGCCAGCCGGGAAGCTTCAGCTCTTCAACGCTTTCTTCTTTTTTACCAAGGAACGGCGCAAGTTTGTAAGCCAGCCAGGAAGCAAACTGCTGCTGATGGCCGATGGAGAAACCGCAGCCGTCGGTCACTTCCTGGGTCGGCTTGTACATCATGTTGGAGGTGATCCCCCAGTACAGCGACACCAGCACGGCGGTACAAATGATGGTGGTCCACATCGAATACCCGGCGATATAGAAGAACACCGCAATCAGCCCGGCCTGCTGGAACATGATATGCCCGGTAAGCATGATGGTGCGGATGCCGGTGATCCGGCGCAGCAGCACGTAACAGATGTTCAGCGCCAGCGCTAACAGCACCGCATATCCCACCCAGCTGTAAGCGTCCGCCATGCGTTCAATGGTCGCCATCATGGAGGCGTAAGTGTCAGAGATCGCGCCGTTAATGCCGTAAACTTCAGACATTTTTTCGACTACAGGTTTAAAGGTGCCGGTCAGAATTCCCGAACCCGCCTGTAAAAGCATAAAACCGATAATGGTTTTGATCGTGCCCTTGATGATCACGCTGACGCTTTTACGCAGCAGGATGTAACCAAGACAGGTAACAATACCGAGCAACAACGGTGCGTTGGTCATCACCTGTTGGAAAAACACGGTAAAGATGTTGTAGAGGATATCCATAACGCTCTCCAGAAAGTGCAGGCACGGCTATTCAGAGCCGATGCATAGTGTGCTGCCACTCTAGCAATCAAAAGTAATCACAAAAAGATTGCGTTTGATTATTTGTGACGAATCCCGCAATTTATTTCCCCTCCGGGTGTAAGGCTTACATCGCTGGCAATAAAAACCTTTTATAATCACCATATTAAATACAGATTTATTACAAAAATGCTTAAAAATAGCTCAGATAGTGGCAAAATCACTTTTTGCGAAGCGCATGAAAAAGGCAATTTTCCCGTTGCAATGATGATTCGTTGGTGACAACATAAATCAAAAGTAATCATTTAATGATTTAATCTGAACGCTACAGGAGCGGTACAATGAGTAAAGTGACAACCATTACCCGTGAATCATGGATCCTCAGCACTTTCCCGGAATGGGGTAGCTGGCTGAATGAAGAGATTGAACAGGAGCAGGTCGCGCCGGGAACTTTTGCCATGTGGTGGCTCGGTTGTACCGGCATCTGGCTGAAATCCGAAGGCGGCGCGAATCTCTGCGTAGACTTCTGGTGTGGCACTGGCAAGCAGAGTCACGGCAACCCGCTGATGAAAAAAGGCCATCAGATGCAGCGCATGGCGGGCGTGCAGAAGCTTCAGCCGAACCTGCGCACCACCCCTTTCGTACTCGATCCGTTCGCCATTCGCCAGATCGACGCGGTGCTGTCCACCCACGATCATAACGATCATATCGACGTCAACGTTGCCGCCGCCGTCATGCAAAACTGCGCGGACGACGTGCCGTTTATTGGCCCGCAAACCTGCGTGGATCTGTGGATCGGCTGGGGCGTACCGAAAGAGCGCTGCATCGTGGTCAAACCGGGCGACGTGGTGAAAGTCAAAGACGTTGAAATTCACGCGCTGGACGCCTTTGACCGCACAGCATTAATCACCCTGCCCGCCGATCAACGCGCGGCGGGCGTCCTGCCGGACGGCATGGATCAGCGCGCGGTGAACTACCTGTTCAAAACGCCGGGCGGCACCCTGTATCACAGCGGCGATTCCCACTACTCCAATTACTATGCGAAGCACGGCAACGATCACCATATCGACGTCGCGCTCGGCTCCTACGGTGAAAACCCGCGCGGCATCACCGACAAAATGACCAGCGTCGATATGCTGCGCATGGCGGAAGCGCTGAATGCGAAAGTGGTGATCCCGTTCCATCATGATATCTGGTCGAACTTCCAGGCCGATCCGCAGGAACTGCGCGTGCTGTGGGAGATGAAAAAAGATCGCCTGAAGTACGGATTCAAACCCTTTATCTGGCAGGTCGGCGGCAAATTCACCTGGCCGCTGGATAAAGATAATTTTGAATATCACTATCCGCGCGGCTTTGACGACTGCTTTACCATTGAGCCTGATTTACCGTTCAAATCCTTCCTGTGATCCCTGTTACGAGGACGCCATCCGGCGTCCTCGTAAACACTTATCTTTAGCAATTCCAGGTCATTTCAAATATTATCTTTCCCCATCATAAATAATCGGAATCGCTCATGACGGAAGCGCAAAGACATCAAATTCTGTTAGATCAGCTCGCGCAATCAGGTTTTGTGACGGTAGATCAGGTTATCGCCCGGCTGGGGATCTCTCCGGCCACAGCTCGCCGCGACATCAATAAACTGGATGAAGGCGGCAAGTTAAAGAAAGTGCGTAACGGTGCCGAGGCCATCAGCCAGCAGCGCCCGCGCTGGTCGCCGATGAATATTCATCAGGCGCAAAATCATGATGAAAAAGTGCGTATTGCCAGAGCCGCATCGCAACTGGTGAATCCGGGCGAAAGCGTGGTGATTAACTGCGGCTCGACGGCATTTTTATTGGGGCGCGAAATGTGCGGTAAACCGGTGCAGATCATCACCAACTATCTGCCGCTGGCAAACTACCTGATCGACCAGGAACACGAGAGCGTGATTATCATGGGCGGTCAGTACAACAAGAGCCACTCGATTACGCTTAGCCCGCAGGATAACGAAAACAGCCTCTATGCCGGACACTGGATGTTCACCAGCGGCAAGGGGCTGACTTCCGAAGGGCTGTACAAAACCGATATGCTGACCGCGATGGCGGAGCAAAAAATGCTTAACGTCGTCGGCAAGCTGGTGGTACTGGTCGACAGCAGCAAAGTCGGTGAACGCGCGGGAATGCTGTTCAGCCAGGCCGCGCAGATCGACCGGGTGATCACCGGTAAAAACGCCGACCCGGAAATTCTGAAAAAGCTGGAAGATCAGGGCGTCACCATTACCCGCGTTTAAAGATGCTGGCGGAAAAAATCCACCGTCCAGGCCAGCGCTTCTGGCGTAATGCGGTGACGCACGCCCGCCTGCCAGTGGCAGGTGAGGTGGCGATCCAACTGCGCCTCCCCCAGCGCCTGCTGTAAACGCCGCGCCCCGGCAGCCGGAACCACGTCGTCCTCTTCGCCGTGCCAGAGCATCAGTGGACGGTCAGCCAGCGTTGCCAGTTGCTGCGTCACGTCCCAGCGCGCCAGCGATGGCTGTGGCTCCCGGGCAGGAAACAGCGTGCGGGAAAGCTGCGTAAAATAGCCGGAACCCATCAGGCTGGCGACGCAGGAGATGTCCGGGTACCGGGTCATCAGCCCCAGCGCCGTCATGCCGCCCATCGACGCACCCGCCACCGCCAGCCGCTGTCCGTCCACCCAGCCCTGCTGAAAAATCGCCTCACGCAATGCGCTAAATTCATGGAAGTTTTGCTGCAATATCTGCCAGAAATGGCCCATTCTGGTTTGTTCATCGCCGTTATACCGCGCACCGTGCTCGCTGGCGTCCGGCATCACCACCCGAAAACCCGCCTGGGCCAGCGCAACGGCAAAATAGCTGTACACCAGCTTCGATGAACTAAAGCCATGATAAAACACGATGCAGGGCAACGGCTGTGCGCCTTTTCCGGCCGGGAAAGCGTGGATAATTTCATTATTTGCGAGAATCTGGACGTCAAGTTCAATCATGGGTTATCTCCTCTTATACTTGGGTATGCCACGCGGTGCAGTGCTGTATAAGCAATCACAATAAACGTCTGTACGGCAATAGTGAGAAGTGGCTTACGTTTTTTAAAAATTTTCATTCGAAAATAGCGGCTGAGCTAACAAATTGGGAACATTCCCCTAAATAGCGTCCCGAATGCCACTACACTAGCGTTATCAGGAGACGAGTTATGACGATTATGCGCCGTTTCGTGCCATTAATACTGATTGTATTGCTGGGCGGTTGTAGCGTGCTTGAAGGAACCCCGAAAGCCCCGCCGCCGGTCGCCAGCTATCCGCAGGAGATCCAGCGCAATCAGACTAAAGATTTACAGCGAATGGGCACGGTCAGCGTCATGATTTATGGCTCGCCGATGGATGCAGAAGAAGCAATAAAAGCGAAAGCGGTTGCGGCAAAAGCGGATTACTACGTCATCGTTATGATTGATGACACCGTATTTCCGGCGCAATGGTATTCACAGGCGATTCTTTACCGTAAATAAGAATTTTATCAACCTTTACATTGCTTTGCGTCCATACACAAATTTCCGTACACAATGTTGTCAATCGTGAATTGAAGGATCGACACCAGCGACGGAGCGCTTCGCTTAACGTTGGGGTCTTGTGAAATGGAGTGAATGAATAATGAAACGAACTTTTGCTTTACCCTCATTAATGTTTTCCGGCGCAATGGCAAACACCACCGCGCAGTCGGCGGAATTCGCCAGCGCAGATTGCGTCACCGGACTGAATGAAATCGGTCTTATTTCCGTGAATAATATTTCCGGCAATCTGCAGGACGTCGAGCGCGTCGTGGCGTTAAAAGCCGATGAACAGGGCGCTTCCTGGTATCGTATTATTCAAATGAATGAAGAGCAGGACCCGGACAACTGGCAAGTACAGGCGATCCTTTACGCCTGATAGCTTCAGGCGTATACAGGCAAAAAATCGTTATGGAAATACCTAAATATGCCTCGCTACGGACGCGGCCTGATATTCATTTTGCTGGCGCTGGCCTTCGCCTTTATTATAAAAGCCGCGTTTTATCAGGGCTGGCTACGGCTTAATTATCCCTCCCGTCAGCAATGGCTCGTACAGGGCATTGATATTTCCCATCATCAAAAAAACATCGACCGGGCGACCTCAACGTATTTCAGGGCAGCCAGGCGCAGTTTAATGCCCTGTGTCGTCCTTAAAGCGCCCCGCCCGTCGCCCGCAATAGCAAATCGTTTTGCACCTGTTCGCTGAGCGGCACGCCGCCGCGCGTATCCAGCATCATCTGGCACCAAGCCTGGGCAACGGGCGGCGACGCGTGGCGCAATAGCTGCGCGCCCGCACCGAGCAGAAACACCTGCCGGGTGATGTCGCGCCCCTGCGCCTCCAGCGGCCTGCGCAGGCGCTGCTGAAGCTGCCGCCAGGCGCGGTCAAAATGCCGATCCTGCCCTTTGACCGCCGCGCATTCTGCTTCCAGCAGCGCCACCGCGTCCGGCTGTTTCGCCAGCACCCGCAGCACATCAAGACACATCACATTGCCGGAGCCTTCCCAGATACTGTTGACGGGCATTTCGCGGTACAGGCGAGGCAATTCGCTGTCTTCACAGTAGCCAATGCCGCCCAGCACCTCCATCGCCTCCGCCACAAAAGGAATGCCCGCTTTGCAGACGCTGAACTTGGCAGCGGGAGTAAATAGCCGCGCCCACAGCGCGTCATCCGGGCGGGTGCGACCGTCCCAGGCCCGCGCCAGGCGAAACAGCAGCGCGGTCTGGCCTTCAAGCTGAAGCGCCATGCGGCTTAATACTTCGCGCATCATCGGCTGGTCGATCAGGTTTTTCCCGAACGCCTGCCGCTGATGCGCATGATAAAGCGCCACCGAAAGCGCGCGGCGCATCAGCCCGTGGCTGCCCAGCGCGCAGTCGAAGCGCGTCAGGCCACCCATTTTCAGGATTTGCCGCACGCCATCGCCCTCTTCCCCCAGTAACCAGCCCACCGCATCCTGAAATTCTGCTTCGCTGCTGGCATTCGAGCGATTGCCGAGTTTATCTTTCAGCCGCTCCAGGCGAATGGCGTTGCGCTGCCCGTCGGGCAAAAAGCGCGGCACGAAGAAGCAGGAGATCCCGCCCTGCGCCTGCGCCAGCACCAGGTGGGCATCGCTTTGCGGCACCGAAAAAAACCATTTATGCCCCACCAGCCGGTACGATCCGTCCGCCAGCCGCTCCGCCCGCGTGGTATTGCTCAGCACGTCGGAACCGCCCTGCTTTTCGGTCATTCCCATGCCGATCAGCAGCCCGCGTTTTTGATCGCCCGGCTGCATATGCGGATCGTAGCGATCGCTTTCCAGCGGCGCGCGCCACGCGTCAAACAGCGGTGGCAGCGCCTGTTGCAGCAGCGGCGTAGCGGCGAAGGTCATCGTTACCGGGCAAAGCGTACCGGCTTCCACCTGGGCATGAAGTATAAAACGCGCCGCTCGCGCAACGAATGCGCCGGGTCGCGCCTGGGCGCTCCACGGCAGATTATGGACCCGATTCGCGCACAGCCCCTGCATCAGGATGTGCCAGGCGGGATGAAAACGCACGTCGTCCAGCCGCGCGCCGGTCTGATCGTAGCGCAGAAGCTCCGGCGGGTTCTGGTCTGCCAGCCGCCCCAGCTCCAGCGATTCAGCGGTGCCAAGCTGCTGCCCGATGCTGGCGAGCAGGTCGCTGTCCCAGGCGGCACCTTCCCGGCTCACCGCTTCACGCAGCGCGGTGTCGGAAAGAAAGAGATTGCTGTTATTAAGCGGAAGCGGTTGATTGAAAACGGTATGCGTTTGCCACGGCATGGTGTCGTCCTCCTGCGATTACGATGGAGGTAATTATGGACAGCGGCAGGAGGAAGGCGTGGGAGAGCGGTCACAGAAATCGCCCCTCGCCGTGGCGAGAGGCTACAGGGTTAACCGCGCTGACGTACCGCTTCAAACAGGCAAATGCCGGTTGCCACCGAGACGTTGAGAGACGAAACGCTGCCCGCCATCGGAATGCTGATCAGTTCGTCGCAGTGCTCGCGGGTCAGACGGCGCATACCTTCGCCTTCTGCGCCCATCACCAGCGCCAGCGGGCCGGTCATTTTGCTCTGGAACAACGTGTGATCCGCTTCGCCTGCGGTGCCGACGATCCAGATATTCTCTTCCTGCAAAAGACGCATCGTGCGCGCCAGATTGGTCACGCGGATCAGCGGTACGTTTTCCGCCGCGCCGCAGGCGACTTTTTTCGCCGTGGCGTTAAGCTGGGCGGAGCGGTCACGCGGGACGATCACCGCATGGACGCCCGCTGCATCGGCGCTGCGCAGGCAGGCACCGAGGTTGTGCGGATCGGTTACGCCGTCGAGGATCAGAAAGAAAGGCTGGTCGAGGGAGGCGATCAAATCCGGCAGATCGTTCTCCTGGTACTGTCGTCCCGGCTTAACGCGCGCAATGATCCCCTGATGCACCGCGCCTTCGCTTTTTTCATCCAGATACTGACGATTCGCCAGTTGGATCACCACGCCCTGGGCTTCCAGCGCATGAATAAGCGGCAGCAGACGTTTGTCTTCACGTCCTTTCAGAATAAAAACTTCCTGAAAACGCTCCGGTGCGCGCTCCAGCAGTGCCTGCACCGCGTGGATGCCGTAGATCATTTCACTCATTAAAGGTACTCGTTTTAGGCGGGATGCGCCGGGTTATAGGGTTTTTACTCGCCCATTATAACCGACACAGCCCGCAGGTCGACTCCCTAACCGTTGACGGCGATGCGCCGCGCGTCCATGCCGGGCGGATGGGCAGGCAGGATGGCCTCCAGCAGATAGCGGGTATACGGATGCGCGGGCCGGGCGAAAATCTGTTCGCTCTCACCCTGCTCAACGATTTTCCCGTGCTGCATGACGCCGACTTTATCGGCAATATGGCGCACCACGTTTAAATCGTGAGAGATAAACAAATAGGCCAGCCCGTATTCACGCTGGAGGTTCATCAGCAGGTTGAGAATTTGTGACTGAATGGAGACATCCAGTGCCGATACAGGCTCATCGCAGACAATAAGCTTCGGGCGGAGGATCAGCGCCCGGGCGATGCCGATGCGCTGGCGCTGGCCACCGGAAAATTCATGTGGATAACGCCTGGCATCTTCGGCATTGAGGCCGACCTGAGTCAGCATCTCCGCCACCGCGCGCTGGCGGTTTTTAATGCCGTGAATGATCAGCGGCTCTTCGAGACTGTAGCCAATGGAGCGCTTCGGGTCGAGTGACGAGAGCGGGTCCTGAAAAATCATCTGGATATCTTTGCGCACCGACCGCCACTGCGCGGCGCTCTGCTGGAAGAGCGAAACGCCGTTGAATAGCACTTCGCCGCCGGTCGCGGGCGTCAGGCCGAGCAGGGTGCGTCCGGTCGTGCTTTTCCCGCTTCCCGACTCGCCCACCAGCGCCCAGGTTTCTCCCGCCTGAAGCGTAAAGCTGACGTCATCGACCGCCACCACTTTATGACCACGGCGCTGGAAGGTTTTCGACAGATGACGCACGGATAACAGCGGCGCATTCATAGCAGTGCTCCTGTTTCATCGGCCCGCCAGCAGCGGACCTGGTGCGATGCGGTTTCGTAAGATCGCAGCGCAGGCACCTGCGCCCGGCAACGCGGCTGCGCCAGCGGGCAACGGTCAGCAAACGCGCAGCCGGTGAGCGGTGTATGCAGCGAAGGCACCTGACCCGGAATTTCCCGCAGCGCGGTTTTTGGCTGGCTGTCCGCCGACGGACGGGCGGCGAGCAGCGCGCGGGTGTAGGGATGGCGCGGATCGGCAAACAGCGTCTGCACGTCGGTTTCTTCAACCACCTGCCCGGCATACAGAACCACCACACGCTGGCACAACCGGGCCACCACGCTAAGATCGTGGGTAATAAATACGATCCCCATGCCGGTCTGACGTTTGATCTCATCCAGCAGATCGAGGATTTGCGCCTGGATTGTGGCATCCAGCGCGGTGGTCGGCTCATCGGCGATCAGCAGGGCGGGCGATCCGGAGATCGCCATCGCGATCATAACCCGCTGGCGCATCCCGCCGGAAAGCTCGTGCGGCCAGGCGCTGGCGCAGCGTTCAGGATCGGTGATCCCCACCTGACCGAGCAGCGCGAGGATCTTCTCCCGCCGCGCGGCGCGATTAAGTGATGTATGCAGGCGCAGGCTTTCATCGATTTGAAATCCGACGGTCAGCACCGGGTTGAGACTGGAGAGCGGGTCCTGGAAGATCATCGCCATTTCCTGCCCGCTTAGCCGCCTGCGGGCCTTATCCGAAAGCGAATGCAGCGCCCGTCCGCCGAGGGTGATCGCGCCTTCCACCCGGCTGGTGCGCGGTGAAAGTAGCCCCATCAGCGCCTGGGCGGTGACGCTTTTTCCGCAGCCGGATTCACCAATAATCCCCAGCGTTTCATGCGCGTTAACCTGAAACGAAATGCCGCGTACCGGTGCCACCACGCCACGCCGGGTGGCAAAATTGACCCGCAAATTGTCTACCTGTAATAGCGCCTCAGCCATGCTGATCTCCTCGTTTCAGGCGGCGCAGAATGCGGCGCGGCAGCGGTTTCAGCCCCGGATCGGCGCTGTCGCGCAGATCGTCGCCGATAATATTGAGTGCAAGGATCAGCAGCACAATGGCGATGCCGGGAAAGAAGGTCATCCACCAGGCGGTAAAAATCACCGCTTTTCCTTCCAGCAGCAGATTCCCCAGGCTTGGCATCGGCGCAGGCACCCCGGAGCCGAGAAAACTCAGCGCCGCTTCGGTCAGGATCGCCACCGAAAAGACCCAGCTCACCTGGACGATAAACGGTGAAATTACGTTTGGCAGCAGATGCAGCCAGATGATGCGGGAGGCGGACGCGCCCTGCGCCCGTAGCGCTTCGATAAAATTTTTCTCTTTGACCACCATTGCCGCGCCGCGCACTACCCGCGCGATACAGGGTACATACACCAGCGACAGCGCCAGCACCACGTTTGAGATTTTCGGCCCCAGCACGCCGACGATAGCAATCGCCAGCAGCAGCGAAGGAAAAGCAAACAGGCCGTCGCAGACGCGCATCAGGATGCGATCCAGCGGACGATACCAGGCGCACAGCAGGCCAACGGCCATCCCGACCGCGCCGGAAATAACCGCGACCGCCGCACCAACCGACAGCGATACCCGGACCGCCAGCGCCACGCGCACAAAGAGATCGCGCCCGAAGTTATCGGTGCCGAACCAGTGCGCGGCGTTGGGTGGCTTCAGGCGGCTTAGCGGATCGATGTCATACGGATCCCAGGAACTGATGGCGCTGGCGAAAAAAGACAGCACCACGATCGTCGCCAGCAGGATTGGCCAAATCAGCAGAGCATGATTGCGTGAGGACATTAGTTTTCCGCTCCCTCAACGGACAGGCGCGGATCGGCAAAGTAGCTAAGCAGATCCACCGCCAGATTGATCAACACATAGCAGACGGTGATCATCAGCACCACGCCCTGGGTCACCGTGACGTCGCGCCGCTCGATCGAATCCACAATCAGCGATCCAACGCCGGGAATGCCAAACACGCTTTCGATCACAATGGTGCCCGTCACCAGCCCGGCGAAGGATTCACCGCAGATCGTGAGGATCGGGATCAGCGCGTTTTTCAGGGTGTGGCGCAGCAGCACTACCCGTTCCGGCACCCCTTTGGCACGCGCGGTATTGATGAAGTTTTCCTGTAAGACGTCCAGCATCACCGCCCGCGTCATGCGCGCAATCAGCGCCGCAATGCGAAAACCCAGGGCGATGGCAGGCAGCGTGAGATACCAGAGGTTAAGCAGCAGATCGTTGTTAGTGGAGCGGTAGCCCACCACCGGAAACCAGCGGAGCTGAACCGCGAAGACGAAAATCAGCACCAGGCCCAGCAGAAAACCCGGCACCGACATGCCGAGCGTCGCCAGCGCGCGGATCGCCCGGTCCGCCAGCCTGCCGTGCTGCCAGGCCCCTATCACCCCGCCCGCCAGCCCCAGCGTCAGCGCAATAAGCTGCGCGTAAAACGCCAGCGCCAGAGTCGGCGTCAGGTGTTGCAGAAACAGACCCATCACGCTGTCATTAAGGAACAGCGAGTGGCCGAGATCGCCCCGGAGAACCGCTGTAAACCAGTGGAGAAACTGCACCATGATGGGTTTATCCAGCCCCATTTGCTGACGCAGCGCGGCGATGTCGCCGGGACTGGCGTCGTTGCCGAGGATCACCAGCACCGGATCGCCCGGTGCCAGATGCACCAGGCAGAAGACCACCACCGAGACCACCAGCAGCACCGGAAGCAGAGCCAGCAGACGCTGAAGTAAAAACCCTCTCATCATTTTCTCCGGTCAGGGCTGACTGACGCTAACGTTCCACAGCACCGGACCGATCAGATCCTGATACCCTTTGACGTTATTTTTGACGGCCACCGCGTCCGGCGTGGTACGGCCCAGCACGATCACCGGCAGGTACTGCCAGAGCTGGACGTTCAGTTTATCGACCAGCCCTTTCGTCTCTTTCAGCGACGGCGATTGTTTAATCGCGTCAAGCGTGGCGTCAATTTCCGGGCTATTGCTCAGGCCGGGGAACTTCGCGCGCGAGTCGAGGAACGGATACTGATGCAGCACCTGACGCATGGAGAATTCCAGCGCGCAGAGATCGAAGTTTTTCGGATCCTGACGACGCTGGAGCACGGTTGGCCAGTCGTAAACGTCAAGCCGCGATTTCACCCCTATCTGCTTAAGCACCTGCTGGGCGACAATCGCCAGGTTATACAGTTCGGCGTACTCTTTTGTGGCGATGATCACCACTTCTTCGCCCTTATAGCCGGATTCCTGCACCAGCTTGCGCGCCTCATCCAGCTTATGTTGATTCCAGTACGGCTTGCCCGCTTCGCTGTACCAGTCCACCTGATCCGGGAAGCCCAGCGACGGATCTTCTTTAAAGAAACGCGGATCGCTGTAGCCCGCCAGCAGGGTCTGATGCACGTCCAGCGCGAGATTAAACGCCTGGCGCAGCTTGACGTTGGCAAACGGTCCCTGATGTTTGTTGAACAGGTAGGTAATCAGCGAGCCGCCGCTCTGCGGCTGGAAGAGCGAGATATCCGGCGCGCTTTGCAGGGTTTCAATGTTGTCTTTCGGCAACTGGAAAACGAGATCGTACTCACCGGTCATCGCGCCCGCCAGACGGGTGGATTCATCGGTGATATAGCGGAACCAGATATCTTTCACGTCCGCCTTTTTCTGCCCGGAAAGACCGCTTGCCGGTTCGCTGCGCGAAACGTATTGATCGTAGCGGGTCAGATGCAGGTAATCGCCCTGTTTAAACTCCGCCAGCTTGTAAGGGCCGGTGCCGATCAGCTCGGTGACCGGTTTTTTGCTGCTGTTCGCCGCGTCGACGATCCGTTTCGGCATAATGGCGGCGATGTTTTTCACATCCGCCAGCACGTTGAGCGTGATTAACGACGGCGCGGGCAGCGTCAGGCTGACGGTTTTATCGTCCACCTTGATAAACTGCACCCCCGGCAGATTCGCTTTGCCCTGGGTTGAGGTCGCCAGCCAGCGATTCATGGAGGCAACCACGTCATCGGCGGTCAGCAACTGTCCGTCGTGGAAGTGAATGCCGTCGCGCAGCACAAAAGTGTAGGTTTTACGGTCGTCGCTTAGGGTGTAGCTCTGGACCAGTTCCGGCACCGGCTCAAATTTGTCGTTGATGGTGAACAGGGTTTCGAAAATATGCCGGTCCACATCCGACGTGGCGTTGTTAGTGGTGAGATACGGGTCCAGCGTACCGGGACGATTACCATAGGCAATGTTCAGCGTCGCATTGCGATCCACGCTCGCCGCCTGCGCGGGTTCCCAGGGTAAAGCCGCCGCCAGCATCAGCGCGGCGGCAGAAAACAGCATTTTCATTATAATCTTGCTCCGGTCAGGGGTTACGCAGCCTGGGTGGACGTTTTACGCCCGGCGAACTCGTCTTTCACGTCCTGCAACAGCGCGGGGTCGGTCAGCAGACGCAGCCCGGTACGCGCCAGCACCTGCGCGC
Source organism: Enterobacteriaceae bacterium UBA5654 (assembly GCA_002421005.1). GTDB lineage: Bacteria > Pseudomonadota > Gammaproteobacteria > Enterobacterales > Enterobacteriaceae > Superficieibacter. Next base: position 119,828 of record DIJC01000003.1, on the reverse strand, counting down.
CGGTGATAAGCGCCTCGTAGCCTTTGGCAGAGTTGGCGGCTTCGCGGAACGCAACGGTGTGACCAATCAGATCGTCAGGGCCGATTTTGATGTAAGGATGGGCGGTGGGCACCGCGTGGCTGATGTCGCCCGCGTCGGTCGATCCCAGCCCTTCTTTTTCTTTCAGTTCCACGTTTTCCCCGGCGGCGGTAAATTCCTCCAGCAGCACCGCGTTGAGCGCGTGATTAATGCGAAAATCGCGCGGGCCAACCTGATGCTCAATTTTGACCGTGGTGCCGGTCGCCAGCGCGGCACCTTCGGCGATGGCACGAATGCGCGGCTCCAGTTCAATGACCTGCTCACGGGTAGCGGCGCGAATATAAAAATGCCCGGAGGCGTATTCAGGGATCACGTTCGGTGCCTGACCGCCGTTGGTAATGATGCCGTGGACCCGCACGCCGTCAGGAAGCTGCTGGCGCAGAACGCTGATGCCGTTGTACAGCAGCACCAGCGCATCCAGCGCGTTCACGCCTTTATGCGGCGAGCTGCCCGCGTGGGACGGTTTGCCGTAGAAATGGAAGTAGAGATGGTTATTGGCCAGCGACGGTCCGGTGAGGCGGGTTTTGCCGGACGGATGCACCATCAGGGCGACGTCAACCTCATCCAGATAGCCATGCTCCACAAAACGCGCCTTAACGTTGCCGTTGATGCCGCCTTTGCCGCGCAGTCCGCCTTCTTCAGCGGGCGTGCCGAGCACCACCACTTTGCCGCCAGTGTCGTTCAGCGTTTCGCTGACCGCAATGGCCGCCGCGATGCTGGTGACGCCGATGATGTTGTGTCCGCAGGCGTGGCCGATGTCGATCAGCGCGTCATATTCTGCCAGATATGCCACGGTCGGCCCCGGCTTCGCGCTCTCTTTGACCGCGTAAAAGGCCGTCTCATGCCCGGCAACGTTGGAGGTCACCGTAAAGCCGTGCTTTTTTAGCAGCGTTGTTAAGACGTCATTGGCGTAGTATTCGTTATTGCCGGTTTCCGGGTGCGCATGAATATCTTTCGATATCGCAATATAGTCGTCGCGGTGCTGATGAATACTCTGTTCCAGACGGTCTCGTAATTCGCTTGTGCTCATTGCTTCCACCTCACGTTATGACGGTTATGCATTCCCGACGCCGGGAATAACGGATTAACTCAGATGACGCTTCGCCTCCTGGCGCACGCGGTGCAGGACGTGATGCTTGATCTCGCCGTAGCGCGGATGCTCCGCAAAAGTTTCGATGTCGCGCTGGCGACCAAACGGCAGGACGATCTCTTCGACGATTTTTCCCGGACGCGCCGACATGATCAGTATGCGATCGGCGAGGAACAGCGCTTCGTCCACGTCATGCGTGACGAACAGCAGCGTGGTGTCGGTTTCAAGCCACGCGTTGTACAGCAGTTCCTGCATCATCAGGCGGGTCTGCGCATCCAGCGCACCGAACGGTTCGTCCAGCAGCAGCACTTCCGGGCCGGGTAGCCAGGCGCGCGCCAGCGCCACGCGCTGCTTCATGCCGCCGGAGAGCTGCCACGGCGCATGGTGTTCAAAGCCTTTCAGCCCCACCCGCTCCAGCCAGTCCAGCGCTCTGGCGTTAACCTCGTCTTTGCGGTAACGCCCCAGACGCGGGCCGAAGGTGACGTTATCGAGCACCGACAGCCAGGGGAATAAATTCGGCTGCTGGAAGATCATCCCCCGCTTCGGCCCCGGTCGCTGGACCGGCTTGCCGCCCGCCAGCACCTGACCGCTGTCCGGGCGCGTAAACCCGGCGACCAGGTTCAGAATGGTGGATTTGCCGCAGCCCGATGGCCCCAGCAGCACCACAAATTCTCCCTTCGTCAGAGACAGGGAGACATCCTCCAGCACGTTTAGCGGCTGCGGTTTTGCCGCAAAGGTTAGCGACACGTTTTCCAGCGCAATTTGCGTTGTCATGACTCTTTCCCCGCCCAGGGTACAAACAGCCGTTGTAGCCCCAGAAGTAGTAAATCCAGTAAATAACCAATGCCGCCGAGCAGCAGAATGCCAAGCATGACAATATCGGTACGCAGATAAGAACTGGCGTTAATTACCATCCAGCCCAGCCCGGAACTGGCGGCCACCATTTCAGCGGCGATCAGCGAAGTCCAGCCGATGCCAATCGATAATCTGACGGTGGTGAACAGTTCCGGCAGCGCGTCCGGGAGCACCACGCGCAGAAAAATCTGCCGCCGCGTTGCGCCCAGCGTCTGTGCTACCCGAATGCGCGAGCGACCGATGCGCTCAACCGCCGCGCTGGCACCCACCACCACGCTTAAAAAGGTGGCGATGAAGATCAGGAAGAACTTCGACGCTTCGCCAATGCCCAGCCAGACTACCGCCAGCGGGATCAGGGCGATTTTCGGCAGCGGGCGCAGGAACTGCACGAAGGGATTGAGGACGGCGGACAGGCCGTCAGACATACCCATCAGCAGCCCCAGCGGGATGCCGATAACAATCGCCGCCGAGAACGCGCTTAACGCACGCGCCAGGCTGACCGCGATATGCTCCCACAGCGGCACCTGGCGATAACCGTCCGCCAGCAGTTCCTCAGCGGTTAAACCGATATCCGTCAGCGACGGCAGCAGTAACGGGTCCACCCACTGGCGGGTGGTCACTAACTGCCAGAGGCTAAAAAAGATCGCTACCGACACCACGCTGATAGCGACGTGCTGACGTAATCTCATTTTGCTGCTGCTTCCCGGATATAGCGCGAGTTGATGGCGGCATCCCAGTTCGCCGGAATGTCACGCTTGCGGATCTCACCAATTCCGGCAAGGAAGTTGGAGGTTTTGGTCAGCGCCTTACCGATCCCGCTTTCGCTGGTTTGCGTGCCATTACCCAGCCAGGCGGCGGTGCCCTGCTCGCTCAACGTCGGATATTCCAGTCCACCCAGCGTGTTCGCGGCGGTAGTGACCGGCGCGCCAACTTCTTTCGCGACAATGGCCGCCGCGCGCTCAGGATCTTTTTTGAATTCATCCACTTTTTGCTGGTGGATACGCAGGAACGCGCTCACCGTTTCCGGGTACTGCTCGGCAAAGGCTTTGCGCACCACGTAGTTGTTGTAAATCAGGTAGCCCTCTTTTTGCAGATCTTTGGTTGCAAAGACCTGATGACCGCCGGATGACTCCAGTTCCTGGGCAAACGGTGCCCAGACGTAGCCCGCGTCAATATCGCCGCGTTTCCAGGCAGCTACCATTTCCGCCGGGCGCAGCGGCAGCAGCGTGATTTTGCTGCGGTCGAGTTTATTCACGCTAATCGCCGCTTCCAGCGCATATTGCGCGGTGGAATTAGGCGGATAAGCCACGCGTTTGCCTTCAATATCCTTAATATTGCTGATGCCTTCTTTGCCAATTAAACGTTCGTAGCTGGCAATCACCCCGGAGACACCAATAATTTCTACCGGCAATTTACGCACAATACCGGCGGTCGCCGGGCTGGAGCCGAAATTCGCAATATCAATCGCGTTGCTGGCAAAATAACTTAATGCGTCCGCACCGGATGCAAATTGCACCCATTTCACTTTGCTGTTAAGCGCTTTATCCAGCGAGCCATCGGCTTTCGCCAGCATTAATACCTGCGAGCCGCCGCTATAGGCCACCCGAACTTCCGGCGGAGTTTGCGCGATGCTGGCATTAGCCCATAAACCACCCGCTGCGAGTAATAAGCAGAGACTTTTTTTCATTTTTTATCCTTTGAGATGTATTTAATTACGCTAAATAAGAAGTACGGTAGTCCTGCCATATTTTCGAACATCGCTCTGCCAGGGCATGGGCGGGATCGAAAGTCAGCGGTAAGAAAGGCGCGTTAACGGCCCGTAGCGCCACGGGAACTTCAGTACAGGCGAGGATCAGTTTTTCCGCGCCGCGCGCAAACAGCGCTCTGGCCTGATGCACCAGCGCCGCGCCGCCTTCTGCCAGTTCACCGCGCTTAACGGCGTAGCAGCCGGGAACAAACCAGGTTTCCAGCTCGACGTCATCAGGAACAACCGGCGTAATGCCGTGCTGCTGAAGGCCGCGCTGAAACCAGCCCGCGTCCAGCGTGCCTTTGGTGGCAATGATGCCGATGCGCTGCGGTTTTGGGCTGGCCTCCACCACCGCCGCAATGGTGGCATCAACAATATGGATCAGCGGTGCGCGGCTGACGTCGCTTAGCGCCGAAAACCAGTGATGCGCGGTATTGCACGGGATCACAATATGGCTGGCCCCCGCCTGATTCAGCTTTGCAATACCGGTCAGAAGCTGCGGCAACGGCGACGGACCGGTGCCCGCCAACGCTTTTTGCCGGTCGGCAATTTGCGGCACGTTCCACACTACCGTCGGGATCTGCTGCTGGTCGCTGGTTGCAGGCGTCACCGCCAGCAGCGTTGACATAAAATCAACGGTTGCCAGCGGCCCCATCCCGCCGAGTACACCCAGCAAAAACGGCTGGGTCATTTTTCCAGCACCTGACGGTAACCAAACAGCCCCGCCGAACCACCGGTGTGAATAAATACCACGTTATCTTCTTTGCGGAAGTGGCCTTTGCGAATGAGGTCAATCAGCCCCGCCATGCCTTTGCCGGAATAAACCGGGTCCAGCAGAATACCTTCGTGACGAGCCAGCAGGGTCAGCGCCTCCAGCATACTGTCGGTGGGAAGACCGTAGCCGTCACCCACGTAATCGCTGTTTGCCACCACCGCTTCGCGCGGCAGTTCCCCCGCCACGCCCAGCAGTTCAAGCGTGCGCGAGGCCAGATTCCAGACGTTCTCTTCCTGCTTCGCCTTTGGCGCACGCACGCTGATCCCCAGCACCGGCACCTGGCTGTTGGTAGCATGAAATCCGGCAACCAGTCCGGCCTGGGTGCCGGTACTGCCGGTGGCGTGAACCACATGATCGATGCGCAAACGTAGCTGGGAAGACTGATACAGTAACTCTTCAGCGCAGGCGACATAGCCGAGCGCGCCGATGGCGTTCGAGCCGCCGCCGGGAATGACATACGGGTTATGCCCCTGCTCGCGCAGGGTCGCGGCGTACTCTTCCATCGCCTGTTGCATATCAGTACCGCCCGGCAAATGCGCGACGATTTCGCCGCCCAGCAGGTTGTCCAGCAGCACGTTGCCGGAGCGCTGATAATCTTCACCAAAATCGGTCACTCGATTTTCCAGCAGCACCTTCGCCTGTAAGCCGAGCTTCGCCGCGCCCGCGATAGTCTGGCGCACATGGTTAGACTGGGTCGCGCCCTGGGTGATAATAATGTCCGCGTTTTTTTGCAGCGCATCCGCCAGCAAAAACTCCAGCTTGCGGGTTTTATTTCCACCCGTTGCCAGCCCGGTCGCGTCGTCGCGTTTGATCCATATTTTCGGCCCGCCCAGTAATGTAGATAAATTATCGAGAGGCTCTAAAGGTGTCGGGAAATGACCGAGGGTGATTCGCGGGAATCGGGCCAGATGCATAATAGCTCCTTGTAAATCAGAACAGTGTTAACGCCCGCGCTTTTTCATCGGGTCAATAAACGAGTTGGAATTCACTATACACATCTGATTTCGGCGGCTAATCAACAATTCTAAATATCAATTACCGGAATTAAGCTAAGGCGGGAAATAGCGGGGGAATGGCAATTAAGTATGTCGATTTGGAACAGATTAGAGGAAAAAAGAATAACGGAGGCGTGGGAGATTGCCCGCCACGCCCCGTTGTTTATTCATTTCTCAGGCCGTAAATCCGCCGTCCACGTTGAGCACCGAGCCGGTAATAAAGCCCGCGTCGGGTCCGGCGAGGTAAACAATCGCGGCAGCCACCTCTTCCACCGTTGCGAAGCGCTGGATGGCGTGCGAGGCCAGCACGATGGGCGGAAGGTTATCCTTCGATGCCGCAGCCATGTCGGTATCCATTATTCCGGCCTGAACCACGTTCACGGTAATATTGCGCGCGCCCAGATCCCGCGCGGCGCCTTTACTGTAGCCCAAAACGGCGGCTTTGCTGGCCGCGTAATCGGTGGTGCCGGGGAAGCCGATACGCGATCCAAGCCCGGAACCAACCGAGATAATGCGCCCGCCGTCCGGCAGCACTTTCACCGCCGCGCGAATGTTGGCGATCACGCCCAGCGTATTAATAGCCCATTGTCTGTCCATTGCCGCGTTATCGATGTCGGGCGCGTCAATAGTCTTGCCCTGCCACGCCACGGCCGCGTTATTCACCAGAATATCAAGCCTGCCCAGCGTGTCCGTGACTTCGCGAATCAGCGATTCAGCGGCCGTGGGATCGCCCTGATCGTTCTTAATGGCGATGGCTCGCACGCCTTTCGCCCGCAGGCCCTCGACGACGGCCTGCGCCTTTTGCTCTGAAGCGACATAGGTAATGGCGATATCCGCCCCGCGATCGGCTAACGCCGCAGCGGTGGCGGCACCAAGCCCACGCGAACCGCCGGTGATCAGGGCGACCTTTCCAGAAAATAACTTGCTCATTGCAGTTCCTCATTGCCGGATTGAAGGATGTTGTCACAGCGCACGGCTGCGCTTTCTCTTAATGCTTAAAATAAAATATCGATCGATACTTTATCGAACGGTATTTTATTGCCTGCGCGGCGTCAAGCGTTTTATACTGATCGTTATTGAAAAGAGGCACAGACTAAACATGGGTCGACACAAGCAGTTCGATGAAGCCGAAGCGCTGGAAGCGGCGCTCGCGGTTTTCTGGCAAAAGGGGTATGAAGGCACGTCATTTCCCGATCTGACGCAGGCCACGGGCGTTGCGCGCCCCGGTCTTTACGCCGCGTTCGGCAATAAAGAGGCGCTTTTCCAGAAGGCGCTGGATCTTTACCAGATGAAGTATCTGGATTTTATGGCCGCCGCGCTGACCGAACCGACCTCCCGCAAGGTGGCAGAAACCATCCTGCGAGGCTGCGCTCGCCTTCATACCATGAGCGCGGTCCATCCCGGCTGTCTGGGGATTAATGGCGCGCTGGCCTGCTCGGATGATGCCGAGTCGATTCGTGGCGAGCTGATACGGCGACGTGCAGAAGGTCAACGGGCGCTGAAGGCGCGTTTTGAACAGGCTAAGCGCGAGGGCGATCTCCCTGCGTCAGCCGACAGCGCGGTGCTGGCTTCAGTGGTAATGACGACAACGCAAGGAATGGCGGTACAGGCGAAAGCCGGAGCGCTACGGGAAGATCTGGAGGGCGTGGCGGAGTATGTGCTTGGGACGTGGCCGACAAAAGAGTAACCGTGTAAAGAACAGGCACCCTTTCGGTGCCCGTACTCTTTAGTTTTGCCGGAGATGCATTACCACATCAAATCATCAGGCACTTTGAAATCAGCGTACGGATCGTCTTCATCCTGCTCTTCCTGACTGAGCGCACTATTTAAGACGATGCTGCCCGCATCCCGCTGCGCGATTTTATCGGCAACGCTCGCGGGGATGATGGCGTATTCGGATTCGCCGTTGCTATCGACAACCAGACGCGCAATGGCGAGGCGACCGCTGATCAGCTGGGCCTGGGTGGCCTTATTGACAACGACCCGTTTAATGAGGTTATTGTCGGTAAAGTTAAAATCAATATCGCCTTTTACGATGCTGATTCTGTTCATTTCAATAAGCTGCTTCACCTGCGCTTTATATTCTTTCGATAAAGCGGCCTGTTTTTGCTGTTCGTTCAGCTGCTTATCACGCTCAAGCTGCGCTTTTTTATTTTCTTCCACGGCCTCGCGTGCCTCACGCGCCTGCACGCGTGATTTTTTGGCCGTTCTCTGAACTTTGGCCATTTTTTTGCTGGTCACTAAACCCGCTTTTAGCATCTGTTCTTGTAAGGTAAGTTTTGTCATTTTCGTGTCTGAAATCGTTGAAGGCCGGGTAAGATTATACCTGTAATTATTGCGGCTGTACCTGATTCGCGGACGAGACGAAAGCGCCGTGCATCGCGGCGCGCCAGCCTCTGATACCGAATGCCATTAGACCTTAAGCATTTTCACCGTGGCATCGATGTCTATTTCATCTTCCGAGAAAATCAGCGTATTGCCCTGGAAAGTGGTGATCGCCAGTTTTTTTAGCGTGCGCATTTCACCGGGCTTGTTGGCGGTTTTTGGCCGGATGCTGCCCATTAATGCGCCGACGGATAACACCGCATTATCTTTATCAATACGGGCATCAGCCGGAACTTCTTCGCTGTAAATAAGGTAGTTTTTGATCGCCGTGAGCTTAAGGCGCTCACCCGCGATGTAGATGTATTTGCTTTCCGGGACGACTTTTACCGCATACGCGGACAACCCCTTGTTATTGGTCGTCGGTTCGAAAGTGACCGCCGCATCCTTCTTAATCAGCTCCGGGTTGGCGACCTTAATCACATGAAAATAACGATTTTCGCCGTTTTCATCTTTGATAAATCCAAAGCCTTTATCTTTAAACCACGTTGTGATTGTTCCGTTCATCGCCATTACCACCTGATTAATCGTTTATCCACTCAGTTTTGCAGGGCGCAGTGTAAAGCACAATGCCTGCGCAGACTACGTATCGTGAGGATAAATTTCTGGATGCGAAGTGCGGTCGGGCTGGGCGGTTAGCGCCGCAATGCGCCGGACAGGCATCGCTGCGGCTCGCTCAAAACCTGCAATTACTCATTGCCCCACTGGTTCAGGAAGGTTGCAATCTCGTCGATGCGCGATTCGGCGATACCCGCCTCCTTCGCCATCTCTTTCTGCGCATCCTCACTGATTTCCTCGTTATTCATTAACCGGGTAATCAACAGCTGAAAATAGTGCGCCAGAGAGTCGCGCTCTGCCTCTGTCACCGGCTCTGCGCACTCCGTCGAATACTCATCGACGATGTCATAATATTTTAATGGGATGTCATTGTTCATCAGTCGTCTCCGGGATGATGTGGCGGTCTGTCTCGTCTGGCCGCGATAATATCATTTTTTATCATCACGTCGCGATGATGCTCGGTGATATCAGATGTGCCGAAGGCGTTGGTGAATAATATGGGGGAGCAGATATCAGCTGTAAAAGCCCGCAGGAAACCGGCCCCGCCACAAAAATTATCCCCTGCGGCGACTTTACTCACTCCGCAGGGGTCACTCGCTACTGCGCGAAAGCCGCCCTGTCTTCTTCGTTAATCGCCCTCAGTACCCGGCACGGCACGCCGACCGCGACAACATCCGCTGGGATCGATTTTGTGACCACGCTGCCCGCACCGATCACGCTGTTGCGCCCAATCGTCACGCCGGGGTTGATGATAACGCCAGTGCCGAGCCAGACGTTATCCTCGATAATTACCGGCAGCGAGAACTGCTGACCCGTAATGCGGATTGCCGGGTCAATGGGATGCCCCGCCGTCGAGATGGTGACGTTTGGGGCGACCATCACGTTATCGCCGATGGTTACCGTGGCATCGTCAACAAGTGTGAAGTTAAAGTTGGCGTAAAAATGATTACCAATGTGGGTATGGCTGCCATAGGCCACACGAACGGGTGGTTCAATCCAGCAGTCTTTTCCCAGGCTGCCAAACAGTCGCGGCAAAATGTCGCGCCGTCTGGCCTCTTCTGACGGGCGCGTCATATTGTAATCATAAGCCAGCTCTTTGCCGGTACGACGTTCCTCCGGCAGCCCTTCACAGTGATCGGTGTAGAGCCTGCCCGTATTCATCCTTTCCCTTACAGACATTTCCTTTCTCCTTTTGTATAAACAAATCGCTGACCTAATGATTATTCAGCGATTTTCTTTTTCGCTGAGCGTTTGGCTTTGGTGGCAGCAGCGATTTTCTGCGTTTTCTCTGACGGTTTTTTCGCCTTTTTCGCGCCTTTATTTTCGCCCGCCTTTTCCGCTTTCGGTTTGGTTTTACCTTTGCCGCCACGGAATGCGCTGTCTGGCTCGAAATTCACTTTTTTACCGACCTGACGGCGCTTGCTGTTGGTGTTCTGCCCGCCTCTGCGGGCTTTTTCACGCTCGGTTTTACCGACGTTGCGCGGTGCGCGTTCGCTGGAAATCAGCGAGAAGTCGATTTTACGTTCGTCCATGTTGACCGCTTCCACGCGCACTTCAACGCGGTCGCCGAGGCGATAGGTCTGGCCGCCGGATTCACCGATCAGCCGCTGACCGACCTGGTCGAAGCGATAGTAGTCGTTGTCCAGCGAGGAGACGTGAACCAGGCCATCAATGAACAGATCGCTAAGACGGACAAAAAAGCCAAAACCCGTGACGCTGGCGATCACGCCTTTAAAGATATTGCCGACCTGATCCTGCATAAAGTCGCACTTCAGCCAGTCAGCGACATCGCGGGTGGCTTCGTCAGCGCGGCGTTCAGCCATCGAACAGTGCTGGCCCAGTTGCAGCATCTCTTCCATGGAGTAGTGATAGCCGCCGGTGTCAGTGCTGTTACCTTTGTGGCCCTGCTCTTTTGCCAGCAGATATTTAATGGCGCGGTGCAGGGAGAGATCCGGGTAGCGGCGGATCGGCGAGGTAAAGTGAGCGTAGGACTGTAGCGCGAGGCCAAAGTGTCCACGGTTCTCCGGGTCGTAGATTGCCTGCTTCATCGAGCGCAGCAGCATGGTTTGCAGCATCTCGGCGTCAGGACGATCGGCGATGGACTCCAGCAGTTCAGCGTAGTCGCGCGGCTCCGGCTTATTACCGCCCGGCAGTTCCAGCCCCAGCTCTGCCAGTACCGAGCGGAACGACGTAATCGCTTCGTTAGTCGGTTTGTCGTGAATACGGAACAGCGCAGGCTCCTGGGCTTTCTCGACAAAGCGTGCCGCCGAGATATTCGCCAGAATCATGCATTCTTCAATAAGCTTATGCGCGTCGTTGCGCTGGGTCTGCTCGATGCGCTCAATGCGGCGCTCGGCGTTGAAAATAAACTTCGCCTCTTCGCTCTCAAAAGAGATACCGCCGCGCTCAGTGCGCGCCTGCTCCAGCACTTTATAAAGGTTATGCAGCTCTTCGATGTGTTTAACCAGCGGCGCATACTGCGTGCGCAGTTCCTGGTCGCCCTGAAGCATATGCCAGACTTTGGTATAGGTCAGACGCGCGTGTGAACTCATCACCGCTTCGTAGAATTTAAAACCGGTCAGGCGGCCTTTGGCGGAGAGGGTCATCTCACAGACCATACACAGGCGGTCAACCTGCGGGTTGAGCGAGCACAGGCCGTTAGAGAGCACTTCCGGCAGCATCGGTACGACCTGCGACGGGAAATAGACCGAGGTGCCACGGTTACGGGCTTCCTGATCCAGCGGTGTGGGTGGACGCACGTAATAGCTGACGTCGGCAATCGCCACCCATAAACGCCAGCCGCCACCGCGTTTTTTCTCGCAGTAGACCGCATCGTCAAAGTCGCGGGCGTCTTCGCCGTCGATAGTAACCAGCGGCAGGTTGCGCAGATCCACACGGCCCACTTTGGCCTCTTCCGGCACCTGTTCTTTCAGGCTGGCAATCTGATCTTCAACCGCCTGCGGCCAGACGTAGGGAATTTCATGGGTACGCAGGGCCATATCGACCGCCATGCCGGTGCCCATGTTTTCGCCGAGCACTTCGACGATTTTACCTACGGCCTTGGTGCGGCGGGTCGGGCGCTGGGTGAGTTCAACCACCACGACAAAGCCCATCCGCGCGCCCATGATATCTTCCGGCGGAATGAGGATGTCGAAGCTCAGACGGCTGTCGTCCGGCACCACAAAGCCCACGCCCGCGTCGGTAAAGTAGCGCCCGACAATCTGACCGGTTTTCGGCACCAGCACGCGCACGATACGCGCTTCGCGACGGCCTTTACGGTCCGCGCCCAAGGGCTGGGCCAGTACCTGATCGCCATGAATGCAGGTTTTCATTTGTTCGCTGGAGAGATAGAGATCGTCCTTGCGGCCTTCAACGCGCAGGAAGCCGAAGCCGTCGCGGTGACCGATCACCACGCCTTTAAGCAGGTCGAGGCGCTCCGGCAGCGCGTAGCACTGGCGGCGGGTGAAAACTAACTGACCGTCGCGCTCCATCGCACGCAGGCGGCGGCGCAGGGCTTCAGTCTGCTCTTCACCTTCAATATTAAGTTCAACCGCCAGCTCTTCGCGGTTGGCCGGTTTTTCACGTTTGGTTAAATGTTCGAGGATAAATTCCCGGCTTGGGATGGGGTTCGCGTATTTTTCTGCTTCGCGGTTCAGGAAAGGATCTTGTGACATAGCGGTTCCTCCGTTGTCAGCGCTGATGGCGTTAATCGTCACTCCACCAGTAATAATTTATAAAGCGGTTGATTTTCTTCAACCAAATCGGCCAGCGTGAGGTTATCCAGCTCCTTAAGGAAGCTCTGCACGGCTTGTGAAAGCGCCTGTTTCAGGCGGCACGCTGGCGTAATATGGCAAAATGCGCTGTTGCAGTTCACCAGGGTAAGCGGCTCCAGCTCTCGTACAACATCACCAATGCGAATAGTTTCTGCGGGTTTGCCGAGCCGGATCCCCCCGTTTTTTCCCCGTACGGCGGCCACATAGCCAGCACGACTAAGCTGATTGATTATTTTGACCATATGATTACGGGACACACCGTATACGGCGGTCACTTCCGAGATGCTGGTCATCCGCCCATCCGGTAGCGATGCCATATAGATTAGCGCACGCAGACCGTAATCGGTAAAACTCGTTAACTGCACATCAACCTCAAACCAGGGGAAACACGGATATTTATAGTAGTGATGATAAACCAGCCAACCTTCAGGTCGCTAATTAATTTGGATCGCGAGGCAAAAAGCGGGAGTGTCGGACGGGATATCTGGCCCGCGCGTATCGGCGCAGGCCAGTAGTGCAAAAGATTATGCGTCGAACGGATCGCGCAGAATCATGGTCTCGGTACGATCGGGACCGGTAGAGATGATGTCAATCGGAACGCCAGTCAGCTCTTCGATACGCTTGATGTAGTCCAGCGCCGTCTGCGGCAGGCCATCACGCGTTTTCACGCCGAAGGTGGATTCAGACCAGCCCGGCAGCGTTTCGTAGATTGGCTCAATGCCTTCCCAGTTATCGGCTGCCAGCGGCGTAGTGGTGACTTCGCGGCCATCCGGCATACGGTAACCGACGCAGATTTTCACTTCTTTCAGGCCGTCCAGCACGTCCAGTTTGGTCAGGCAGAAGCCGGACAGGGAGTTGATCTGCACCGCACGGCGCACGGCAACCGCATCCAGCCAGCCGGTACGACGGCGGCGACCGGTGGTAGCGCCGTATTCGTTACCCTGTTTGCACAGGAACTCACCGATGTCATCAAACAGCTCGGTCGGGAACGGACCCGCGCCCACGCGCGTGGAGTAGGCTTTGATGATGCCGAGCACGTAATCCACATAACGCGGACCCAGGCCGGAACCGGTCGCCACGCCACCCGCAGTGGTGTTGGAGGACGTGACGTACGGATAGGTGCCGTGGTCGATATCCAGCAGCGTACCCTGCGCGCCTTCGAACATCACGAAGTCGCCGCGCTGACGCGCCTGGTCGAGCAGGTCAGAGACGTCCACTACCATCGCGGTGAGGATATCGGCAATCGCCATAACGTCATCCAGCACTTTCTGGTAGTCAACGGCGTCGACTTTGTAGAAGTTCACCAGCTGGAAGTTGTGATATTCCATCACTTCTTTCAGCTTGTCAGCAAAGGTGGCTTTGTCGAACAGATCGCCAACGCGCAGACCGCGACGGGCGACTTTATCTTCGTAAGCCGGACCGATACCACGACCGGTGGTGCCGATGGCTTTCGCGCCACGCGCTTTTTCGCGCGCTACGTCCAGCGCGACGTGATAGTCAAGGATCAGCGGGCAGGCTTCAGAGAGCAACAGACGCTCACGAACCGGGATACCACGGTCTTCCAGTTCTTTCATTTCTTTCATCAGCGCGGCAGGCGACAGCACTACGCCGTTACCAATAATGCTGGTGACGTTATCGCGAAGAATGCCTGATGGAATAAGATGGAGAACGGTTTTTTCACCGTTGATTACGAGAGTATGACCTGCATTGTGACCGCCCTGATAGCGCACCACATATTTAGCCCGTTCAGTCAGAAGATCTACGATCTTTCCTTTACCTTCGTCACCCCATTGGGTGCCCAGTACGACGACGTTGTTACCCATTTTAAAATCACCGATTGCTTAAAAATGGATTCTACCACCGCTTTTTGTGTTAATCAGCACTTTTTGCACCCGAAAAACGGCAAATCCGACCACTATTTGATCAGCCAATCGTTTTCGTCAACATGTAGTAGATCACAAACCCGGCGACCACAAGTCCGCCGCCAAAACGACGTAAAATATTATCCGGCAGTATCGCGAGCGCGGCGATCATTTTGCGCCAGGCACGCGGATAAAGCATCGGGCCTAAGCCTTCCAGCACTAAAACCAGCGCGAGGGCCAGCAGGATTGTTGAGTTCAAAGCAGATCCATCCTTTGCCAGACAAACGTTAAATCATCAGGGACAGGCAGCGCGCTAAAAATAGCGTTTTGTTATTTTGCTGCGCTAAGCGTACTAAAGCACCGGCAGAATACCTGATGCACGGCCGCATTAAAAAGTATTTACCATGAACAGGGTGCGCCAGCAGAGAAGTGGCAGGCAAAGCGGAAAACCCGGCGCTTTTTCTCGTTGATCCGCGGAGTGAGTTGTTCAGGGCTAAAATGATAAAAAACCCTCCAGAGCATCGCACTCTGGAGGGTTTAAGGCTTCAGGATTAACGCGTTACGGAAGTCGGCGTTTTCATATAGCGGAAGAAATCATTTTCCGGGCTAAGCACCATGACGTCCTGGTTGCCCTGGAAGCTGTTTTCGTACGCGCGCAGGCTACGAATAAAGGCGTAGAAGTCCGGGTCCTGGCTGAATGCGTCGGCAAACAGTTTGGCCGCTTCGGCATCACCCTCACCGCGCATGATACGGCCCTGACGCTCGGCTTCTGCCAGCGTTTTGGTAACTTCGTAATCTGCGGCAGCCTGGATCTTCTCTTTCTCTTCTTCACCCTGTGAACGGTGACGACGAGCAACCGCTTCACGCTCGGCACGCATGCGGTTGTAGATCGCCTCGGAAACTTCGGTCGGCAGGTTGATCTGCTTGATACGCACATCCACCACTTCGATACCCAGCGCCGCCATACTGTTCGGATTCACCACCGGCACCTTGCCGTTGGTTTCAGCCGATACGCGCTCGGCGGCTTTGGCGATTTCGTTATCCGCGCCCGGCGTCGCAACTTCGTCTTCCGTGCCCGCAGAACCGGAGTTCAGCGCTTCACGCACTTCAATGGTCAGACGACCACGCGAGTCGGTCACGATGTCTTTTACATCCAGACGACCGATTTCAGAACGCAGACGGTCAGAGAATTTACGTTTCAGCAGCACTTCGGCCTGCGATACGTCACCGCCGCCGGTAGCCAGATAGTAACGGCTGAAGTCGCTGATACGCCATTTGATGTAGGAGTCTACGATCAGGTCTTTCTTCTCTTTAGTCACAAAGCGGTCAGCCTGGTTATCCATCGTCTGGATACGGGCATCAAGCGTTTTAACCGATTCGATAAACGGGATCTTGAAGTGCAGACCTGGTTCAAAGACCAGCGGCTTGTTGTCGTCGTCTCGCAGTACTTTACCGAAGCGCAGCGTGATCCCACGCTCGCCCTCTTTCACCACAAATAATGAGGTATAAAGCACTACCAGCACGATGATGATAATCGCAATAACAGACTTACGCATCGTTATTCCCCCTGACGCTGGTAGTCGTTACGCTGCGCGTTGGCGCGGCGTTGGTCCATGATATCGCCCTGACTGTCTGACGATGATTTATTCGCACTGCTGTTGCCAGAGGACGCAGGCGGCAGGCGCAGAAGGTTGTTTGCGCCGCTGTTTTCACTCTTTGCTGACGAGGCATTACCACCTTTAAGCATTTGATCCAGTGGGAGAACCATCAGGTTGCCGCCTTTGTCGTTCACCAGCACTTTGCGGGTGTGGCTCAGGACTTTTTCCATCGTTTCGATATACAGACGCTCGCGGGTAATTTCCGGGGCGGCTTTATATTCCGGCAGGATTTTAGCAAAGCGCGCCACTTCACCCTGCGCTTCTAACACGGTTTGCGTTTTATAAGCGCGGGCTTCTTCGAGAATACGCTGCGCCTGACCGTTAGCACGCGGCTGGACTTCGTTGCTGTACGCTTCCGCTTCACGAATGGACTGCTGCTCGTTCTCACGCGCGGAGATGGCATCATCAAACGCCGCCTGAACGGCTTCCGGCGGACGAGCAGCCTGGAAGTTGACGTCCAGCAGGGTGATACCCATGTTGTACGGACGGATGGTTTCTTCCAGCTCACGCTGGGTATCGCTACGAATAACGGTACGGCCTTCAGTCAGGATGCGGTCCATCGTGTATTTGCCGATAACCCCACGCAGCGCGCTGTCTGTGGCCTGACGCAGGCTGTCATCGGCGCTGGTCACGCTGAACAGGTAACGACGCGGATCGGTGATGCGGTACTGCACGTTCATCTCAACGCGCACGACGTTTTCGTCTGACGTCAGCATGACGCCAGACGCAGCCAGCTCGCGCACGGCTTCAACGTTGACCGGCGTGACTTCATCAATGAACGTCGGCTTCCAGTTCAGGCCCGGCTCAACCAGATGGTTAAACTGACCGAAGCGCGTGACCACGCCACGCTCTGCTTCTTTAATGGTGTAGAACCCGCTTGCCGCCCAGATAATAACGACTGCGGCAACCGCAATGCCGACAACGCGACCGCCCAACTGGCCACGCGGACCTTGTGGCGCACCGCCTGTCCCATTGCCTCTGTTGCCTCCGCCGAAGCCGCCGAGTTTTTTACTCAGCTTGCGGAAGATATCGTCAAGGTCAGGCGGTCCCTGCTCACGACCGCCTTTGTTTCCATTTCCGCCGGGGTTGCCGCCAGGTTTATTACTCCCCCAGGGGTCGCGGTCTTGTCCGTTATTACCGGGCTGGTTCCACGCCATTTCTGTACTCCATATTTGTTATGCGGTGATATGCCCGTGCGATGTCAATGTTCCGGGCATCCTCTTATCGAGGAAAAATATCTTCAGTCGGGTTAAATAATATAATCAACCAGAGCGGGTTCTTGTTTACAGAGGCGACGCCAGTCAACAATCGGCAGGCGAATTTGCAGACCAATACTACCGTCTTCCTCTTGCCACTCTTTTTCTATTGCCTGAAGCTGATAAAACCGGCTTCGCAGACGCCCTTCCTGGACGGGCAGCCGCAGCGTGTGCTGCGCTACTTCACCGGAAAGCCGTTCGGTCAAAGCCTGAAAAAGCAGTTCTGCACCTGCCCCGGTCTGCGCGGAAAGCCAGACGCGGATCGGTTTATTTTCTTCATCCCGGTCGATACGCGGCTCGAAATCTTCCAGCATATCGATTTTGTTCATGATCAGCAGCGTGGGGATTTCATGAGCGTCAATCTCTTCGAGCACGGTATTGACGGCGTCCACGTTTTCCTGCACCCGCACGTCGGCGGCGTCGATTACATGCAGCAGCAGCGTCGCCTGACGCGTTTCCAGCAGCGTGGCCTTAAAAGCGGCAACCAGGTCATGCGGCAGATGACGGATAAACCCTACGGTGTCCGCCAGCACGGTTTCGCCCACGTCGGCCACGTCAATGCGCCGCAGCGTCGGGTCGAGCGTAGCGAAAAGCTGATCCGCCGCGTAAACCTGCGATTCGGTGATCTGATTAAAGAGCGTCGATTTCCCGGCGTTGGTGTATCCCACTAACGATACGGTAGGGATATCCGCTTTAATGCGCGACTGACGCCCCTGTTCGCGCTGCTTTTCCACTTTCTCAAGCCGCGACAGGATTTGCATAATCCGGTTACGTAATAAACGACGGTCGGTTTCGAGCTGGGTTTCACCCGGACCGCGTAAACCAATACCGCCTTTTTGTCTTTCAAGGTGCGTCCAGCCGCGCACGAGGCGCGTGGCCATATGGCGCAACTGCGCCAGCTCAACCTGCAACTTACCCTCATGGGTGCGCGCACGCTGGGCAAAAATATCTAAGATAAGACCGGTACGGTCGATAACCCGGCATTCGCAAAGACGTTCCAGGTTACGTTCCTGGGCCGGACTCAGGGCGTGATCAAACAGCACAACGGATGAACCCGTTGCTTTTACGGCTTCCGCAATTTCAACTGCTTTACCTTCACCAACATAATACTTGGGGTGCGGTGCTTTACGGCTACCGGTAATCACCTGAATTGCGTCGACACCGGCGGAAGAGACAAGAGATTCAAACTCCTGAAGATCTTCCATATCTTTGTCTTGCGAAAAATAGATGTGTACCAGCACCGCCTGCTCACCGGCGTCATAACGGTCAAACAAGCGTAAACCCTCACTAATGACCAGCGGGGAACCTGAAAAAAACGGCTCCCCGAGCTGGAAAAACAGCCAATAACTTATTCGTTATCTTCGCCGTCTTGCTGGGACGCAGAAGAACCCTGCGCGTTACTACCGTGATGATAATTGCTGCCGGTGCCACCCGTTGCATTGTTGCTATGGTGCGAAACCGGACGAGACGGAACAACGGTAGAGATAGCGTGCTTATACACCATCTGGCTAACCGTGTTCTTCAACAGAATCACGAACTGATCGAAAGATTCGATTTGACCTTGCAGCTTAATACCATTCACCAAATAAATAGAAACCGGAACGCGTTCCCGACGTAATGCGTTCAGGAACGGGTCTTGTAAAGATTGCCCCTTAGCCATTCTCTCTTTTCCTTATATGTATGCTTGTTTTGTACTTAGAACCTTACGATTCTGCAAATTGCGCACGATTCGACTCAATTGTACACATTCAATGAGCGTTAGCACCAACAACCTGCAACACTTCGTTACGTGCCTGATCTGGATTTTCACTGTCAAGCCAGTGAACACCTTCCCATCCGCGTAACCAGGTTACCTGACGCTTGGCTAACTGCCTCGTGGCGCAAACACCTCGATAAACCATTTCATCATATGAAATCTCGCCTTCAAGATAAGACCACATCTGGCGGTATCCCACACAACGAATGGAAGGCATATCCGTATGCAAATCTCCACGAGCAAAAAGCGCTCGCACTTCTGCTTCAAAATCTGAAGCCAACATCTGATGAAAACGCTGCTCAATGCGCTGATGGAGCAGTTCCCTGCTCGCCGGAGCGATAGCAAACTGATGCACCCTGTAGGGCAGAGCCTCGCCTGACGTTTGCGTCAGCTCCGTTAAAGTTTTACCCGAAATGAAAAAAACTTCCAGTGCCCGGGAAAGCCTTTGCGGATCGTTAGGATGAATGCGCGCTGCGGCGACAGGATCAATCTCCTGAAGCTGCTGATGTAGCGCCTCCCATCCCTGCTCTGCGGCCTGCTGCTCGATCTTCGCTCTGACCGCTGGATCAGCCGAAGGAAGCGGCGAGAGTCCTTCCAGTAATGCCTTGAAATACAGCATCGTACCGCCCACCAGCAGAGGAATACGGCCCGAGGCGGTAATCTCTGCCATCTCCTTTAGCGCGTCGCGGCGGAAATCAGCCGCCGAATAAGCCTGCGCGGGGTCGAGAATGTCTAACAACCGGTGCGGCGCGGCGCGAAGTTCGTCCGCATCCGGCTTCGCCGTTCCGATGTTCATCCCTTGATAGATAAGGGCGGAATCGACGCTTATCAACTCTACTGGCAAAACTTTACGTAACGCTATCGCCAGCGCGGTTTTGCCCGAGGCCGTTGGCCCCATTAAAAATATTGCCTGTGGCAGATCTGCTTGTGTCACGTTACTCATCTTTCAGGGCGTTCATCGCCGAATGTATCTCAACAGGTTGTAATAAACCGCATGGCGGCGACGCGACCAGCTGCGGGCAGAGGCGTTCGACATCTGCCAGCACCGCAATCGCCTGCGCCATGTTCCACTGGACATGCTCGCTTGCCAGATTGCGCGCCAACCACAGGGCAATATCTTCAACAAGATACGTCGATTGCTGCGCCAGGTAGCCTATCAGTTCAGGAATCAAGTTTTGTAAATTTTGTTGCCGCAAGGGTAAAGGCACGGCCCGAATTGTCACAAAATGAGCATCTGACTGAAATTCAATGCCCAACTGCGTTAAAACGGCCTGTGCGTTGCTCATCGCCTGCTTTTCCTGCGCCGAAACTTTCAGCCGCAGGGGGATCAACAGCGGCTGGGCGCATACCTCATTTTTACCCGGCGTGAGTTGCGCCTGCCGCAGCCAGCGCTCGGCAACCGGCAGCGCCAGAAGCTGTAATTTTCCTCCCCGCTCCAGCAGAGCAAACTCGCTGTGCAGAATGGTCAGCACGCGACCAAAACTCTGCGCGTGACCGTCCAGCGCCTGTACCGGCGGTGACGGTTCACGAACTGCACGTTCAGTAGAGGGAGTTTGTAACAGCTGGCGGTAAAGTGCGCCCTGCTGTTTCTGGTAGCCCGGCTGGGCATTGGGCCAGCTCGCGCCTCCACCCGCAGGCGCGGAGGCAGGGCGCGGCGGCGTTTTCTCGCGTTCGGGCGCGGGTTCGGCGAACTGATTGCGTCCGGCGGCGACGCGATTTTCCGGGACGTGGCGCGGCTCTTCCGCCAGCGCCAGCGGCACGTCAAACCGCTGCTGGAGTACGCTCAGCACGCCCTGGTAGATAAAATCATGGACCAGCCGCGACTGGTGAAAGCGCACTTCATGCTTGGCAGGGTGGACGTTCACGTCCACCTGATGCGGATCGATTTCCAGATAGAGCACAAACGCAGGCTGCTGATCCAGGCCGAGTTTTTCCTCACAGGCCTGGCGGATCGCGTGATTGATCAGGCGGTCACGCATCATGCGCCCGTTAACATAGCTGTACTGAATTTCTGCCAGCGCGGGCGTGGTTCCCTGCGGATCGGCCACCCAGCCGCGCAGCGTCAGATCGCCGTGCTGCCACTCAATCGCCAGCGCCTTCTCAAGAAAGGCCGTCCCGCAAATGGCACCCATTCGCCGTTCTTTCGCCGCGCCCGGCGGCACCGCGCGATACTGACGCACCATTTTACCGTTATGATTCAGGTTGATAGATACGTCAAAACGCGCCAGCGCGATGCGGCGAATAATCTCGTCGATGTGGTTAAATTCGGTTTTCTCGGTGCGCATGAATTTGCGGCGGGCGGGCGTGTTATAGAACAGATCCAGCACTTCCAGCGTTGTCCCCACCGGGTGCGCCGCCGGTTTAACCGTCACGTCCATATCGCGCCCTTCGGCGTAGGCCTGCCATGCTTCCTGCTGCTCCGCCGTCCGCGAGGTAAGCGTCAGGCGTGAGACTGAGCTGATGCTCGCCAGCGCTTCACCGCGAAAACCGAGGCTGATAATGGCTTCAAGATCGTCAAGAGTGGTGATTTTACTGGTGGCGTGACGAGCCAGCGCCAGCGCCAGCTCGTCTTTTTTGATGCCGCAGCCGTTATCACGGATGCGGATGAGCTTAGCGCCACCGCGTTCGATATCGATATCAATTCGCGTTGCGCCAGCATCGATGCTGTTTTCAACCAGCTCTTTCACCACCGACGCAGGGCGCTCGACCACCTCACCTGCGGCAATCTGGTTTGCAAGCTGCGGAGGCAAAACCTGAATCGGCATGAAATCTCCTTAGTTGAGCAGCATCCCGCCCGGCGACGATGCGCTGGCAACCTGCCCGGCGTCTCCCTGCGGGCCAGGCTGTAGCGGATGCGCCTGGAAGTAGTTACGCAGGCCTGCATAAATCGCGCTGGCAATCTGCTGCTGGAATTCATCGCTGCCCAGCAAACGCTCTTCGCTGGTATTGCTGATAAACCCGGTCTCCACCAGCACGGATGGAATATCCGGCGAGCGTAAAACGCCAAGGCTGGCGTGCTCTGGTCGCCGCTTATGCAGCGATCCGACACGCTGAAGCTGGCGGAGCATATTCGTCGCCACATCATACCCGACGCGCTGCGAATGACCGAATTGTAAATCCAGCACCGCCTGGCTTAAGTAAGGATCGGACTGGCTGTTCGCCAGCACGTCTCCCGCGCCGCCGAGCAGCTCGGATTGCTTCTCGTGCTGTTCCAGCCAGCTTGCCATTTCGCTATTGGCGCGGCGGTTGGACAAGACCCATACCGACGCGCCGGTCGCGTCGCGGTTAGGCGCGGCGTCGGCGTGGATCGACACAAGGAAGTTGGCGTTCTGCTGGCGAGCGACGTCAGAGCGCCCCATCACCGAAATAAAGTAGTCGCCGTCGCGGGTCAGCACACCTTTAAACATCGGATCGGCATTCAGCAGGGTGCGCAGTTTACGCGCAATGGCGATGGTAACGTTTTTTTCGCGCGTACCGCCGGGGCCTATCGCGCCGGGGTCCTGACCGCCGTGTCCGGCATCAATGGCGATAATGACTTTATCGCCTGAGGCCGTGCGTGTGCGCATGGCGGGACGCGTTACGGTATTGCTGTTCGTTACGCTGGTGATGCGATCGTTGTCTGCTTTAAACGGGTTTTGCGCAGGCTGCACCGGGCGCGTTTGCGCAATCATCGGCGGCGCGGCTTGCGGCTGCGCAACTATCACTGGCGCAGGAGGAGGCGGCGGCGGGACATCGGCATTGATGGTAAACACCACCGTATAGTTGCCGCCGTTTTGCTGCTTCACCGCGCGGGTTTTCCCGTTTTCCGTGAGATCGACCATCAGCCTTAATGACTGATTATCTTTTGGCGTACCGGAACGGATCGCCTTCACCAGGTTGTTACCGCTGAACTGCAATGGCAGCCCCTGGATCACGCCGGTTTGTTTAATATCCAGCGCGACGGTGCGCTTACCGTCCTGAGAAAATGCGTACTCGGGATCGCCGATAAAACTTAGGGTAATGCGGGCCTGACGATCGCCATTAGATACCTGGATATCGGACAGGCTTGCCGCTCCGGCCTGCGCGCACAGCAGCACCAGCAGCGATATCAACCATTTATGCATACGATACATCATCCCGTCGCCCTTAAGGTTAACCGGCTAAACGCGCCAGCAGCGAATCACCCGATGCGGAGACCGCCGTTACGCGCGCCTCACGACCTTGTGCCTGATAATCCAGGTGTATTTCAATATCCGGTTCCGGCAGCACGCCCGTCCCCTGCTGCGGCCACTCCACCAGGCAAATCGCCTCATTGGTGAA
This sequence comes from Enterobacteriaceae bacterium UBA5654, assembly GCA_002421005.1. Lineage (GTDB taxonomy): Bacteria > Pseudomonadota > Gammaproteobacteria > Enterobacterales > Enterobacteriaceae > Superficieibacter. The sequence continues at coordinate 96,744 of DIJC01000003.1, read as the reverse complement.
ATAGTCGCGGATGCCCATAAACTCCAGTTCTTCCGGGTCAGCGAGACGGTACAGATCGAAGTGATAGACCGTCAGCGCATCAAGAACGTAAGGCTCGACCAGCGTATAGGTCGGGCTTTTGACGTTTCCGCGATGGCCCAGCGCCTGCAAAAACCCACGGCTGAAGGTGGTTTTCCCCGCGCCGAGGTCGCCATAAAGATAAATAACGGTTGCGCCATTGCACGCCTTGGCGATGCGTTCACCGAGGTCTAAAGTCGCTTGTTCGTCGGGCAGAGGTATTACTCGATTAATCATGGTCTGGGTCAATCACATCCGGGTTAACAACACGCACAAGCGTGGAAAAAAGGTCAGTCGCCAGCATACCGCGCGTACCGTAACGCGCCGCCAGCTTATCTGCCGCGACGCCGTGAGCAATACATCCGGCAGCGGCGGCCTCAAAGAGTGGCAGCTTTTGTGCCAGCAGTGCGCCGATAATACCCGACAGCACATCGCCCATTCCGCCGCTCGCCATGCCCGCGTTACCGGCATCCACGATGCCGAGCGTTCCTTCGTGGCTGGCAACCACCGTCCCCGCGCCCTTCAGCACTACGGTGCCACCATACTGTTTTACCAGACGCTGCGCAGAAAGTAAGCGATCGCTCTCAATTTCTGCAACGTCGGTGTTTAACAGCCGGGCAGCTTCGCCGGGATGCGGCGTCAGCAGGCGATTGTGACGTTTATCGGGATTGATTGCCAGCAGGTTCAGCGCATCCGCGTCCCATAACATCGGTTTGCGAAAATTCTCAATTTTTTGCAGCGCCTGACGGCCCCATTTTTGCTGTCCGAGACCGGGGCCAATCACCACAACATCCGCCCATTCCAGATTATCTTCGAGCGATTCTGGCGTCAGCGCCTGCACCATCAGTTCCGGGCGCGCGGCGAGGACAGGAACGATGTTATCGCTGCGGGTTAAGATCCGTACCAGCCCTGCCCCCGCACGCAGCGCCGCTTCACCGGTCATGCGGATCGCCCCCGCCGTGCCGTGATCGCCGCCCACAATCAGCAGTTTGCCGTGATCGCCTTTGTTAGAGGTCGGACGGCGCGGTTTAAGCCAGTCGGCCAGCAGGCTGCCGTCGAAGCGGAGATACGGCGGCTCCTGCCCGGCCAGCCACCCTTCCAGGCCGAGAGCGTTATGGTGCAGTTGCCCCACCACGTCGCGGGCTTTACCGGTGAGCAGCCCGGGCTTGAGGGCGATGAAAGTGATGGTATGAGCGGCGTGAATTACCGCGCCGGGCGTCGCACCCGTCTGCGCCAGCAGGCCAGAGGGAATATCCAGCGCCAGCACGGGTGCCGGATGCGCGTTGGCATGGTCAATCAGTGCGGCGATATCATCACGCGGAGCGCTGTGCAGGCCAGTGCCCAGCAAACCATCAACGATGACCTCAACACCTTCCGGCCAGGCCACGTCCGGCGCGTGAACGGTGCCGCCCGCGTTAAGCCAGGCCTCGCGGGCGCTTTCTGCCTCTTCCGGCAAGGGTTTCTCACTCTGAAGCGCAATTACGCTCGCCTGTATACCCGCCGCCTGCGCCAGCCTCGCAACCACGTAGCCGTCGCCGCCGTTATTACCGTGACCGCACAGAATGAGCCAGTGGCCCGCGTCCGGCCAGCATTCCCGTGCCAGGGTGAAAGCGGCGAAGCCCGCTCGCTGCATCAGTTCAAACAACGTTAATCCCAGCGCATCTGCTGCTTCTTGTTCGAGACGCGGTAGCGCCTGCGCAGGCCAGATGGAGTGTGGTACACTTGCGGGGTTTTTGTTCATGGTATGGTCCGTCATGTCTCAGCCCCTCGATCTCAGTCAGTTAGCGCAAAATATTAAACAGTGGGGCACTGAACTCGGGTTTCAGCAGGTCGGTATTACCGATACCGATCTTAGCGCCAGCGAGCCGCAACTCCAGGCGTGGCTCGATAAACAGTACCACGGCGAAATGGAGTGGATGGCGCGTCACGGCATGATGCGCGCCCGTCCTCACGAGCTTCTGCCCGGCACGCTGCGCGTCATCAGCGTGCGGATGAACTATCTGCCCGCCAACGCTGCGTTTGCCCGCACGCTGAAAGATCCCACGCTTGGCTACGTCAGCCGCTACGCGCTCGGACGCGACTATCACAAGCTGCTGCGCAATCGCTTAAAAAAGCTCGGTGAGAAAATCCAGGAACAGTGCGTTTCGCTGAATTTTAGACCTTTTGTGGATTCCGCGCCTGTGCTGGAACGTCCGCTGGCGGAAAAAGCCGGGCTGGGCTGGACGGGCAAGCACTCACTGATCCTCAGCCGTGACGCCGGATCGTTCTTTTTTCTCGGCGAGTTGTTGATCGACCTCCCGCTGCCCGTCGATGGCCCCGTTGAAGAAGGCTGCGGGCGCTGCGTGGCCTGCATGACCATTTGCCCGACCGGGGCGATCGTTGAACCCTACACCGTAGACGCCCGGCGCTGCATTTCTTATTTAACCATTGAGCTGGAAGGCGCGATCCCCGAAGAATTTCGTCCGCTGATGGGCAACCGGATTTACGGTTGCGATGACTGCCAGCTTATCTGCCCGTGGAATCGCTATTCGCAGTTGACGAACGAGGAAGATTTCAGCCCGCGCAAATCGCTACACGCGCCCGAACTGATTGAACTCTTTGCGTGGAGTGAAGCGTGGTTTCTGAAGGTGACGGAAGGCTCAGCCATTCGGCGCATTGGTCACCTGCGCTGGCTGCGAAATATTGCCGTTGCGCTGGGCAACGCACCGTGGGATGAAGCCAATATTCGGGCGCTCGAAGCGCGCCGGGGTGAGCACCCACTTCTCGACGAGCACATAGAATGGGCGATTGCGCAGCAAATTCAGAAGCGTAATGCCTGCGTGGTTGACGTACAGCTACCCAAAAAACAGCGGCTGGTGCGGGTGATTGAAAAAGGTTTGCCGCGCGACGCATAAACCATTCACAGCATGTGAATAAAATTAAAAACTCATTGGTATTCAACACGCAAAAATTCGTCAAGCGATCGAATTAACATTTTGAAATATTATTTTATCCAATAATTTCATAACGTTATCGAAAATTAATTTACATTCTGAACAATTATATGCGGAAGGCAGAAATCGCTAACCTGTGGATAACTCTGTTTACAGAAGTTTGTCAGAAGTGCAAAACATGGCGTACAACGGGCGTCGTCGCTGTGGATAATTTATTCTGGAGTAAAGATTTGGAGCGGGAAACGAGACTCGAACTCGCGACCCCGACCTTGGCAAGGTCGTGCTCTACCAACTGAGCTATTCCCGCTTGGGTGGTGTACTTCATTAAATTTTGGAGCGGGAAACGAGACTCGAACTCGCGACCCCGACCTTGGCAAGGTCGTGCTCTACCAACTGAGCTATTCCCGCTTGGGTGGTATACTTCATTAAATTTTGGAGCGGGAAACGAGACTCGAACTCGCGACCCCGACCTTGGCAAGGTCGTGCTCTACCAACTGAGCTATTCCCGCTCTGCGTAACATTGCAATTTCTGCATCGGTACGGGAGGCGCATTATACGAGAATTCCTTTTTGCTGCAAGCCCCACAACCGCAATTTTTTATCTTTTCCGCCTGAATGCTGATTTTATCAGCAAAGTGGGTAATTTAGCGACAAATCCCCGTCGGCGCAAGCGTATCGGGGCGACGGCACCGCCGCCCCACCAGGTTTAAAGCTGAATAAAATGCTCGCGGTAGTAGGCCAGTTCCGCCACCGATTCACGGATATCGTCCATCGCCTGATGGGTGCCCGCTTTCTTAAAGCCGTCGAGAATTTCCGGCTTCCAGCGACGCGCCAGCTCTTTCAGGGTGCTGACATCCAGATAGCGGTAATGGAAATAAGCTTCCAGTTCCGGCATATATTTGAACAGAAAGCGGCGATCCTGGCCGATGCTGTTACCGCAGATCGGTGATTTTCCTGCCGGAACCCACTGCTGCAAAAATTCGATCGTGGCGAGCTCAGCGGCGCGGTCGTCAATCTGGCTGGCTTTAACTCGCGCCACCAGCCCGCTGCCGGTGTGGGTGCGCACGTTCCAGTCATCCATCAGCGCCAGTTGCGCATCGGACTGGTGAACGGCAATGGTCGGGCCTTCTGCCAGCACATTCAGGTTCGCGTCGGTCACCAGGGTGGCGATTTCAATAATGCGATCGCGCTCGGGATCCAGCCCCGTCATCTCCAGATCGATCCAAATCAGGTTGTTTTCATTTGCACTCATGCTATTTTCCACCCTTCTCGCGTCACGTTCAGTGTGACTATATTCATCTACAATAGCGTGTATCATAGAGGTTTTGCCCGTTATGGGCGACCAGGAGTCAGCACGATTGAGCAAAAATAAACTCTCCAAAGGTCAACAGCGCCGCGTAAAAGCGAACCATCAGCGCCGTCTTGATACGACTTCGGAGAAGCCCGACTACGATGACAATCTGTTCGGCGAGCCGTCTGAAGGCATCGTCATCAGCCGCTTTGGGATGCATGTTGACGTTGAATCCACCGACGGTGAAACGCATCGCTGCAACATTCGGCGCACGATCCGTTCCCTGGTCACCGGCGACCGCGTGGTCTGGCGTCCGGGTAAAGAAGCCGCAGAAGGCGTTAACGTAAAAGGCATTGTCGAAGCGGTACACGAGCGCACCTCGGTACTGACGCGCCCGGATTTCTACGACGGCGTGAAGCCCATCGCCGCCAATATCGATCAGATCGTGATCGTCTCGGCGATCCTGCCAGAATTATCACTTAACATTATCGATCGCTATCTTGTCGCCTGTGAAACGCTGGACGTTGAGCCGATCATCGTGCTGAACAAAATCGATCTGCTTGATGGTGAAGGCATGGATTTCGTGAATGAGCAGATGGATATCTACCGTGGCATTGGTTATCGCGTACTGATGGTGTCCAGCCATACCCAGGATGGTCTGAAACCGCTGGAAGAAGCGTTAACCGACCGTATCAGCATTTTTGCCGGTCAGTCGGGGGTGGGCAAATCCAGCCTGCTGAATGCGCTGCTGGGCCTGCAACAAGAAATTCTGACCAATGACGTGTCTGACAACTCCGGGTTGGGTCAGCACACCACCACCGCCGCACGCCTGTATCACTTTCCGCACGGCGGCGACGTTATCGACTCCCCCGGCGTGCGCGAGTTCGGCCTGTGGCATCTTGAGCCGGAACAAATCACCCAGGGCTTTGTCGAATTCCACGATTACTTAGGTCTGTGCAAATACCGTGATTGCAAGCACGACACCGATCCAGGCTGCGCTATTCGCGAAGCAGTGGGTAACGGGAAAATCGCGGAGAGCCGCTTTGAAAATTATCACCGTATTCTGGAAAGCATGGCGCAGGTAAAAACGCGTAAAAACTTTTCTGAAACCGATAACTGACATTTATGCTTAGCATCGCTAAAATCGTCCCCCTTTTTTCATGTATCCGCGCATCACGCGGGGACAGGAACGACAAAACAAAGGCCTGGAGGCTATCGTGTTAAACGATCTTAAACTTTCGCTGCAATACATTCTGCCGAAACTGTGGCTCACTCGCCTGGCGGGCTGGGGCGCGAGCAAACGCGCGGGCTGGCTGACGAAGCTGGTCATCGATCTGTTTGTCAGGTATTACAAAGTCGATATGAAAGAGGCGCAAAAACCCGATACCGCCAGCTACCGCACCTTTAACGATTTCTTTGTCCGCCCGCTGCGTGATGAAGTTCGCCCGCTGAATACCGATCCTAACGTGCTGGTGATGCCTGCCGATGGCGTGATCAGCCAGCTGGGTAAAATTGAAAACGATAAAATTTTGCAGGCGAAAGGCCATAACTATTCGCTGGAAGCGCTTCTGGCGGGGAACTACCACATGGCGGACCAGTTCCGCAACGGCTCGTTTGTCACCACTTATCTTTCGCCGCGCGATTATCACCGCGTACATATGCCATGCAACGGCATTCTGCGCGAAATGATTTACGTGCCGGGCGATTTGTTCTCCGTGAACCACTTAACCGCGCAGAACGTGCCGAATCTTTTCGCCCGTAACGAACGTGTTATCTGCCTTTTTGATACCGAATTTGGCCCGATGGTGCAGATTCTGGTCGGCGCGACGATTGTCGGCAGCATCGAAACCGTCTGGGCAGGCACCATTACGCCGCCGCGTGAAGGCATTATTAAGCGCTGGACCTGGCCTGAAGGCGAGAGTGAAGGCTCCGTGGCGCTGCTGAAAGGTCAGGAAATGGGCCGCTTTAAGCTCGGCTCGACAGTTATCAATCTGTTTGCGCCGGGTAAAGTCGATCTGGCAGAGCAACTGCACAGCCTGTCGGTCACTAAAATCGGCCAGCCGCTGGCAGTTTCCACCGAAGCCTTCGTGCAGCCGGTTGCTGAACCTGCGCCGCTGCCGGAAAAAGAAGTCAACGCCGAGCTGGAAGCCAGCCCGCTGGTTGACGATAAGCGAGACGATATTTAATTCAACAAAAAGGGTTTTCCGTGCGCCTGATTATCACTTTTCTGATGGCCTGGTGCCTCAGCATGGGGGCGTACGCAGCGACGGCCCCCGACGCCAAACAGATAACCCAGGAACTGGAGCAGGCAAAAGCGGCGAAACCCGCCCAGCCCGAAGCCGTTGAGGCGTTCCAGTCTGCACTTAATGCGCTTGAGGAGCGAAAAGGCTCCCTTGAGCGCGCGCAGCAGTACCAGCAGGTTATCGATAACTTCCCCAAACTTTCCCAGACGCTGCGCGCCCAGCTTAACAGCCTGCGCGATGAACCGCGCGACGTGCCCGCGGGCATGTCCACCGACGCGCTGACTCAGGAAATTCTTCAGGTCAGCAGTCAGTTGCTGGATAAAAGCCGCGAGGCCCAGCAGGAGCAGGAACGCGCCCGTGAAATCGCCGACTCGCTGAATCAGCTTCCCCAGCAGCAAACCGATGTCCGCCGCCAGCTTAATGAGGTGGAGCGCCGGGCAGGAACGCAAAACGGCAACGCCGCGCTCAGTCAGGCGCAAAGCCTTGCCGCACAGGCGGAGTCCGCCAAACTTAAAGCGCTGGTTGATGAACTGGAGCTGGCGCAGCTCTCCGCGAATAACCGCCAGGAACTCTCCCGCCTGCGCTCCGAACTGGCGCAAAAGCAAAGTGAGCAACTGGATGCGTATTTACAGCTATTGCGTAATCAGGTGAACAGCCAGCGTCAGCGCGAGGCAGAAAAAGCGCTGGAGAGCACCGAACTGCTGGCGGAAAACAGCGCTAACCTGCCGCCGGATATTGTGAAGCAGTTTGCCGTTAACCGTGAATTATCCCAGGCGCTGAATCAGCAGGCGCAGCGGATGGATCTGGTGGCATCGCAGCAGCGCCAGGGCACCAATCAAACGCTTCAGGTCCGTCAGGCACTCAATACGCTGCGCGAGCAGGCGCAGTGGCTGGGGATGTCCAATATGCTCGGCGACGCGCTGCGGGCGCAGGTCGCCCGTCTGCCAGAAATGCCCAAGCCGCAGCAGCTTGATACCGAAATGGCGCAGCTTCGCGTTCACCGGATGCGCTACGAGGATCTGCTCAATAAGCAGAGCCAGCTTCGGCAAATGCATCAGGCCGACGGCCAGCCGCTGACGGCGGAGCAGACCCGTATTCTGGATGCCCAGTTGCGTACCCAGCGCGAACTGCTCGGCTCGCTATTGCAGGGCGGCGACACGCTGATTCTGGAACTGACCAAGCTTAAAGTTACCAATAGCCAACTGGAAGACGCGCTGAAAGAGGTCAACGAGGCCACCCACCGCTATCTGTTCTGGACCTCCGATGTCAGTCCGATAACGATTTCGTGGCCGCTGGAGATTGTCCAGGATTTACGCCGTCTTATCTCGCTGGACACCGTCAGCCAGTTAAGCAAAGCCAGCATTATGATGCTGACCAGCAAAGAGACGCTGCTGCCGCTGTTTGGCGCGCTGGTGCTGGTGGGATGCAGCGTTTATTCGCGGCGGCACTTTACCCGTTTCCTTGAACGTTCTGCCTCACGGGTCGGCAAAGTCACCCAGGATCACTTCTGGCTGACCCTGCGCACCGTATTCTGGTCAATTCTGGTGGCCTCGCCGTTGCCGGTACTGTGGGCAACGCTGGGCTACGGCCTGCGCGAAGCGTGGCTATATCCGCTGGCGGTGGCTATCGGCAGCGGCGTAACCGCCACCGTGCCGCTGCTGTGGGTGGTGATGATATGCGCCACCTTTGCCCGTCCCAACGGCCTGTTTGTGGCGCATTTTGGCTGGCCGCAAAACCGCGTAGCGCGCGCCATGCGCTATTACCTGATGAGTATCGGGCTGATAGTGCCGCTGATTATGGCGCTGATTATGTTCGATAATCTGAACGACCGCGAGTTCTCGGCCTCGCTGGGCCGGTTATGTTTCATGCTGATTTGCGGCGCGCTGGCGATTGTTACGTTAAGCCTGAAGCGCGCGGGTATTCCGCTGTACCTCGACAAAGAGGGTAAAGGCGAGAATATGGTCAACAGCATGTTGTGGAACATGATGATGGGCGCGCCGCTGATCGCGATTCTGGCGGCGGCAGTGGGCTATCTGGCGACCGCGCAGGCGCTGCTGGCACGACTGGAAACGTCGGTGGCGATCTGGTTCCTGCTGCTGGTGATTTACCATATCATCCGCCGCTGGATGCTGATCCAGCGCCGCCGTCTGGCCTTTGATCGCGCCCGCCATCGCCGTGCTGAAATTCTCGCCCAGCGCGCGCGTGGCGAAGAAGAAACGCCACATACCACCAGCCTTGAGGGCGCGGTGGAGATCGACGAAAGCGAACTGGATCTGGATGCCATCAGCACCCAGTCGCTGCGGCTGGTGCGTTCGATTCTGATGCTGATAGCGCTGCTGTCGGTGATCGTCCTGTGGTCGGAAATTCATTCGGCCTTTGGCTTTCTCGAAAACATTACGCTATGGGATGTCACCTCCACACTTCAGGGGGTGGAGAGTATCGAACCCATTACCCTCGGCGCGGTGCTGATCGCTATTCTGGTGTTTATCATCACCACGCAGCTGGTGCGTAACCTGCCCGCGCTGCTGGAGCTGGCGCTGCTACAGCATCTGGAGCTGGCACCCGGCACCGGCTATGCCATCACCACCATCACCAAATATTTGCTGATGCTGATTGGCGGGCTGGTGGGCTTCTCGATGATCGGCATTGAGTGGTCAAAACTGCAATGGCTGGTCGCGGCGCTCGGTCTGGGGCTGGGCTTCGGCTTACAGGAAATTTTCGCCAACTTTATTTCCGGGTTGATCATCCTGTTTGAGAAACCGATTCGGATCGGCGATACCGTCACCATTCGCGATTTGACCGGCAGCATTACCAAAATCAACACCCGCGCCACCACCATCAGCGACTGGGACCGCAAAGAGATCATCGTGCCAAACAAGGCGTTTATCACCGAGCAGTTTATTAACTGGTCGCTGTCAGATTCCGTTACCCGCGTGGTGCTGACTATTCCCGCGCCGTCGGAGGCCAACAGCGAAGAGGTTACGCAGATCCTGCTGACCGCATCGCAACGCTGCTCGCTGGTCATCGACAACCCGCCGCCGGAAGTGTTTCTCGTCGATCTCCAGCAGGGTATTCAGATATTTGAACTGCGTATTTACGCCGCCGAAATGGGCCACCGGATGCCGCTGCGCCATGAAATCCACCAGTTGATTCTGGCCGGTTTCCGCGAGCACGGTATCGATATGCCGTTCCCACCGTTCCAGATGCGGCTGGAGACGCTATCGGGTCGACAAACCGGACGCACGCTGTCGTCGGCAGGCAAAGGATCGCGCCCGGCGGGGAGTTTATAAGTAAAAAGCCCGGCACTTCCTGCCGGGCTTTGCTTTTATTGCGCCTGCCACTGCGGTTGTTTTCGCATCCGGCTGCAATAGTTCTCATAAATACCTGTTGCCAGCAGCGAAAAGAAAATCGGGCCGCCGATCATCCACAGTGCGCGGCTCCAGTCATCCGCTTCAATCACTGGCTGGATGATAGTAAAGACGTTCGCAAACGCCACCACCAGCACCACCATGACGGTCGCCAGAAGCGTTGAGCCGCGGGTTTTGAAGATCACAAAAGGCCGCTCCAGATCCTGTTTTGCTTTGAAGAACGGGAAAGCGAGGGTCAGAAACAGGTAGGGCAGCGTCATTGAGACGTTCGCCATCAGCGTCAGTTTGTTATAGAACGCGGAAGCGGTATCGCCACCAAACGACACCAGCAGAATAAACAGGCATACCAGCAGGCACTGCATCCACATGGCGTTGGCGGGCATTCCGTGAACATTAAGGCGGGTCACTGGCGCGGGCCACAGCGCTTTTGGCGTCCCCTGAATAATCGCTTTTAGCGGCGAGTAGATGAGCGTGAAAAACGCCCCGGTATAGGCAAGGAACATCGACAAGCCGGTGATGCGCGCAAACCAGATCCCAAGCGCTACCGCGCTGTCCGGCGTCAGTTGCATTGCCTGCCCCAGCGTCGTTCCCAGATTGTTCATCAGCACGTAGGTGATGTTGCCGAGGCTGACATTTTTGTCACTCAGCGCCTGCTGCCAGTTGGTGCTCACGCCCCAGAGGAAAATCGCCAGCGCGTAGCCCACGGAAATGACGATAGCGGCAAGGATGATGCCTCTGGCGAAGTTTTTTTCCGGCCTGTCGGTTTTATCCACCAGCCCGCCAACGGCTTCAATTCCGCCATAGGCAAAGATCGCGAAAACCACAAACGACAGCATCGCCAGTCCCGATTGATAATCAGGATTAGGCGAGGAAACGAAGTTGATCTCCTGCACAAAGTGTCCGCCGTTCAGACACAGGATGGCAATACTGGCGACCAGCAGTACCAGGTTCAGGCACATCACCGCAATCCCCCCCACGGCAGTGACGCGGGCGATTTTATTAATGCCTTTTGAGGCAACCACGGTAATGACTACAATCCAGCACGCGGCCAGAATGCCGATCGCCTGGGTCGCGCTCAGGCCCGCCAGCGACCAGGTCTGGGTTTTATCCACGCCAAACAGGAAGGTGGAAAACGGCACCCAGATTTTTGCCGAGGTGCTGACCATCCAGACCACGTAGGAGGAAAACCACATGAAGGTGCCGATGAAAGCGTAACGTGGTCCGACGCTGTTATTCATCCACGAGTAAATTCCGCCCTCTTCTTTGCGGTATGCCGCGCCCATTTCCGCCATCATCAGCGCAAACGGAATGAAGAAAAACAGGGCGAAAAGGATATAAAACGGCGTGGCGCTGTAGCCCATCAAAAAGTACGCTGAAGGACTATTGGCAAAGCCGAAAACGGAGGTAAATATCATTAAAATCAGCCCGATAAGGCTCATCTTTTTTGTGGGTTGTGTCATAAAACCATCCTGAGGGTGCGTAGCAGCGGCGGATGGTAACAGAAGACCAGACAATTATTGTGACTATATGGGGCACATCAGGGATATGCCCCATGTAAACGAGGAATGGCAGTTTTTACTGTTGTAACGCTTTATTTCCATGCTTTTCTCCCTCGCTGAAAAGGGAGAAAGACTCAGGCCCGGTCAACGCTGAACGCCAGCACTTCGGCGAGGCTTTCCGCGCCCAACGCCAGCATCACCAGACGATCCACGCCCAGCGCGACGCCGGAACAGTCGGGCAGTCCGGCTTTTAACGCTTCCAGCAGGTTGTAATCAATGGGCTGCTGCGGCAGACCGCGCGCCGCGCGTTTGCGGTTATCCTGCTCAAAACGCTGCTGCTGCTCGCGCGCGTCGGTCAGTTCGTGGAAGCCGTTCGCCAGTTCCAGTCCTTTAAAGTAGACCTCAAAACGCTCCGCTACGCGGTGATCTTCAGTGCTGATTTGCGCCAGCGAGGCCTGGCTTGCCGGGAAGTGATAAACAAACGCCGGGCGCTCTTTACCAATGTGCGGTTCGACGCCCATCGCAAACAGCAGTTGCAGCAAGGTATCGCGATCTTCTTCGGTATCGGCAATGTTACTGAGATCCAGCTTTGCTGCGGCCTGGCGGAGCTGGGTTTTATCCGCAGACAGCGGATCGATTTCCAGATGGCGCTGAAACGCCTGCTGATAAGAGAGCGTTTCCGCTGCCGGGCATTCCAGTACCTGTTGCAGCAGATCGTCCACCTCGTTCATCAGGCGGTACATATCGTAGTGCGGGCGATACCACTCCAGCATGGTGAATTCCGGGTTATGGTGGCGGCCCATCTCTTCATTACGGAAGCTACGGCAAAGCTGATATACCGGCCCGCAGCCCGCAGCCAGCAGGCGCTTCATATGGTATTCCGGGCTGGTCATCAGATACAGGTTCATGCCCTGCGAATGCCCCGGCCCCACGAAACGGGTTTCAAACGGGAACAGGTGAATGTCCGTTACCGTCGCCTGGCTCATGCAGGGAGTTTCCACCTCCAGTACGCCCCGGTCGGCAAAAAAACGACGGATTTCCGTCATGATTTTGGCACGTTTCAACAGGTTAGGAATGGATGCGCTCGGCTGCCAGGTTGCCGTCTCGCTCATGGTTTTGTCTCCGTTTTTTGCTAAGGGCACGAAGTCTACTCGTTCCCCCTGGCAGAGACAAATTTTGAGCAGCAAATTGCTGTTTAAGGATGGATAAAATTCACAATAGCAATTAAGTAACTAAATACATCAATAAAAATAATAAATAAACCGACAGATCCGCAAAAAAATCGAACACGTCAAATTTCCCTTCTTTCGCCACGGGTATACTTCCTGCCAATAAAGGAGCAGTGGATACGTTTTCGTTGCCGACACTTTCGTTAAGGCAGCGAAATAATAATAATCTGGAGGAACGTCGTGCATACTTTTCAAGCCGATATAGCCATCATAGGCGCTGGTGGCGCAGGACTACGTGCTGCGATTGCCGCAGCGCAGGCCAATCCTGACGCTAAAATCGCACTGATCTCGAAAGTCTACCCCATGCGTAGCCATACCGTTGCCGCCGAAGGCGGATCGGCGGCGGTAACGCAGGATCATGACAGCTTTGAATATCACTTCCACGATACCGTTGCCGGTGGCGACTGGTTGTGCGAGCAGGACGTCGTGGATTATTTCGTGCATCACTGCCCTACCGAAATGACCCAGCTTGAGCAATGGGGCTGCCCGTGGAGTCGTCGCCCGGACGGCAGCGTCAACGTGCGGCGCTTTGGCGGTATGAAAATCGAGCGCACCTGGTTCGCCGCCGATAAAACCGGCTTCCACATGCTGCATACCCTTTTCCAGACCTCGCTACAGTTCCCGCAAATCCAGCGCTTTGACGAACATTTTGTCCTCGATCTGCTGGTCGATGACGGTCACGCGCGCGGCCTGGTCGCGATGAATATGATGGAAGGCACGCTGGTGCAAATTCGCGCAAATGCGGTGGTGATGGCGACCGGCGGCGCGGGCCGCGTTTATCGCTACAACACCAATGGCGGTATCGTCACTGGCGACGGCATGGGGATGGCGCTCGACCACGGCGTGCCGCTGCGGGATATGGAATTCGTTCAGTATCACCCGACCGGCCTGCCCGGTTCTGGCATTCTGATGACGGAAGGCTGCCGTGGCGAAGGCGGAATTCTGGTCAACAAAGACGGCTATCGCTACCTTCAGGATTACGGCATGGGGCCGGAAACGCCGTTGGGCGAGCCGAAAAACAAATATATGGAACTGGGTCCGCGCGACAAAGTTTCCCAGGCGTTCTGGCACGAATGGCGCAAAGGTAACACCATCAGCACCCCGCGCGGCGACGTGGTGTATCTCGACCTGCGCCACCTCGGCGAGAAAAAAATCCTCGAGCGGCTGCCGTTTATTTGCGAGCTGGCCAAAGCCTACGTGGGCGTCGATCCGGTGAAAGATCCGATCCCGGTTCGTCCGACCGCGCACTACACCATGGGCGGGATTGAAACCGACCAGAATTGTGAATCGCGCATTCAGGGTCTGTTTGCGGTGGGTGAATGCTCCTCCGTCGGTCTGCACGGCGCAAACCGCCTCGGTTCTAACTCGCTGGCGGAACTGGTGGTGTTCGGTCGCCTGGCTGGTGAGCAGGCCATGACACGCGCAGCCTCCGCAAGCACCGCTAACGACGCGGCGCTGAATGCCCAGGCTGCTGACGTTGAGCAACGACTGAAAACGCTGGTGAATCAGGAAGGTAATGAAAACTGGGCGAAGATCCGCGATGAAATGGGGATGTCGATGGAAGAAGGCTGCGGGATTTATCGCACGCCGGAACTGATGCAAAAAACCGTCGATAAGCTGGCGGAGCTTCAGGAGCGCTTTAAACGCGTGCGCATCACCGATACCTCCAGCGTCTTCAATACCGACCTGCTTTATACCATCGAACTCGGTCACGGCCTGAACGTGGCCGAATGCATGGCGCACTCCGCGCTGGCGCGCAAAGAGTCACGCGGCGCGCATCAGCGTCTGGACGAAGGCTGCACCGAACGTGATGACGTGAATTTCCTCAAACACACCCTCGCATTTCGTGATGCAGACGGCACCACGCGCCTGGACTACAGCGATGTGAAGATCACCACCCTGCCACCTGCGAAACGCGTTTACGGTGGCGAGTCGGAAGCCGCTGATAAAAAGGAGACTACGCATGGCTGAGATGCAAACAATGAAAGTGGAGGTGGTGCGTTACAACCCGGAAGTGGATGCCGCACCGCACAGCGCTTTCTATGACGTCCCCTGGGATGAACAGACCTCGTTGCTCGACGCACTGGGCTATATCAAAGACAACCTCGCGCCGGATCTGAGCTACCGCTGGTCCTGCCGGATGGCGATTTGCGGTTCCTGCGGCATGATGGTCAATAAGGTGCCGAAGCTGGCCTGCAAAACCTTCCTGCGTGAGTACACCAAAGGTATCAAGGTTGAAGCGCTGGCTAACTTCCCGATTGAGCGCGATCTGGTGGTTGATATGACGCACTTTATCGAGAGTCTGGAAGCGATCAAGCCGTACATTATCGGCAATGCCCGCACGCCGGATCAGGGGCCAAATAAACAAACGCCTGCGCAGATGGCGAAGTATCACCAGTTCTCCGGCTGCATCAACTGCGGCCTGTGCTACGCCGCCTGCCCGCAGTTTGGCCTTAATCCAGAGTTTATCGGCCCCGCTGCCATCACCCTCGCCCATCGCTATAACCAGGACAGCCGCGACCACGGCAAGAAAGAACGTATGGCGCAGCTTAACGGGCAAAACGGCGTGTGGACCTGTACGTTTGTTGGCTATTGCTCCGAGGTGTGCCCGAAACACGTCGATCCGGCTGCCGCTATTCAGCAGGGTAAAGTTGAAAGTTCGAAAGACTTTCTTATCGCTACCCTGAAACCCCGCTAAGGAGTGCATTATGACGACTAAACGCAAACCCTACGTTCGGCCCATGCCGACGAGCTGGTGGAAAAGCCTGCCGTTTTATCGCTTCTACATGCTGCGTGAAGGTACGGCGATCATGGCGGTGTGGTTCAGCATTGAGCTTATTTTCGGCCTGTTCGCGCTGAAACACGGCCCGGAAAGCTGGGCAGGCTTTGTCGGGTTCCTGCAAAATCCGGTGGTGTTGATCCTCAACCTGATTGCCCTGGCGGCGGCGCTGCTGCATACCAAAACCTGGTTTGAGCTGGCACCTAAAGCGGCCACTGTCATCGTTAAAGATGAAAAGCTGGGGTCCGGTCCGGTGATTACGGGGCTGTGGGTGGTGACGGCAATCGTCACCGTGGTGATTTTATTTGTAGCCCTGTTCTGGTAAGGAGACTCCCGTGATTCATTCCAGTCCAAAACGCTCTGACGAACCGGTATTCTGGGGACTGTTTGGCGCAGGCGGTATGTGGTGCGCGGTTGTTGCACCAGTGATGATCCTGCTGGTGGGCCTGATGCTGCCGCTCGGTTTCTATCCCGATGATGCACTCAGCTACAGCCGCGTGCTGGGCTTTGCCCAAAGTCTGATTGGCCGCGCGTTTATTTTCCTGATGATCGTCCTGCCGCTGTGGTGTGGTCTGCACCGTATTCATCACATGATGCACGATCTGAAAATCCACGTCCCTAACGGAAAATGGGTCTTTTACGGCCTGGCGGCGATCTTATCCGTCGTCGCGCTGGTCGGCGTCATTTTCCTGTAATCCATCAGCCCTGCCGCCTGCGCGTGGCAGGGCTATTTTTTTATTACGGTACGGCAATTTTCCCGGCGGGTTCTACACTTAGCTTAAAAACCTGCAAGGAAAATACCATGCGTACCCTGCGTCTGCTGCCGTTTGTTGCTACCGCTGCCGCTGCGTTTTTGCTGGTCGCCTGTAGTACCCCCACGCCTCCTCCCGGCGTAACCGTCATTAATAATTTCAATACCCAGCGCTATCTGGGAACGTGGTATGAAATTGCCCGTTTCGATCACCGTTTTGAGCGTGGACTGGAACGTGTCACCGCGACGTACAGCCTGCGCGATGACGGCGGCCTGCGGGTCATCAACCGGGGTTATAACCCGGATCGCGGCATGTGGCAGCAGTCGGTCGGCAAAGCGTATTTCACCGGCGATCCGAGCCGGGCCGCGCTGAAGGTCTCTTTCTTCGGTCCCTTCTATGGCGGATATAACATCATTGCGCTGGATAAAGAATATAAACACGCGCTGGTTTGCGGGCCGGATCGCGACTATTTGTGGATACTTTCCCGCACGCCAACCATTTCGAAAGAAATGAAACAGCAGATGCTGGACACCGCGACCCGGCAGGGCTTTGCGGTTGAGAAGCTCATCTGGGTCGATCAGCCGCATTAATGAGTGCTGAGTTTCAGGCCAATAATACCGGCAACGATCAGCAGCAGACTGACGATCCGCGCCGGGTTGGCCGATTCGCCAAAAAGCACGATCCCCGTAATCGCGGCACCGACCGCGCCAATCCCGGTCCATACCGCATACGCAGTACCGACGGGCAGCGTTTTCATCGCCCATGCCAGTAACGCAAAGCTAAATGCCATCGCCGTAAGGGTGATAATGCTTGGGGTCAGGCGGCTAAAGCCGTGGGTATATTTCAGGCCAATGGCCCAGACCACTTCAAGAAGACCTGCAATAACAAGAATTAACCAGGACATATAAGGCTCCAGTGCGGGGCCGTCCCCATTGTGAGATGCGCTTACGGGTCGTCCCGCAAGGCCAGTTGAAAATATATTTTAGCCAGTACAAATGAAAACTCAATAATTTCGCTTAAGTTTTATTCTTAGAAATAGCTCTATTTATCAGCGCAAATCTCAGCTTCATCTTAAGCCAGGCTTCATTATGATGTTATTGCCGTTGAAGGGCGACTGTCTCGCTCTCCATTAATTATGAAAACCGTATGTATAAAATCCTGATAATTGACCGCTGCCAGTTTAGTCGTCACGGTCTTGAGACATGGCTTGCCCGCAGCGACCATTTTACCTCCCCGGTGATGGTGACCAGTCTTAATAGTCTTTTTTTAGCCAAAGAGCATATTGAACACTGGCAGCCCAGTCTGGTCATCGCTGATTTCAGCGGTTTTCAGGACGATCCTACGCAGGCAAATTTGATTGCGGCCATATTTGCCGCCTGTGGACAACGCAGTCAGGTTATTTTGCTTCAGTACCGGCCAATGCGTAACTACACCCATCATGAAGCGGTGCTGGTGACGCTGTCCAAAAAAACCCAGCTCCAGCATATTACCAATATGATTGAGAATGCCTTAAATTCACGCCCGTGGCTTAACTATACCCATACGATAAGCCCGCTGCTGACGCGTCAGGAAGAGAAAGTGCTGTCTTTATGGCTGGAAGGGATGAGCAATCCATTGATTGCCAGAATGCTGAGCATTAGCGGGAAAACGGTGTACACCTATAAGCGGAATATTCGCCTGAAGCTGAGGATGGATAATCGATTCTCACCTTTTCTCTCCTCCGGCGAGCGCATCACCGCGCAGACGTCATAACGGTACGACCGTAAAGCCGTACCGTATGGCGTTAAGCGCTGAATATCTTACTGCTGAGCTTTGGTTGCTGCGCCAGAGATCGCGCTGCCGCCGTCAGAAATGTCTTCGCCTACCCCACGGGTGGTGTTACAGGCGGTTAATACTGAAGAAAGCACCAGCACTGAAAAGATCGCAGCAATTGTTTTCTTAATCATAAGTTCTTCCTTTATTCACCAGTGTTATTTGTGTATAGCAACTTAAGCATAGACAAAATCCTGGAAAATGGCGGCGGCGGAAGAATTTTTAGGAGTATGTGAAGAAGCGAAGCGGTATAAGGCGCAATCAGGTGCTGCGCCAGAGGTTTAGCCCGCCAGCGCTGGCGGGCTTCAGCGGCATTATTTTACGCGAGAAACGTATTCGCCGGAACGGGTATCAACTTTGATCACTTCACCGACCTGGACGAACAGCGGCACTTTAACCACTGCACCGGTAGACAGGGTGGCAGGTTTGCCGCCGGTGCCTGCGGTGTCGCCTTTCAGACCTGGATCGGTATCAACGATTTCCAGTTCAACGAAGTTCGGCGGAGTCACGGAGATCGGCTGACCATTCCACAGGGTCACGATGCATTCAGCCTGGTCCAGCAGCCATTTTTCGCTGTCGCCGATTGCTTTTGCGTCAGCGGAAAGCTGTTCAAACGTTTCGTTGTTCATGAAGTGCCAGAACTCACCGTCGTTGTACAGGTAAGTCAGGTTCATATCTACAACGTCTGCGCCTTCAGCGGAGTCGGTCGATTTAAAGGTTTTTTCCAGGCGGGAGCCGGTCAGCAGGCGGCGCAGCTTAACGCGTGCGAATGCCTGGCCTTTGCCGGGTTTCACGAATTCACTGGATTCAACCGCGTAAGGTTCGCCGTCCAACATGATTTTAAGACCAGCACGAAAATCGTTGCTATAGTACGTTGCCATAAGGCCCTCTGAAATTGTTAAATGGTAGCTAAGCCACAAAATGGCGCATATTGTAACCCTAAATACCCCGTCCAGAGAAGATTGGTTAACGCAACTTGCCGATGTTATTACCGATCCCTCTGAACTCCTGCGTCTTCTAAATGTAGACGCAGATGCCGCCCTGCTCGCAGGCATTGATGCAAAACGTCTGTTTGCCCTGCGCGTTCCCCGTGCGTTTGCCGCGCGGATGGAGAAAGGAAACCCGCACGATCCGCTGCTGCGTCAGGTCGTTACTACACCCGATGAATTTATCATCACGCCGGGTTTTAGCACCGATCCGCTCGATGAACAGCACAGCGTGGTCCCCGGTTTACTGCATAAGTACCAGAATCGCGCCCTGCTGCTGGTGAAGGGTGGCTGCGCGGTAAACTGCCGCTACTGCTTCCGCCGCCACTTCCCGTATGCCGATAACCAGGGCAATAAACGTAACTGGCAGAACGCGCTTGACTATATTGCTGCCCACCCGGAACTGGATGAAATTATCTTTTCCGGCGGCGATCCGCTGATGGCGAAAGATCATGAGCTGGACTGGCTGCTCGCCGGGCTGGAAGCCATTCCGCACATTAAACGCCTGCGCATTCACAGCCGCCTGCCGGTTGTTATCCCCGCGCGCATCACCGATACGCTGGCAGCGCGCTTCGCCAGTTCGCCGCTACAAATTTTGCTGGTGAATCATATTAACCATGCGAGAGAGATCGACACTGCGTTTCGTCATGCCATGACGAAACTGCGCCAGGCAGGCGTGACGCTGCTCAATCAGAGCGTACTCCTGCGCGGCGTGAATGATAACGCTAAAACGCTGGCGGCGCTGAGCAACGCGCTCTTTGATGCCGGGGTGATGCCTTACTATCTGCACGTGCTGGATAAAGTCCAGGGCGCGGCGCATTTTATGGTCAGCGATGATGAAGCGCGAACGATAATGCGCGAGCTGCTAACGCTTATTTCCGGTTATATGGTGCCAAAACTGGCGCGCGAAATTGGCGGTGAGCCAAGTAAAACACCGATTGATTTACATTTGCGTCAAAAATAATAAACTCATATACATTCATTAAATAAATTATTACGCCTGACTGATACAGCCAGGCGTAATAAATTGGGCGTTGTATTCTTAATGCATTGATTTAAAATGACGGACGCATAATGCTGTCCTTATATATAAATTCTTTATTAATCACTTTTAACTGTTTTATTATAAATGGTTAGGGAGAACCGCAATGGCAATGACTATTAAGGGAATTAACACCGGAATCATTCGTAAGGGTGATGATTTTGTGGCACTGGCGCTAAAAATAAAGCAGCCGCGAAATAAAGAAACGCTGCTCTTTTTACCCGCGCTGGTACTCAGAGATCTGCTTATCGCGCTGGAACACCGGCTATGGCAGCACGCCCAACTTGCTGAAGAACAATGCCTTGCGCTGAACAATGCCCGTAATCTTGTCGTCAAAAAAATGCATACCAACATTCCGACGATCGCTGAAGAAGAACTGCGCAATGCTGACGCCACCCAGCGCGTTGATAACATCGAGCTGAGTAACAATACCGGTGAAAATCTGCTGTTCAAATTCACCCTTCACGGTGGCGAAACGCTGGATATTGAAATTAATGAGCTACAGATTGCGTTAGTCGTGCAGGCTATTATCCAGGCAATCAATAACGCCAAAATGCGTGAACTGTCGCTGCGCCTCTCTTCGCTGCTCGATTTTCTGCCGCTCTATGACGTTGACTGCCTGGATAACAGCAGCTTCGAATTTGATACTTACCAGCAGCCGCAGTGGAAATTAGATCTTTTCAATTATTATCTGGCGATGGTTTATCAATATACCGACGAGCAGGGTAAACAGCAGCACTGCGGAACGGTGGTGAAAACCCGCAGTACATCAGAATCCAAAAGCGCCGAGGCCATTTCGCGTCGCCTGTTAAGTTACAGCGCCCGCCTGGGTAAATTAAAAGATAAACCCTGCCAGGTGTTTGTCAGAACTATCGCGGCGAATAACGCCCAGCCGCTGACGCAGGAACAATGTATGCGCGCGCTCTACCAGCTACACCAGAGCGTTCAGCAGAAACACGCCTCCTGAAACAACAATGCCCCCGGTTCGCGGGGGCATTGTACAGTCCATCAGTTCGGGCACTTATAAACCTGCCCCTGCATCTCGCTGGCGGTCGGCACAAAGCTCGACAGCATGCCCTGCGTCGGGCTGCTGACACCATAAATCACGTTGCCGCCCATGGCCGCCGCTTGATTACGCAGCGCATTTGCCGCGCCGCGCATGGAGCCGCCTTCTTCACCGTGCTGACCAGAGAGCCAGTTGCTCTGCTTGCCGTTAGCCGTGCCAACCAGTTGGCATTCTGCGCCCGGCTTTTCTTCGACAAAGCGAACGCTCTGCCCGCCAGCGGTCAGGTCATTGCTGGAACTACACCCCGCCAGCAGTAGTGCTGCACCCACGATCCCTGCTGAGATTTTTCCACGCATGTTATTCCTCGTTATCGTTTAGCTGGACAAACGTGTCCGTGTTTAGAACTTATACTAAAAAGATGACCAAAAGAAAAACCCCCGGACATTTCTGACCGGGGGTTTATTCATTTCTGCGAGGTGCAGGGCAATTACATCATACCGCCCATGCCACCCATGCCGCCCATACCGCCAGCGCCACCTAAGTCAGGTGCGTCAGCTTTCGGCAGGTCGGTAACCATGCACTCGGTGGTGATCATCAGGCCAGCCACGGAAGCCGCGTACTGCAGCGCAGAACGGGTCACTTTGGTTGGGTCCAGGATACCCATGTCGATCATGTTACCGTATTCTTCGGTCGCTGCGTTGTAACCGTAGTTACCGTCGCCAGCTTTCACAGTGTTAGCGACTACTGACGGCTCTTCACCGCAGTTCAGCACGATCTGACGCAGCGGGGATTCCATTGCGCGCAGCGCAACTTTGATACCCACGTTCTGGTCTTCGTTCTGACCACGCAGTTCGCCCAGTTTGGAAGCTACGCGGATCAGCGCAACGCCACCGCCAGCAACCACGCCTTCTTCTACCGCAGCACGGGTAGCGTGCAGGGCATCTTCAACGCGTGCTTTTTTCTCTTTCATTTCAACTTCAGTCGCAGCACCGACTTTGATTACCGCAACGCCGCCTGCCAGTTTCGCTACGCGCTCCTGCAGTTTTTCACGGTCGTAATCAGAAGTGGCTTCTTCGATCTGCTGGCGGATCTGAGTCACACGACCCTGAATGGCCGCTTCTTCACCCACGCCATCGATGATGGTGGTGGTGTCTTTGTTGATGACAACGCGTTTTGCCTGACCCAGATCTTCCAGGGTAGCTTTTTCCAGTTCCATACCGATTTCTTCAGAGATCACGGTACCACCGGTCAGCGTAGCGATATCCTGCAACATCGCTTTACGACGGTCGCCGAAGCCCGGTGCTTTCACCGCAGCCACTTTCACGATGCCGCGCATGGTGTTGACCACCAGCGTAGCCAGCGCTTCGCCTTCAACATCTTCAGCGATGATCAGCAGCGGTTTGCCAGCTTTTGCGACGGCTTCGAGAACCGGCAGCATTTCGCGGATGTTAGAGATTTTTTTATCAGCCAGCAGGATGAACGGGCTTTCCAGTTCTACTGCGCCAGTTTCCGGCTTGTTGATGAAGTAAGGAGACAGGTAGCCACGGTCGAACTGCATACCTTCAACCACGTCCAGTTCGTCCTGCAAACCGGTGCCGTCTTCAACGGTAATCACGCCTTCTTTACCGACTTTATCCATCGCTTCGGCGATCAGTTTACCTACGGTTTCGTCGGAGTTAGCGGAGATAGTCCCCACCTGCGCGATAGCTTTGGAGTCGGAGCAGGGTACGGACAGCGCTTTCAGTTCTTCAACCGCAGCCTGAACAGCTTTGTCGATACCGCGTTTCAGATCCATCGGGTTCATGCCCGCAGCAACGGCTTTCAGACCTTCAGTGATGATGGACTGAGCCAGCACGGTTGCGGTGGTGGTGCCGTCGCCCGCAGCGTCGTTCGCTTTAGAGGCCACTTCTTTCACCATCTGCGCACCCATGTTTTCGAACTTGTCTTCCAGTTCGATTTCACGTGCTACGGAAACGCCATCTTTAGTGATGGTCGGTGCACCGAAAGATTTATCCAGAACCACGTTACGGCCTTTCGGGCCGAGGGTAACTTTCACTGCATCTGCCAGTACGTTTACGCCGCGCAGCATTTTCACACGAGCGTCGTTACCGAATTTTACGTCTTTAGCTGCCATTTTCTCTTTCCCTTAAATTCGTATGTTCAGTGTCGGTCGCGGATTACGCTTCAACAATTGCCAGGATGTCGCTTTCGGACATGATCAGCACTTCTTCGTTGTCGATTTTCTCGGACTTCACGCCGTAGCCATCGTTAAAAATTACGATATCGCCAACTTTAACGTCCAGCGGCTGCACATTACCGTTTTCCAGAATGCGGCCTTTACCGACAGCGATGATTTCGCCACGAGTTGATTTGCCTGCCGCAGAACCGGTCAGAACGATACCGCCAGCAGATTTGGATTCAACTTCTTTGCGTTTGACGATCACACGATCATGTAGCGGACGAATACTCATTGATAGCTCTCCTTTGAGAAAGTCTTTATCAGTTATGGATGACGTCGGATGGCAACAGCTTCTCCGACTGGTGCCAGAGAGATGGGGGTCGCTTTTTCCCCCTTCAAGGGGGAGAGAGAAAAAAAATTTACGTATGGAGACAGAATTTCCTCCCGACGGCCTGCCATCGTTATAAGCAAAAGTGATTGTGATACCATTCCGTCAGGGTCCGCATTCACTGAGCAAATGATTCATGGCAGGTTTGAAACAAGAACTGGGGCTGGCACAGAGCGTAGGCCTGCTTTCCACCTCGCTACTGGGGACCGGCGTGTTTGCCGTTCCGGCGCTGGCGGCATTCGTCGCGGAAAATAACAGTTTGTGGGCGTGGCCGGTGCTGATTGCGTTGGTCTTCCCGATTGCGATCGTGTTTGCCATTCTCGGCCGCCATTTCCCCAGCGCGGGCGGGGTGGCGCATTTTGTCGGAATGGCGTTTGGTCCACGGCTGGAAAGAGTCACCGGCTGGCTGTTTTTGTCGGTGATCCCCGTCGGCCTGCCTGCCGCGCTGCATATTGCTGCCGGTTTCTGGCAGGCGATGTTCGGCTGGCACGGCTGGCAGCTATTGATGGCGGAGCTGATCACCCTCGCCCTGATTTGGCTTGTCGGCACGCGCGGCGCGGGCTCCAGCGCTAACCTGCAAAGTCTGGTTGCGGTGCTGATTGTGGCGCTGATCGTCGCCATATGGGCATTTGGCGATTTAACGCTGGCGGAGATCCCCTTCCCTGCCCCTGCTGACGTGCAGCCCTCCGCGCTTTTTGCCGCGCTGGCGGTGATGTTCTGGTGCTTCGTCGGCCTCGAAGCCTTCGCGCATCTGGCCTCGGAGTTCAGGCACCCGGAGCGCGATTTTCCACGCGCTCTGATGATCGGTCTGCTGCTGGCCGGTTCGGTCTACTGGGCCTGTACCGTGCTGGTGCTGCACTTTAACGCCTACGGCGCAGATCGCGCGGCGGCGGCGTCGCTACCCGCCATTGTGGTCCAGCTTTTTGGCGTGAAGGCGCAGTGGGTGGCCTGCATTATCGGTTATCTGGCCTGCTTCGCCAGTCTCAACATTTATATCCAGAGTTTTGCGCGACTGGTCTGGTCGCAGGCGCAGTGGAAACCACAAAGCGCGCTTGCCAGCCTGTCGAAAAAACAGCTGCCAATGAATGCCCTCAATGCCGTGCTGGGCTGCTGCGTGGTGTGTACCGTGGCGATTTACGCGCTGGAAATCAATCTGGATGCGCTGATCGTCTACGCCAACGGCATTTTCATCATGATTTATTTGTTGTGTATGCTGGCAGGCTGCCGTCTGCTGAAAGGACGATATAAAGCGCTGGCGGTCATCGGCAGTCTGCTTTGCCTGATGCTGCTGGCGATGGTGGGGGTCAAAAGCCTGTACGCCATCGTGATGCTGACCGCGCTGTGGCTGCTATTGCCAAAGCGCGCCCTGGTGATTACCTGAACGATTAGCGATCGTCTTTGTGCTCAATGCGATCGCGTTCGTCATCCTTACGCTGGTATTCACCGTCAAAAGTCTCACCGCCGCCCGCGCTGAACCCACCGCCCGGCATCCGCGAAAAGCGCAGGTGTGGCAGCAGTTTTAAGGTCAGATGCTTCTGCACCGGCGGCAACAGCAGCAGCAGACCCAGCAAATCGGTAAAGAACCCTGGCAGCACCAGCAGCAGACCGGCAAGGATCAGGGAAACGCTTTTAACCATTTCCGCCGCCGGGCTTTCACCCGCTGCCATTTTTTGCTGCATCAGCAGAAAGTTCTTAAAGCCCTGATTACGCACCAGCGACATGCCAATGAAAGAAGTGAAAATCACCAGCAGCAGCGTAACCAGTACGCCCAGCACATGGGCAACCTGGATAAAAATAGAAATCTCAATATAAACGTATAAGAAAACAGCAAGTAAAGGTATCCAGCGCACTGGCTTCTCCTGTGGTGGGCAGTGGCCTGCCAGCCCCTGCCAAAATAGGTTTGCGAATCGCATCTTTTTGAGATGGAGGCGAATAGCGAAAGTTCAACCAGATTCGGTGGCTATTTTTTCAGTGAATGTAAATGTGGTGATACATTTCACACATCAATAATTATCTTGCGATCGCACGCAGAATAAGTGATCCAGATTACTGCAATTCGCTATTATCAGCATATGATCGTGGGCACCAGGCCGATTCAGGAGATAATCGTCGGTCAGAAAATACGCATACCCACATAAATACTGCGTATTTGGTGTAATCATTGGCAGCTTGAAAGAGAAGGTTTACATGTTAAACAACATTCGTATCGAAGAAGACCTGTTGGGCACCAGGGAAGTTCCAGCGGATGCCTACTATGGCGTCCACACTCTGAGAGCGATTGAAAACTTCTATATCAGCAACAGCAAAATCAGTGACATCCCTGAATTTGTGCGCGGCATGGTGATGGTGAAGAAGGCAGCGGCTCTGGCAAACAAAGAGCTACAGACCATCCCAAAAAATGTGGCTAACGCCATTATCGCCGCTTGTGATGAAGTTTTGAACAATGGCAAATGTATGGATCAGTTCCCGGTTGACGTCTATCAGGGCGGCGCGGGTACGTCCGTCAACATGAATACTAACGAGGTGCTGGCAAACATCGGTCTTGAGCTGATGGGCCATCAAAAAGGCGAATACCAGTTCCTTAACCCTAACGATCACGTCAATAAATGCCAGTCCACCAACGACGCTTACCCGACCGGGTTCCGTATCGCGGTGTATGCCTCGATCGTCAAACTGATCGACGCCATTCACCAGTTGGGCGAAGGCTTCCAGAAAAAAGCGGTTGAGTTCCAGGACGTGCTGAAAATGGGCCGCACCCAGTTGCAGGATGCGGTGCCGATGACTCTCGGTCAGGAGTTCCACGCTTTTAACGTTCTGCTGAATGAAGAGACGAAAAACCTGCTGCGTACCGCCGAACTGCTGCTGGAGGTTAACCTCGGCGCGACGGCGATCGGTACGCGCCTGAACACCCCGGATGGCTACCAGCATCTGGCGGTACAAAAGCTGGCTGAAGTGAGTAACCTGCCGGTCGTTCCGGCGGAAGACCTGATTGAAGCGACCTCCGACTGTGGCGCTTACGTCATGGTGCACAGCTCGCTGAAACGCCTTGCCGTGAAGATGTCTAAAATCTGTAACGACCTGCGCCTGCTCTCCTCCGGTCCGCGCGCCGGGCTGAATGAAATCAACCTGCCAGAGTTGCAGGCCGGTTCGTCCATCATGCCCGCGAAAGTTAACCCGGTGGTGCCGGAAGTGGTGAACCAGGTGTGCTTTAAGGTCATCGGCAACGATACCACGGTAACGATGGCGTCTGAGGCGGGCCAGCTCCAGCTCAACGTGATGGAGCCGGTTATTGGTCAGGCGATGTTTGAATCTATCCACATTCTGACCAACGCCTGCTACAACCTGCTGGAAAAATGCATCAATGGCATCACCGCTAACAAGGCTGTCTGCGAAGGTTATGTCTATAACTCTATCGGTATCGTGACCTATCTCAACCCGTTTATTGGCCACCATAACGGCGATATCGTCGGCAAAATTTGTGCCGAAACCGGTAAAAGCGTGCGTGAAGTGGTGCTGGAGCGCGGGCTGCTCACCGAAACCGAGCTGGATGATATTTTCTCGGCGCAGAACCTGATGCACCCGGCCTATAAAGCAAAGCGTTACACTGATGAAAGCGAACAGTAACTGGTTTGGCTAAACATGAAGGCACGTCAGCGATGACGTGCCTTTTTTGTTGCTTGCATTTACCTAATTACAACAATTTAATATCAATTCATTAAAATAAGAGAAGGCCTCTATGTTTGGTGCAGAACTCGTTATCGTCCTGCTGGCGATCTATCTCGGTGCCCGTCTCGGCGGCATCGGCATCGGCTTTGCTGGCGGGCTGGGCGTCCTCGTCCTGACCCTGTTTTTTCAAATTCCCCCCGGCGCGATCCCTTTTGACGTCATTGAAATCATTATGGCGGTGATCGCCGCGATTGCCGCCATGCAGGTCGCGGGCGGGATGGATTTCCTCGTGAGCCTCGCGGAGCGGATGCTGCGGCGGCACCCAAAATACATTACGTTCCTCGCACCGCTGGTGACGTGGTTTATGACCATTCTGGCGGGCACCGGGCACACGGCATTTTCCACCCTCCCGGTGATCACGGAAGTCGCGAAGGAGCAGGGCATCCGGCCTTCCCGCCCGCTGTCGATTGCCGTCGTCGCCTCGCAGATTGCCATTACCGCCTCGCCGATTTCCGCAGCGGTGGTTTTCTTTGCCGGTATCCTTGAACCGCTGGGCGTAAGCTATCTGACGCTGCTGGCGGTCTGTATTCCGGTCACGCTGATCGCCGTAATGCTGACTGCCGTGGTCTGTAACTTCCTCGGCGCGGAACTGAAAGACGATCCGGTCTATCAGGAACGTCTGGCGAAGGGCGAAATCAAACTGCGCGGCAGCCAGGTTTTTAACCTCAAACCGCACGCCAAACGTTCGGTGATGCTGTTTTTGATCGGTATCGTGGCGGTGATGCTCTATGCCACGGCGATTAGCCCGACAGTGGGGCTTATCGCCAACCCGATCCTGCCGCGTAACGAAGCGATTGTGGTGTTTATGCTGACCATCGCGACGCTGATTTGTCTGACCTGCAAAGTGGATACCGGCGAGATCCTCAACGCCAGCACCTTTAAATCTGGCATGAGCGCCTGTATCTGTGTCCTCGGCGTAGCCTGGCTGGGTGATACTTTCGTTAAGCATCATATTCAGGATATTCAGGCGGTTGCAGGCGATCTGCTGAACAGCTATCCGTGGCTGCTGGCGGTGGTATTGTTCTTTGCGGCCACCCTGCTCTATTCGCAGGCGGCGACCACCAAAGCGCTGATGCCCGCTGCGCTGCTGCTGGGCGTCAGCCCGCTGACGGCGGTGGCCTCTTTTGCCGCCGTTTCCGCGCTGTTTGTGCTGCCGACCTACCCGACGCTGCTAGCGGCGGTCGAAATGGACGATACCGGCTCCACCCGCATCGGCAAATATGTTTTCAACCACGCCTTTTTGGTCCCCGGCGTGATCGCGATCAGTCTGTGCGTGATCCTCGGATTTATTTTTGGCGGGATCCTGTTGTAAATGATGTTAAGCGCGGGCCATTGCACGGCCCGCGCGATCCTTTGCGTGGTATAGTGCCTCTTTTCTATGATACGAGGTTGACGATGACCACGCCCAACGCCGTTGTAGTGCTCTGTACCGCCCCGGATGAAGCCACCGCCCAGGATCTGGCCGCCAAAGTGCTGGCGGATAAACTCGCCGCCTGCGTGACTCTCCTTCCCGGCGCCACCTCCCTGTATTACTGGGAAGGTAAGCTGGAGCAGGAGTACGAAGTGCAGATGGTGCTGAAAACGTCTCCCGCTAACCAACAGGCGCTGCTCGACTGCCTGAAATCGCATCATCCGTATCAGACCCCGGAACTCCTGGTGTTACCCGTTATTCACGCAGACAACGATTATCTCTCATGGCTCAACGCATCCTTACGCTGATCCTGCTACTGTGCAGTGCCTCAGCTTTTGCCGGTCTTTTTGATGCGCCCGGACGCGCGACGTTTGTTCCCGCTGACCAGGCGTTTACTTTCGATTTTCAGCAAAAACAGCATGATATTAACCTCACCTGGCAGGTAAAAGAGGGGTATTACCTTTACCGCCAGAAGATCAACATCAGCGCCTCAAAAGCAGACCTCGCCCCGCTGGCGCTTCCGGCAGGAGAAAACCATGAGGATGAGTTTTATGGCAAGAGCGAGATTTACCGCCAGCAGCTGTCGGTGCCCGTGACCCTTCGCTCTGCGGAGCAAGGCGCGACGCTGAGCGTGACGTATCAGGGCTGTGCAGCGGCAGGGTTTTGCTATCCGCCGGAGACGAAAGTGGTGCCGGTGAGCGCGGTACGCCCTCTCCCTCAGGAGAGTGAAAGCTCCGGGTCAGACGTGTCCTCCTTGCCCGACGAGGCAGCCAACAGCGCAGCCAACCCCTCCCTCTCCCCAGTGGAGAGGGGGAGCGACAATGCCGAACTCCCCTTCACCGCCCTGTGGGCGCTGTTAATCGGTATTGGCATCGCCTTCACGCCCTGCGTGCTGCCGATGTACCCGTTAATTTCCGGCATCGTGCTGGGCGGCAGGCAGCGGCTTTCCACCGCCCGCGCCCTGCTGCTGGCATTCATTTACGTACAGGGCATGGCGCTCACCTACACCGCCCTTGGCCTGGTCGTTGCCGCTGCGGGCCTGCAATTTCAGGCAGCGCTCCAGCATCCGTATGTCCTTATCGGCCTGTCGATTATCTTTACCCTGCTGGCGCTGTCGATGTTCGGCCTGTTCACCCTGCAACTGCCCTCCTCCCTACAAACCCGCCTGGCACTGATGAGCAACCGCCAGCAGGGTGGATCCCCCGGTGGCGTCTTTATGATGGGCGCGATTGCCGGACTTATCTGTTCGCCCTGCACCACTGCGCCGCTCAGCGCCATTCTGTTATATATCGCCCAGAGCGGGAACCTGTGGCTGGGCGGCGGCACGCTTTATCTTTACGCGCTCGGCATGGGGCTGCCCCTGATTCTGGTCACGGTTTTCGGCAACCGACTGCTGCCGAAAAGCGGCCCGTGGATGGCGCACGTTAAAACCGCCTTCGGCTTTATTATTCTCGCGCTGCCGGTATTTTTACTGGAGCGGATCGTCGGCGACGTATGGGGATTACGGCTGTGGGCGCTGCTCGGTGTCGCTTTCTTCGGCTGGGCATTTATCACCAGTCTCAACGCACCGCGAGCGTGGATGCGCATCATGCAGATTGTTCTGCTGGGTGCGGCGCTGGTTGCCGCCCGCCCGCTTCAGGATTGGGTTTTCGGCACCACCATCACCACCAGCCAGCCGCATCTCAGTTTCACCCGCATTGCCAGCGTCAACGATCTCAACCAGGCGCTGGCTCAGGCGCGCGGTAAGCCTGTCATGTTAGATCTGTATGCTGACTGGTGCGTAGCCTGTAAAGAATTTGAAAAATATACGTTCAGCGACCCACAGATTCAGCAGGCCTTAAATCATAGCGTGCTGCTCCAGGCTGACGTCACCGCCAACAGCGCCGAAGACATCGCGCTGTTAAAGCGACTTAACGTCCTGGGATTACCGACAATTTTATTTTTCGATACCGCCGGGCAGGAACAGCCCGACGCCAGAGTGACAGGCTTTATGGATGCGCCCGCTTTTCAGTCACATTTGCAGAATCTGCCCCGATAAACGACACTTCAGGGGATAAAATGGAGGAGAATATCGTGCAACGTGAAGACGTCCTGGGAGAAGCCCTTAAATTACTCGAAATAAGAGGGATAGCCAGCACCACGCTCGAGATGGTTGCCGAGCGCCTTGATTATCCGCCGGAAGAACTCCAGCGATTCTGGCCCGACCGCGAAGCGCTGCTGTACGACGTACTGCGCTACCTCAGCCAACAGGTTGAGGCCTGGCGCAGGCAACTGCTGCACAATGACGAGCTTACCACCGAGCAAAAACTGCTGGCACGTTACGGCGCACTGACCGAGTGCGTAAGCAACAACCGTTATCCCGGCTGCCTGTTTATTGCGGCCTGCACGTTTTATCCCGATCCGGCGCACCCGATCCATCAACTGGCCGATCAGCAAAAGCAGGCCGCACACGACTTCAGCCATGAGCTACTGACCCAGCTTGAAGTTGACGATCCGGCCATGGTCGCAAAACAGATGGAACTGATTCTGGAAGGCTGCCTCAGTCGGATGCTGGTCAACCGCAGCCAGACCGATGTCGACACCGCCCATCGGCTGGCAGAGGACGTGCTACGTTTTGCCCAGTGCCGTCAGGGCGGTGCGCTGACGTAAAGGACATTTTGCCGCAAACTTAAGCAAACAAACGGGATTTCGCGAAATTTTATTGACGTTAATGTGGGATTACGGTTTAATGCGCCCCGTTGCCCGGATAGCTCAGTCGGTAGAGCAGGGGATTGAAAATCCCCGTGTCCTTGGTTCGATTCCGAGTCCGGGCACCACTTATTTAGAAAAACCAGCCTGCGGGCTGGTTTTTTGCTTTGTAGCGCCGCAATCCTGTCGCCGTAGTTGAAAAACTCACGAAAAACGGATCTGTTCGCATAGTCTGTTTTTTATGCGTGATATTTACAGATCTTCTTTCCCCTGGCAAATTATGTCAGCGCCATATTCATCAGGCCGCACCTTAAATCTGTTTCCAGTCTATCCCGCAAATTCTCAACACTTCCATCGCCATATTTCAGTGTGGATGTAATGCTGACATGGCTCAGCAGTAGCTTCACGGCATACAGATTACGTTCAGGGGATTTCATCATGTGCGTTGCCACCATGTGCCGAAACCGGTATGGAGTGATCGTGAATTTACATGCCCGGGACAAACGCCGGAAGAACGCCCGCAGCGGTTACATCGCATCCATCTGTGCCTGCGTCAGCACCTTTTCTTTTTCGTACCGGGACGAACACCCGCGCCGTTGAAAGAATTCTCGGCCTGTGGCAGTAATCCCTGTTTGATCCCCAAATTAAACAGCGTCCGCATGTTCTGCATAGCCCGCATAGCCCGCTTCTGGTCATTCAGTACCGTATGCCGCCACTTCAGATAACCTTCTGAAAATGCCCCTCTCTTTGCTCATTCTGGTACCAATGGCAGGTGTACATCGTGCTGTTATCCTGCCGGTGGTGTCCCAGCCGCTCAAACGCCCTTTGAAAGCTGACCTTGTCCTCTCCGGATGCATTTGTCTCCGTCAGAAACTGGTGAAAATACCCAGCCTTACATTTTTAACAACCCTTAAAACGATAAATTTTCCTGTACTCAACGTCTCTTAAAAAATCGATTAATAATTCTCAGTTCATCTTAATAAATTCTTTTATACCCGAGTCATTTTAAGAAATTAATTTTTCTGAATAAGAAAATACACTCTCTTTTTCGTGCCCGATTTACTACTCTGTCTCTGAACGCGTTATGTTCACGACCGTTCAGCATGTAAATAATCCGAACCAAGACACAACAAATGAAATCATCTAAAATCGCCATTTTATTTCTGACTATGGGCGCGACATGTATAGCCTGTGCTGGTAATAATATCATAGGAAAGGGAGATAAAATCGAAAATGACGATATCGCAAACGTTTATGCCAATAATAACACCGACAGCAACTACAATGAAAAAATTAATATGTCATTACTCCGGGTTAACGTGACGGGTAATAAACGCGAATAATGACATGCGAATTTATACAGATAACTCGTCAGCAAAAAATTCGTTAATGCTAACGCTTATACTGCCAATAAAATTATCGATACAAAAAACGGACTAGCCGCAAATATTAACATTGCAACAAATGAAGCGATTACCACATCTAATAATCATATGGGTAATAAATATCAGCAGAGCATCACGTATGCGCAGGATATTGCTGACTATAAAAAATTTAACGCTAATACTTATACACACTACCGGTTTAATCAATTTTGTGAATCAGCAAATAGACAATTTCAACCACCTAACGACAGGATTAGCGAGGCTGAAGACAAACTAAATGCAGGTATTGCTGACGTTACAGCAATAGCATCCATTCTGTATATAGCTGAAGATACTTTCTCTTACGGTATAGGGCTGGGCAACTATGAAAACAGGAATGCAATAGCAGCAGGCGTTCAGTATAAAACAACCCTGAACACAAACGTAACGGGACTCTTCCCATAACGCCACTCTCGATGTTGGTTTTGCGGTTGGTTGGTAAGCTATAAAGTAAAGCCTGGCACCGCCAGACTTTACTTTATCAGGTGATTCTACTTTAGCTCTTCTTACCTAATCGCATTGCAATTTTCATGAACGGTTTTTCAATAAACTGATACGTAAGAGATGAGAAAAGCAACATGGCAATGAATGTGGCTGCTGATATTATCATATAAGCTGTTGTACTGATGCCACCCCCGAAGTGTTTAATAAAATAATTCATGCAAAACCAAAATATACCATGCAGAAGATAGATACTATAGCTTATTTCCCCTAGTCTTACCATTGCCCTGCATGACAGCAACCCAAAGACATCCCCACCACTGACAATAAAGATAAATAATAATGCAAGAACAGGGAGAGCATAGATACTATATGGTGATTCGTAGAACAAAAATAAGATCCCGACACAACTCAGCACACCAATGTCACATTTTAACTTACTATATCTCTGATCAAAAACCCAGGCCCGGGCGAGAAAACCACATGAGAAACATGCCAAAAATATACTATACTCTGGCTTCATGACACGAAAAACGTAAACGGAAAGAAACAAGCAGATCAAAGAAAAAGTTAAAGGCTTCGCCTTGTCTCTTAGCAATAAAACCAGTGGCAAGCTAAAATAAAGCCCCCACTCCCAGAACAATGTCCATGTAACGCTTGCGTTAATAAACATGGAATCCGGCATACCCAGCAAACTGCTTTTCTCGCCGGTAATTCCGGCATCAAACCATAGTAAAAAACTATACCTAAATTCAGTATAATCAAGTTCATGACGTCTGATAAAAGCAGCAACAGCAATACAAATCAAAGATGAAAAAAAGAATACAGGCGCGATACGCAGGAATCTTTTGAAATAAAAAACATCCCATTTATCAGTTTTTAAACCATAAAATAAAAACCCTGAAAGAATAAAAAATATCATTACCGCAACAGAACCTGCTCTCATGTTGAAAGCATAATCGCTGAGATTTTCAAGTGCCCATCCTTTTCCTTCAAAATAATAATAGCAGAGGACATAGTGGTGGAATGCAACTAATGCAGACAGAAAAAAACGCAAACCGTCAACGTTTTTCCTTCTGGAATCATCACTCACAGAATCAATAAAAAAGAATATTTTCATACTAAAAATGCAATAAGAAAAGAACATAACAATAAGCATCCACAACAACAAAAACTTATGCTCAACCATCTATATGGCTTCCTCACCAGAATATTAATTAGTCAAAATTCAACCTAACTAAAAACTTCTTATAAAGCATGATCATATGTATTCCTTTTAAAAAAAACCTATCTATTAGTGCTTTTTGAAAAGGTGTTAATATACTATCCAATGTTATAAAAATGTTTATAAATAATATGCACCGGTGAAAAGGGCGAGGATGATCGGCTCAAAAATTTTGCAAACGCTCTGCCAAGTTCAGCAGGTTTAAATAGATAACACTTCGAATTGGGGATTTGCATTAGGACGTTCTCCAGGAGAGGGAGAAGCACTTTCAGTCCCCCTTGCCGCTTATAAGAAGTACAATCTGGCTCCGACGTATACTTTGTAGCTGCGTCAGAACGATATCCTCATGTCGTGGCAGCAGGTTGTCGAAGAATAGGGAGTTTCAAACTTTATATGGTACAGGCAGCCTGCATGAGCAGGAATTCTCCGGGGCATCATGCCCCCTCGGTATGGATCTTTTTCTCCCTGTTGTGGCTGATAGCGCCCTGAAAACACTGTGTCAGTTGTCGGGAATAAAGCGCAGGCCGGATACGGTGGTGTGGTGGCGCGGCGTCACTTGCGCCCACATTGCGCGGTGAAAGTGACGCCTTAGTCAGGTTTTATGTTCATGGAACACGGATTGGGTGCAGTTTTACGGTCACGCGACAGCAAAGCCCGTAAAGTAAAAGGCGTTGGTGTGGCAGCCGGTGCCGGGAGAAGAGACTGCCAGGGGGCATGACAGCGAGAAAATTCCTTACGTCTTCCCAAATTAAGCTGAGCCACTAAATATTATTTTGGTGGTAGTTTTTTTCTATTTCTGGACAAACGGAATCCTTCAGGTAATGGCTTGAATTTATCTCCTTCTTTCGTCCACCGCGTCGCCCTGCTCTGGAATGCTCTTAGCGCATCAATATTCAACGTCGCCGCAACAACAAAATCATTGTCACCCCCCTTTACGCGAGCAATATCACGCATAAAAGACTCTTTGGCCGGAGAACGCACGCGACTATCACCGTATCTACGGTTATTCACTAAAATAGTATATGCATGTACATCAAGTGCGGCTGATTCGATTAATGATGCAAAGGTATCAAGGTCTTTATTCCAGCTTAATACCATCAGGGCATCAATGGCTCCCTGAAATCGTACTCTTGCCTTGCTGTTCTGAAGTTCAGAACAAATCATAACGCCAAAATTAACGCCGTGATGAATATAGACTGGCTTACGCTGTTTAGCACTGAGCGTTGAAAATGCCCACGATTTACCATACGTTGAATGTAATTCCTCATCCTCACCGACAGCAGGTTCCAGCTTAGGTTGCCATACTTTCACTGATGCAGGATATCCCAATCGGTTATCTGACAGGACGAGCACAGCCTCACTAAGTAACTGATGATCATTAATGTGGCGATATTCTGTACCGGCAATAAGGCTGATGCCAGCCGAACTTAATCGCTCAGCAATGCTATTAACCCAGCGTAACGGCACAGAAAGTTCGGGGAATAAAACATAATCAGGTTTAGGTGATAACTTTAGCGTTGCATTAACCAACTCTGATATACGCTGATATCGACTGCGTGATAGTTCTGATTTATTACAAGCCATTCTTGCCCAATCGTCTTCATCAGTCCTGATATTGGTTAATGCCACAACAATTTTACGTTTTTTATCAGTACCAATGTGGAGAAATTTCCGGGCCCGTGACGTTGCCGTTGCATCTTCCGTGTCCTGTTCTGTTGCAAGCAACGTTGGCTTTATCCAAACTCCACGCAATGCTTGTGTATATTTAGCCCAGATAACGGAGGGCTTATCATCCAGCATTTTACCATCTGCGGTGGGTAACCCTACACATTCAGGTGCCAGTTCGGATATTTCAGCAGGCGTTAAAGGTCGCGTTGGGAAAACATACGGTAAATAGCTCTCATTCTTGCGATCCCCTTTTTCCACTTTTTCAAGACGAGTGTTTCTGGTTGACTTCAGAAACACTTTAAGAATGTCGATATCAATCAGCGATGCAGCATTTATCGATTTCAGAATTTTACTTTCCTTCTTACCATCACGCTGGCCTACGAGTTTTCCTGCTGACTGGCTTTGTAAGATTTTCTTATATGGCTCCTTCGCCAGATCCGCCAGTGCGACTGACTGCGCCTTTTTATTAAAATCAGCAAAGTCAAAGCGTAAATTAATTAATTATTTAAATTGCGCAAGACTGTCGATCATCTGAGAAAGAAAGATACATGATAAATGCTTTTCTTTTTTAGAGCGCTGACCAAGAAATAATTTATCAGGAGAATAAAAACGGGTTGCCGCATCAACAAATAACCAGGTCAGGGTACCTTTTACGGAATGCCAGAGGTTTTTTATTGCTTTAGTTTCACAACCATTGATCGTTATTCTTTCACCTGATCTGATAACTGAAGCCAGCGTGTCTACTGAATGGTAAGCTTTGAGTACGATTTTTTCGGCATGCTGCCATTCGTTCATACTGATAGCAAAACCAAGTAACCTGGGCAAATAACTAAAATGTGCAAACAAGTTATCCGCCCGGAGAATATGATTGTATGCAAATTGATAAAACTCTTCTCGTTGTTCTTTCCATTCGCCGGAGGGCAGATCTCGCGCCAGAGTCTCAACATGGCGCAATTGCAGAGACCATCCTAAGCGGCGGATAGTTAATCCATCTGCCCGACGCAACGTATCAGCATTTTCACCTACGCTACCGGCAGCAGAAAGAACTTTCGCGGCAGTAGAATCGTCCAACTGTTCCGGCGATGGCATCAGTCTATGTTCACTAGAAAGTTCGTAGATCTCTTTTTCGATGCTGTCCAGGAGGTCAATCCCGGCTCTTCCCTGAAGAATAAAAAGCTTTTGCTTATCGGACTGAAGTTGAATAGTTGTCTTAGCCTGAAACGTCTCACCTTGCTCTATTTGCCATACCTGTTCTTTATCTGGCACAGGTTTAATACAATCTTTACCAAGCCGTTCCTGTAATAACGCCATAAATTCACGGTTATTGGTGATTGTTCCAGTATCTCGTAACACCAGAAACATATCATCGACATAACGTCCGTAGTGAACCGGAGACAACTTCTCAATGATTAATTGATCCCAGCGATGCAACAAAATATTTGAAATAATACGACTGGCCGTTAGGCCAATCACCAGACCGCCGGTTATCGTCACTTTTTTATTTGCAATCTGTTTTCCGAATTGTGATGCACCATCACACCAACGTTTTAAGAATTTCGCTAACTGTAGATTAAATTCTTTTTCTTCATCGGTAAGTTTAACGCTCAACGCGACATGGAGATCTTCTGAAGTTATTGCCAGTGGATCAATAAAGTGATAGTAGCCCTTCAGGTCTAATGAGGCTGCAATAATATCATGATCTTTCTCTAATTCGTCACGTATGGCCTTTAAACCATCGCCACGCCATTTCTGATAGGGATGAAAGTAGGGTGAGAACGAACCAATTGCACTGATATGAAAGGGTTTATCCTGCTCATCGCTCAATATTTCATCATTGCGAATACGTTTTAGCCGAGCTCCATAACAACAATTTTTCAGACCAGCATCCAATTGATGCCCTACCATATTGATCCACAGTGCAGAGATAATATGTGTATTCACTGGAAAATCGCCAATGATACGAAACTCGGGAGTCAGATCGAAGTTATCAAATAAATGTTCGGCAGCTCGGACAGGATTAGAAAAATGAACATGTCCATTCTCCTCTATATCCGGTTTTTTCTTAATCGATAATTTTTTTGGCAGCAGGCGAAATTCACCAATAAAATCATTACTAGAATTAAAACCGTCATTACTCTGCAAACTGTCTAAAAGTTTATTGAGATTGCCAGGAAGATCTTGTTCATATTCAGAAAATTTTATTGCCGTGGGAAAAGTGTTCTCAAAGAAACAGTCGGCCTTCGCTTTCCGGTAAGCAACCAGCAGGTCTTCAGTTGTCAACGTATCCCAGCCGGTAAAAAATGCCTGATATGCCATAAATTATTGTCCTTTATCTAAAACTTAAAAAAATTAGCTCGCCATGTCCGCACGGATAATATTGCATCTATGCTACATGCCCTGCTTAAAAAGATCGAATACATTTGAGCTTGCTTATCTGTGACAATTTTAAGTTTATATTTTTTAGGATATATCGATTAATAATCAACATATTATGGAATAATCAAACTCAATATTGTTATGCAGCATTGATGAATCAATACTGGCTTAATAATTTTCTAAATTGTCCAGCAGGCGGCGACATTTGCCAAACTATCTAAACTGGTTGATGCAAAGCACCCTCCCCCGGCCAAGTGTTGCTCCAGTCATAACTTACGCGTAACGGCATAGATCGTAAGCTCTCTTACCTCTATGTCCAGAATGGCTGGCTCAGGCGGATCGCACACGGCGTATACTGCCGACCTTGCACTGACGTGGGAACTGTTCCTGCAGCTGTGCCACCGGCATCGGTGAACGCACGGAGAGGTAGTAATCCGCCCCTTCGCGCAGGCGTGGGTCATGCAGACGGGCCTGCCAGAAGTGCAGCCGCGCATCATGCTCAAGCTCAATCGCCACCACCCGCGACGGCAGGCTGGCTTCCAGAAGGTCACCGAGCAAATCAAACAGCGGCGGGAAGACGTTATTCAACTGCTCGTGCTGCCAGACCGGAATAGCGCTCACCTGATGTTCCAGTGAGAACGTCAGCAGGCTGCCCGCCAGGCGGACAAGCTCCGGATACAGGCGTTCAGGCGGGCTTTGCGGGTGGCGCTGAAACTGACCGAGCACGGGTTCCGCGCTGTTCAGGGCATTCAGCAGCCAGAACAGGGACACGTCGGCCACCGCAAAATCTGCCATGCGCTCGTTACTTTCCCGGCGCATGGCCATCAGACGGCTCAGCCGTGCGCGCAACTGGCTCATCAGTTGTTCCAGTTGGGTCACCAGCCAGCGGCTGCCCTGCAGAGCCAGCAGGGGCGGAAGCCAGGTCTCATCAAGCGCCCAGCCCCCCTGTGAATCCTGCTCCAGGCGGGCGACCGGACAGGTCAGGTAATCACTGTTGTCCTGATGGGCGAAACGCAGCGTCAGCTCCGGCTGCATCACCGCGATCTGCCGGGTGTCCTCCCCAAAGGTATTGCGGACATCCCGCCAGCGCTGGCGGTAGCGCACCGGGCGATCGGCAACCTCATCGGGTTTCAGACAGTTACCGCCGTTCGCCCGCAGCAGCGGAAGCGCCAGCACCACCACCACATCATGCGATTCGCTTTCAGGCGACAGCGCCGGAGGCAGGGCGTCAGCATTGTCGGTATCAATAAGCGTCCCGTCCGGGAAACGAATATGCAGGTGACGGGCCTGCAGGCGGCCCAGTTTCAGTGCATCCGGCTCAAAAGTGGCCTCAATCACTCCCCAGGGATGGGAGAGTCCCAGGCGGGCAATGCATTCCGCGGACCAGGCCGCATACGCAGTCTGTTGCTGAAAGTGCTGGGGCGAGACCATGATGCCCCTGCCCCACAACGGTTGTTCCGTTTTCATCGGCGTCCTGCCTTAGATTATGATTTCGCCTTCGGCATCCGGGAAACCAGCGACAGGTTGACGTCCATGCCTTCCACCTGGAAATGCGGCACGGCGTACAGTTTCACGCGGAAAAAGCCCGGGTTACGGCTGTTCAGGTGTCAGGGATGAGAGTTCGGCTCTGAGTTCTGCGCTTAACGCCGGGTCGAGCAGAATTTTTTCCAGCTCTTTTCGGAAAGCCTGGTTATCCAGTAGGTTGGCTTTTAAATCACGCAGTAAATTACGCATGGAAAGCATGGCCTTCAGCCGGGGTATTTGCCGGGAGACCTGTTCCGGGGTGAAATCCTTCATGCTGCGGAATGTCAGACTGATGGAGTCTTCACTGCCGTCACCGGCAAGCGTATTTTTAACGGTAAGATTTACTTTTGGGGAATATTCGGAAAGCACCGAATCGAAATTATTTTTGTGCAGATTAACTTTTTTACGCTCTGATAATGGAGCAGACTCCTGACCATTACTGAAATCGCCCGCAACAAGTAATTTCAGGGGGAGTTCGGTCTTCTTGCTCGCGCCTCCCGTATGCAGGTCAAGTTTTAGATTAATACGTGCCTTAGGCACTTCATTCTGGAAACTGTCAGCCATCTCAATCCCTCGGTTTATCGCTGTGCAAACTTTCACACTTCAGTTCGTCACGCGTAATAATAGAACAATGATCGCCAAAATATCAAATTTACCGATATTAAATCCTATTTAAGGAATATCTTAAGAATTTTCTGCTGAACGTTAAGGGAGGAAATAGTGCTGACAAACCAGCAAAATGAACTACTCGTAACGCAATAAAGAAACATTTATGCTGCAGGAGTTAAAACACACGGAAAGTTGTTAACAAAATGGTCTGAAATTGATTTAAATCAATGCCGATATACTGAAAATACCCATTCGTTTTCGACGAGATGGCTTCAGCGCGTCTGGTGATAAAAGAAGCTGTTCAGGGCTCCTGACAGTAATGACCATGAAGAAGGTATCATAAGCATCATCGGGGTTATGTCCCGCAAAAGGCATAGCGCGCAGGCTATTAACGCTTTAGTTAATGTATGGATATGACTATGGCTGTTACACCCGATTTATTTGCCCCTCCCCCACCTCTCACTATATTTTTTTGTCACCGCCTCCCGATAACAGCAACATAATCCTGACGGAGCACAAACAGAGCCAGCGTCTTCTTTTGTATTCCATGACAACATGCAATCTCTTTCCAGTGCGGCACCGCTGGGCCGAACATAATTTTAGGATAGGGTTGTTATTCAATGGCGAGCTATTTTTTTTCCATTCCTGACGTCTACTTTGGCGAAGATGCTATCAGTACTCTGCGGCGTCTGAATCATAAAAAAGTGGGCATTGTCACTGATAATTTTATGGCGACGTCCGGTAAAACACGCTACCTGATTAATGAGATGCCCCAGGCTTCCGTTTCTATTTTTAGCGCAGTCACGCCCGATCCCAGTATTGATATTTTGCAGGCGGGTGCATCCCAGTTTAAAACCTTTAAACCGGACATTATTATTGCGCTGGGCGGCGGCTCATCGCTGGATGCCGCAAAAGGTATTAAGGTCACGCTCGAAGAATATTTCCCCGACCATGCGATTGAGCTTATTGCGATCCCCACTACCAGTGGGTCTGGCTCGGAAGTGACGTCATACGCCATTATTTCCGACCCGGAAAATGGGCGTAAATATCCGCTTATCGACGATAAACTGGTGCCGAACTGCGCCATTCTCGATCCGCATCTGGTGTTGTCAGTCCCGCGTCAGGTCGCGGTTGATACCGGTATGGACGTGCTGACTCATGCAATTGAGGCCCTGGTGTCCAGTCGCGCTAACGACTTTAGCGATGCGCTGGCGGAAAAAGCCATCGCCCTGGTCTGGCACTTTCTGCCCATCGTATTTAACGATGAAAAAAATCTTGATGCGCGCACTCATATGCACAATGCGTCGTGCATGGCAGGCATGGCCTTTAATTCTGCCGGACTCGGTCTGGTACATGGGATGGCCCATGCCATTGGCGGCATGTTGCATATCCCACATGGCAAAATTAACGCCATGCTGTTGCCGTTAATTATCGAATTTAACGCTGAGCGTTCATCTTATGCCCGCGAACGCTACCTGAAGTGCGCCACCATGATGGATATTCAGGCGGCTACGCCGCAGCAAACAATACGTGAATTGATTACGCATTTACAAAATATGAACCGTCATTTTGGTATTCCCGCCACGCTGAAAGCGCTGTCTGTCGATATAACGGCATTCGAGACATTACGCCAGCCACTCATTACCGCCGCGCTGGCGGATGGCTGCATCGCAACGAATCCTTGCGCCCCTCTTTCAGCGGATATTGACCGGTTATTAACACGGATTGCTGGCTAAATCTGGACTGTTTTGCCCTTTATTTTCCGGGCGCTAAAAAAGTCCTGTGTGACGGCAACAAGTAAGACACAGAAACGCCTGGTCTCAGGCTCGCTTATTACACACTTTCAGGTCGTTGACGTTATGAATTACAACCAGCAACAAGCCGAATGGATCACCCAACAAATTCTTCAGGAACTGGCCGCGCATAAAGATCACCCGGATAAACACGCCTCGCCAGAACTGAATATTCCCGTGGGCATCTCCAATCGTCACGTACATTTAAGCCGCCAGGATATGGATGCCCTGTTTGGCTATGGCTCAACCCTGACGCGGATGAAAGCGGTAAAGCAGCCAGGCCAATATGCCGCCGAGGAAACCGTGACGTTGCGCGGTCCTAAAGGGGAACTGCATAAAGTTCGGGTGCTGGGGCCCTTGCGCAGTGCCACCCAAATTGAAATTTCGGTTTCTGACGGTTTTGTGCTTGGCGTAAAAGCGCCGGTACGGATGTCAGGCGATCTGGAGGACTCGCCAGGCATTGAGATCGTCGGTCCCTACGGGCGGGTGATGAAAACAGGCGGGGCGATTGTCGCATGGCGGCATATCCATATTTCTCCCGCAGAAGCAGAACGCTTTGCCCTGCGCGACGGGATGGA
This sequence comes from Enterobacteriaceae bacterium UBA5654, assembly GCA_002421005.1. Lineage (GTDB taxonomy): Bacteria > Pseudomonadota > Gammaproteobacteria > Enterobacterales > Enterobacteriaceae > Superficieibacter. The sequence continues at coordinate 53,718 of DIJC01000003.1, read as the reverse complement.
AATCGATGTCCGTATTGATGGTCACCGGGGCGGCATTCTGAGCCATGTCGTGGTCCGTGTCAGCGCCGATGCCGTACTGGAAATGCATATTGACGTTGAAGAAGCCAATGGCTTCGGCTTGCGGAACGGAGATTGTGTGACGCGGGTGGTCGCATCAGGTGTGCAGGATTGTTAAGGAAAGAAAACCATGGATCAGCATAACCTGTCGCGACTGCTGGATACCATTATTGACGAACTGCTGACGCGTCGAAAAGCGCTGTTACAGGGCAGAAATAAGGTCATGCGCGTGGTCATCAGCGGTGACGATCTGACGACGCTACCCGCCACCCTGGATTGTCTGACGGCCTTAACTCACCACGGCTATTTTTTACTGCTGACGTTTTCCTGTAGCGCCTCACGATCGGCGCTGCAAACGGCCTGTCTGGAATCACTGACGCAGCGGGGCATTGAAGCGCTTTGCGATAACCGCGCCCCCGACGATAGCGATGAAAATGACTGGGGACTGTATCTGCCAGCACTGTCCACCAACAGTCTGAGCAAAATTGCTCTCGGCATTAGCGATAACCTCGTATGCCGCTGGACGTTCTATGCCCTCGCCCGGAACAAGCAGGTCACCGTCACCCTCAACGCCGAATGCCGCCATGACTCCACCGCCCGCTATACCCCTGCCCTGCGGGACAGGCTGGCGAATTATGCGGCCATGCTCGCGGAATATGGCTGCACGGTTATCGGTCAACACGCGCCCGTCAGCAAAGATAAACGCCTGGTGACGCTAAGCGATGTGCGACAGCATCCCTCCTGCGACGCCATCCATATTGGCCGTAAAACGCTCGTTACTCCCGCCGCTCGCGATGAAATCCGGGCCAGGGGCATGTCCATCATTCAGCGCACTGAGGAGTAAGTATGTATCTGGCAAAGGTTACCGGAGCGCTCGTCTCAACAACTAAACATGCCTCACTCAACGGGGCAAAACTCCTGATTGTGGCCCGGCTGGATGAACGCTATCAGCCGACCGGCACCGCGCAGGTCGCAGTCGATTTTGTGGGTGCGGGCAACGGTGAAATCGTTATTGTCACCACCGGCAGTTCGGCCCGAATGAGCAACAGTAAAGAGCACTCGGTCATTGATGCGTCCATTGTAGGCATCGTTGATTCTGTCGATCTGAGTGACCAGTAAATTTCAGGTGGAGAAAAACATCATGCACCCCGCGTCTGATGCCGAGCTTGACCGCCGTATTCGTGATGCCATCACCCGTCAACTTCCGCCCCGTCAGCTTTCCCTCAGTCTGACGGATACCGCCTCGCTGGCGAAATACGCGCAGGAAGCGGCAGAGGCTTGCGATGTGCCTGTGGTGTTCAGTTTTGTGGATGCCTGTGGTCACCAGCGCTATTTCTTCAGCATGGACAATGCGTTACTGATCAGCCACACGCTTGCCGGACAAAAAGCATGGACCGCAGTGGCCCTTAAAATGCCGACCCATCAACTGGCAAAAAACGTACAGCCTGGCTCCAGTCTTTATGGGCTACAGCATGAAGCGGGCATTTGCTGTTTGGGTGGCGGGCTGCCCTGCTGGTCTGACGGCATTCTGTTAGGCGGCATCGGCATTAGCGGTGGCAGCGTAGAAGAAGATATCGCCATTGCCAGCGCCACGTTACAGCGCTTCAGCCAGCAACATTTTCCACTCACCTCTTTCCACCAATAATGCTTATTACGAGCAGGGGTCGTTATGTCGTTAGCTTCACTGGTTCTGGTTATTAACTGCGGTTCATCTTCCCTCAAGTTTTCTGTGATCCCGCTTGATGAAGATACGCCTCTCCTTTCCGGCCTCGCCGAGAAGCTGGGGCTGGCGGACGCGAGCATCACGTTTAAGGATCGCGCGGGTCATAAAACGACGCATATGCTCGCCGGGTCCAGTCATCATCACGCGCTCAGTCAGCTATTCGCCAGACTTGAAAATATGGCACTACTGCCACGCCTTTGCGCCATTGGTCATCGGGTCGCCCACGGCGGTAGCGATTTTCAACAGTCGGTACTTATTGATGCGCAGGTGATTGCCCGCATCCGCGAACTCTCCGCGCTGGCTCCGCTGCACAATCCGGCTAACCTGACCGGCATTGATGCGGCCATGACGCTACTTCCTCATCTGCCGCAGGTGGCAGTTTTTGATACCGCGTTTCATCAGACCCTGCCGCCCGCCGCCTATACCTATGCGATCCCGCTGGAATATCAGCAACGCCATCAGGTCAGACGCTACGGGTTTCACGGAACATCGCATGGGTTTATCGCGGCGGAAGCGGTGAAACGTCTCGATCTCGATCCGCACAATCACGGCATTCTTATTGCCCATCTTGGCAACGGTTCATCCGTCTGTGCGGTAAAGAATGGCGTGAGCGTGGATACCTCTATGGGCATGACGCCGCTCGAAGGCCTGGTCATGGGAACGCGCTGCGGCGATCTGGATTTTGGGGCGGCGGCCTATATTGCCCGCTGTAGCGGACAGTCTATGGAAGCCATTTACAAAATGGTGAATAACGACTCCGGCCTGCTTGGGATCTCCGGGCTTTCCAGCGATTGCCGCACGTTGCAGGAAGCACGCAGCCAGGGAGATGAACGCGCTACGCTGGCGATTGATGTGATGGTTCATCGCCTCGCCCGACACTTAGGCGCGCACCTCGCGTCGCTGCATCGCTTTGATGCTCTGATTTTCACCGGCGGGATCGGCGAAAACTCTGCGCTGGTGCGCGAATTAACCGCACAAAAACTGGCCGTCTTCGGCGTGAAGCTGGACCCGCAAAAAAATGCGTATTTGTACGCAGGCCGTGATGGCGTGATTTCTCTTCCCGGCTCTCCGCTTGTCGCGGTGATCCCAACCAATGAAGAGAAGATGATCGCCATGGATGCGGCGGTTATTGCATCCTCCCTGGCGGGTGCGGTGAGTTAATTGTGTGACAGACAGGATTTTATTGTTCGCCATGCCAGGGGAAAACAAGAAAGTCTCTCTGACGGGCAAAACATTTTGCTCCCGGGGCAATATTATCATAGTGCATAAATTAATGATGTTGATGAACTAACCCTTCAGCGGTTATTTCATTACTTGCCTTTACTCTTACCTGGAAATATTGAGGTTGATATGCAACAAGAAGCATTAGGTATGGTTGAAACAAAAGGTCTGGTTTCCGCGATTGAAGCCGCTGATACCATGGTGAAATCCGCCAATGTAATGCTGGTCGGCTACGAGAAAATCGGTTCCGGGCTGGTCACCGTCATGGTTCGCGGTGACGTCGGGGCAGTAAAAGCCGCGACTGATGCAGGCTCTGCGGCGGCGACGAAAGTGGGTGAACTGGTCTCCGTACACGTTATTCCACGGCCACATATCGAAGTGGAAAAAATCCTGCCGAAAGCTGTCAGTTAATAAAGACTGAGGATACTGACCATGAGAGATAATCTTGTTGAACAGATTATATCTGAAGTAATGAATAAACAGACCGGCAGCACCACAAATAATAAAACCGCCGCCAGCTTTACCGGTTGCGGTTTAACAGAATTTGTCGGCACAGCCCTTGGTCATACTATTGGGCTGGTTATTGCCAATGTCGATCATCAATTACATGAAGTGATGAATATCGACAAGAAATATCGCTCAATCGGTATTCTTGGTGCCCGCACGGGCGCTGGCCCGCATATTTTTGCCGCAGACGAAGCCATTAAAGCCACCAACAGTGAAATCCTCGCTATTGAACTGGCCCGCGACACCGAAGGCGGCGGCGGCCACGGATGCCTGATCGTTTTCGGTGCTGCTGATGTCTCCGATGTCCGCCGCGCGATTGAAGTGGCCCTCGCAGAAATTGAACGGACGATGGGCGACGTCTACGGCTCCCCGGCAGGTCATCTGGAGTTTCAGTACACCGCCCGCGCCAGTTACGCGCTCAATAAAGCCTTCGATGCCCCCTTAGGCAAAGCATTCGGTATGACCTGCGCGTGCCCGGCCGCGATCGGCATCGTAGTCGCTGATGCGGCAGCGAAAGCCGCCGTGGTCGATCCGGTCGGCTATGCCAGCCCCGGCAAAGGCACCAGCTTCAGTAACGAAGTGATCTTTACCTTCGCAGGCGATTCCGGCGCGGTTCGCCAGGCCGTTATTGCGGCAAGAGATGTTGGGCTGCAATTGCTCTCCACCTTAGATCCCACGCCGATTAAATCGACGACCACGCCGTATATTTAAGACGCGATCTGAAGTAAGGAATAAATAGCATGAACGACATTGAAATTACTCAGGCCGTCTCTCGCGTGCTGAGTAAATACACCAAAACCTCGCCAGAGCCAGCTACCGGCAGCGCGCCGCTGGCTGCCGCCCAGCCCGATCGTGACAGCATTGAAGCCATTGTTGCCAGCGTGCTGGCAAACCATCAACGCAGCGATGCTGGCGTGGCTGCGGAAGCGGGCGAAGGCGCATTTGCCACCATGGAAGAAGCGATTGCCGCCGCTAAGCAAGCGCAAATCCAGTACCGCCACTGCACCATGCAGGATCGGGCCAGCTTCATTGACGGCATCCGCAAACTTTTCCTTCAGGAAGACGTTTTACAGACCATCTCGCGCATGGCGGTAGACGAAACCGGGATGGGGAATTACGCCGATAAGCTGGTGAAAAACCGGGTCGCCGCGCAAAAAACGCCCGGTATTGAAGATTTAGTCACCTGCGCGCAGAGTGGGGATAATGGCCTGACGTTAACGGAATACTCCGCCTTTGGGGTCATTGGCTCCATTACGCCCACCACCAATCCGACGGAAACGATTATCAACAACTCCATCGGTATGCTGGCAGCAGGCAACACGGTGATTTTCAGTCCCCATCCGCGTTCACGTAACGTCTCTCTGCACTGCGTGGCGCTGATCAACCAACGGCTGGCGCAGCTCGGTGCCCCTGCCAATCTGGTCGTTACCGTCACTCACCCCTCAATTGAAAACACCAATGCGTTAATTAACGATCCGCGCATTAATATGCTGGTCGCCACCGGCGGTCCGTCAATCGTGAAGACCGTGATGTCATCCGGGAAAAAAGCAGTAGGTGCCGGTGCCGGTAATCCTCCTGCGGTTGTTGACGAAACAGCGAATATTGAGAAGGCGGCCAGGGACATCATCAACGGCTGTAGTTTTGACAACAACCTGCCGTGCGTAGCCGAAAAAGAGGTCATCGTTGTCAACGATGTGGCGGATTATCTTATCCACTGCATGAAAAAATGCGGCGCGCTGCTGCTGTGCGACAAGCAGCATATCCAGCAGTTGCAGTCGCTGGTGCTGAATGAAAAAGGCACCGGGCCGAATACGGCTTTTGTCGGCAAGGATGCGCGTTACATCCTGCAAAAAATCGGCATTGATGCTCCGCAAGAGGTAAAAGTGATCCTGATTGAGACGGAACGCGATCATCCTTTTGTGGTGCATGAACTGATGATGCCTGTGCTGCCGGTGGTTCGGGTTGAAAACGTCGATGAGGCCATCGATCTCGCGGTCAAAGTGGAACACGGCAATCGTCACACAGCCATCATGCACTCGACTAACGTCGAAAAACTGACCCGTATGGCTCGCCTGATCCAGACCACGATTTTTGTGAAGAACGGCCCCTCCTACGCCGGAATTGGTGTCGGCGGCGAAGGTCATGCCACGTTCACTATCGCCGGTCCGACCGGTGAAGGACTTACCTCGGCACGGACGTTCGCCAGACATCGCCGGTGCGTCATGGTTGAAGCGCTGAATATTCGCTGACGAAAGCGGAACGGGTAACCCAAAGATGAAAACTCGCATTATTAACGCACCAACGCCGGAAACGCTGGCCATGCTTAAGCGACGTATGCCATCGGAATCGCGCAACCGACTGGACAGCATCCGCATCGATGCCATCGGGTTGATTATGCTGCCCATCCCGGACCTTTACTTTTTCGCCGATCGGGCCAGTAAAAGTGCGAACGTAGCGGTTTCGGAGATCTTTGGCAGTTGCCCGCAGCATATCACCACCCTGGCAATATTCGGCGAAGTCGCCGCCGTCAATGAAGCGATACGTATTATTGAGGATGACAGCAGTACATTCTAAGAGCGCATTATTAATAAGATCGTCTCCGTAATTAATAACAGAGCGCCGTACGGTCTCATTATTTAACAGTATCCCGGCACTGCCGTCAGGTTAAAAAATTCCGGCGTGATAAACGCATCACGCCAATATCATTTCGGGAGTTATTTTATGTTAGAGAAAGGCTTTAATAATCCGACAGAACGTGTGGTAAGACTCAAAAACATGATCCTGAATGCTAAGCCCTATGTTGAATCTGAACGTGCGGTGCTGGCGACTGAGGCTTATAAAGAAAACGAACACCTTCCTGCTATTATGCGTCGGGCAAAAGTTGTTGAGAAAATCTTCAATGAATTGCCGGTAACGATTCGCCCTGATGAATTAATTGTCGGCGCAGTGACGATTAACCCGCGCTCTACCGAAATTTGCCCGGAATTCTCTTATGATTGGGTAGAAAAAGAATTTGATACGATGGAACACCGTATCGCTGACCCTTTCATCATTCCGAAAAAAACGGCAGAAGATCTGCATCAGGCATTTAAGTACTGGCCGGGAAAAACCACCAGCTCACTGGCCGCTTCCTATATGTCCGAGGCTACCAAAGAAAGTATGGGCAATGGCGTATTTACCGTCGGCAACTATTTCTACGGCGGTGTGGGCCACGTTAGCGTCGATTACGGAAAAATACTGAAAATAGGTTTTCGCGGGATTATTGATGAAGTCACTCGCGCCCTCGACAATCTGGACCGCAGCGCCCCGGACTATATTAAAAAAGAACAATTTTATCATGCGGTGATCTTAAGCTATCAGGCGGCTATCAACTTCGCGCATCGCTATGCGCAGGAAGCGACACGTCTGGCCCGCGAAGAGCGCGATCCCACTCGTCAGCGCGAGCTGGAACACATCGCGCAAAACTGTACCCGTGTACCGGAACAGGGCGCGACGAACTTTTGGGAAGCGTGCCAGACCTTCTGGTTCATCCAGAGCATGTTGCAAATTGAATCAAGCGGCCATTCTATTTCTCCCGGACGCTTTGACCAGTATATGTATCCTTATCTGGCAGCCGATAAAACCATCGATCGGGATTTTGCTCAGGAACTGGTGGACTGCTGCTGGATCAAGCTCAACGATATCAACAAAACGCGGGATGAAGTGTCTGCCCAGGCCTTCGCCGGATATGCCGTGTTCCAGAACCTGTGCGTTGGCGGGCAAACGGAAGACGGTCGTGACGCCACCAATCCGCTGACTTATATGTGTATGGAGGCCACCGCGCACGTTCGCCTGCCGCAGCCGTCCTTCTCTATTCGTGTCTGGCAGGGCACGCCGGATGAGTTTCTGTTCCGCGCCTGCGAGCTGGTGCGCCTCGGACTCGGCGTACCGGCGATGTATAACGATGAGGTGATTATTCCGGCGCTACAAAACCGCGGCGTCTCGCTGCGTGATGCGCGTGACTATTGCATCATCGGCTGCGTAGAGCCACAGGCTCCGCATCGTACCGAAGGCTGGCATGACGCAGCGTTCTTTAACGTGGCAAAAGTGCTGGAAATCACGCTCAACAATGGCCGTTCCGGGAATAAACAGCTCGGCCTGATGACCGGGGAATTAACCCAATATACCGGCCTTGATGACTTCTACAGCGCCTTTAAAAAACAGATGGCGCACTTTGTTCACCAGTTGGTTGAAGCCTGTAACAGCGTGGATATCGCCCACGGCGAACGCTGCCCGCTGCCGTTCCTGTCTGCGATGGTGGATGACTGCATCGGTCGCGGAAAATCGCTTCAGGAAGGGGGCGCAATCTATAACTTTACCGGGCCGCAGGCGTTTGGTATTGCCGACACCGGTGACTCCGTTTACGCCCTTCAAAAACAGGTTTTTGAAGACCGCAAGCTGACGTTGCAGGAGCTTAAGAGCGCCCTGGACGCCAACTTTGGCTATCCGGTGGGCGGCAACGCGCACGGCGCACCCGCGAAGTCTTCGCTCGGCGAGCAGGAAATTTATGCCATCGTGAAACGGATTATTGAGCGCGATGGCTCGCTGGATCCGGCGGCGATTAAAAATGAAGTTTATCGTCAGCTTTCCGACACCCGCCCGGCACAGTCAGGCAATGCCTCCCGCTTCGAAGAGATCCGCCATATTCTGGAGAATACGCCGTGCTTCGGTAATGATATTGATGAAGTGGATCTCGTCGCCCGCCAGTGTGCCCTGATTTACTGTCAGGAAGTGGAAAAATACACCAACCCACGCGGCGGACGTTTCCAGGCAGGAATTTATCCTGTTTCCGCTAACGTCCTGTTTGGTAAAGACGTTAGCGCCCTGCCGGATGGCCGTCTGGCAAAAGAACCGCTGGCCGACGGCGTCTCTCCTCGTCAGGGCAAGGATACCCTTGGTCCAACTGCCGCCGCCAACTCAGTCGCCAAACTGGATCACTTTATTGCCTCCAACGGCACATTATATAACCAGAAATTCCTGCCTTCTTCGCTGGCGGGGGAAAAAGGATTGCATCACTTCGGCGGCCTGGTGCGTAACTATTTCGACAAGAAAGGAATGCACGTCCAGTTCAACGTTATCGACCGGAACACGCTGCTGGAAGCGCAGAAAAATCCGCAGCAGCATCAGGATCTGGTGGTTCGCGTGGCTGGTTACAGCGCGCAGTTCGTGGTGCTGGCGAAAGAAGTCCAGGACGATATTATCAGCCGTACTGAACAACAATTCTGATTTATCCAGCCTGGCAGGCCATGGTTTTCCATGGCCTTTTTTAAAGCCGATTTCGGCGGCTGACTCGATTTTGGTACGCCGCCTTTATAACGAGTAATGTTATGAATAGAGTCGAATACGATACGGAAGGCGTTTTATTCAATATTCAACGCTATTCCCTGCACGACGGGCCTGGGATCCGCACGATTCCTTTTTTTAAGGGCTGCCCACTGGCCTGTAAATGGTGCAGTAATCCCGAATCACAGCGCCCGCAGCCCGAATTAATTTATAAAAAGAATGATTGTATCCGCTGTGGAAAATGTATTGAGGTATGCCCACAGAACGCGCTCTCTCCGTCAAATCCGTCTTTTGTCGATCGCAGTCGTTGTGTGCAATGCGGCGAGTGTACAAAAGTCTGCCCGACGCAGGCGCTGGAAATGAAAGGCAAACGGATGACGGTAAATGACGTTATTCGTGAATTACAAAAAGAAGAAAACCTGTTTCGTCGATCCGGCGGCGGCGTGACGTTATCGGGAGGCGAGCCGCTGGCACAGCCGGAGTTCGCCCGCGAGCTGCTGAAAGCCTGTAAAGCAAAAGGCTGGCATACCGCGATTGAAACCACCGGATTTACCACGAAGGAAGTGATAGAAGATGTTTTTCCGTGGATCGATCTGGCGTTAACCGACATTAAAGCTATTAACCCTTCGGTTCATGAACAGAACACCGGCGTTAATAACAGTCGCATTCTGGAAAATCTGCTGCGAATTTCATTTATTACCAAAGTCATTGTACGTATTCCGCTGGTGCCGGGCGTAAATGACAATGAGGAGGAGATCCGCAGCATCGCTGAATTCGCCAAATTGATGTCGGGTGTCGATACGATTCACTTACTGCCCTACCATACGTTCGGTGAAAATAAATATAACCTGCTCGGCAGAATTTATCCGATGGGGAATACGCCATCATTAGCAGAAAATAAAATCGAAAATCTGAAAAAAATGATTGAATCGATGGGTTTTCATTGTCATATCGGCGGCTAATCCTTTCCCGGAATAAAATCATTCCGGGATGCCATTAAAAAAATAATACGCAATCCATCTGCAATAACATTTTACTGCATCTTACTTATACCCTATATTACCGAGGTTATTATATATGAATGGATTAGATATACTCATCGCCTTTGGCGGCGGTATTTTTGGTGCGTCTATAGGCGCACTGGCAGCCTTCGAATTTGTCGGATTGCTGGTGATTGCCATGACGGTGGCACAAATTACCACTGGCAGCGCCTCTCATTTTATTGAATTCCCTTTTGGCATGTTTGGCCCCCACACCGGAGGCTTCGCTGCGGGCGTCGCCGCGACCGCCTGGGCCGCGAAACGAGGAAAACTGGCTTCCGGGCGTGATATCACGGCGGGTCTTAGCGGGCTGGGAGCCAGTGATGTCCTGCTGGTCGGCGGAGTCTTTGGCGCGCTGGGTTATATTATTGCCTGGGGACTGAATCAATTTGCCCTTCCTTCAGGCGCGGCCTGGACGGATACCGTGGCATTAACGGTGGTTATCTCCGGGATCATTACCCGTTTTGCGTTCGGCAAAACCGGCCTGCTGGGAAAACCCGACGCAGGCATTCGTCGCTGCTATCCCCCGCAGGATAAATGCTGGATGCCCTACCACAGCCGCATTCCTCAGTTGTCCGTGCTCGGTCTGGGAATCGGATTACTGGCGGGCTATCTGGGTATCACATTCGGAGCCAATGGCGCGCTGCTGGCCTTCGGGATCTCAGCCGCCTCGCTGATTTTTCTTCATTTTAATACGCAGGTTCCGGTCTCTCACCATATCGCGCTCCCTGCGGCGCTTGCGGCCATTGCCTCCCACAGTCTGCTATGGGCAGCACTGACAGGCATTATCTGTGCCCTGATCGGCGAGCTGGTTTCGCGCCTGTTTCTGATCCATGGCGATACCCATATCGATCCCCCGGCAATGACCATCGCCCTGATGACCAGCCTCATAAATATCCTCGCGATGATCGGTTTCTTCGCCATGGTGCCGCTGTTCTGAGAGCAACGCCAGCGAGCTATCGCTGGCGTGCCTGATTGATTGACAAAAAAACCGCCTGATGAAGCGAGGCGGCATAATAAAAAGAAGAGGTTTATCGGCGGGTATTTTTCGCACGCGGGCGGGTTGTTTTGTTTTCGCCTGGCTCGCTATCAGCGCTTTTTTCTTCCGCCAGCGCCAGGGATAACGCTTCAGGCGCGTCGGAAGGACGTTCTTCCGCCAGCGTCAGGCAAGAGGACGTTTCCACGTCGGGTTCCAGATTCCGTACCGAGATCAGGCTCTCGTTATCCTCTGGGACAACGGCTGGCTCCTGCTTTTCGGGGCCGTGATTTTCTTCTGATTTCAGCATGTTATCGATACCGGATGCCGTGCGCGCAATCACTTTCCAGGCAAAGACCTCACCAATTTTGCTGGCTGATGCCACTCCTGCCGCCACGGCAGCATTAATTGCGCCCACTTCTCCGGTCAACTTCACGGTGACTAACCCGCCGCCTTTACTCAGTTCGTATCCTGTTAATTCGACATTAGCGGATTTCAGGGCGGCATCCGCCGCTTCTACCGCTACCGCCAGGCCGACGGTTTCAATCAAGCCCAAACTCTGCCCGGACATATATTTCTCCTGTTGTGCATTTAAAAGTGATTCGTAAGATGATCAACATGACGGTAGCCCGCTGCGTCCTGCAACAGAGCCGCCTTATCGGTGTTTTCCCAGGGGAAAATATCGCGACCAAAATGACCGTAACACGCCGTCTGACGATAGCGTGGTGCGAGCAGATCGAGCTGTTTAATAATGCCGTAAACGCGTAAATCAAAATGGCGGGACACCAGCGCTACCAGCTGCTGCTGATCGAGCCTGCCGGTGCCAAAGGTATTGATACGAAGCGATACCGGTTCAGGAACGCCAATAGCCCAGGCAAGCTGGACTTCACAGCGTGTCGCCAGCCCGGCGGCCACGATATTTTTGGCCACATAGCGTGCTGCGTAAGCGGCAGAACGATCGACCTTAGTGGGATCTTTTCCTGAGAACGCACCGCCGCCGTGACAGGCTGCGCCGCCGTAAGTATCGACAATAATTTTTCGTCCGGTCAGGCCACAATCTGCCGCAGGCCCGCCGTGAATAAACGGGCCAGCCGGATTAATCAAAAAACGTGTTGCCCCGGTCAGCCATCGTGCGGGAAGGACAGGTTTGATAATCTCTTCGATCACGGCTTCGCGTAAGTGCGCCAGCGACACATCGGGGTGATGCTGCGTGGACAGCACCACGGTATCTGCGTTAAGGATCTGGCCTTCCCGATAATGCAATGTGACCTGACTTTTGGCATCCGGCAGCAGCCAGCTGAGGCGCTCCGTTTTACGCAACAGCGCCTGGCGCTCCATCAGCCGGTGGGCATACAGCAGCGCGGCAGGCATCAGTTGGGGCGTTTCATTACAGGCATAGCCAAAAGTGATCCCCTGATCGCCAGCACCGATCAGCGCCGGGTCTGCGGCGCGTATGCCGTTTGCGATATCAGGCGACTGTTTGCCAATCATGCTGATCACCGCACAGGTAGCGGCATCAAAGCCTTTCAGAGAATGGTCATAGCCGATGGATTTAATCGTGGTCCGTACCACATGCTCAATATCAATATTCGCGTCAGAGGTAATTTCTCCGGCCACGACAACCGCGCCCGTTTTCAGTAAACATTCACAGGCCACTTTGGCAGCGGGATCTTTTAATAAATAAGCATCCAGAATCGCGTCAGAAATCTGATCGGCCATTTTATCAGGATGCCCTTCGGCAACGGATTCAGAGGTAAAAAGATAGTCTTCCACGGCTGGGCCACTTTATTAAGAGAGTATTTCATCTTAACGGCCCGGCACCGATGGAAGAGTACATAATCTTGCGGGTATAGCGCACTTTCTTGCGCTGACGAGAATGGCAGTGCAAAAAATTTTCTTCCGGTTCAGCAGCTTTCCCCGGAGACAATTCGACGATAATCGGACGGCGCGATCCCCGTCTCTTTCTTGAAAATGCGACAAAAATAGTTGGCATCCTGCCAGGAGAGTTCCAGCGCTATCGTATTCACTTTTAAGTCGCTGAATTGCAGTAATGATTTGGCAAGCGTGATTTTTCGGGTCGTAATATAGTTAGAAAAACCGGCTCCGGTACTCTTTTTAAAAGCGCGGCTTAAATAACACGGACTGACAAACGCTTTGCCCGCAATGTCATCCAGCGTAATATTCCTGAGGATATTGTTCTCGATATGAAACTGCGCCCTGGCAACAAAATCCATATTATTATTAACGCTTTTCATGATTAACTCAAAAATAGCCTGACTAACGTCGAGCAGTTGATTCATCAGTCGCCAATAATTATGGGGAGCCACACCCTGCTGATGGATCGTCTGAACGATAGCGGCGATATTATTGCGGCAGGGCACAAATTTTTCACCGAGACTTGCCAGATGCTGCTGGGTTAATTCAAGAACATCAATTATCGCTGTTGGACGCTCATCACTGCACGCGTGCCCTGAGCAGGTCGCATCCAGCACGCTGAATAAAAAGGTATGCCAGCCCGGATAATCGCAGCGGTTAATCAGGGCGCTAATGTTTTGCCTTAACTCGCGCGTCTCGCTGGCTTTACCTTCATCCACCTGAAGCGTTTTAAGGATCGTTTCCGTTAGTGTGCTTTGTTTGACCGGTTTCAACAGATAATCATCAACCCTGAGACTGAGCATTTGCCGCACGATATTAAAATCATCATTGGCTGTGGTTACGATGACCTTAGTGTCGGTGTTTTTCTGTTTGAGATATTCAATAACCTGATTGCCGTTCGGCAATGGAATGTTAATATCTACAAACATCATGTCTATTTTGGCTATATTATCAATAAGTTGAATCGCCCTGTTGCCGGTTGGCGCTTCATGAATCACGGCATTTTCAACGCAGCGGGAGACAATCCGTTTTAACGACTCCAGCTCAATCGACTCATCTTCTACAATAACAATATTATACATTCTTATACTCCGGTATCTGGCGGTAACAGAGGAAATCGCATTTTTATCGTTGTGCCGAGCATCGGCTTATGAGGACTGGAAATTTGTAAACCATAATTTTCACCAAAAAGAAGCTGAAGACGGTTTTTAATATTATGGATACCTATCCCTCCCTTCTGACGGTTCTGGCTTCCTGACAGGATATGCTCTATTCCTTCAGCAGAAATACCATCACCGTTATCGGTAATTTCTATGATCACATCCCTACCGTCATCCGTGGCACGCATGAAAATATGGCTTTTGGTTTCTCTTGGTTCTACGACATAGTTAAAAAAATTCTCCACCAGCGGCTGGAGAATCAAAAAAGGGCAGACGACGTTATTGTATTTCTCTGGTATATGACAAACATAATCAAAGCGGTCATTCATTCTGACTTTCTGAATAGCCATATAGCAATTGACATAATTTAATTCCTGCCCAAGGGTGATTAAGCCATTATTATTTTTGCGCAGCAGATACCGCATCATGTCTGAGAAATCATGCACCATGGTTTCAGTTCGGCTGGCATCTTCAAGAAATGCCAGGCGGCCAATGGTATTCAGAACGTTAAACAGGAAATGGGGACTAATCTGGTAAGAAAGCGCTTTGAATTCCGCCTCGTGCAATGAGCGCTCAATCTCAACGCGTTTACGCAATTCATTGGTTAATTCAAGATCTTTTTGCCGTAATTCACGCTGAATATTGTTGGCATAAGCCTGTTCAACAAGATAAGAGGCTACATGAAGTAAGGTATTAGCGGTTGATTCAAATCGTTCATAAGGCATACGCTGCGACGAATGATGTAACTCTGTAAGCCACGGGTTTTCCTGCCAAAGCTGGTTATTATCGAGGATATAGGGAATACATTGCTCTTTTTCTTCTTCAACTTTCACCTGCCCGGAGATAAAAGCACCGAGGTAATGATCGTTAATCATGATAGGAACGGCAAATTCAACAAACCCGCAGTAGCAACGATACACTACCGGTTTTCCGGCCCGCATTGCCGCCTCACCGCCCGCGCTATCACTTTCGTAACAGTGCCGGGCCAGTGACGCATTCATTCTGGAACGGGCGCAAAAATCTGAAAAACCGCTCGGGCGGGTGATGGGGACTCCTTCCTGATCCACCACCACCAGCGCAATCATCATCGACTGGCTAAAATTGTCCTGTAACGTTTGCAGACGATCGACATCAAGGAATTCATGCAATTTATATTTTGTATTCATGATGTCCGCCTGTTTACCTTGTTAAGGAGAAAATCATACCCGACATATAATCTTAAAGTTATGAAACCGCTCACAAAGCCAAATTTAATTGTTATCACCTTGTAAAGATAAATGATTATATGTTTTATATTTGTTTTAGAAAAACAGCGCCGTGATAATGACCGTAAAATCACCTACAGCTATTATTTAGAATAATATTATGTGTCAGGCTAAAGATTATTTACTGCCTTAGCGTCAGAAATGCTGGCACGTCATTCAGAAACTATCTGGCGAAAATAGCGATGTTCCGCTTTATGCTCCGCCAGAACATTCAGATGAGAGATCGCTGTTAATATAAAAAGGCGGGGTTTGGCATTTCTGCCATGCTCTGCTCTTACCCCTCATCCAGTTGAACAGCGACATACAGCAAAAACCGGTCGTCATAATTTGCGAGGTTAAGATCGGTCAGTTGCGCGATGCGGTGCAGCCGATAATCCAGCGTGTTTTTATGGATAAAAAGCGCCTTCGCGGTGGGAGTGGGCTGCTGATTATGCCGAAACCAGGCGTGGAGGGTTTTAAGCAATACGCCGTTGCTGTCCAACGATCGCAGGCGTTGAATGGGGCGGAGCAGTTCGGCAGCCTGCCATCCTCCGTGCAGGCCATCGAGCAGAACGGGCAGTTTGATATCCTGCCAGTAGTAGCAATGTTCTTCGGGCATCCGCTGCTTGCCGACTTTCATTGTGGTTTGTGCAGTACAATAAGAGCGGGCTTCGCTGCCCTCACCGGGAAAATAATTACCCAGCGCAAATCTGACCTTTAAGGGGCAGTTTTGCCGTAAATGCTGGTAGAGCTGTTCCATCGCCCGCTTATGGCTTTCAGGCTCCCAGTCGCCCGCCTGCACGCTCACTTCCCGCAGGACAACCATCTGCGTCAGGGAGACAATGGCCAGAAGATCGTCTTTTCCGGTCTCCGTCAGCAGCGTCTGAAGGCGCTGTAACTCAGCCATCGCCGTGTGAATGCCGAGCTGCCCGCTGTCGATTTCGACGATCATCGCGACCCGTGGCTGGGCAAGGTTGATCCCCAGACGCTGCGCCCACTCCTGAAGCGAGTCGGGACCGGTTTGATGGCGGATCAGGTTCAGCACCAGTTCTTCACGCAGGCGGCTTTGCTGTACCAGGAGCTGGGATAACCAGGCCTGCTCCAGCATCATCTCCGCCGTCATGCGCACCAGCTCGCCGAACTGGGCCAGTCGCGCAGGCTCTCCGGTCAGACCGATAGCGCCAACGATATGATTATTCATTCTCAGCGGAAGATTTATCCCTGGTTTGACGCTGCGCAAAGAATGCGTTGAGGCTTTATCAATTGTGACCACCCGTTCCTGGGTTAGCGCCAGCAATGCACCTTCATGAATATCACCAATACGTTCAGGCTCACCGCTACCAATAATGATCCCCCGCGCGTCCATTACGTTGACATTACAATCAATAATACTCATTGTTCGACTAACAATAGAGCGGGCAAGAGTAGTATCAAAATTATAGGTTGCCATAATAATCCCTGAGCGCGAGCACTTAACTATCGCAAAACAACGTAATAAAGAGAGTAATCTGGAATACTATATCGCAACCAGCAGAATAATATTCTGCATAAAATGCGGAAGTTTTTATTAGCAAAGATATTATCCGTAATGCTCTGACGGATAATATCTTGTAGAAGATTCACCTGAAAACAGATTACCGTGATGAATGAATCAGCCGCGCAATATTCTCACAGGTTCGCTGCATATTTAACGGGCCGTTACTGAGAAGTTCCTCAATGCCACTGGCCTGCGGAATAATGCCAAAGATGGCATGAATGCCTTCCTGATAAAGAATGTCGATCCCGTCGCCGATGGAGCCTGCCACCGCAATCACCGGGACGTGATTTTCCAGCGCGGTACGTGCCACGCCCTGGGGGGTTTTGCCAAACTGAGTCTGCGAATCAATCCGGCCTTCGCCGGTAAAGCAATACTGAGCGCCAGCCAGCTTTTCCCGCAGGCAACTGTATTCAATGACAATATCGACACCCTTACGCAACTGGCAGGCCGTAAATGCCAGCAGGCCAGCGCCCAGTCCGCCTGCGGCACCCGCGCCGGGAATGTGGCCGACATCTTTATCGAGGGTACGGCGGATTTCGGCGGCGTAGTGTGCAAGCGCGGCATCCAGCCGATCGACCATCGCCGGGGTTGCCCCCTTCTGCGGACCAAAAACGGCGGATGCCCCCTGTGGACCACATAATGGGTTGGTGACGTCGCAGGCGACCTGAATGTCAATCCTCGCCAGTCGGCTGTCGAGGCCGGAGACATCTATACGCTGTAGCTGCGCCAGCGCGCCGCCGCCCCTGGGAAGCGCCTCCCCTGTGGCGTCATAAAAACGAACGCCCAGCGCTTCCGCCATTCCCGCTCCGCCATCATTGGTCGCGCTGCCGCCAATACCAAGAATGAGCTTTTTAATATTTTTATCCAGACAGGCGCGAATAAGCTCCCCGGTTCCATAGGTTGTGGTGATAAGCGGATTACGGTCTTCGCGGCGGATATGCTGAATACCGCTCGCAGAAGCCATTTCAATGACCGCCGTTTCTCCATCGCCCATAATACCGTAGCAGGCGTCAACCGGCTCTCCCAGCCGGCCGGTCACCGTCAGAGAAAATAATTCTCCACCGCTGGCGTCAATCAGCGACTGCGTGGTGCCTTCGCCGCCGTCCGCCATCGGGACATGAATATAACGCGCGTCAGGAAAGACTTTTTTAAGTCCCTTTTCCATAGCCACGCAAACTTCTTTCGCGGTCATACTTTCTTTGAAAGAGTCCGGTGCAAGGACAAACGTCTGAATAGTCATTATTGCCAATTTCCTTTTTATAAAATAGCGCCCTGAATTAACGTGGCAACAAGGATGTTGCGTTTTTTAATAACCCATACAATAGTGATAAATATGCCAACTGTTTAATCACGCCTGACATAATGGTCATGACGAGAAGATCATTATATTAAGAAGAAATACGCTAACCTATGTGTCGCAACCCAAAGCGCTGGGCAATTATCCAGGCGTTTTTGTGTTGCCGTACAAGGTAGTGAGAGTTAAATCACAGGTCTGTGAGACATCCCTTTTAATAATCACTTCATACCGTTAAAGCAAATGTTACACTTTTGTTTCAAACGAGATCGCAGTCACAGCCCTTTTCAGGCATATATCGTATAATTTTCATGCGTATAAACGCCCATAAAAGGTGAGGATTGACCATGAAAAAAGCACTATTGTCATTATGCATTACTTTATTATCATTCAATGCCTTTGCAGCGGATCCCCAGGGTAATGACGTTACGACGAAACCTGACCTGTATTATCTGAAAAACGATCAGGCTATTAATAGCCTCGATTTATTACCGCCGCCGCCGGAAGTGGGCAGCATTCTGTTTATGAACGATCAGGCGATGTATGAGAAAGGCCGTATGCTGCGCAATACTGAACGCGGCAAGCAGGCTGCGGCGGATGCCGATCTTGCCGCCGGTGGCGTGGCAAATGCCTTTTCTGAAGCCTTCGGTCATCCGATTACACAGAAAGACTCTCCCGAAATTTATAAGCTGTTAACCAATATGATTGAAGATGCGGGCGATCTGGCGACCCGAGGCGCGAAAGAAAAATATATGCGAATCAGACCGTTCGCTTTTTATGGCGTCCCGACCTGTAACACGAAAGAGCAGGATAAGCTGTCCACCAATGGCTCTTATCCTTCAGGGCATACTTCCATTGGCTGGGCAACCGCGCTGGTGCTGACGGAAATCAATCCTACCGATCAGGATAAAATCCTGAAGCGTGGTTTTGAATTGGGTCAGAGCCGGGTAATTTGCGGCTACCACTGGCAGAGCGATGTCGATGCCGCGCGAATTGTGGGTTCGGCAATTGTCGCCACGCTCCATTCCAACCCGCAGTTCCAGCAGCAGCTACAGAAAGCAAAAGATGAGTTTGTGAATCTGGAAAAGGAATAACGCCGTATTGATAAATCCGGCATTAATACGGGTCAGGAACGGAAAGCCGGGGTGAGGGGCTTCGGGGACATCCTCTCTCCCTCTCCCTGACCCTCTCCCCAGGGAGAGGGAACTGTCCGGCGTTATTATTGAATTGGTGAATCTCACGCAGGCCGGGAACCGGGCTGATTCTGCGCCACAATCCAGTCAACCAGTTGATGAATATTCGCGCTGTGCGATCCCTTCATTAATAGCCGATCGCCGGAACGTAGCTGGCTTAATAATTCCGCCTTCAGCGCGTCAATGCTGTCAAAATAACGTCCCTTTTTATTATCATTTAACGCCTGCCAGCAGGCGCGATAACTTTCTCCAACCATATATACCCGATCGATATTGCTGTCATTTATGACTGGCGCCAGCGCGGTGTGATAATTCACCGCCTCAGAGCCTAAATCGGCCATTTCGCCTAAAATGGCGAGCCGCCGCCCCGCCGGGCGCGCATCGCTTAAGCTCGCCAGCGCCGCGTTCATCGAACCGGGATTCGCATTATAGGCATCATCAATCAGCGTAAAGGCGCAACCGTTAATCTCCACCGCGATCTCCCTGCCCCGCCCGGCCAGCGGCATGAAAGATGTCAGCATCTCAATTGCCGGGGTCAGCGGATAGTGCAAAACGGATACCGCCGTCAGCACCGCCAGGCTATTAATCGCCATATGTTCGCCCGCCGCCGCCAGTGTATAATTTAGCGTTTGCCCGCCGATCTGCGCCTGCACCTGATGCCCGTCGGCGTCATAGTGCAGCAGACGACTGTCGCTTTCAGGATGACAACCATAAGTCATAATGATGAGTTTGCGGCGCAGCGCTTCGTCGCGCACCGTTTCAAACTCTGCCATATCGCGGTTGAGGATCGCCGTAGCGCCCGCCGCCATTCCCCAAAAAATCGCGCTTTTCGTTACCGCAATATCGCGCAGGGTATGTTTTTCACCGAGGTGCGCGGGCTGAATATTGGTAAAAACCGCTACCTGCGGACGCGCCATCCGTGCGCTGACGCCCATACGACCAATCGCCATCTCAATCACCACGTTTGGCGTATCCCACGCGGTGGACGCCAGATTCCACGCCACGCCGCGCGGTAGATTGGCATTATGCGCACTTTGCCCGACGGCTCCCCACGCGGAAAGCGCCCTGGCCAGCATTGCCACACAGGTGGTTTTCCCCGCGCTACCGGTCACGCCAATGACGTTGCCGCGCAGGCGATCGCGCGCATAGCGCCCCATTGCCAGCAGCGCCTCTGTACCGTCGGCGACCTGAAAGACAGGAATATCCGGCTGCTTAATTTGCTGCGGATCGGTAGTGATAATACAGGCAGGCGGCACGGCCATTCTGGCCACCACGCTCGCCAGCATACCGCAATTGTCGGTAGCCGAGCGCACGAGAGCCATATTGCCAGGCTGCATGGCAGGCGCAAAAATAGACAACCCGGTGGCCGCCCATCCCGGTGACGGCGGACGAAACCAGCTACCAGCGGTTGCCTGTTCAACATCCTTTGCGGTCCAGAAAGCGGGAAGTTCCTCTGCCGCCTGCGTCATTTGCTCGCCCACGCTGTCTCCTTTTTGCCCACGCTATTAATTAGTCACATGAATCATATACTTTCCACCCTGAGGATAGCCAACCGACGCGGCGGCATATTTCAATAATATTAATCTGTGCTATAAAACCCGCCTGTGCCGCTGAACCTCGCAAAGGATGCAGGAGTAACCATGTCACTTAGTCATTTACTGGCGCGCCTGCGCCCCGCCGCCGAACAGCTCGCTATCCCGCCGCTCCCTGAAACGCATCCGGGGCAGGTGATTTTTTTCAGTCTCTGCGACGGTAAAACGCGTGCCTGGACGCACATTGCGCACGGCGCGACGTTCGATTTAGCGTGGCAGGCCGGAGCGCAGGCACTCCAGCGCTGGCAAAAAAAACAGCCGCGTGAACCTGTCTGGCTGCGGGTAGACAGGGTAAATCAGGTCGAAGCGCTGCGCTGGGATGTCCTGCAAAGCAAGCTTGGCAAAACCAAACGTAACTATTTCCGTTTTGGGCTGAGTTTTGACCCGTCGTTTACCCACGCCATTCTTGAACAGGAAATTGCCGCCGGGGCGCTGATGTATATCGGCACGGAAGGCGTCGCCACGCCCAATGCGGTTAATCTGACGTCCTTTTCCCGGCGGCGTTTTAACCATGAACTGGCCTGGCCGCAGAACGCGGACCAGCTTATCTGGCGCTTCACCACCCGCGCGGTTTTTACCGAAGGTGAAGACGCGTTACTGATTGAATCGACAGGCAAAAATTCCGGCTACCGGCAGCTTACCCGCTGGCAGGATCAGGCGCTGGAAAAGATGATCCACAGCAGCACCGATTATCTGGCGCGTCAGGTGAAAAAATCGGGTCGCTATGATTACGGCTGGTTCCCCTGTTTTGACCGCGCCATTCCGACCTACAACGCCCTGCGTCATGCCAGCTCGACCTACGCACTGCTGGAAGGGTGGGAAGAAACCGGCGATCCAGCGCATTTTGCCGCGATCGTCCGGGCGCTGGACGATCTCTCCACCCACTTGATTAAATCTTACGATCTGCCGGACGGCAGCAAAGCCGATTTTCTGGTGGATACCGGCGACGAAATCAAACTCGGCGGCAACGCGGTCGCCATCCTGGCAATGACGCAATACACCGCCCTGACCGGAGATCACCGTTTTCTGGCGCAAATGGAGCGCCTCGCCCACGGCATCCACTTTATGCAGAACCCGGAGACCGGCGGCTTTGTCCACGTCTTACATGCCGCCGATCTGTCTCTTAAAGCGGAACAGCGGATTATTTATTACGACGGTGAAGCCGCTTTCGCCTTAATGCGGCTGTACGGCTTAACCCGACAATCACGCTGGCTGGAGATGGTTGAACGGGCGGTGGAATATTTTATTGCGCAAAAACACTGGCAGGCACACGACCACTGGTTAAGTTATTGCATTAACGAGCTCACGCTTTATCGCCCGCTGGAGCGTTATTATCAGTTCGGGCTGGATAACGTCCGCGACCATCTTGATTTTGTGCGCAACCGTATTACCACTTACCCCACATTGCTGGAATTAATGATGGCGGCCTCACGAATGCTTACCCGTCTGGCTGATTCAGAGCATAAGCACTTACTTAAAGACTTTCCGCTTAAGGACTTTTATGAGGCGCTGGAAATCCGCGCGCGCTATCTGGCAAATGGCTTTTTTTGGCCGGAGCTGGCGATGTTTTTTAAAAATCCGCCGCGCATTGTCGGCAGTTTTTTTATTCGTCATCACAGTTATCGCGTCAGGATCGACGATATTGAGCATTATCTTTCCGGCTATGTGGCTTATCACAAATACCGCCGAAACGGTTCGCCGTCATTGAACGATGCGGCAGGGCCAGATTATACTCGCTAGCTCGCCTGCCCAGAATATGATCGATGAGCCGATGCCTTTTTGGTATTAACACCGCCCCCAACCGGCAACGATGGTTATCGTTCTGGCTGCTGGCGCTGCTTGTCATATCGCCGGGGCTCGGCGCAGGCTGGGACTTTAATGCCATTCAGCAGCGCACCCGACAGCTATATGGCCCGGCGTCTCCCGCCGCCCAGCAGCGCATTGATGAATGGGCGGCGTTACTGAATAACGCCCGCTCCGCCAGCGTGCAGGAGAAATTAGCACTGGCAAATCAGTTCTTTAATACGCGTATGGACTTTCGCGATGATAGTGTAGTCTGGCAACAACAGGATTATTGGGCCACCCCGATTGAGTTTTTACGCAAAGGTGCAGGAGATTGCGAGGATTACGCCATCGCAAAATATTTCACGCTCCGTGAAATTGGGGTTCCTGCTAACCAGCTACGTATTACTTATGTTAAGGCGTTACAGCTGAATCAGGCGCATATGGTCGTCACCTGGTATTCCACGCCGGAGGCGATCCCCCTTGTTCTTGATAACCTGAAAACGGCTATTTTACCCGCCACGCAGCGCACCGATCTGCTCCCCGTCTATGCATTTAACGGTGAGGGATTATGGCTACCGCAGGCGGGAGGAAATAAGCGTGTGGGTGACAGCAAACGGCTTTCCCGCTGGCAGGATCTTCTCACCAGAATGCGTGCAGAAGGATTTGAACTTAATGAATAGGAAGTAGCCATGTCCCTTTATAAACAGCTACTGATCGGCATATGTCTGTTTACGTTTTTTCTTTTCTGCGGCAACTTTGTGGTGACGCTGGAGAGTTCACGCGAGCAGTATCGTAATCAGCTGAGCGCGCACGCCCAGGATGCCGCGACCGCGCTGGGTTTGTCGCTGACCACGCATATCGACGATCCGACCATGACCGAACTGATGGTCAATTCTATTTTCGACAGCGGCTATTTTTACAGCATCCGGGTGGTTGACATTAAAACCGGCAAGCCGCTGATTGAGCGCCGTGACACCCCGCAGAACGCCAGCGTTCCGCAGTGGTTTGCCGACGTCGTGGCGCTCAATCCGGGCATGGGCGACGCTATCGTCATGCGCGGCTGGACCCAGGCCGCGCGCGTCGAAGTGGTCAGCCATCCGATGTTTGCCCTCGCGCGCCTGTGGGACAGCACCATCGCCAGCTTCCTGTGGCTGGTCGGCTGTAGCGCGCTGTGCGTGCTCGGTGCCACCCTGCTGCTGCGTCGTCGCCTGCGTCCGCTGAACTACATCGTCGAACAGGCCATGGCCATCAGCCGCCGCGAGTTTCTGAACCTGCCCGCGCTGCCAAAAACGCCCGAACTGCGTCGGGTGGTCGAAGCCACCAACATGATGGTCACCCAGCTTAAAGCGCTGTTCAGCGAGCAGGCACAGCGCACCGAGGCATTGCGTCAGGAGGCCTATCACGACCCGCTCACCGGCGTAAGCAACCGCCGCGCCTTTGATATTCATTTGCAGTCCCGCCTGAGCGATGAAGAGAAAGCGTCCGGGCATCTTATTTTGCTGCGAGTTCAGGATTTGATGGGCCTGAACCAGCGTATGGGCGGTGCAAAAACCGACCAGCTCTTAAAAGCGATTTCCCGGCTGCTGACGGAGATCCAGGCGCGCTTTTATCATACCGACAGCCTGCTGGCCCGCGTGCGCGGCGGCGAATTCGCCCTGATCGTTCCCGGCATACTGCCGCAGGAGATGGATACGCTGGTCAACATGCTCAGCACCCAGCTCAAAGCGCTGCATGAGACTGGCTTAAGCGACGTCTCCCCCGTCGCCCATTTTGCGCAGGTGCCCTATCATTTCGGCGACACGCCGCAGGCCGTACTTGCCCAGGCGGATCAGGCGCTGGCGATGGCGGAAACCGAAATGCGCTATTTTGCCACTCACAGCGGCGAGCCGCTGGCCGGTGCCGAAGCGGAAGCCGAAGACGATCACCATGTCTGGCATAACCGGTTGACGGCGGTATTACAAAACGAGTCTTTCGCGCTGTTTTCGCAGCCGGTTTTTGAATGTAATCAGCAGCATGTACCCCTGCACCACAAAATTCTCGCGCGTATCAAGCTGCCGGACGGCGAAATCATCGCGGCAGGCCGCTTTATGCCGTGGATCCACCGGCTCGCGCTGGGCCGCCGGATGGATCTGGTGATGCTGCGCCAGACCCTGCGCGCCATGGAACACAATGACGATCGCCTCGCGCTTAGCATCAGCGGAGAAAGCGTCGCGGACGACGAGAGCCTGAACGCGCTGCTGCATCCTCTGAAACAGGTCCCGCACCTCGCCGCCCGCCTGACTCTGGAGCTTGATGAAAACGAACTGCCGGACACCGAACGCGTCAATACGCTGGTGAAAAAGCTGCGTGAGACCGGCTGCCGCCTCGGCATCCAGCACTTTGGCGGACGTTTTCACCTCATCGGCAACCTGCCGCAGTGGGGGCTGGCGTGGATCAAAGTCGATGGCGGCTACATTCGTCATATTGATACTGAAAATGACAAAAAGCTGTTTATCGAAGCGATCTACTGGGCGACCAGGCAGATCAACCTTCCCCTCATCGCCGAACGGGTGGAGACGGAAGGCGAACTCGGCGTCCTCGAAAAAATCGGTCTTTACGGCGCGATGGGACGCTATTTTGGCGATGCCACCCGGCTGATTCAACAAGGAGATTGACCATGTACTATATCGAGCGAGATGCCGGAGGACGGATTGTCCGGCTTGAGGATCAGCCGTTTAACGCAATGACGGAACAGAGCGCCGATCTGACGCCCGAACTAAGCGAATGGTATAAAAATGCGACGTTAACACAGCTGCGGCAAAGCGATCTGGAGATGGTTCGCGTGCTGGAGGACCTGATCGAAGTGCTGATGAGTAAAGGCGTGATCAGCATTACCGACCTGCCGCCCGCCGCGCAAATGAAGCTGATCAACCGTGCGCAGGCGCGCCGGACGCTCAGCGGTCTGGAAGGATTAATCGCCGATGAAGACGAAGGTTTAATTTAGCCACGCTACATACTCACCCACTAAAGCAGGCAGAAATCATTTACAAATACCTGACTCATTTCTTAGCCTGCTATCATTAGTTAACAATACATTCATATCATCTCTCATATTTTCCTCTAATTTAGTAACCACTTAACCAAAATCATACCTGAATCAAAAAAATCACGTTGCGTAAGTGTTACTTTTATTTACTAAGATTGGATTTTAGCAATGCTTAAATAGCGCACTTTTGGTATTCTGTGCTCAAAAATCAGGCGGAATGAACGGATGGGCGCAGGCCTTCGAGGAAAATGACATGAGCGGCGTGGGTGGGATCGTTAAAACCGTCATCGGACAGGTATACGCAGTAGCTCCTGACGGGAGCAGGCGTTTGCTGCTCGAAGGCGATCGGCTTGTTAACGGTGAACAGATACAAACCGGCGTATCGGGCGCGATCAGCATTTCACTGGACGACGGCAAAACTCTCGCACTTGGCCGCGACACCACCTGGGATGGCAACGCCATTTCAACCCACTCCACCACCACCCAGCAGGATGACGTCGCCGCTTTACAGCAGGCCATCGCTGACGGCCAGGACCCGACGCAAACCCTCGAAGCTCCTGCCGCGGGCCCACAGGCTGACGCCGACGGCCCCGTCACTGGCGGCAGCGGTGGCGGATCGCACACCCACGTTGTGCTCGACCTCACCGCCGAGATCCTCAACCCAACCGCAGGCTACCCCACCATCGGCCTCGACTTCCCCGACGGCACCCCGCCAGATGAACCCACGCTTTTGGATGATGGGGATGGGGATGCTGACGCGGACGCAGATGCGGACGCTGATTCTGACGCAGATGCCGACGCGGATGCGGATGCTGATGCGGACTCCGATGCGGACGCGGACGCAGATGCGGATTCAGATTCTGACGCTGACTCGGACGCCGATTCCGACGCCGATGCGGATGCAGATGCGGACTCTGACGCTGATGCCGACGCGGATTCTGATGCTGACGCCGATGCGGATTCTGATGCTGACGCCGATGCCGATTCCGACGCTGATGCAGATGCAGATGCAGATGCAGATTCCGACGCTGACGCTGACGCCGATGCAGACTCTGACGCAGATGCTGACGCCGATTCTGATGCCGACTCCGATGCGGACGCGGACGCGGATTCTGACTCAGATGCCGATGCAGATGCCGACTCGGACGCAGATGCTGATGCAGACGCAGACGCGGATTCTGACGCAGATGCCGATGCGGATTCAGATGCAGACTCTGACGCAGATGCTGACGCGGATTCAGATGCAGACGCTGATTCTGACGCAGATGCCGATGCCGATTCCGACGCGGATGCTGATGCGGATTCCGACGCCGATGCGGACGCGGACGCGGACGCGGACGCGGATTCTGACTCAGATGCCGATGCAGATGCCGACTCGGACGCAGATGCTGATGCAGACGCGGATTCTGACTCCGACGCTGACGCGGATGCCGACTCCGATGCGGATGCTGATGCTGACGCCGATGCCGACGCAGATGCGGACTCTGACGCGGACTCCGATGCAGATGCAGACTCTGATGCCGATGCTGATGCCGATGCTGATGCCGATTCTGACGCAGACGCAGACGCAGATGCGGATTCTGACGCCGACGCGGATGCGGATTCAGATGCCGATTCTGACGCCGACGCGGACTCTGATGCGGACTCTGACGCCGATGCGGATGCTGATTCCGACGCCGATGCCGACGCAGACGCTGACGCCGATGCGGATGCTGATTCCGACGCGGATGCGGATGCGGACGCAGACTCTGATGCAGATTCTGATGCCGATGCGGATTCGGATGCGGATGCGGATTCTGACGCTGACGCTGACGCGGATGCGGACGCAGACGCCGATTCCGATGCTGACGCGGACTCTGATGCGGATGCAGATGCGGACTCTGACGCTGATGCCGATGCTGACGCAGACTCCGATGCGGATGCAGACGCGGACGCCGATTCTGACGCCGATGCGGATGCTGATTCCGACGCTGATGCAGACGCGGATGCGGATTCTGACGCTGACGCGGATGCCGATGCTGACTCTGACGCTGATGCGGATGCGGATTCTGATGCAGATGCAGACTCTGACGCAGACGCCGATGCCGATGCCGATTCTGATGCGGACTCTGATGCCGATGCGGACGCTGATGCTGACTCCGATGCGGATGCAGATGCGGACTCTGACGCTGATGCCGACGCGGATTCTGATGCTGACGCCGATGCCGATTCCGACGCTGATGCAGATGCTGACGCTGACGCGGACTCCGATGCAGACTCTGACGCAGATGCTGATGCCGATGCAGACGCGGACGCCGATTCTGACGCCGACGCGGACTCTGATGCGGACTCTGACGCAGACGCCGATGCGGATGCTGATTCCGACGCGGATGCAGACGCGGATGCGGATGCGGATGCGGACGCAGACTCTGATGCAGATTCTGACGCAGATGCTGATGCGGATTCTGACGCAGACGCCGATGCGGATGCTGATTCCGACGCGGATGCAGACGCGGATGCGGACGCAGACTCTGATGCAGATTCTGATGCCGACGCAGACGCAGACGCCGATGCCGATGCTGACGCCGATGCCGATGCCGATGCCGATTCTGACGCAGACGCTGACGCGGATTCAGATGCAGATGCCGATTCGGACGCCGATGCGGATTCTGACGCCGATGCCGATGCAGACGCAGACGCCGATTCTGACGCCGATGCCGATGCGGATGCTGATTCCGACGCTGATGCAGACGCAGACTCTGATGCAGATTCTGATGCCGACGCAGACGCGGACGCCGATTCTGACGCCGATGCGGATGCTGATGCCGATGCTGATGCCGATGCGGATTCTGACGCAGACGCTGACGCGGATGCCGATTCCGACGCCGACGCGGACGCGGACGCCGATTCCGACGCCGATGCCGATGCGGATTCCGACTCTG
The DNA here is from genome assembly GCA_002421005.1 of Enterobacteriaceae bacterium UBA5654. Taxonomy (GTDB): domain Bacteria; phylum Pseudomonadota; class Gammaproteobacteria; order Enterobacterales; family Enterobacteriaceae; genus Superficieibacter. The sequence goes on along the minus strand of DIJC01000003.1, from coordinate 25,246 downwards.
ACGCAGATGCTGACGCGGATTCCGATTCTGATGCGGATGCCGACTCTGACGCAGATGCCGATGCGGATTCAGATGCCGATTCTGACGCAGACGCGGACTCTGACGCAGATGCTGATGCTGATTCTGACGCAGACGCCGATGCGGATGCTGATTCCGACGCGGATGCGGATGCGGACGCAGACTCTGATGCAGATTCTGATGCCGACGCAGACGCCGATGCCGATGCTGACGCCGATGCGGATGCGGATTCTGACGCAGACGCTGACGCGGATTCAGATGCAGATGCCGATTCTGACGCCGATGCGGATTCCGACGCCGATGCGGATTCTGACGCCGATGCCGATGCAGACGCAGACGCCGATTCTGACGCAGATGCCGATGCGGATGCTGATTCCGACGCTGATGCAGACGCAGACTCTGATGCAGATTCTGATGCCGACGCAGACGCGGACGCCGATTCCGACGCCGATGCCGATGCCGATGCGGATGCCGACTCTGACGCAGATGCCGATGCGGATTCAGATGCCGATTCTGACGCAGACGCCGACGCGGACTCTGATGCAGACGCCGATGCCGACTCTGACGCAGATGCAGATGCAGATGCTGATGCAGACGCCGATGCGGATTCCGACGCAGACGCAGATTCTGACGCGGACTCCGACGCCGACTCCGACGCCGACTCCGACTCCGACTCTGATTCTGACTCTGATTCCGACACCGATCTCCACGTCCATGTTGATGTCTCACAGACTGCCGTGCAGACCGGTAGTGAGGTCATCCATATTAACGGTGGGAGCAAGGACCCTAACGGATTTGATATTCAGGATGGCAAGATTGTTGCCATTGGCTCCAATGTGCGGGTCTGGCTGACGCCGACCAGCCCGGATGGCAAGATCGCCGGGGATAGCGTTCCCGATCATGACAGCGCGTCGCAGATTAAATATTACGATCAGTCCAGTAATGCCAATACGGATAATTCAGCGAAGGGTTATACCGATATTTTTGTCGTCGGCAGTCATACCGGCGGCTATTACCAGCAGGGTGACTGGCAGCCCAGCCAGGCGCAGTTCAGGGATCTGAAAGGGATTACCGGTAACGGCGGCGTGCAGCAGGGCGATGTCGGCAAGGACTATATTTTTGTCAGCGGTAATAGCGAGAATTATAACGTCAGCTATAGCTCGAATAATAATGCCGCCACGCAGAATAATACCTATGACGGCCTGAAGATCGTCGATAAAACGACCGGTAAAGGGCTGTATGAAAACGCTAACCATATTGAAGGCGTGATTTTTGGTAATGGCACGACGTCTTCGTCGGGCAGTACCACCACGACGGTCACGACCACTACGGTGAACCATATTACCGTCGATATCCATCTGGCGTTAACCAGCGATGTCGCCGATGCCCATTTAACGCAGATCACGCTGTCCGGTATCCCTGAAGGCGCGACCTTTACCGGCAACCATATTACCGCCACCTGGGATCACGGGGTCTATACGCTGACGCTTAATGGCTCAACCTTCGATGGGCAACTGTCGGTGGATCTGCCGGAAGGCCAGAGCAAACTGGGCGAGATTACGCTGGGCGTCGACTCTACCGTGGCCGATCAGCATCAGACAGAATTCACCATTAGCGGTGAGAACGGCACGCACTTTGATAGCAGTGAACATGCCCTCAGCGCGGATGAGCAGCATGCGGAGATGACCACCCATGCGTTGATGGTGTCGCACGAAGACAGCAGCGATACCTCGCACGCGCGGGCTGATACACAGGATCAGCAGGCTGAAGATCACAGCCAGCAGGCCGATAACCAAAGCGAGCGAGCCGACGACCATAGCCAACTGGCCGATAACCAAAGCGAGCCTGCCGATGACCACAGCCAGCAGGCCGATACGCACAGCGAGCCTGCCGATGACCACAGCCAGCAGGCGAACGCTCACGACAGCGATGCGCAGCAAACTGCCGGGCTGATTGATGATAGCGAACTGCCGCTAAGCGCCGATAAAAACAGCGTTACCGCGCCGGAAACGCACGCGGCGGGGTCGCAGGAAACGTCGCTGAGTAATCTGTTGGGCGAGGATCACCCTGACGAAACGGATAACGCGCAGACCTCTGCCGATCATCATGGATCGGATGAGCACGCGGCCCAGGCGATCCTGACGCCGGAAGATCCGATCCAGCTTAGCGATGTGATGAGCGATGCCGACACCAGCCACGATATCAGCAGCCTGCTCCACACCATCGCGCCGGACGCACCGGTTGAGCATGATGCGCCCGCTGCGCCTGAAGCCGACAGTTATCATGCCGTTGACGAGTCGCTGGTTGAAAATCTGATCGCCAAACCGGAAGAGCTGCACAGCTAAAAATGGCCCGCCGCCGTTGCTCCTCTTCCCGAAGAGAAACGGCGGCGATGAACTGTCTCAACGCAGACAGGTTGGGCTCGGGGCGGGAACCCCCGATACAGTCTGACCAGGAATTTAAACGTTAATTATCTGAAGACATCATCTCTGATGGGCAGCAAGCCAACAATCAGGGAAATGATCGCAGGAAAAGGACGACAATATGAAATATCGCAGCCAATTACTGTTAGGGATCTCGCTCCCGCTGCTGACGCTCGGGGCGGCGCATGCCACTACGCTGGAAAAAGCGATTAAAGATACGCTGGCATGGCACCCGGAGGTGAGTTCGTCCTCCAACAGCCGCTACTCAGCGGATCAGGATCTGCGTTCTGCGCAGGGTGGCTATCTGCCATCGCTGGATCTCCAGGCGGGCACCGGCTGGGAGCAGACCGATAACTCCACCACCCGCGCGGAAGGCGATCATCTGCGTGATTTACACCGCAGCGAGTCGAGCATTAACCTGACGCAAAATCTGTTTAACGGTTTTGCGACCACCAGCGAGGTCGCGCGGCAGAAAGCGACGGTGAACTCGCGCGCGTGGACGGTGCTCAATACCAGCGAAGGCACCGCGCTGACCACCGTGCAGACCTATATCGGCGTGCTGATGCGCCAGAAAATGGTGGCGCTGGCGGAAGAAAATCTGAAGAACCACGAGCGCGTGTTCGATCAGATTAAGCTGCGCACCGAGCAGGGCGTCGGACGTCAGGCGGACTACGAACAGGCAGAAGCGCGTCTGGCGCAGGCGCGTAATAACCTACTGACCGAACAGACCAATCTGGAAGACGCTAAAGCCAATTATCAAAGCGTGACCGGCAGTGAACCGGTCGATCTCGCGATGCCGATGAAGTTCCCGGTGCCCGACTCGCTTGAACAGGCCAAACGCGACATGCTGGAAAACAGCCCGCTGTTAAAACAGGCCGCCGCTGACGTCGAGGCAACGCGCCAGCAGTATGAAGCGCAGAAGTCCCGTTTTTACCCGAACGTGAATATGGAGCTGGGCCGGACGATGGATAACAACATCGACGGCACGCGCGGTCATAGCCAGGAGTGGCAGGCGATGGTGCGGATGCGCTACAACCTGTATAACGGCGGCAGCGATAAGGCCACGTTAACGTCTTACGCCTATAAGATGAAAGAGGCGGAAGACGTCAGAAATAACGCTCTGCGCCAGCTTAATGAAGAGCTGCGGCTGTCGTGGAACGCCCTGCAAAACGCGGAAAAACAGGTGCCTGTCGCCAAAGAGTATGCGGAGCGCAGTATGACCGTGCGCACCGCCTATCAGGAACAGTTCAGCCTCGGCGACCGTACCCTGCTGGATATGCTGGACAGCGAAAACGAAGTGTTCACCGCCCAGCGGCGCTACGTTGAAATGCAGTTTACCGAGATGTTCAGCACCTATCGCATCAGCGCCCGTACCGGCATGTTGCTGAAAACGCTGAATATCCAGCCGCCGTCCGCTGCCCAGCCGCTGGATGAGATGCAGACGTCAAAAACTGAGTTACCTGATCTTAAATAGCGTACTATTTTAGGATCTCTGATGGGTTATTCCTGATGGAATAACCCGTTTTTTATGGCACCTAAGGTCAGGTTATGGCTGATTACACCGAGCTTCCCGACATCCCCGTCGATAACACATTAAAAAACGATCCGCGTCAGCGTCATGATGATCCGCTGGTGGACTGTTTAATGGTGATCTGCCGCCTGCACGGCGTGACGACCACCCGCACCCAGCTCACCGCCGGGCTGCCGCTGGCGGCGCACTCGCTGACGTTAAGTGCCTTTCCCCGCGCGGCGCAGCGTGCCGGGCTGAAAGCCAGAGCCCTCCAGCGTCCGCTGGAAAAAATCACCGCCCTGTCGCTTCCGGCTATCGTTCTGCTAAGTCAGCAACGTGCCGCCGTGCTGATTGGCTGGGATGACGCGGGCCAGGCGCGCCTGCTTCCCAGTGAAACAGAGGGAGGTGAGGTCACGGTATCGCGCGCGGCGCTGGAAGAGGATTACGCCGGGACGGCGATTTTTATCCAGCCAGAGCACGATTATGTTAATCAACCCACCGCCACTATTCCACGCACCAAAGCCTGGTTCCGGGACACGCTGAAGCTCTCGCGCTTCCTGTATGTGGATGCGGTCGTCGCCAGCTTCATCATTAATATTATCGCCCTCTCGACGCCGCTGTTCGTGATGAACGTGTATGACCGCGTGGTGCCCAATCAGGCCACCGCCACGCTGTGGGTGCTGGCGATCGGCATCACCATCGCGTTCGTATTTGATTTTGTCCTGAAGATATTACGCAGTATCTGCCTCGATCTGGCGGGAAAAAAGACCGATCTCATCGTCTCGGCGGCACTGTTTGAACGGCTGCTGGGGATGAAAATGAAAACCCGACCCCGGCGGGTTGGCAGCTTTGCGCAGAACTTTCAGGAGTTCCAGTCGCTGCGGGATTTTTTATCATCGCTCACTCTGACCGCGCTGATCGACCTGCCCTTTACGCTGCTGATCCTGCTGGTGATCGGCATTATCGGCGGTCCGCTGGTGTTTATCCCGCTGCTGGCCTATCCCATCGCGCTGCTGGTGAACTGGGCTATCCAGCGTCCGCTGCTGTCGACCATTGAAAAAACGTACAAGCTGGCCAACGAGCGCCAGGCGATGCTGATTGAGACGCTGGGCGGGCTGGACGCCATCAAGATTAACAATGCGCAGAGCGACCGCCAGTATCAGTGGGAGCAGATTATCGGTCAGCTCAGTAAGCTGGAAATGCGGGTGAAATCGCTCTCTTACGTGGCGGTCAATTTTACTACCTGGCTCCAGCAGGCGTGCGGCGTGACGATTATCGTCGCCGGGGTCTATATCATCATCAGCGGCAATCTCAGTATGGGCGGGCTGATTGCCTGCTATTTACTGACCCGCCGCGCGATGATCCCGGTGGGGCATCTGTGCAGCCTGGTGACGCGCTATCAGCGGGCCAGCATGACAAAAGTGACCATCGACCGCATGATGGCGCTGGAGCAGGAAAGCGAACAGGTCGAGGTGCCGTTGAAACGCGAAACGCTGTCCGGGGCGATTGAGTTACGCGACGTGACGTTCAGCTACCCTGATAATCAGTATGCGGCGCTGACCAATGTGTCGCTGACGATCGCGCCCGGCGAAAAGGTCGGCATTATCGGGCGCAGCGGCTCCGGCAAAAGCTCGCTGGCGAAGCTGCTCCTCGGCTTTTATCAGCCTGACGCGGGCAGCGTGCTGATTGACGGCATTGATGCCCGGCAACTCGACGTTCACGATCTGCGGCACAACATCGGCTATGCGCCGCAGGATGTGTACTTGTTCAGCGGTACGCTGCGCGACAACCTGGTCTCTGGTGCCAGCTACGTTGACGAAGAGACCCTGCTGCGCGCGGCGCAACTAAGCGGCGTGCATGAGTTCGCCCGCCGTCACCCGTCCGGCTACAGTATGCAGGTAGGCGAGCGCGGCATGAACCTCTCCGGCGGTCAGCGCCAGGCGGTGACGCTGGCGCGGGCGCTGCTGCTCGACCCGCCGGTGCTGTTAATGGATGAGCCTACCAGCTCAATGGATAACACCAGCGAAGACCTGATTAAAAAAGCGCTGGCTCCGGTCATCAGCCAGAAGACGCTGCTGCTGGTGACCCATCGCGCCTCGCTGCTGTCGCTGGTGGATCGCCTGATTATTCTCGATAACGGTAAAATCATTGCCGACGGACCGAAAGAGAGCGTGATGAGCGCGCTGAAAAAAGGACAGATCCATGCGAACCGCTAATCCGCTTAGCCGCCTGCTGAACTGGCTGTTCAGCGATAAAAAAGCGCACGCCTTCTCAACCAGCGAAGTGAATAAAGCACTGCTGGAGGATTCTCCGCGCGTCGTTCGGATCACTCTGTGGGCGATTTTCGCATTTTTTATGGCGCTGATCGCCTGGGCCTCCCTCGCCAGCATTGATGAAGTGACGCGCGGCGAAGGGAAGGCAATTCCTTCCTCCCGTCTGCAAAAAGTGCAGAATCTGGAAGGCGGTATTGTCGCCCAGGTGTTCGTGCATGAAGGCGAAGTGGTGCAGGCAGGCGCGCCGCTGCTGCGTCTGGACGATACCCGCTTTAAGTCCAACGCGGGTGAGAGCGAAGCAGATCGATTGTCGCTGCAGGCGCGTATTCAGCGTCTGAACGCCCAGCTTAGCGATCGGCCAACGCTGGTCCTCGACCCGGCTATCGTGAAAGAGGCTCCCGATATCGCCCAGGGGGAAATCGAGCTGTTTAACAGCATAAATAAACGTATTCAGGACGAAATCGCGGGCCTTAACGAACAACTGATCCAGAAAAAGCAGGAACTGCTCGACTATCAGTCTAAGCTGGCGCAGTACCGTAACAGCCTGCGCCTGCTTCAGCAGGAAATCTCAATGTCCGAACCGCTGGTCGCCAAAGGTGCCATCTCAAAAGTCGAAGTGCTGCGGCTGCGGCGCTCGGAGGTAGAGACGCGCGGGCAATTGGACTCCGTTACGCTCTCCATTCCCGGCGCGGAAGCGGCGATTAAAGAGATCCAGAGCAAAATTGGCGAAACCAAAGGCCGCTATCGCAGCGATGCCCTGTCGCAACTGAACGAGGCGCGCACCGATCTGAGTAAGATTGAAGCGTCGGGAAAAGCCATTGAAGACCGCGTTAACCGCACGCTGGTAACGTCGCCGGTGAAGGGCATCGTGCAGCAGCTTATGGTGAATACTATCGGCGGCGTGATCCAGCCGGGCAATGACCTGGTGGAAATCGTCCCCCTCGACGATACGCTGCTGATTGAGACCAAAATCCGCCCGCAGGATATTGCGTTTCTGCATCCCGGTCAGCGGGCGATAGTGAAATTTACCGCCTACGACTACACCATTTACGGCGGGCTGGAGGGCAAGCTTGAGCAAATCAGCCCGGATACGGTGACCGATAAAGACGGTAAAAGCTATTACGTGATCCGCCTGCGCACCGATAAAAACCACCTCGGCAGCGACAGCAAGCCGCTGCTGATTATTCCTGGCATGGTGGCCTCGGTGGATATTATTACCGGTAAGAAAACGATTCTGGCATATCTGATGAAGCCGATCCTGCGTGCCAGAGCGGAAGCGTTTCGCGAGCGGTAAGGCCGCGCGGGAAAAATAAATCCGGCATGGTGGTCAGTTGCGGGCTGCGCCCTCTCCCCAGAGAAAGGGCGGATGGCGGGTACAGAGCCACCCTCTCCCTAACCCTCTCCCTAAGGGAGAGGGAACTGACCGAGTGCGGGATGACGTCCGGTGTCGGTTTTCTCACTCTCCCCCGGGGAGAGGGCCGGGGTGAGGGGAATTGCCGGTACGGTGTCCCTTCCCTCTCCCTAACCCTCTCCCTTAGGGAGAGGGAACTGACCGAGTGCGGGATGACGTCCGGTGTCGGTTTTCTCCCTCTCCCCCGGGGAGAGGGCCGGGGTGAGGGGGGGCGCATCGAGCGGGAACGTTAGTCGTTAATCACCGGGTGCTGCTGCACCAGACGCGACCGTTTTTCCTGAAGATCGGCAATTTCTTTGTCGATATCTTCGATTTTCTGCTCAATGTTATCGTGATGTTCCTGAAGGATCTCTTTCGCTTCCTGGATATCCGACGCGGCGGGCGTCGCCCCTTTCAGCGGCAGATTCGCCGTTTCCTTCATAGTCAGACCGGTAATCAAACCAATCACCGCCACGACCATCAGGTAATAAGCAGGCATCATCAGATCCTGCGAGGTCTCCACCAGCCAGGCTGCCAGCGTCGGGGTCAGACCCGCCACCAGTACCGAGATGTTGAAGGCGCTGGCGAGCGCACTGTAGCGAATGTGCGTCGGGAACATCGCTGGCAGCGACGAGGCCATCACCCCGGTAAAGCAGTTGAGGATCACCGCCAGCATCAGCAGGCCCGCAAAAATCAGACCGAGCACGTTACTGTTAATCAGAATGAACGCCGGGATCGCCAGTACCAGCAGCGCCACGCTGCCCATCAGCACGAACGGGCGGCGGCCGAATCGGTCGCTGAGCAGCCCCATCACTGGCTGTACAAACAGCATACCGATCATAATAGCGATGATAATCAGCACGCCATGATCTTCAGAGTAATGCAGGTTGTGCGACAGGTAGCTCGGCATATAGGTGAGCAGCATGTAGTAGGTCACGTTGGTCGCGATGACCAGACCGACACAGGCCAGCAGGCTACGCCAGTGTTTGGTGGCGATCTCTTTAAAGGAGACTTTCGGCCCTTCCTGAAGACCCTGACGATCGCCCTGCTCCAGCTTATCAACGTGCTGCTGGAAGGCCGGTGTCTCTTCCAGTGCGTGACGCAGATAGAGACCAATCAGGCCCAGCGGCAGTGCCAGGAAGAACGGAATACGCCAGCCCCAGTCGAGGAAGTTCTGCTCGCCGACCACCGTCGAAAGCAGCACGACCACGCCCGCACCCAGCACAAATCCGGCAATCGAGCCGAAATCCAGCCAGCTTCCCATAAAGCCGCGTTTGCGGTCAGGCGAGTATTCCGCCACAAAGATGGACGCGCCGGTGTATTCGCCGCCGACCGAGAAGCCCTGCGCCATCTTACACAGCAACAGCAGGATGGGTGCCCAGATGCCAATCGATTCATAGGAGGGTATCAGGCCGATACAGAAGGTACTGACGGACATAATAATGATGGTGATCGACAATATTTTTTGTCGCCCATACTTATCGCCCAGCATACCGAAGAACAATCCGCCAAGCGGACGGATCAGGAAGGGAACGGAGAATGTCCCGAGCGCGGCGATCATCTGCACGCTGGGATCGGCATCCGGGAAGAAGACCTTACCCAATGCATAAGCAACAAAGCCATAAACACCGAAATCAAACCACTCCATCGCATTACCGAGCGATGCGGCGGTGATTGCTTTACGCAGTTTGGCATCATCAATGATGGTGACATCGCGCAGGGTGATAGGTTTTACTTTTTTCCTTTTAAGCATAGTTATCCTCATTAACTTTCGCCCTGAACGACCAACGCAAACACATCGTCAGCCGTTGACGACGGCGGTTGCCCGCGAGCGGAGCTGCATGCTTAGCAGCCGACATTTCAAGCGTAGCAGGTTTACCTCTACTGACTGGCTAAAGCCTGCGCAGGTAAACACATTCACAACATGAATTATTTGCCTACATTACCAGCGTTTAAAAATGTGATCAACTTCACGAAATTATTCCGGCTTCGTCAGCTGCGGTCATTAATTGCAAGGATGCTTATGGTTAGCAGTAAAAGTTTTTCAGGATTTGTGGCCCGCGTGTCATTATTTCTCACGGCGGTTGCAAACAAATAACCCTGCTGATTATTCCACCATTTACCCATCTCACGCCCCAAAAATTCACAATACATTTACATTACTTTTAGCAATCAATCGCGGCGAAAACTTTTACACAAAATATGTGACGAAGATAACTAAAACATCGTTTTATTTTCATTGAATCGATATTCCAATGAATGCATCATAATGCCCAGATTAACGCATAAGGGGTAGTTAAAGGCGGTTAAAGGCTCATTACCCGGACATGTTTTACTGACACATCCATAGTCGCATTAATATTTAACGACATGAATTTAATGCATTTTTATCCCTTTCATCCTCTCGTGGGATGCAAAGTGAGGACGCAAAATGAAAATCAAAGCCACGATTGAACGTATCCCCGGCGGGATGATGTTGATTCCTCTGTTACTGGGCGCGGTGCTTAATACATTCGCGCCGGATACCGGGGCTTATTTTGGATCTTTTACCAAAGGGATGATTAGCGGAACGGTTCCCATTCTGGCCGTCTGGTTTTTTTGTATTGGCGCATCAATAGATTTGCGGGCAACCGGAACGGTATTACGCAAATCCGGTACGCTGGTGTTAACCAAAATTGCCGTGGCCTGGGCGGTGGCAATGATCGCTGCGTCATTTATTCCTGATACCGGTATTCAGACCGGTTTCTTCGCCGGATTGTCGGTACTGGCCATCGTGTCCGCGATGGACATGACCAACGGCGGATTATACGCCAGCCTGATGAATCAATACGGCACGAAAGAAGAGTCCGGCGCGTTTGTGCTGATGTCCCTGGAATCCGGGCCGCTGATGACTATGGTGATCCTCGGCACGGCGGGCCTTGCCTCTTTCGAACCGCATCATTTCGTGGGCGCTGTGCTGCCGTTCCTGATTGGCTTTGCGCTGGGTAATCTGGATCACGATTTACGCGCGTTTTTCAGCAAGGCAACGCCGGTGCTGATCCCATTCTTCGGCTTTGCGCTGGGGAATACCATCAACCTGGCGGTGATTATGCACACCGGCCTGCTGGGCGTGGTACTGGGCGTAGGGGTGATTATCATTACCGGTATTCCGCTGATTATCGCTGACCGGGTGATTGGCGGCGGTAACGGGACTGCCGGGGTGGCAGCGTCTTCAGCCGCAGGCGCGGCGGTGGCGAATCCGGTGATTATTGCCCAGATCAACCCGGCCTTTGAACCGGTTGCCGCCTCCGCCACGGCGCTGGTTGCTGCCAGCGTGATCGTGACGGCGATTCTGGTGCCGATTATTACCGCCCTGTACGCCCGCCGCTTTGGTGAGCCGAAGGCCGCGGTGGCAGAAGCCGAAGCGGTGGATGTAACCACGCAAACGCAGAATCATTAAGCAGTCGCACCCTTTCCCCGGCGCGGGGAAAGGGTGTCCTGTCATATCGGAAGAACGCTCTCCTCCCCGACAAAAATCTCGTCCACCATCGCGGTTGCCAGCCGCATCGCCGAACATAACCTCGGCATTCCCAGCGCCACCGTTTGCCAGGATTGCGTCACCGACCAGCTCACCGGCTGACGTTCTGCATCGCAGTCGCTGCCGAGCCAGCACAGCATCTCTTTATGATCCATCAGCGCGGGCGCGGTGGGCGTGCTTAGCCACTGGTGATAAAAATGACGGGTGGCGGCGGAGGCGTTAATGCTTTGCGCCAGATACTGCGTCGCCATCGCGCGCAGGTTATCCATTAACAGCGCCCGCGCCTCTTCCGTCACCAGCCGACAGGCATCGCCAAACGCCCCCCAGCGCAGCTCTTCCAGCGCGACAAAACAGCGCCCCGCCAGCGACCAGCCGCGGTAATTTCCTGCCTGCCAGCGGGTAAAAATCTGATCGCTGTGTTCTCCGGCCTGCACCATAAGTCCCCGCTGCGACAACGCGCGCTGCTTATGTGCCGCCCGACGCAGGAAACGCTCCCCGACCTCGCCATAAAGTTGCAGGACACCGGGAGTTTCATTGCCCTTTTGTTGCAGGATGAGCAGATGGTGCCCCATTTTGCTGAGCGCCAGATGTCCCGGATCGAGCGACCCTGCCAGTTTATCAGCCAGCCCGACGCGCATCGCCGCGTTTTCACTAAGCGCACCTACCATACTCCAGGATCTCAGCTGCGCCTGGGCCATGATTTCATTCATTAGCCGCTCGCGAAAAAGCTGTTGCTGGGGAGCTATCGGCGTCTGGCGCGGGTTGTCGATTCCCAGCACCAGATCGACAATAAATTTCGGATGCACGGATTCAAGCGATCGCGCAGGCCCATCCAGCAAGTGAGTATTCATGAATTTTCAGCCGCAAAAAGGGTTTGAATATCATCGCGCAGCAGGCGCGCATCCTCCTGGATCCACTGCACGGCCGTCAGACTCTGCTGAAGCTGCTGGCTTAACGCTTTCACCGCTGATTCGCGCTGCTGGCGTAGGGTCAGGCTTTCCTGTAAACGTTTTTGCAGCCCGCTAAGGGTATGTGAAAATTCGTCAAAGCAGGCGGACAAACCTGATGTCACGGAAACGTCCACGTAAGATGCCACCACGTTAAGCAACTGCGCATAAAACTCATCGACGTGCTGGATAAGCCGTTGTTCCAGCGCGGTGAGATCGATGACATAGCGCGTTTTAGACATGACGTAATCGTCCCAGCCCCAGTTGGGATTATTAAGCCAGCGCGAGACGGTTTCCCGCATACTTGCCCCGCGCGGCAGCGGCCCGCTTTCCCCCTCTTCCGAAGAAATGGCGTCGTTAAAGAGCTGGGGAGCATTGAAATTCACCCCTGCCGGTTGAAATGCAGGCAGCGCGATGCGCACGCCAAAACCGGCTTCGCTCAGCTCCTGCTTCACCCGCTGTTCGATAGGGCGCAGCGTATCGTTCAGCGCACGGGTTAACGTCGCTTCAAGATGGTTAAAACGCAGCGTCAGTTGCCGCACCGAGGTTTCATGCGCCGCCATCAGGATGGTTTCGCAGGCGATACGGATTTTACTCAGGACGATCTGCGCCTGCCCTTCATTATTCAGCACCAGCTGTTTATGTCCGCTGTCGTTATCCTGACGAAAATCCGCATCGCTCAGAGGCATCAGGCCCAACAGATTTACCGGCTGGAAGTTATCTTCAATGGCGCGGAGCGTTTCGCGTCGCTGGCGGGCGATAAACTGTTCCGCCATTGCCAGCAGTTGCTCAACCTCGTGGTCGATTTCATCCCGCACGCCCGCCTGCCGCTGGCGCAGCAGCGCCATATCCTCTTCCAGACGAACAATATTGTGCTGCAGTTTTTCGAACGTCACCGTCAGCCCCTGATGGCGAAACTCCAGATATTCTCTGGCGCTTTGCGCATAGTTCAGCAGCTTATGTGAGGCAGAACGCAGAGCATATAAAGAAGCGTTCGCGTGCGCGGCGTGAAGGAGACTCATGATCGGCTGTTCGAAAAGCGAATCCTCCCACAGCAGATCGGCGGCGTGACGGATATGTTCGATGTCATCCAGATCGGCAGTGCGCCAGCGACGGCCGAGCGCCGCTTCGGCAAAATCCTGCACCCAGCGCTGCTCATCGGGGTCAGGCAGCCTGCCGTGCGTTGCCAGTTCATAGCGCGCACGATTGGCGAGGTAGCCCCACATAGAAGAGACCGGAAAAATCTGGCCCGGCGCGATCAGCCCCTTCATCAGCGTGCCGGAGATCAACGCGCGGACCTGCTCTTCATCATCGCTGTTGCGATCTTTTTGATCGAACTTATTCACCAGCGCGTAAAGCGGCACCGATTTACCGACGGCGGAGATCGCCTGACGGACTTCCTGATCGGAAATCGATTTAAGCTGGGTGTAATCCATCACCGCCAGCACCGCCGACGCGCGCGCCAACTGCTCATTAAGCATTTTTTGCAGGTGCGGCTGTCCGGCTTCATTCGGCCCCGGCGTGTCGAGCAGCGTTAGCTGACCCGGATTGCTGTCCATCCCGGATAAGTGAATAAATTCGACTTCAATAACCGGAATATGCTCAATCGCCGCGTAGTCCGAGAAAGGAAAGTCCACATTCAGCGCCCGTGAAAGGCGGACTAAATCATTCAGACTTTTCAGACAGTGAAAAATAGGCTGGGCACCCAGATAATGCTTTTCAAAGGCCACACCGTGAATAATGCTTTCCAGCAGCGAAGACATATCTTTGTCAATTTCAAGACGCTGTGCCAGCGTCGCCCGTTCAACTTCCTGAAGGCTACGCTGAAGCTCATGCATCAATTTTTCAATTGGCGCAACGTGCGAGAAATGCAGAATAGGTTCTTTCTGACCGGAAGTATGACGAATGAGCGTGGGTAACGCCGTCATCGGTCGATTGCGATTCGGTAAAACCTCCGTGCCGACAATCGCATTAATAGTGGTAGATTTACCTGCTTTCATTGTGCCAACAATCGCCAGCACCATTTCGAGGCGGGTAATTTTGCGTAGTTCGCTATTTAATGTGGCATGCTGTGCCTCAACATCTTGCGCACTAAAATGGTGCCGGGACTGGCTACCATTATTAGTAGGCTCGCTCTCCAGCACCTGTGGAAGCGATGATTTCATCGCCGCCAAATGATGCTGGGCCAGCTGTAACAGGCGTTCAGCTTCCTGACTTAATTCATAAATTGTCTGTGTGTACATGGTTAAAGTCTTCCCTAAACGCAAATTTTATTGATTTTATTTGTCAGACTTTTTTATTACCAATTGTAGGTCTTTATAATTTCTTATAGAAAATAGTTTTAACGCCATAATACTCGCTGGCTTCAGCTAATATATTTTTTTGCTGCTGCATGAGCAATACATAGCTTACTCTCTGTAAAGCAGGAAAGTGTTCAGCGTAGCGCATTTTTAATAATCACCCAGGATATATCTTCGTATATCTACCCACTCAACGTGGAGGGTTTACCCCGCCGAGATGCGGTGGTGGTTGGCAAGAAAACGCACTGTTATTAACCAAAATGCGTAGCTTCACCATATCCGAAATAGTCACAGGTGGCAATTTCCGGCCACAAAAATTCTCTTCCTTAATGTACGGCTTTTTGACTGCTCGCCATCCAGGATAAAGAATCAACAATAGCAGCAACAAAGGTGGGGAATTTAGGGTATAATCGCCGCCTTTTTCGGCAACCTGCCGGGTTTTTCTGGCTAATGACCAGTTTTGCAAGCACTTATGAGGATCTCATTATGCAACTTCCCCACTGCCCACAATGCAATTCCGAATACACTTATGAAGATAACGGTATGTTTATCTGCCCGGAATGCGCCCACGAATGGAACGACGCAGAGCCTGCCCAGGATCATGATCAGCTGATCGTGAAAGATGCCAACGGCAACCTGCTGGCGGACGGCGATAGTGTTACGGTCGTCAAAGATCTGAAAGTTAAAGGCAGTTCTTCAATGCTTAAGATCGGCACCAAAGTGAAAAATATCCGCCTGGTGGAAGGCGATCACAATATTGATTGTAAAATTGATGGTTTTGGCCCGATGAAGCTGAAATCCGAGTTTGTGAAAAAGAACTAATTTTTCTGGCGGACACGCTGTGGTCCGCCATTCTTCATCTTGCTGTCATTTCCGCGTAACGCCAGCGTCATAAAAATCCGCCACGATAATTTCTTATCAGAACGTTATCTTCATATGATGATAACGCGTCTCCGTGCCGAAAATATCGCCAGCCCGCCGGATTGACGTTTTATTCCTGGCTGGCTGAGATAACGCATGACCCTGAACTCTGCTTTCGATTTTAGCCTGCCCCATCCCCCGTCAGGTTCCCACCGCCTGCATAAAGCGGTGAACGAGCCGGGCGCAATTGTCTCGCTGCACTCTCCGCTCGATCTGGCGACCGTGAACAGGCTAATGGCGCTGACCGGTAGCGATACGCCGGTATGGTTGCCGCGTTCTGCCGGTAATGAGATCGTGCGCCAGCATCTGCATTTTGGCCGCACTGCGATGCTGATTTTAGCTGTCTCCAGCCTGAGCGGCGGGCGTATGCTGCGTCTGACCGGAACGGGGATTGCCGAGGAACGGATGATCGCCCCCCGGCTGCCCGAATGTCTGTTGGATGAACTGGCTAACCGACCACTGCCGGTGGCGCTGGGCCTGGATCTGATCCTCACCTGCGGCGAGCGGCTGATGGCGATCCCACGCGCCACCTGCGTCGAAATGTGCGGCGGAAAATAAACGCCGCTTAACGTCGCTGCCGTTCGATCTCTGCAATCGCCTGAACGCGTGCCTGGTGTCGGCCCCCTTCAAACTCCGCCCCAAGCCAGGCATCGACGATCATTTTAGCCAGCTCCAGCCCGATTACCCGCGAGCCAAAGGCCAGCACGTTGGTATCGTTGTGCTGGCGCGAAAGCTGCGCCGAATACGGCTCGCTGCAAACCACCGCGCGAATGCCTGGAAATTTATTGGCGGTAATGGAAATGCCAACGCCCGTTCCGCAAATCAGCAGCCCGCCGTCCACCTCACCGCCGATCACCGCTTCCGCCACCGCGCTGGCGAAACGCGGATAGTCGGTGCGCTCTTCAGACCATGTCCCCTTGTCGATTACCTCAATGCCTTTACGCTGCAAATGCGCCACAAGATCCTGTTTAAGGATGAAACCGACGTGATCGCAGCCTAATGCTAACTTTTTCATCGTGTGCCTCGTCATAAGCCAGACTTTACTGACCCGGTGCAGTTTGTGATTTAAGACCGGTTAATGCTCTTTTTAAGCCCCAAAAGCACCGGGTCTGACGCCTGTTCTACACGGCAAAATTTCACAAATCAATCCCATTTTGCGGCTTTTGTTAGCTTTGACGAATGATGACGAACAGATGAAATCGACTTAATTGATTGTTTTATATGAGTTAAACATAAAAATCAAAAATGAAAAGAAAGGCATTACTTCACAAAATCATAAACTTTATGAATTTAGTAATTTTGTGAAGTCATCGACATATTTATTGTTTCGCCTGTGGTGATATAGTGGCGTCTTCATTTCAAGGACACACAGAGCAATGAGTCAGACAGAATTTGATCAAAGACTTCCTGATGGCATCGGCCTGGCACCCTGGCTGCGGATGAAGCAGGAAGGAATGACTGAAAACGAAAGCCGCATCGTTGACTGGCTGCTGTCGCCAGGCAATCTTAGCGACGCGCCAGCCATAAAAGACGTGGCCGAAGCATTGATGGTCTCGGAAGCGATGATTGTAAAAGTATCGAAGCTGCTGGGCTTTAGTGGTTTTCGCAATCTGCGCAGCGCGCTGGTGAGCTATTTTTCCCAGTCTGAACAGGTTTTGCCTGCTGAACTCGCGTTTGATGAAGCGCCCCAGGATGTGGTGAATAAAGTGTTCAACATCACCCTGCGCACCATTATGGAAGGGCAGTCGATCGTTAACGTGGACGAGATCCACCGCGCGGCACGCTTTTTTTATCAGGCGAAGCAGCGCGATCTGTATGGCGTGGGCGGTTCTAACGCCATTTGCGCCGATATTCACCACAAGCTGTTACGTATCGGCGTGCGCTGCCAGTCTTACCAGGACGCGCACATTATGATGATGTCGGCGTCGCTGCTGAAAGAAGGCGATGTGGTGTTGGTCGTCTCCCACTCCGGGCGCACCAGCGATCTGAAAGCGGCGACGGAACTGGCAAAGAAGAATGGGGCGAAAATTATATGTATCACTCACAGCTACCATTCGCCGATCGCTAAAATGGCTGATTTTATTATTTGCTCGCCAGCACCAGAGACGCCTTTATTAGGACGGAATGCTTCCGCACGCATTTTACAACTCACATTATTAGATGCGTTTTTTGTCTCAGTCGCCCAACAAAATATCGAACAGGCTACGTTAAATATGCAAAAAACTGGCGCAATCGTTGATTATTTCTCACCGGGCGCGTTGAAATAAAAAAGAGCCTCCTGCCTGTCAGGAGGTTTTATCTCTACCCTACAATTGAGAACATGATTATGAATAAATATCTGAAATTATTCAGCGGTGTTGCTGTGGGCCTGATGTTATCCACCAGCGCGTTTGCGGCGGCTGAATATGCCGTGGTTCTGAAAACGCTATCAAATCCATTCTGGGTGGATATGAAAAAAGGCATTGAAGACGAAGCCAAAACGCTTGGCGTCAGCGTAGATATTTTTGCCTCACCGTCAGAAGGTGATTTTCAGTCACAGTTACAGTTATTCGAAGATTTGAGCAACAAGAACTATAAAGGCATCGCCTTTGCTCCGCTCTCTTCGGTTAACCTGGTCATGCCGGTGGCGCGCGCGTGGAAAAAAGGAATTTATCTGGTCAATCTCGATGAAAAAATTGATATGGATAACCTGAAAAAAGCGGGCGGCAATGTCGAAGGTTTCGTCACTACCGATAACGTTGCCGTCGGTGCAAAAGGTGCAGAGTTTATTATCGAAAAACTGGCCGCAGAGGGCGGCGAAGTGGCGATTATCGAAGGGAAAGCGGGCAATGCCTCCGGTGAAGCACGCCGCAACGGGGCTACCGCCGCTTTCAAAAAAGCCAGTCAGATCAAACTGGTTGCCAGCCAGCCCGCCGACTGGGACCGCATCAAAGCGCTTGATGTGGCCACCAACGTCCTGCAACGCAACCCGAATCTGAAGGCGTTCTACTGCGCCAACGACACGATGGCAATGGGCGTGGCGCAGGCCGTCGCTAACGCTGGCAAAGTCGGTAAAGTGCTGGTGGTCGGCACCGACGGCATCCCGGAAGCGCGTAAAATGGTGGATGCAGGCCAGATGACCGCGACCATCGCCCAGAATCCGGCCAATATTGGTGCAACCGGGCTGAAGCTGATGGTGGATGCTGCGAAAACCGGTAAGGTGATCCCGCTGGAAAAAGCGCCAGAATTCAAGCTGGTGGATTCCATTCTGGTAACGAAGTAAGCACTCACTCCGCCCTTCTTTCGCAGGCTGAAGGGCAAATATAATGAGGTTACTATGGTCACGCCATATATTTCGATGGCGGGGATCGGCAAATCCTTTGGTCCGGTTCACGCATTAAAATCGGTTGATTTATCGATTTATACCCATGAGATCCACGCGTTATTAGGTGAAAACGGGGCCGGTAAATCCACGCTAATGAAAGTGTTGTCGGGAATACACGATCCGACCAAAGGCACGATTACGATTAATAATGTCAGTTACGATAAGCTCGATCATAAACTGGCAGCCAGACTCGGCATCGGTATTATTTATCAGGAACTCAGCGTCATTGATGAATTGACGGTGCTGGAGAATCTTTATATTGGCCGCCACCTGACCAAAAAAATCTGTGGCATCAGCGTTATTGACTGGAAAGAAATGCGCCTGCGGGCCGCCATGATGTTATTGCGCGTCGGGCTGAAAGTCGATCTTGATGAAAAGGTGGCGAATTTATCTATCAGCCATAAGCAAATGCTGGAAATTGCCAAAACGTTAATGCTCGACGCTAAAGTCATCATTATGGACGAACCCACCTCTTCCCTGACAAATAAAGAAGTGGATTACCTTTTTTTGATTATGAATCAGCTGCGCAAAGAGGGAACGGCAATTGTGTATATTTCGCATAAGCTCGCGGAAATACGCCGCATCTGCGATCGCTATACGGTAATGAAAGACGGCAGCAGCGTATGCAGCGGTAACGTCAGCGACGTCAGCAATGACGACATCGTGCGCCTGATGGTGGGCCGCGAACTGCAAAACCGTTTCAACGTGATGAAAGAGAATACCGGCAACATCGAGCGCGATACAGTCTTTGAAGTTAAAAACGTCACCAGCCGGGATAAGAAGAAAGTGCGCGACATTTCCTTCAGCGTTAACCGGGGCGAGATCCTCGGTTTTGCCGGGCTGGTCGGCTCCGGGCGCACCGAACTGATGGACTGCCTGTTTGGCGTCGACAAGCGCAGCAGCGGTGAAATTCGTCTTAACGGCAGGGTGATTTCCCCCCGCTCGCCGCTCGACGCGCTGAAAAAAGGCATGGGCTACATCACCGAAAGCCGCCGCGATAATGGCTTTTTCCCCAATTTTTCCATTGCCCAGAATATGGCCATTGGCCGCAGCCTGAAAAGCGGCGGCTATAAAGGCGCAATGGGTCTGTTCCGCGAATCTGACGAACGTAAAACCGCCGAGGCGCAGCGCGCGCTGCTGGCGCTGAAATGCCATTCCGTCGATCAAAATATTACCGAGCTTTCCGGCGGCAATCAGCAAAAAGTGCTGATTTCCAAATGGTTAAGCTGCAACCCAGAGGTGCTAATTTTTGATGAGCCCACGCGCGGCATAGATGTGGGCGCAAAAGCGGAGATTTACAAAGTGATGCGCCAGCTGGCTGACGAGGGAAAAGTCATTCTGATGGTGTCATCGGAGCTTCCTGAAATTATCGCCGTCTGCGACCGCATCGCGGTGTTCTGTGAAGGGCGACTGACGCAAATCCTGACCAATCGCGACGACATGAGCGAAGAGGAGATTATGGCATGGGCATTACCACACGAGTAAAAGGCGACGCGGACGCCAAAAAGCCGTTTAATTTTGCGCAGTTCTGGGATAAATACGGCACCTTTTTTATCCTCGCGATCATCGTGGCGATTTTCGGCACGCTGTCGTCAGAATACTTCCTGACCACCAATAACATTACGCAGATCTTCGTGCAAAGCTCGGTCACGGTGCTGATCGGCATGGGCGAGTTCTTTGCCATTCTGGTGGCGGGTATCGACCTCTCAGTAGGTGCGATTCTGGCGCTGTCCGGCATGGTCACCGCCAAACTGATGCTGGCGGGCGTCGATCCTTTTCTCGCGGCGCTGATTGGCGGCGTGCTGGTCGGCGGCGCGCTGGGTGCCATCAACGGCTGTCTGGTCAACTGGACCGGGCTACATCCTTTTATTATCACCCTCGGCACCAACGCGATTTTTCGCGGCATCACGCTGGTGATCTCCGACGCCAACTCGGTTTACGGCTTCTCGTTCGATTTTGTGAATTTCTTTGCCGCCAGCGTGCTGGGCATTCCGGTGCCGGTCATCTTCTCGCTCATCGTGGCAGTGATGCTGTGGTTTCTGACGACCCGAATGCGGCTGGGACGCAATATTTATGCCCTCGGCGGTAATAAAAACTCGGCGTTCTATTCTGGCATCGACGTGAAGTTTCACATTCTGGTGGTGTTTATTATCTCCGGCGTCTGCGCAGGGCTGGCGGGTGTGGTGTCCACCGCGCGGCTGGGTGCCGCAGAGCCGCTGGCCGGGATGGGGTTTGAAACCTATGCCATCGCCAGCGCCATCATTGGCGGCACCAGTTTCTTCGGCGGTAAAGGACGGATCTTCTCGGTAGTGATCGGCGGCCTGATTATCGGCACCATCAACAACGGGCTGAATATTTTGCAGGTACAAACTTATTACCAGCTGGTGGTGATGGGCGGGCTGATCATTGCCGCTGTCGCTCTTGACCGGCTTATCAGCAAGTAAGGAATGATGATGAAAATTTCTCCCTCCCTGATGTGTATGGATCTGCTGAAGTTCAAGGAGCAGATCGAATTTATCGACCAGCACGCGGACTACTTTCATATTGATATTATGGACGGTCATTTTGTCCCGAATCTGACGCTGTCACCGTTTTTTGTCAGCCAGGTGAAAAAGCTGGCCAGCAAGCCGCTGGATTGTCATCTGATGGTGACGCGCCCGCAGGATTATATCGGCCAATTGGCGCGCGCCGGGGCGGACTTTATTACGCTGCACCCGGAAACGATCAACGGTCAGGCTTTTCGCTTGATCGAAGAGATCCGCCATCACGGTATGAAAGTGGGGCTGATCCTCAACCCGGAAACGCCGGTGGAAGCCATGAAGTATTACATTCACAAGGCCGATAAGATCACCGTGATGACCGTCGATCCCGGCTTTGCCGGTCAGCCGTTCATCCCGGAGATGCTGGCGAAAATTAGCGAACTGAAAGCGTGGCGCGAACGTGAAGGGCTAAGCTATGAGATTGAGATCGATGGTTCCTGCAACCAGGGCACTTATCAGCAGTTGATGGCGGCGGGCGCGGATGTCTTTATCGTTGGCACCTCTGGCCTGTTTAATCACGCCGAACAGATTGATGATGCCTGGTCTGTGATGGCGGAGCATATTCTGGCCGCGAAAAACGAGGTATTGCCTCATGCGAGACGCGCTTAACGTTGTCGCGGGCGTGGATATGGGGGCAACGCATATCCGTTTTTGCCTGCAAGCCGCTGACGGTACGGTGCTGCACTGCGAAAAACGCCGCACGGCGGAGGTCATTGCGGATGGCGTGCAGCAGGGGATCGCGGCGCTCATTCAGCGCCAGTTGCAGGCCTTTTCCGCCCGCTGTCGCGGTCTGGTGATGGGTTTCCCGGCGCTGGTCGGCAAAGATAAGCGCACCATTATCTCCACGCCCAATCTGCCGCTGAAACATGACGAACTGGCATCGCTTGCCGACCGGCTTGAGCGTCATCTGGCCTGCCCGGTGGAGTTCGCCCGCGACGTAAACCTCCAGCTCTCTTTCGACGTGCAGGAAAATGGTTTGCAGGAGCAGCAGGTGCTGGCGGCCTATCTGGGCACCGGAATGGGGTTTGCGATCTGGCTGAACGGCGCGCCGTGGACCGGTGCGCACGGCGTGGCGGGCGAGCTGGGACATATTCCCGTGGGTGATATGTCGCTGCGCTGCGGCTGCGGTAATGCGGGCTGTCTGGAAACAGTGTGTTCCGGCGTGGCGCTGCAACGCTGGTATGCCCGACAGCCACGCGACTGGGCGCTGGGCGATCTGTTTCTCCATGCTGGCGACGCACCTTTTGTCCGCCAGTTGCTCGACCATGCGGCGCGCGCGGTCGCCACCAGCATCAATCTGTTCGATCCCGATGCGGTGATCCTCGGCGGCGGTGTGATGGACATGCCCGCCTTCCCGCGCGAGGCGCTGATTGCGCAAATTCGACAGCACCTGCGCCGCCCGTTGCCTTACGAGGCCGTGCGGTTTGTGCCAGCGTCATCCTCATCATTCAACGGTGCGCAGGGAGCCGCGATGCTCGCCCGCAGTCGGTTTCTTCCGGTTGCCGTCTTATCTGATTAAAACCGCCCCTGTCTGGATCTTCGGGCAGACGATTTTCTCCTGACGCGTGATGGGGTGTTCCCGTCACGCGGTTTCCTCTTCGACACGACAAAACTGACGAGATGCTGCTTTTCGTCAGTATTTTGACCAAATTTCCCCCGTAAGATCGGTGAATACCCCTGATAAAAACATGGCATAAAAGATGCATAATGGGGCCGACAAGCGCAAATGCGCACTTTGATTAACTGGAGCGAGACCGATGAAAAAAGTCGTTACGGTTTGCCCCTATTGCGCATCGGGTTGCAAAATTAACCTGGTGGTCGATAACGGCAAAATCGTTCGGGCTGAGGCAGCGCAGGGCAAAACCAACCAGGGCACTCTGTGCCTGAAAGGTTATTACGGCTGGGATTTTATCAACGATACCCAGATCCTGACTCCGCGCCTGAAAACCCCAATGATCCGTCGCCAGCGTGGCGGCAAACTGGAATCCGTTTCCTGGGATGAAGCGCTGAACTACGTGGCTGAAAAGCTTAGCGCCGTCAAAGCCAAATATGGTCCGGATGCCATTCAGACGACCGGGTCATCTCGCGGCACCGGCAATGAAACCAACTATGTGATGCAAAAATTCGCGCGCGCCGTTATTGGTACGAATAACGTCGACTGCTGCGCGCGCGTCTGACACGGCCCATCGGTTGCAGGTCTGCACCAGTCGGTCGGTAATGGCGCAATGAGTAATGCCATCACGGAAATTGATAACACCGATTTAGTGTTCGTTTTTGGGTATAACCCGGCGGACTCTCACCCTATCGTGGCGAATCACGTCATCAACGCCAAACGTAACGGGGCAAAAATCATCGTCTGCGATCCGCGCAAAATAGAAACCGCGCGCATTGCTGATATGCACCTGGCATTGAAAAACGGCTCAAACATCGCGCTGCTGAATGCTATCGGGCACGTCATTATTGAAGAGAAGCTCTACGACCAGGCGTTTATCGCCAATCGTACTGAGGGCTTTGAAGAGTACCGGAAAATCGTCGAAGGTTATACGCCGGAGTCCGTCGAAGAAATCACCGGCGTCAGCGCTGATGAAATCCGCAAATGTGCGCGGATGTACGCAGGCGCAAAATCTGCCGCCATCCTGTGGGGCATGGGCGTCACCCAGTTCTATCAGGGCGTGGAAACCGTGCGCTCCCTGACCAGCCTTGCGATGCTGACCGGCAACCTCGGCAAGCCAAGTGTCGGCGTCAACCCGGTCCGTGGCCAGAATAACGTTCAGGGCGCGTGCGATATGGGCGCGCTGCCGGACACCTATCCTGGCTACCAGTACGTGAAAGATCCGGCGAACCGCGAGAAATTCGCCAAAGCCTGGGGCGTGGAAAGCCTGCCTGCGCATACCGGCTATCGCATCAGCGAACTGCCGCACCGTGCGGCGCATGGCGAAGTGCGGGTGGCGTACATTATGGGTGAAGATCCGCTGCAAACCGATGCGGAACTTTCTGCCGTGCGTAAAGGCTTTGAGGATCTGGAACTGGTCATCGTGCAGGATATCTTTATGACCAAAACCGCGGCGGCGGCGGATGTTATTTTACCGTCTACGTCGTGGGGCGAGCATGAAGGGGTCTTTACCGCCGCCGACCGTGGCTTCCAGCGCTTCTTTAAAGCGGTTGAGCCGAAGTGGGATCTGAAAACGGACTGGCAAATCATCAGTGAGATCGCCACCCGGATGGGCTATCCGATGCACTACAACAACACCCAGGAGATCTGGGATGAGTTGCGTCATCTGTGCCCGGATTTCTACGGGGCGACCTACGAGAAAATGGGCGAACTGGGCTACATCCAGTGGCCTTGCCGTGACACGTCGGATGCGGATCAGGGGACGTCCTGGCTCTTTGCCGAGAAGTTCGATACCCCTAACGGCCTGGCACAGTTCTTCACCTGCGACTGGGTAGCGCCCATCGACAAGCTTACCGAACAGTACCCCATGGTGCTGTCTACGGTACGTGAAGTCGGCCACTACTCCTGCCGCTCAATGACCGGTAACTGTGCAGCACTGGCCGCGCTGGCGGATGAACCCGGCTATGCGCAAATCAACACTGCCGACGCTGCCCGGCTGGGCATTGAAGACGAAGCGCTGGTCTGGGTTAACTCACGCAAAGGGAGAATCATCACCCGCGCGCAGGTCAGCGATCGCCCGAATAAAGGGGCGGTATACATGACTTACCAGTGGTGGATCGGTGCCTGTAACGAGCTGGTGACGGAGAACTTAAGCCCGATTACCAAAACGCCAGAGTACAAGTACTGTGCCGTCAACATTGAGCCAATCGCTGACCAGCGAGCCGCCGAGCAGTACGTGATTGACGAGTACAACAAGCTGAAAACCAGCCTGCGCGAAACAGCGCTGGGTTAAGCGAATCGGTTAAAACAGCGATTAATAAAAGCGGTGACAATGTTCACCGCTTTTTTATTTCTGCTATTTATATATCACGCTTTTTTGCGATCTTCATTCCAGAAATAATGTAATTATCTGCCAGAATTACATGCCGTT
>DIJC01000021.1 GCA_002421005.1 Enterobacteriaceae bacterium UBA5654 | reverse complement strand
AGAGGGTTAGGGAGAGGGCGTAAACCCGCACCGGGCCTCCTCTCACTGCTCCGCTTCCGGCTCCTGCTGCGTCGTCCGTAGCGTCTCCAGCGCCTTTCCGGCCGCCTTAAGCACCAGTTCACATTGCTCAATGGTTAAGGTTAGCGGCGGTTCGATGCGAATGGTTTTTGAGTTGTTCAGCGTTCCGGCCACCAGAATATGCTGGCGGAACATCTGGCTGGCGAAGCGATAGCCTGCTTCTCCGTCCACGAACTCAATCGCCATCAGCATCCCTTTGCCGCGCGCATCCTGTACCAGATCCGGGTACTGACGCGCCAGCAGGCGGAAACCGTCCAGCAGCATATCGCCTTTTTGCTCCGCCTGAGCGGGCAGGTTTTCTTCCAGCAGCACGTTGATGGTAGCCAGCGCTGCGGCACAGGCCAGCGGGTTGCCGCCAAACGTGGTGGTGTGCAGGAACGGGTTATCAAACAACACCGAGAAAACCTCCTCCGTGGCGATGGTGGCACCAATCGGCATCACGCCGCCGCCGAGCGCTTTGGCGAGGCACAAAATGTCCGGCTGCACGTTTTCGTGCTCGCAGGCGAACATCCTGCCGGTGCGGCCCATCCCGGTCTGCACTTCATCCAGAATTAACAGCGCGCCGAACTCGTCGCACAGCTTGCGGACCGCCGGTAAATAACCCGGCGGCGGCAGGATCACCCCGCCTTCACCCTGGATAGGTTCGAGGATCACCGCAGCCACGTCGTCACCGGTTTTGTGGCATTCGCTAAGCATCATGCGCATAGCGTCGATATCACCGAACGGAACGTGGCGGAAGCCGGGCAGTAGCGGCATGAAGGGCGTGCGGAAGGCCGATTTTGCCGTCGCTGACAATGCGCCAAGCGACTTGCCGTGGAACGCACCGCTGCTGGCGATAAAGGTGAATTTGCCGCGCGGCGACTGGTAGGCTTTGGCGAGCTTAAGCGCCGCTTCGACCGATTCAGTACCGCTGTTGCTGAAAAAGCTGTATTTCAGTTTGCCTGGCGCAAGTGCCGCCAGCGTTTTTGCCAGCATTGCCCGTAGCGGATCGAGCAGCTCCTGGCTGTGAAGAGGTTGTTTTGCGAGCTGATTCTGTACGGCGGAAACAACAACTGGATTACGGTGCCCCACGTTGAAAATGCCAAAACCGCCCAGGCAATCAACAAATTCCTGTCCCTGGGTGTCGACAAGCGTATTTAAACTTCCCGCCTGCCACTCTACGGCTCCGTAATCCCCGCCTGCGGTAACAGATTTTCGATACTCTAAAAATCCGGGATTCACATGTTCTTTAAAGTAGTCAATCACCTCTCGGTTAAGGGCTTTCATCTCCTCATGATCAAGCGTTCGCTTCTCAATGAGATTCAGTGCGTGCGCGGTGCAGGCTAATGCCGACGCGCTGGAAGGTAGTCTGTTCAAAATAGGCTCCAGGGGCGCGCGTATCACATGATACCGATTTAAGTATTGCAGGGATTGCGCCACTTCGGCGGACTTAGCACAAATCAGGATAAACACCAGGCAAAAGGGTAACAGGACGATATTTAATCGTACTGTTCACAGAGGCGCAACAATTACCTCTGAAGAGGTAAAAAAACACTTCAGCACAATCAGTCGGTTGCGCCAAATCGGGGCGCGGGCTGCACCAAAAACAGGCATAACAATGAACTATTTCGTAGTGAAAATATTTAAAATCAATGGATTACCGTAACCCACTAAAAGTAAGGTTTAATCGCAAATTGCGATCTAAATCAAATTTAACAACTAAAGATAAAGTGATTATCGCCGAAATAACATTACACCAAATAATTAACATTCAAATAACTTGCAAAGGACGCAGCTATGTCTTCCTCTTCAAGCGTTACGCAACGTGAGCACCCTCTGGACGATAGCACCACCCTGATGTCTACCACCGATTTACGCAGCATTATCACTCATGCCAATGATACCTTTGTGCAGGTCAGCGGTTACTCCCAGCAGGAACTGGTCGGGCAGCCGCATAATCTGGTGCGCCACCCGGATATGCCGAAAGCCGCCTTTGCCGATATGTGGTACACCCTGAAGCAGGGCGAGCCGTGGACCGGCATCGTTAAAAATCGCTGTAAAAACGGCGATCATTACTGGGTCCGGGCCAACGTCGCGCCGATGGTGCGTGACGGTAAAGTCACTGGCTATATGTCGATTCGCACCAAAGCGCAGAAAGAGGAAATCGCCGCTGCCGTGCCGCTGTATCAGGCGCTGGCGGAAGGCCGCTGCCGTAAACGCGTCTATAAAGGGCGCGTGGTGGGCAAAGGCGTTGTCGGACGGCTGAACGCGCTGCCGTTACGCTGGCGCACGCGGGGGGTTATGGCGCTGCTGTTTGTGGCGCTGGCCGCCGCGTTGATGGCGCTTAGCGCGCCCGCGCTGTCGCTGCTGTGGTGCGCACTGGTCGTGCTGCTGGGCTGCGCCTGCTTTGAGTGGCAGATTGTGCGTCCGGTAGAGCAGGTGTCGCGTGAGGCGTTAAGCGTGGCGACCGGCGAGAAAAGCAGCGTCGGGCAGTTTAACCGTGGCGATGAACTGGGACTGACCCTGCGCGCCGTCGGTCAACTGGGGCTAATGAGCCGCTGGCTGATCAATGACGTAGCCTGTCAGGTGGCGAGCGTGCGCGACGGCAGCGTAACGCTGGCAAAAGGCAATGACGATTTGAACGCGCGTACCCGACAGACGGTGGTGAACGTTCAGCAGACGGTTGCCACCATGAGTCAGATGGCTGCCTCGGTGCAGCACAATTCGGCGACCGCCGCCGCTGCCGATAAACTCTCCAGCGCCGCCAGCAGCGCAGCGATCCACGGCGGCAGGGCGATGGAAACGGTGGTTAAAACGATGGATGAAATTGCCAGCAGTACCCAGCGCATCGGCTCCATTACCACCCTGATTAACGATATCGCCTTTCAGACTAATATTCTGGCGCTGAATGCCGCCGTTGAAGCCGCGCGGGCCGGTGAGCAGGGGAAAGGGTTTGCGGTGGTGGCGGGCGAAGTGCGCCATCTTGCCAGCCGCAGCGCCAGCGCCGCGAACGATATCCGCAAACTGATTGAGGCCAGCGCCAGCAAGGTGCAGTCCGGCTCCGATCAGGTTCACGCCGCCGGGCAAACGATGGAAGATATTGTGTCGCAGGTGCAGAACGTCACCCGGCTGATTGCCGAGATTAGCGGCTCGACCTCAGAGCAGGCGACGGGACTGGCGGATCTTACGCGGGCGGTGGCGGAACTGGATGCTATCACCCAGAAAAACGCCGGACTGGTAGAGCAAAACGCCGCCGTCTCTGCCATGGTCAGACACCGCGCCAGCCGTCTGGAGGACGCGGTGACCGTCCTGCATTAATCGAGCTGCGAGATTTCAAGCGACGCGCGGTCGATAACGCCAATAATCAGTTTTAGCTGCGCGGCGCTGATTTCGCCCTGATTCACTTTCAGATCCAGCACCGCTTTAAAGTTCTCCAGTGCGCGCTTCATTTGCGGATTTTTGCGCAGCTCAAAGCCCACGTTCCGCGCTTTGATCCGTTCCTGAATATGTTCCAGATGCTCGCTGTTCTCTTCCAGCCATTGCTCCCCGATGGCGGTAATGGCGATCTTTTTGCGCCCGCCGTCTTCTTCCGTGATGGTGATAAACTGCTGATCTTCCAGAAAGTCGAGCGTCGGATAGATCACGCCGGGGCTGGGGGTGTAGTTACCCTGGGTCAGGGTTTCGATCTCTTTGATAATCTCATAGCCGTGGCTGGCATTACGGCTGAGCAGATCGAGGATCACGACCCGTAGTTCGCCGTGACCAAAAAATCGCTGCCGCCGTCCGCCGCCGCCGTGATGATGCTCGCCGCCGCGTCCATGATGGTGATGTTCTCTGTCAAATTCATGATGATGTCGCATAGGGTTCTCCTCTCTTTTTGATATATCTAATTTATATCTAAAAATTCAGATAACGCAATGGGGTCAAAGATATTTGTTTTAACAATATGATTTTAAACGTTATTTATTTTGGGGGGTATTTGTGCTCTCCGCTATCTAAAAAGCGCTTGCATTTTACATGATTAGCAATCATTATCATTTGGAAAATTAATTCAGATATATCGAAAACTTCACGAAGGCGAAAATAATGGCTGCAAAAACACGCTATCCACAACGTGTCCGCAACGAACTGCGCTTCCGCGAACTGGACGTTCTGCGTGTCGAGCGTATCAGCGCAGGCTTTCAGCGCATTGTGCTGGGCGGCCCGGCGCTGGAAGGGTTCTCCTCACAGGGATTTGACGATCATACTAAAATCTTTTTCCCGCAGGACGGCACGCGCCTGATCCCGCCCACGGTGACGGACGAAGGCATCGTCTGGGCGGACGGTGTGCGTCCTGCCGCGCGTGACTACACGCCGCTGTACAATGCGGCGCGTCATGAACTGGCGCTGGATTTCTTTATTCACGACGGCGGGGTAGCCAGTCGCTGGGCGATGAATGCGCAGCCAGGCGACACGCTCACTATCGGCGGCCCGCGCGGTTCGCTGGTGGTGCCGGAGGATTATGCCTGGCAGCTTTATGTCTGTGATGAATCCGGGATGCCCGCGCTGCGTCGTCGGCTGGAAGGGCTGGCCGCATTACCTTCACGCCCGCAGGTGACGGCGATTGTCAGCGTTAACGACATCGCGCTACAGGATTACCTGGCGCATCTGGACGGGTTTACTATTGAATGGATCGTCGGTCATGACGAGCAGACTCTTGCCGCGCGGCTGGCGCAGCTCAACGTTCCGGCGCAGGATTACTTTATCTGGCTTACCGGCGAGGGTGAGACGGTAAAAAAACTCGCCACGGTTTTTGAGGACAAAGATCGCGATCCGCAGCTCCTGCGCACGGTTGCGTACTGGCATAAAAAAGGCTGAAAACCTTAAAGCATTCTGGCAGAGAGATCGCGGCAGGCGCTCATAATCAGCGCGGAAATTTCAGCGATTCTCTCTTCAGGAAGCTGGAGCTGAATGCCGCAAACGCTGATTGCCGCGATAGCGTGATGTTTGTGATCGAACACCGGCGCGGCAATACAAAATACGCCGGAGCAATTTTCTTCGTTATCGTAAGCCCAGCCTTTACTTCTGATCCGGGCAAAATCGGCCAGTAGCTCGCTTTTACGGGTGATAGTGGTGGCGGTAAAACGGGGAAGATTTTCATCCGGCAGCAGCGCGTCAATTTTTTCTTCCGGCAGCCACGCGCCCAGCGCTTTTCCCACCGCTGAACTGTGCAGCGGCAGCTTTTTCCCTTCCCAGCTGCGAATACCAATAGGATGATTGCTTTCCAGTTTCAGAATATAGACGGGCGACCGCTCATCCAGCACCCCTAAATGGCAGGTCAGGCCCGTTTCATTACGTACACGTTCGAGGATCGGCAGCGCAATATTACGGATATCGAACTGCTCCAGCGATTTATTTCCCCATTCGTACAGTTTCAGACCCAGATAAAATCGGCCTTTTTCCTGGCGCAGAATGTGATGGACGGTGAGCGCGTTGAGCAGAGAAGAAGTGCTGCTTTTGGGTAAAGAGAGATCTTGCTGGATCTGGCTGAATGTGGCACCCGGCGAGGAAAACAGATAGTTGCAGATCCTGATGGTCTTATCGATCGCCGGGACGGAGGTGGTTGAATCAGAGAGCATAATGAGGTTCGCCAGCCAGAAAAGTGAGGGGGATTATACGTGAATTGGAAATTATAAAAATCACCCTGTTTATTTCCCTCCTCCTTTATAAAATAGCCACTTTATCTATTAATAATAATTAAAGGTGATGTTTTTCATGTGTTTTATTTGCCGTGTGAATGAATTAAAAAAACAATACTTCGCACTGGTTGACGAAAAAATAATAAGGAGTAAATATAGACTCATTGTAAGAACTTGAGTTCCATATACGGAACTGATGCCGTTTATAAGGAGATATTTATGATTACTACCGCTATTTTTCCGGGTCGTTACGTACAAGGCGCTGGCGCAATTGCCCACTCTCTGGCGGAAGAGATTTTACGCCTCGGCAGTAAAGCGCTGGTGCTGGAAGACCCCGTAGTAAACCAGAAGCTGGGGGAAAAGCTCGACGGCGCGCTGAAAGGCAAAATCGATTATCAGGTCGAGATTTTTAACAGCGAATGCTCGGATGAAGAAATCGAGCGTATTTCCGCGCTGGCGAAAAGCTACGGCGCGGAAGTGATTGTCGGCGTGGGCGGGGGCAAAACGCTGGATACCGCCAAAGCCACCGGCGCATCGTTGAAGCGTCCTGTCGTCATTGTTCCAACGCTGGCATCAACCGACGCGCCGTGCAGCTCGCTGGTGGTGATTTATACCCCGCAGGGCCAGTTCAAACGCTATCTGATGATCCCGCGTAACCCGGATGTGGTGCTGGTGGATTCCGCCGTGATCGCCGAGGCTCCGGTGCGCTTCCTGCTCTCCGGGATTGGCGATGCGCTGGCGACCTGGTTTGAAGCGGAAGACTGCCGCATTAAACTTGCGGGGAATATGACCGGGCGTCCGGGGCCGATGACCGCTTTTGGCCTGGCGCGCTTATGTTTCGATACGCTGCTGAAATACGGCGTGCAGGCAAAAAATGCCTGCGAGCAGCAAAAGGTGACGCCTGCGCTTGAGCATGTCATTGAGGCAAATACGCTGCTTTCCGGGCTGGGCTTCGAAAGCGGCGGTCTGGCGGCGGCTCACGCTATCCACAATGGCCTGACGGTGCTGCCGCAAACCCACCGCTACTGGCACGGTGAAAAGGTCACCTTCGGCACCCTCGCAATGCTGATGCTGACCGATCGCGATCCTGAACTCATCAATACCGTTTATCGTTTCTGCCTGGATCTGGGCCTGCCGACCACGCTGGCGGATATTGGTTTAGAGAATGTCAGCGATGCAGAGCTGTTGAAAGCGGCTGAAGCGTCCTGTCAGCCGGGCGAGACGATGCATAACGAGCCGTATGAAGTCACGCCTGCCAGTGTCCTCGCTGCGATGCGGGCGGCGGATGCCGAAGGCCGTCGCCTGAAAGCGCTGCGCTAATCTCCTGTCGCAAACCCGGCGGTTTTTCGCCGCCGGGTCGTTGTTTCTTGCCCGCATGCCGTGTAGTGATCCCGCCCCGATTTGACGAATCAACGCTCATAAAGAATATTTATATTCACAGTATCAATGTTTGCTACTCTCAAATTGCGCTTCCCTGTATCTTTATAGCTTCTGTTGCCCTGACCCGGTCATTATTAAACGCGATTCGAGCACGATCATGACGAATGAAAAAGCCCCCTCTTATTTTCATCAGGTTGATGAAAAACATCTGTTTGATCTTCTCAATCATAATTCTGACTGGCTGTGGGAAGTCGATGCTCAGGGGCGTTATACCTGGGTTTCCGACGTGGTGAATGATTTGCTGGGCTATCCACCTGAAGAAGTGCTGGGCCGCACGCCGTTTGATTTTATGCCCCCGGAAGAAGCCGCCCGCGTCGGCCAGGCGTTCGGCGAAATCGTAGCGGCGCAGCGGGCCTTTTCCGGTCTGGTGAATCGCAACCGGCGCGCGGACGGCACCATTGTGGTGCTGGAAACCAGCGGTATTCCGCTGTTTGATGACGCGGGTAATCTTAGCGGCTATCGCGGGATTGACCGCAATATCTCCACGCTTGGCGAGCGGGTGCTGCAACTGGAAACGATTTATGACACCACTCCGGTTGCGCTGTGCATGATTGACGTCAACGGTCGGCTGGTGATGTCCAACAAGGCCATGAATCGGTTAATTGGCAATACGCCCGCCGACGAAGATTCCTTTGCCCGGTTAATGCCGGAGTGCTGGCAGCAGTTTTTACTGGATTTTGCGCTTGCGGGCAGCGGTGAAGAAATTCCCAGCCGGGAGGTGATGTACGCCGAGCGTTATTATTACACCCAGCCGGTGCCAGTGTATGACGCGATGAATAATGTCGTCGGCCTGTCTGTGACCTGGGTTGATATTACCGCTCGCCGTCTGGCGGAGCAGAAGCTGGCGAATGCCAATCAGGTATTACAGCAGTTTGCCCAGCTCGATCATCTTACCGGTCTCTATAATCGCCGCTATATGGATGAATTTCTGATTAAAGAGATTGCTTACGCGCTTGAGCAGGGGCTGCCGGTGTCGGTATGCCTGGCGGATATCGATTACTTTAAAAATTACAACGATAGTCAGGGGCATCAGTCCGGTGATGACTGCCTGCGCAAAGTGACTAACGCGCTGGTCTCCGCCAGCCTGCGCCCGGAAGATAATATCAGCCGCTACGGTGGTGAAGAGTTTCTGGTGATCCTGCCGCGCACCGATATGTCCGGGGCGCTGATTGTGGCTGAGCGCCTGCGCGAAAGTATTAACGCGCTGCGTATTCCCCATCTTTCCAGCCCAACCGGGTTTTTGACGATCAGTATCGGCGTAGCGACGCTGTATGATGAGAACGCGTTCCGGGAGGATCAGCCGCTGCACAGCGTTGCCAGCAAGCTGATCTATCAGGCGGATACGGCCCTGTATGCAGCAAAAAAACAGGGCCGCAACCGGGTGATCAGCGCGTCCAACAGCGGTACGGAATAGGGGCGATTAACGGGCCCGGTAGTCCGGCGGAATGCTGAACGGCTCATCGGCGCGGTAATAGCCGCCGTCCTTCACTTCTTCAATCAGCACCATCGTGTGCGGGCGCGCGTGCTCGCTAAAATATTCGACCAGCAGATCGGTAATGCGATGGCTAATTTCGGCTTTCTGCTGCGCGTTCAGCGCCGCTTCAGGGGTCTTGATATTGACGAAAGGCATATCTTCTCCAGTTTTTAATCGGGGCTAAACCACGCCGCCGTTAACACGAATTACCTGCCCGTTGATCCAGCGGCTTTCATCGCTGGCAAGGAAACGGACGACCTGCATAATGTCTTCCGGCTCGCCGAGCCGTCCCAGCGGATTCATGCCCTTAATACGTTCAATTAACGCTTCACTTTTCCCTGTCAGAAAAAGCTCCGTCGCTACCGGACCGGGGGCGATGGCGTTAACCGTAATCGCCCGCGCGCCCAGCTCTTTGGGCAGAATATGCGTCAGCGCTTCTATGGCGGCCTTGGTGGCGGCATAGACGCCGTACTGCGGCTGATACAGACCCACGACGCTTGAGGAGAAATTAATGATCCTGCCGCCGTCGTTCAGGCGCGTTGCCGCTTCCCGCATCAGGCGAAACGGGGCGGCCAGGTTAATGGCCATCTGCCGCTCGAAGCTGTTGTCGTCGGTATCGGCAAGCGAGGAGAGCGTCATAATCCCGGCATTATTGACCAGAATATCCACCCGCCCAAAAGCGGCCTCTGCCGCGTCAAATAATGTTTTTGCGGCAGCCGTTTCAGCG
This sequence comes from Enterobacteriaceae bacterium UBA5654, assembly GCA_002421005.1. Taxonomy (GTDB): domain Bacteria; phylum Pseudomonadota; class Gammaproteobacteria; order Enterobacterales; family Enterobacteriaceae; genus Superficieibacter. Next base: position 66,547 of record DIJC01000021.1, on the reverse strand, counting down.
ATATCCGCCTGCACGGCAACGGCGTTACCGCCCGCGTCGGTAATTTCTGCCACCAGTGCCTCAGCCTGTTCAGCGCTGTGGGCGTAGTTGAGCAGTACCGCTATGCCATCGGCGGCAAGACTGCGGGCAATCTCCGCGCCGATCCCTCTGGATGCGCCCGTTACGATCGCGACTTTAGTGTGCTGCATGATTGTGCTCCCGTTAATGGATAACCTTCATACGCACTATACCTGTCGTAAAATTAAAAATAATCGTCTGTAAATTGACATCATAATTTATTATTCACTAATAATAAGAGCGGTGAGGGGAGGGACTGACGGTGGATAAACTTCAACAGCTCCAGCTATTTGTACGAATAGTGGAGGGCGGCAGCTTTTTACAGGCGGCACGGGATCTGGGCATTGCCCGCTCCACCGCGACCAATGCCATTAAGCAACTGGAACAGGAAACCGGCGTCCGGCTACTGGCGCGTACCACGCGGGAGGTGAAGTCCACCCCGGAGGGCGAGGAGTTTTACCGCCGGGCGCGGACGGTGCTGGGAGATATCGAAGAGACCTGGACGGTATTTCGCAAGGCGGCACCGGGTGGGCATTTGCGCATTAACGCGTCCGGCCTGCTGACCCGGACCTTCCTGGTACCGCGCTTGCCGGAGTTTCTGCGCCGCTACCCGGACATCATCATTACCTTTGGGCAAACCGATCGCTATGTGAATCTGGTGCGCGAGGGCATCGACTGCGTGATCCGGGTCGGCGTGCCGGAAGACAGCAGCCTGCGGCTGCGTCGGCTGGGCAGTCTGCCGGAGATCACCTGTGCCAGTCCGTCTTATCTCGCAGCCCACGGAACGCCACGCAGCATGGGCGATCTGGCAGGCCATAAGATGATCGGCTTTGTATCCTCGCAAACGGGCGAAGTGATGCCGCTGAAGTTTACAGGCGAGAGTGGCGTTGAAAGCCGCATTCTGCCGGTGCAGGTGATGACCGACAACTCTGACACCGCCGCCGCGCTTGCCGCCGAAGGGCTGGGGCTGATCCAGGCTCCGCGCTATCGCTTTGAAGAACAGCTTCGGCGCGGCGAACTGGTAGAGGTGATGACGGAGTACCCGCCGGGCGCGCTGCAAATCAACGCCATCTATGCGGGCGAGCGCCGGGCCTCGCGTCGTCTGGACGTCTTCCTTCAGTGGGTCAGCGCTATTTTCGCCGACGCGCTGTAACTACTCCGCAGGTTTAAAAATCAGCGTGCCTGCCAGCAGCGAGCGCCCGTTATTATCATTGGGATGATTTACGCCGTCATGCACCGGAACGGTAAGGAAATCGAACGGACTGACGCCCTCCAGGCAGGCGGCGTTGACGCCAAACTGATTAGGGTTCGAGCGGCGCTGATGATGAGTATAAATGCCGCATCGCGAGCAAAAGAAGTGCTGCGCCACGCCAGTATTAAAGCGGTAACTGGTCAGATGCTCTTCGCCCTGCAAAAACCTGATGCCGTCCGCTTCGGCGGAGACGACCACCGCGCCTCGCATCCGGCAGTAGGAGCAGGTACAGCGGCGGGCGCTGTTTAAGCCGTCGCTAAGCGTCACTTCAAATTTTACCGCGCCGCAGTGACACTGGGCGGCGTAATGCTGGGGAGACTGGGACATCGCGATATTCCTCATGGCAGGATAAAAATATCTCTTACGACAGGATCAGGGGGCGCAGAATTAATTCCGCGCCCAATAAAATTAAGAATAGCAGAAAGCATTTTCTGAACGTTTTCGCGCTGATACGTAAACGAATTTTTTGCCCCAGCCACATCCCGAATAGCGCCGGAAAAACAGTGAGTAACGAAAGGGAAAGCTGGCTGGCAGGGTAAGCGTGATGGGTGAGGAGGCCGAGAGCCAGCGCGAGCGTTGAGACGGTAAAAGACAACCCTAACGCCTGTACCAGCTCTTCTTTACTCAGCGACAGCGACTGCAAATACGGCACCGCAGGCATGACAAAGACTCCGGTCGCGCCCGTCACGATGCCGGTTATGGCACCGATCAACGGCGAAAGCCAGCGCTCTGCGCGTGGGGGAACGCTGATAGTGGGTGAAAACAGCGCGTAGCCCGCGTAAATCACCAGCGCTGCGCCCAGCCCAAATGCGGACCCGCGAGGATTAACCGCAATCAGCAATACCGAGCCTGCGACCGTACCCAACATAATCAACACCATCATTAACCACAGGCGGGAAAATAAAGCCAGAAACGCCGGGCCTGCCAGTAATTGCCAGATATTCGTCACCAGCGAAGGAATAATTAATAAACCCGCCGCTGCTGGTAAAGGCATAAACGATCCCAGCAGACCCATGGCTACCGTCGGCAGTCCCATGCCGGTCACGCCTTTAACCAACCCGGCGGCAATAAAAATCATCGTTAAAAGTAACCCGGTGGCGTCATGCATCATCATTGCCTGGTGGCTGAAATATGCGCCATTGAAACAGCCTGCTGGCTGGGGCACAATGCGGAATATCCATCGCAGGCTTCGGTTAATCCGAAGGCTAAAGAGGCGTGCGCATGAGACTGGATTTGGCGGATTTACAGCTTTTTATCTGTATCGTTGAGGCGGGCAGTATCACCGGAGGCGCAATAAAAGCTCACCTTGCGCTGGCGTCCGCCAGCGAGCGGCTGCGCCATATGGAAGAAGATGTCGGCGTGGCGCTGCTGGTGCGTCATGCCAGAGGCGTCACCCTCACCCAGGCCGGGGAGGCACTGGCCCGCCACGCGCGGCAAATCCTGCTTCAGCAGCAGTTGCTCAAAAGCGAATTACGTACCTTTTCCGCAGGCGTTCGCGGCACCCTGAAACTGTATGCAAATACTTCGGCGCTGACGCACTTTCTCCCCGGACGGATCGCGCCGTGGCTGGCACTGCATCCCGATCTGCATATTGAGCTGGAAGAGCGATCCAGCCGCGATATTATCAGCAGTCTGCTGGCGGGGCTGGGTGAGGCAGGGATTGTTTCCGATGCCGTTGACCGCCAGGGACTTACCCTTGAGCCGGTTGCTGACGACCGTTTAACGTTAATCATTCCCGCTGCTCATGCTCTTAATACGCAGCAGAGCGTATTTTTTCATGACATTCTTGAGGAGCCTTTTATCGGGCTTTATTCCGGGAGCGCGCTTCAGCAGCATATTGATTCGCACGCCAGCGCGCTGGGAAAAACGCTGAACGTCAGAATTCGCATGAATACCTTTGAAGGCGTGAGCGAAATGGTGGCGCAGGGCACGGGTCTGGGGATCGTCCCTGAAACGCTTGCAGAAAAATATCAGGGGCGATTTGGCTATAATAGCGTGGCGCTACGGGATAGCTGGGCGCAGCGCAAACTGTGTCTTTGCTTCCGCCACTGGCAGGACCTCACGCCAGCGATGAAGCATCTGTTTGCTCATCTGCGTGGGGCAACTGATGCGGTCAGCGGTGAAGCGCATTTACGTTAGTGATGTACTCCTGCACCTGCTGCGCATTATTTTTGTTGTCCGGTGACGGCAGGCATTTCGATCCCCAAATATTGAGTTCTGATTTGCCCTTATTATTCAGTTCAATTTTGGTTTCTTTGCGCTCATCGGTGGTGTAATACAGCGTCGAAAGTTTAGCGTCCAGGTAGTTGGCCAGAATATTCAGCCGGTCATATTTGCGCTTATCTCGTTTCGGATAGTAATTTCCCAGCCGTTGCTCGTTAATCGGCGTATTTAAATTATGCTTTTTGTACTCAAGGATAAACTTCGCCTGATAGTTTTCATCAATTATGATGGCATCAACGTCGCCGGGGTAAGGAGTATCGGTTCTCGATAAATAACATTCCAGCAAAGAGGTGCTGAACGTCAGCGGCTTGCCCATGTGAAATCGTTCGCCCGTTTTCTGCGCGATGATATTTCTGAACGCGCTGACGTTGATCTTATTAAACGAGAGCTGAAAATGTCCTGTGCTGGAATCGTAATAATCAATGCTTAGCATGATGAGAGGCTTATCTTCATGCCAGTCTGCATCGTTAAAAATCACAAAGTGCGCTTTCAGATCGTATTTCTGGCAGAACTGACAGAGAGTCTCCATGCCGTCGCGCGTTTCATATGCTATTAAGGTCGCGGCAATATCCTGAAGTTCCAGATTATCGACCGGAACAGAAAGAGTGCGTTTAAACCAGATATCACGATCTAACTGGTACGTTTTCCAGTTAACAAAAAAATCAAAGTGCAGGCGCTTGCGGTTAATTTGCGCGAGGTTGCTGGCCGAAAACCAGTCCTCGGGGGTGCCAGTGATGGCGTTAGATTTCGCGCGAATGGCCGGGTTGTCGCATCTTTTTAGTGTATCAGGTTCGGAGATAATCATACGTCCTGCCTTACCAGCGAAAATGTGATCCGGTAATAGTACCGCACTCGCGATCTGACAACATCTCCAAATATTCAGGGGGTTGCACCCGCGAACGCCATGCGCTCACGGGTGCTGTTTATTTCCCGGTCAGGCGTTCAATTTTATCGAATACCGCCTGAGCATTGGTTGCCACCTCAAACTCGACGTTAATCGCCTGCTCGCGCAACATCTCAAAAAACGTCCGCTGCGCGTCGGCAATAACCGCGTCACCAACCCGCATATTTTCCGCTTTGGTCTCAATGAGCAGGAAAACGCGGGTGGCGTCTTCGCGCTCAATCAGATACACGAAATCAGGCGTGGTCGTGCCGCCGGTGTATTTCGGCACCTGGATCGCTCGCCTGGGCAGCTTGCCAAATACCGCCACTTTTGGCGGATAGTGGTGCTGTAACAGCTTCAGTTCAGGATCGAGGCTGTCATACCGCAACGGCGGCAGTTCATACAGATAGCGTTTATCGTCAATGGCGGTTTCACTGGCCATTTTACCGAGAATTTCAGCGGAGATGTCATCCCGGAAGGTCTGCCGGGTGGCATCAAACACTGACGTTGAGGCCTGAAAATCGAGCGGCAAATACGCATAGCCCTGAGCAAAGTGCTCATCAAAACGCTGGCGGAACTCGCGTACCAGATTATCCAGCGTGCTGTGGCTTAAAAACTGCGACTCCCCGTGCAGGACATCGCGCAGGGTGGTCATCACCAGCGGATGGACCACTTTCACCGGCAGATTGGTGCGCTGCACCAATTGGCGGATAAACAGGCCATATTTCATGCCCGCAAGAGAGCCTTGCGACGCATAATCGCTGTCCTGTTGCAGCACGCTGTACTGACCTTCTTCATGGCTGACGGCAAGCGTCTGCCGGGTCTGGCTGGGCCTCTGGCGAACATAATGCGCTTTATTACCCATCACCTCTTCGGCAATTTGTTGCAGTACGGCGTCGGTACGGTCAAATTGCAGCATGTAGCGGCGTGAGAATTGCAGCCAGACTTCCTGAAGCCGATCCCAGTTCTCTTTACGCAGTTTCACGCGCAGTTTTGCCGACGGTTTATTATCAATAATTCGGTCGGCCCTGACGCGGGCGCTATCCAGTTCAGGATAATAATGCAGCAGCCATGCAAAACCACTTTTGCTGATCCCGTCGATCGTCACTGATGATAAAAAGTCGTTATTACGGGTGATGATCTTTTTGGCGTCGAGATCGTGCAGTAAATCTTCTTCGGTAAACGCCGGGACGGATTTCTGACGCGCGGTGACGATCAGTCTGATCATCGACTCATCCAGCGTATGCTCGTTGAGGGAGATCCTGCTGTCGCTGTTAATTTCGTTTACCAGCGTGCGGGCAAAATCTTTCTCGTCGTAGCCAATCAAAAACGCCAGTCGGGAAGGCCACTCTTCCTGCTGAACGCGATGGCCGTTTTCATCGACCGGCAGGCGCAGGCCACGGCCTACTTCCTGGATTTTGCTGGATTCGCTCCCGGAGGTGCGCAGTTTGGCGATAACAAAAACGTTGGGGTTGTCCCAGCCTTCGCGCAGCGTCCATTTTGAAAACAGAAAACGGCGGGTTTCCCAGTTGCCAGTGGCATCTTTAAAGCTCAGCAACTTCTGTTTATTTTTCAGAATATCATCAATTTCTGCCTGAATAGCCTCATCGCCGCTGCCCCGGTCTTCGCCAAAATATCCGGCGTGAACGTTCTGGTTAGCCGTGTTCAGGCTGGCAAGCGTGGAGCGCAGAAAATCCAGATATTCCACCTCGCGCGGCAGCCGCTTACGTTCGTAGTCGGCGATCAGCGCAATCAGCTTCTGACGCAGCAGGCGCTCAAAGGTCTGCTTTAACCAGCCGTCACGCTCGCGGTAGCTTTTAATATGATCGATAAAGAACAGACTTAACGATTTTATGCGCGGCGCGTTATTTTCCGGCAGATTGCCGCGCAGGAAATTATCCTGTTCAGCAATAAAATGTTTATCGAGGGCATCCTGGACGATCAGTTCCTGATAGCTGTTAACGAACGTGCCGGGCACCAGCGCCATGCCCGCTTCCAGCTCCAGATCGTTCGATAACATTTTGCTGCCTGCATATTCAATATTGCCTTCAAAGCTGGCATCGACATCGGCCAGATTCTCGCCCACGCCCACGTCAAATTTACGGCTGCCCTGCCGGAGGACCAGTTTTTTTGCCGTGACGCTCTCGACGATATAGCGATTTGTCGCCTGCGCTTCAGAGAGATTGGGATAATAAATATCAATGCCTTTTACCAGCCCGCCGTTAAAGGCATCGACCGCATTAAGATCGAACTGAGGTTGATGGCGGTAGTAATCTTTTCGCACGATCTTATTTTTGCCTTTGCCTTCCTCTATTTCCGGGAAGGTGGCACCAAAGCGGATAATAATTTGCGGCTGGATAGCTTCGATCGCTTTGTAATATTTGTTGTCGCGCGCAAAGCGGTGCGGTTCATCCATAATCACGATCGGGCGAGTATTTTTAAGACCTTCTACCGGTGAGGTTAGCCCGCCAATCAGCGTCTGATCGTAATCATCGCGGGTCATGCTGGCTGAATTCAGCATTTGCGCGTTAATCAGCAGCACCTGGATCATATGATCGTTACGACGCGTCGCATCGGTAAAACTGATGAGCTGCGCCGGAAAGTTCTTGCGCCCGGATTTCGTCTTAAAATCCCCGGCATTAATACTGCATAATTCAATACGCGCATTTTCATAAAACTGGGAAAAATGCTGGCGCGCGTAATCGCTGGTAATAAAGCTGCGTGCGCCTTCTTTAATGGCTGGCGTTGGCACCACAATCACGAATTTAAACAGCCCGTAGCGGCGGTGTAATTCGTAAATCAGCCGGGTATAAACGTAGGTTTTCCCCGTCCCGGTTTCCATTTTGACGTCAATATGACTGCGCTCGTCATAGCGGCCCACAATCGGCGGGTTCGCATAGATATTGTCGTCCGGCGTCTCGCGGTCAAGACCGGCAAAGTTTGCCAGGATCGCCGCCAGCGCAGCTTCCTGGTGGGGCAATTCTTCCAGTAAGATTTTCATTGCTGCCCCTTAGTACCTTTTCACCAGATTAACTTTTTGATCGAGCTGCTTCAGACCGATTTCCAGTTCATGAAGGGAGGTAAGATCGAAGGAGTAGCCGTAGATCACCACCGTTTGCACCGGCAACTGATGGGTGCCGATCCGATTAAGCAGTTCGCGGGTCTGCGCGGTACTCCATCCCCCGGCAATCAGATAAACACGCGTGTCGTCGACCCGGCTTGCCGGATAGCCTGCAAAATCAAGCGGCTGCACGTTGATATCCATCTTGTAGCCATCGGCGACCAGCCAGGTGGTCAGAATGGTTTCTTCCCCGCTGGCGCTCCCGGCGATCCCCAGTCCACGGGCGGAAAAAGGCGAGATCATGTCGTCAAAACCCGATTCGCTGAACGCGGCGATCTGGCCGCTGGTATTGAGGAACTGGCCGCTTGCCATATCAAAACTGTCCAGATCGTCCAGCGTTTGCTGCTGCGGGGTGACAAACCGATAGTGCTTAAAGCCGAGATCCAGCGGGGTATCCGGCTGGCGGGCGCGGATTTCGTCAGCGGCGCGCTTAACGCGCTCGCGGCAGATAGCATCAATAGTCTCATAGCCGGAACGCCGGGCTTCGCCCCGTGGATTGGTTTGCTCATCCAGCGTACAGAGAATAAATTTACGGTTTCCCTGGTGCTGCGCGTTGAGGCGCATCACCGCCTGCGCGGTGGTGCCCGATCCGGCGAAGAAGTCCAGTACGATCTGCTGCTGGTTATTTCCAGTACACAGGGTGATTATGCGTTCCAGCAGGCGCACGGGCTTCGGGTTATCAAATAGCCCGCCCAGCCCCAGCGCTTTAAGGTCGTTATTGGCTTCGTGGTTGTGGCCCACTTCCTGATACGGCCACAGCGTGACCGGAACCACGGTGCTTTTAACTTCCGCCAAAAAGGATTTACGCTGCGGGATCTGCTCACCGTTTTCGCCAAACCAAATCTCGTTGGCCTCATCCATCGCGCGCATGGACTCGTCATTAAAACGACGGTAGGTGCCGCGCGGTGGTTGCCAGGTCACGCCGTTTTTAAAGGTATAGGCGGAAGTATTGGTCCCACTTTTGGCATGGAGCGGCGTTGATTTCCACGGGCCTTTCGGATGGTTATCTTTATTCTGATAGGACTTAAGCTGCGCTTCATCGCGCTCCTGACCAAAGATTGCGAACGATTCTTTGTTTTTGGCGTAGACGTGAATGTACTCATGGTTGTCGGAGAACCAGCGGGCGTCGTTGGAGCGGGTGTATTTCTTTTGCCAAATCACCGACGCCACAAAACTGCTTTCACCAAACACATCGTCACACAGCAGCTTCAGGTTTGCGGATTCGTTGTCATCAATGGAGATGAAAATCGCGCCGCTCTCTTTTAACAGGCGTCTGGCTAACAGCAGGCGCGGATACATAAACGTCAGCCACGCCGAGTGGGTCGCTTTCCCCTGAATCGATTTTAACCTTTCCAGTTCGCTGTCACTGAGGCCAAACATATCCCTGAGGTTTTTATCGCTATATTCAAACTTATCAGGATAAACAAAGCCATCCGAACCGGTATTATAGGGTGGGTCGATATAAATCATATCGACGGCATTAATATAGTTGTTCTGCAAATGACGCAGAACGTCTAAATTATCTCCGGTCAGGAATAAATTATGGCTGTTCTGGTTTTCAGGCAGCTGATTGTGATCCACATCCGGCACAATGACCGTCGTCGACTTTTCGCCAGACTGCTTTTTAGCGTAGTCTTTACCAATGAAATCAAGCTGATATCCGCTGGACAGCTCATCAACGTTACGCGCTTTTAATGCCAGCCTGAATTTATCAAAATCAAACGTCCCTTTCTCAACCAGGGTGCCTTCTTCGTCATATTTATCGGCAGTGAAAAACTCAGGTAATTTATCTTTTAACTCATCCATGAACTGACTATTCGGAGTAACAAGCTCATTATACTGTTGAATATCTTTAATCATTCTAATGTTACTCCGGTCATCTTTTATTCACAGGTGCGTTCATTTTTACTCGTTGTGCCCCGTAATGATGTTTATACAAATCAAGACGTTAAACAGGAAACGAGCCATGCGTTGTCGCATACTCGTCACCGTTTCCAGTGGCGCATGATACTAACATCTCACCATTTCAATGTCTCTATTAGTGGCAGGGGGAGGGGGCGTTTGGTTCTTTCGCAAAAAGCAAAAGGGCCGACGATTACTCGCCAGCCCTTGCTGTATCTGGCGGCCCCTGCTGGACTTGAACCAGCGACCAAGCGATTATGAGGTTTTTGCGTGCGTACCTGATGGCATTTGATAAGGTTCTCGGAGTCCAACATGTATAGATTTGTTCAGGTTCTGATGGTAAGCAGTAAGACAAAAGACGTTTGTTATCGCTAAAAAAACTGGGCGGAATTGTGTCGCTATGCAGTTGGCTGCACGGTTCTGGCTCATGGTGGCCGGTACTGATGGTATCTAAGCCCGGTCTGCGAAAGGCTGTGCTGTATCCTTCCGGTTCGCATTTGCTAAGCCGCCAGTGCGCAGGCTTATATTACGGCAGCCAGAGTAAGTAATCTGGCGATCCACCTGCACCAGTTTAAGTTACCGATGTGTAGAGCTGTTAATTTGAGTATGTGTATCGAACATCACTGGATAACATTCAATCGCTTCTCCTATGCGCATCATTTGTTGAAAAAAACATAACTCCATGTGAGTTAATAATATTTCATTCAGCTAGGAGTTGGTTCATATGAAAAAAGCACCATTACAGATCACGAGTGAAACTCGTTTTGATTATACGATTGATGGAATTAAAACATCGCTCACCTTGCCTGAGTTCAAGGCATTAGGTGAGGGGGCTGATATAGATAAAGTCGCCCCAGATTGGAAGATGAGGCAGTTAACCGGTTTGAGATTTCCCCGAGCTGCGGTTTTTGGACGCGGTTATTTAGGTAACGATATGGGATTTGATTATATGTATCGGCATTCTGATGGACGTTTAACTGCGGAGTTGCCAGACTAAAAGTGTTGGCTCCATGCGTTGAACTGCGGGAGGCATGGGGCTGTTTATATGTGAGCCAAAGCGGAAACAAGCGCAGTATAAGTGTGAATATGAATAAAAAATAACCCATTCACCACATGGCATTGCCCACTGATTTTTTAATGTTTTGTATTGCTCTCTTCGCCCGAAATCTAACAACTGCTAATGAGTAACGAGTCTGTAAATATCGCTCACTGCGCGTCTTAGAAGATATAGCTGCTATACCATGGTAGAGAAAACCCGCCAGGCGGCGGGTTATGGTCATTCTGCAGGCGGATATGGAAGCGGCATCCAATGAGTTACATCATATGACGAGTATTGTGTGTTTCCGCTGATTCTAAGGTTTCTGAAACCATCCATCGGCCAGTATTCAGCAACGCCAACCCCTCGATCAGTTGCCACCAAAAACAGGGCAAATTGAATTTTCGGAGTAGGTTTTTGTTCTTCCATCGAGATCCATTTCATTCTATGCATCCTCTGAGTGAGTAGTAGCGCCAGTTTCTCACATCAAAAGTGAAAGAGGTTTGATTTGTATGGCTATTGATTAACCATAAAACTCTATGAATCCCGTTTGAGAGTATCCCCATAAAAAGCAAAAGGGCCGACGATTACTCGCCAGCCCTTGCTGTATCTGGTGGCCCCTGCTGGACTTGAACCAGCGACCAAGCGATTATGAGTCCGAATTATATACGAATAAAATCAGTAAGTTATATTAAAATCAGGCACATAGAAGTTCGTATATTGTGGAAAATTACTGCATAGTGCTAGGCTCTGCTGCCATTTTGCTGCCACTTATCAGGTTAAGAGGGTTGAGCGTGACGGCCTCTGTGAGGTGGTCGGGCGCAAAGTGCGCATAGCGCATAGTCACCTTAATATCCGTATGACCCAGGATTCGCTGGAGTACCAAAATATTGCCGCCGCGCATCATAAAATGGCTGGCAAAAGTATGTCTTAATACGTGCGACAGTTGCCCATCTGGCAACTCGATCCCCGCACGCTTGATTGCTCCCCTGAAGGCAGAGTAGCAGCCAGTAAACATGGGCTTTGATGTTCGCTTTTCGGGAAGCAATTTATACAGTTCATCACTAATTGGTACTGCACGGTTTTTTTTGCCTTTCGTTTTAATGAAAGTGATCTTGCCCGGGCTGATCTGCTTGCCCGTTAAATTCTCAGCCTCCCCCCACCGCGCGCCGGTTGCCAGGCAAATCTTAACGATGGTGGTTAAATCTTCCGCTTTGCTTTTCTCGCATTCCTCAAGCAAACGTGTTGCCTCTTCAACCGTCAGCCAGGCCAGCTCCACCTCAGCAATTTTGAACTCTCTGACGTTTTCAAGAGGGTTGGGCGCGGTCCAGTCATCCAGTCGTTTCAATTCGTTGAACATAGCCCGGAAATAAGCCAGCTCAAGGTTTACTGTTCGAGGGGTTACGGTCTTCACTCGGTCAGAGCGCGTTATTTTTCCGCTTAAACGCTGTTCACGATAAGTAGAGAACAGCTTTGCGTTAAATTCAGTAGCGAGCGGATCACCCATGGCGAGGCAGGCAAACTCCATGGCGCTTTTTCGCTTCTCACCATCTGCAAGTGTTACGCCGTGCGCGTTATACCAAGCTGTTACTAAATCCCTAACGCGCCGCTTGTCCGCTTTCTCGCCCAGCCAGGGCTTATCCTGAGACTGATCTTTTAAGTGGCGCTCGAATGCCTGCGCTTCCCCTTTCGTGGCGAACTGGCGACGAACGCGCCGCCCGTCCCTGCCGTTAGGGAATACTTGAGCTTGCCACTTTCCATTAGCGAGTTTAGTTACGGCCAATTAATGCCTCCCCTCTTTTTGTCTTAAGCAACCTGTTCGGTTTTGCTTATAACTTTTCCCAGGGCTTTTACGTCTGATGCTGCGCACTCAAAAGACGCCGGGCCGTTTTCAATTCTTAACTTACCGCCTGGGAGGCGGTAAATCCGTCTAACACTGGCGAAGCCGTCGATCTCTATCAGCCAAACGCCGTCAGATATTTCCCCGTGGTATTCATCAACAAGATAAACAGAGGCCTCGAACTTCACAAAGAAGGGTGCAACGGCTTCGACAGGGATAAGGTGAGAATCGAAACGGACAAATATAGGCTCATTGATAACCCCGTTTGTGATTTCCTTTAATCGCAAAGTTAAACCTTTCTCTTCGCTACTTTCACTTAATAGTTTGCCCTGTCCGGTAGCGAGCCACAGCATGGAAGCACCAGTATCCAGATGGCAGGCAATCAACCAGTCATGCGGGAAGGTGTCACGCATCCAGCGGTTTGCCATAGTGCTTTGTGATACCCCCAGATGCTCACATAAAGCCTGCCGGGTGCTGAATCCGTAAGCCTGCAGAATACGGGTTATCGCATCCTTACCGCCGCTTTGGGATGAAAAATTGAATGTAGATATCGCGTGCGGGGTTTCTTTAGTGTTTGACATATTTAAAATGCGATCCTATAATCGGTTTTGTGGTGTTCGGAATAAGCGCAAATACATCCGAATAGTGAATTTTTAAACACAAACTGAGGAATAGTGCATCATGAAAAGTAATTTTTCAATGCGCCCTAGCATCAATCTTGTGGTGTCCGAACCATTCATTACCCTGGATGAGTTCTGCCGCCGTACCGGTTACAAGCCCAGCTATGCCCGCCAGATGATTCGTGAAAACCGCCTACCGATCAGGAAAAAGGCCGGAGTAAACAGCCTCATCGAAATAAACATGTTCGCGTTAACGATGGAAGCAGCTCAAGGCTGTGAAGTCACAATGCAGGCCTGATAGTTCCATTTTGGGATACAAAAGGATTTCCATCATGTTTGATTATCGCGTTTCCAAACATCCACATTTCGACGAGGCCTGCAGGGCTTTCGCGCTGAGTCACAACATGGCGAAGCTGGCAGAACGCGCAGGAATGAACGTCCAGACGCTGCGCAATAAACTGAACCCGGACCAACCGCATCAACTCACGCCCCCAGAAATCTGGTTGCTTACCGATCTGACTGAGGACTCAACCCTAGTTGACGGATTCCTGGCACAAATTCACTGTCTGCCGTGCGTGCCGCTGAATGAAGTAGCAAAAGAGAAGCTGCCGCATTACGTAATGAGTGCAACAGCGGAGATCGGGCGTGTTGCTGCAGGCGCAGTGTCTGGGAATGTGAAAACCGCTAACGGCCGCCGTGACGCAATCACCAGTATCAATTCAGTTACGCGACTGATGGCGCTGGCCGCAATTTCCATGCAAGCACGCCTGCAGGCAAACCCGGCGATGGCTAGCGCAATGGACACCGTTACGGGCCTTGGCGCTTCGTTCGGCATCATTTGAGGTGATCATGCTGACTAAAGAGCCTTCATTCGCATCGCTTTTAGTAAAACAAAGCCCGGCAATGCACTGCGGACATGGCTGGATTATCGGGAAAGATGGTAAACGTTGGCACCCGTCCCGCTCTCAGGACGAACTGCTGGCAGGACTGACCACCACCAAACAGGGGAAACCATGGCTATTGAAGGCGCTGCGGCGACTGTTCCATTAAGCCCGGGTCAACGTCTGGAAGGGTTGAACCGCATAGCGGAGTTAAGGGCGAATGTGTTTGGTCTGAATATTGAGCCAGAGCTTGAAAGGTTTATTAAAGATATGCGCGATCACCGCGATATAAACCATAAACAAAATGAGCGGGCACTGGCAGCCATATTCTTTATGGCAAAAATTCCGGCAGAACGTCACGGCGTCAATATTAGTGATCTGACTACTGACGAAAAGCGGGAACTGGTTAAAGCAATGAATCATTTTCGTGCAGTGGTGAGCTTATTTCCCAAACGGCTAACCATGCCGAATTAACCCACAACAGAAATTAATGGCGTAAACCCGCCGGGCATTCTTTTGCCCAAATTCAGGAGTAAGGAATATGCGAAATATCGAAACCCGCACCACTAAAACCGGACCAGATGATGCTGGCCTGAACCAGATGCTGATTGAAGCTCGCAAAGAAGAACGCCGTGGCCGTGCCGATGTAATGGCGGCCCGCATGGAATCCATCGCCGCCCGTATTACATCCCGCCAGCTGAACTATGCAGAAGCGGCTGAGCTTCTTCGTGAAGAGGCTGTGAAAATTCAGAACGAAGCGCAGGAGATCCACTAATGGCCGATTCAATGGATCTCGTACAGCAGCGCGTTGAAGAAGAACGCCAACGCCACATCCATACCGCCCGCAATAAAGCGCCGGGCGTTTCCCGTGTTCTCTGCATTGATTGCGATGCACCGATCCCGCCAGCTCGCCGCCGCGCCATTCCGGGCGTGCAGTGCTGCGTCACTTGTCAGGAAATCGCAGAGCTGAAAGGCAAACACTACAATGGAGGTGCTGTATGAGCACTATCCTGAAATGGGCAGGAAATAAAACCGCCATCATGTCGGAACTGATTAAGCACCTTCCTGCTGGCCTGCGACTGGTTGAACCTTTCGCGGGTTCATGCGCTGTGATGATGGCGACAGACTATCCTCATTATCTTGTCGCGGATATTAACCCAGACCTGATAAATCTTTTTAAGCATATTGCATTTGACTGCGAGAAATTTATTTCAAATGCAAAAGGATTCTTTTCAGGCACAAATAGCGCTGAGTCTTATTACAACATCCGTCAGGATTTTAATCATTCTGCTGAAACCACCGATTTCTGGAAAGCTGTATTTTTCCTTTATCTTAATCGCCATGGTTATCGTGGATTGTGCCGCTATAATTTGAGCGGTCATTTTAATGTCCCTTACGGTAATTATAAAAATCCGTATTTTCCTGAAAGTGAAATACGCGCTTTTGCAGAAAAGGCTCAACGCGCAACGTTTATCTGTGCCAGCTATGATGAAACACTGGCGCTGTTGCAGGCTGGTGATGTTGTTTATTGTGATCCGCCATACGATGGCACATTTAGCGGTTATCACACTGCCGGTTTTACAGAAGACGATCATTATCATCTGGCGACTATTCTTGAGCGCCGGTCATCAGAAGGTCATCCGGTTATCGTGTCCAACAGCGACACGTCCCTGACCCGTTCGCTTTATCGTAATTTTACCCGCCATCGCATCACTGCAAAGCGCAGCATGGGTGTGGCTGCCGGTGAGAGTAAATCTGCAGCAGAAATCATCGCCACAAAATCAGCAGGCTGGTTTTGTGTCGATTTGGCGTCCGGTCCAGATATCTCGGTGGAAACTGAGGTGCGGGCGTGGCAGTGAGTAAATTCACATTACATAATGCACCAACTACCGGCGGCTCGAATGAGGCCGCCTTGGCCTTTTCATGGAGGAACCCTAAAAAAGCGGTTAACCCATATCTGGACCCGGCGGAAGTTGCGCCAGAGTCTGCGCTTTCAAACCTGATCGCTCTTTACGCTGCGGATAACGAGCAGGAGCAGCTGCGCCGTGAGGCGCTGAGCGATGAGGTCTGGGAACGCTATTTCTTCAATGAATCCCGTGATCCTGTTCAGCGCGAAATGGAGCAGGACCGGCTGATTAGTCGTGCCAAAATGGCGCGCGAGCAGCAGCGTTTTAATCCCGATCTGGTCATTCTGGCTGACGTTAACGCCATGCCGTCCCATATCAGCAAGCCTCTACTGGAGCGGATTAAATATTTCCATAGTCTGGGCAGAGCAAAAGCCTATTCCCGCTACCTGCGCGAAACAATCAGGCCGTGTCTTGAGCGGCTGGAGCGCGTGCGTGACAGTCAGGTGTCTGCCTCTTTCCGGTTCATGGCGAGCCATGACGGGCTGGAGGGGCTGCTGGTACTGCCTGAAATGAATCAGGATCAGGTTAAGCGCCTTTCCACACTGGTTGCGGCACATATGAGCATGTGTCTTGATGCTGCCTGCGGTGATCTGTTTGTCAGCGATGATGTTAAACCAGAAGAAATCCGCCAAGCATGGGAAAGGGTTGCCGCAGAGGCGATGCGCCTTGAGGTCACCCCGCCTGCCTTTGAGCAGTTACGCCGCAAAAAGCGCCGCCGCAAGCCGGTGCCCTATGAACTGATCCCACCGTCGCTGGCGCGTATGCTGTGCGCGGACTGGTGGTATCGCAAATTGTGGCAGATGCGCTGCGAGTGGCGGGAGGAACAACTGCGCGCCGTCTGCCTGGTAAACAAAAAGGCATCACCGTATGTCAGCTACGAAGCCGTGATCCACAAACGCGAGCAGCGCCGCAAATCGCTGGAGTTCTTCCGCTCGCATGAGCTGGTCAACGAGGACGGCGACACGCTGGACATGGAAGAAGTGGTGAACGCCAGCAACAGCAACCCGGCACACCGCCGTAATGAAATGATGGCCTGTGTTAAGGGGCTGGAGCTGATCGCGGAAATGCGCGGAGACTGTGCGGTGTTTTATACCATCACCTGCCCGTCACGCTTCCACGCAACCCTCAACAACGGCAGACCTAATCCGAAGTGGACCAGTGCCACTGTCCGGCAGAGCAGTGACTATCTGGTTGATACGTTCGCCGCTTTCCGCAAGGCAATGCACAAGGCCGGGCTACGCTGGTATGGCGTCCGGGTGGCAGAGCCGCACCATGACGGCACCGTGCACTGGCACCTGCTGTGCTTCATGCGCAAAAAAGACCGCCGTTCCATCACCGCGCTGCTGCGTAAGTTTGCCATCCGTGAAGACCGCGAGGAGCTGGGCACCAATACAGGGCCGCGCTTCAAGTCCGAGCTTATCAACCCGCGCAAGGGCACGCCGACCAGCTATATCGCTAAATACATCAGCAAAAACATCGACGGGCGCGGGCTGGCTAAAGAAATCAGCAAAGAAACCGGCAGATCACTGCGTGACAGCGCCGAGCATGTCAGCGCTTGGGCGTCACTGCACCGTGTCCAGCAATTTCGTTTCTTTGGTATTCCGGGGCGCCAGGCGTACCGCGAGCTGCGCTTGCTGGCAGGTCAGGCGGCGAGAGTGCAGGGCGAACGCAAAGCAGGTGCGCCGGTACTGGATAATCCGCGTCTGGATGCGGTACTGGCGGCGGCTGATGCGGGCTGCTTTGCCACCTACATCATGAAGCAGGGCGGTGTGCTGATTCCCCGCAAACATCATCTTGTCCGCACGGCTTATGAGCTTAACGATGAACCGAGCGCCTACGGCGATCACGGTATCTGTATCTATGGCATCTGGTCCCCGATTGTAGAGGGCAAGATTTGCACGCACGCGGTGAAGTGGAAAAAGGTTCGCAAGGCCGTTGACGTTCAGGAGGCGGCAGCCGACCAGGGCGCTTGCGCCCCTTGGACTCGTGGCAATAACTGTCCCCTTGTTGAAAATTTGAACCAATCAGGGAGAATTTTACCCGATATTAAAAGCATGGATGAGAAGGAGCTACAGGATTATCTACACAATATGAGTCAGAAGGAACGCCGGGAGCTGACAGCCAGGTTAAGACTGGTTAGACCGAAGCGGAAAAAGACATATAGGCAAAACATTTCGAATCAGCAGCGGCTGCAGCTTGAGGCAGAGCTAAGTTCCAGAGGGTTCGATGGTAGTGACTCAGAGATTGATCTGCTTCTGCGTGGCGGAAGTATTCCGTCAGGTGGAGGGCTGCGTATTTTTTACCGCAATCACCGCCTGCAGGAAGATGACAAATGGCGTCAGTGGTACTGATGTCGCTAGTTTAACAATTCTTGCTCTTATTTTTGCGCATCAGAGACTTCTGGTAGGAAACCAAAAACCGTTTTACATTTAGAAATTACTACTATACTGTATGCATAAACAGTGGATATATATACAGTTATTATGTGTCCGTAGTAGTGATAGGAGGGAAAATGCAGGATTATCTTTTGGAGTCGTTGAAGCTCCAGCGCATTGATTTTTTTATCAAGCTTGTAGCGGCTAGTGAGTGTAGCGACGAAGAAAAGCGGCTGGCTATCCAGTGGGTGTCCGAAATGACCGACGAGCTGATGGCGAAAATCCGCAGCCATGAATACTGTCGGTCAATGGACGTCACCAGTTAAGGGGTATCCTTATGCGCATTGAAATAATGATCGATAATGAGCAGAAGATTAGCCAGGCTACACTGGACGCCCTTGAATCCGAGCTTTACCGTAATTTGCGCCCTCTGTATCCCAAAACAGCAATTCGTATCCGCAAGGTTGAACAACGTGCCGCGCGAGGCGTTAGCGCTGTTGTGCATGACTATGCCGCATGAAATCGCATGATCGTTTGAGGATCGTTTTTGCTGAGGCCCGCCAGAACTGGCGGGCTTTTGCTTATGTCATGCAGGTGCATGAAAACCACTACACAAAGCGGGCAGGCGTGGCGGGGATACGAGCGCGCGCTGAGAACTTTAATTGTTATATTGCGGTTTTCTGCTGGACATGCATACAGTAATATTCTATTGTCTATTAACCCTTAGGGTTTTTGGCGTTGTTTGGTTAAAATGGCTTTAATAAAACTTACAATCAGCCAAACAGGGACGTCATATGTCTTACCAGTTGGTGGTACTAAGCTCGGTTGCAAACGATTTAGAGCAGTTAGGAACCAAAGAAAAGTTTTGGTTTTATTACTCTCATGACACGGTAAATTTACAATTGTTCAAGTACTCCAGGCCGGGCACGGGTGAGCACTGGTCTGAAAAGTGCGCAGCTGAACTCTGCCACCTACTTAACATTCCACACGCGAGCTATGATTTAGCTAAATGCAATGATAGATTCGGTGTGGTTTGTCAGAACCTTATGCCCTTCGGCTTTCGAATGGTAATGGGGAATGAGGTCTTGCATAGTTCAACGGCAGATTATCCTCAACCTTTGCAGCCCGGAGAAAAGCCTGTAAGGGTTAGAGAGCATACCTTAACAAGGGTTTTAGGATGCTTGGATAAAAAATCGATCCAGCCGCCACCGAGTTCTTATGAGCTAAACGGATTAAATGCTGCAGATGTGTTCTGTGGATACTTGATGCTAGATGCTCTGATCAGCAATCAAGACCGCCATCATGAAAATTGGGCAATCATGCTCAATAATGAAACTGGCGAGCAGTTTTTGTGTCCAACGTATGACCATGCCGCCAGTTTAGGAAGGGAGATGTTAGATGATGAACGTGTTGAAAGACTTACTACTAAAGATAAAAACCGTCAAATCCCGTGCTTTGTAAGTAAAGCTCGTTCAGAGCTGTTCAAAGCTAAAACCGATAGAAAACCCTTGCTTACAGTTGAAGCATTTCAACATGCTGTCGAGGGAAGAATTGTAGCTCGCGACCATTGGTTGGGTAAGCTGAGCGCTTTAACAGAAGATTCCATTACAGATGTTTTTAACCAAGTGCCAGCATCGTGTATCTCCGATAGCGCACGTAAATTTGCAACGCTCATGGTAATGGAAAATCGTAGAAGGCTATTAGAATGACCAACTCAAACTCCGTTTATGTTGCATGGCAGGCACCAGATACCCGTGACTGGCATGTCGTCGGCAATTTGCAGGAGCGCAAGTCGGGGTATGTTTTCAAGTATACCAAAGGTGCTCTTAAGTCATCCAAATTTACAATGTTTAGTGGCATGAATGACGTCCACGAGACGTATGTATCGGAAGAGTTGTTTCCCCTCTTCAAAAATCGCCTTTTGTCGCCTAGACGTCCGGAATATCCTCGTTTCATTAAATGGCTTGGGTTTGAAGATGATAGTGTCAACCCGATTGATATTCTGGCTCGATCAGGTGGTTTGCGAAGCACTGATCAACTACAAATCTTCAAGAAAATTGAAGTTGCTTCAGATGGAAAATTTGAGCATTTTTTCTTTTTGCATGGCTTAAGCTATCTGAACTCGATGGCTAATGATCGAGTGTCACAACTACAGTCAGGCCAAATTTTGCGCCTTTGCTTGGATCTTCAAAATGAGTATGACGGTGATGCTGTTGTTGTTCGGGCTGACAAGCCAGCAGAAATCGTCGGCTATTGCCCAAGATATTTGAGTAATGACATCAAGAAAATGCTGTTGAATGATTCCAAATCTGTAACCTTATCAGTTGAAAAGATTAGCGATGATGCACCACATAATTATCGTTTACTATGTAAATTGTCTGGGATGCTCAATTCAGCCTGTAAATCTTCGCTGATTATTCAGGATGAGTTCGAATCTATTGAGTAAATTGAAAAAGCCACCTAATCGGTGGCTTTTTTTATTCTGCTCTAATTTCTAGCGAATAGGGCTCAAAATTAATCACTTCTTCGCCCAGCCAGTCGTTAAGCTCCTGCAGTCGCTTCTGCAACGGCATCAGCTCGTTGCGAACAAAGACGCGGCTGGCCTTTTCCACATCACCAAAGCCGCCGGTATTGTTGGGAATGATGCCCATCATCTGTGGCGGCACGCGGTGCGCTGCCATCATGTCATCGCGGCTCACGTTCTTGATGTTCAGAAACTCATCCTTTGCCGCAACTTCCGATAACGGGATGATCTGAATGCCGTCCTTTTTCCCATTGGGTGAGTACATAAACAGGTTGCGGAAGTTGCCTGGCCCTTTGGCGCTTTTCATGGCCTGGCGGATATTGTTCACATCCTCCTGATTCTGCGCTGCGTCGGTCATGTACATGATGAACCCCGCGTGGCTGCCGTTGATGTAATACTTCCGGCGAAACAGCGTTGCGGACTCGTTCAGAAGGGTTGACGGGATGGCGGAGATATAGCCGGGTAGTCCGTAAATCTCCTGATTAATATCAGGTTCTAGCAGATGAAATATGTTGCCCTGCGTAAATTCATAGGGCTGCGTGGTCAGGCCATACTGAACAAACCAGTAGGTGTCGAGGTCCACGCCTCGCCGTGTGTACTTCGCCAGTGCTGGCTCCAGCGAGAGAACGCCGCCGAGCCGGTTGGTGCGCTTTTCCAGATAGGCGTTACCGAACACCAGATAATCCTGGACGAAACGGGCAAAAGCCTGCTGGCTGAGCAGGCGGTGCGGGATGTAAGTACTGCTGAGAATGTCACGCTTAACGGCAATCGGTGAGCTGTGATGCACGGCGGCGCGATAGGTCCGTGCCAGTCCGTCAAAGCTCACCGGCGGCTCATACCAGCGTTCCATTTGCACGCATTCCACATAGTCCAGAAGTTCGCGGCGGTCCAAAACCGGGATCGGGTCGCCAAAGCTGAACGCTTCTGCAGACATACCGTTGCTCTGTTGAATGCTCTCTTTAGCGGTAGCGCGGTTTTTATTCTTCTTGCCCATTAAAAAATCTCCACAATGTTGCTGGTATTGGCGGCCTCGCCCTGCAGCGGTTCGTTAAACAGTGCGTGCATCGTTGCCCAGGCCAAATCTGCATGGCTGGCTTCTTCGCTGCGGCTGGCTTCATAGGTTGGGCGGTTGCCGCTGGCGGTGGTGGCCCGGCGGATAGCCATGAATGACTGCGCAATGTCGGTGTGTCCGGCGTCGAACTCCAGACGCCGGTGGCTGATAATGTCGTAGGCCTTGAGCACCAGGGCGTTTTTGACGTTGGGGTTGTAGACAAACTCCCGCACGGCAGGAAAGAACGCTTTCACGTTCTCGTAGACACCGTGACCGACGCCGGTTGAGTCGATGCCGATATAGGTCACGTTGTACTGTTGCGTCAGCTTTTTAATAGCGTCGGCCTGGGCGCGGAAGTCCATTCCGCGCCACTGGTGACGCTCCAGAATACGGAACTTGCCGCCCGGCACGGCAGGCGGTGCCATGACCACGCAGCCTGCGCTGTCGCCGTTCTGCGTACCTTTCGCCGGGTCGTATCCGATCCAGACTTCGCGCCAGCCAAACGGGCGCAGCGCCAGTGCCTGAAAATCGGCCCAGACTTCCCAACTGTCCACCATGCACGCCTGCAGCTCGCTGAGCGGGAACACTGACGCCAGATCGTCAATAAATTCGCACATCAGCAGGTTCTGGTATTCGTCCGGGCTGTACTCCATGCGCAGCTGGTCGAGGTCGAACAGATTACAGCCGCCGCGCACCGCGTCCTCCACGGTGACGATCTGGCGATACTGTCCGTCCGGGCAGAGTACGCCGCGCGCAAGGTTGCTGTGGGTCAGGTCAATATCCACCTTGTCCGCTTTGGCACGGCCCCGATTGAACAGCGCGCCAGACCAGAACGGATGGGCGCTGTGGGTCAGGCTGGACGGGGTGGAAAAGTAGGTCTGTCGCCATTTCTTGTGAATGGCCATGCCGGAGGCAACCTTGCGAAGCTCCTGGAACTTAGGTATCCAGAAATATTCATCTAGGTACAGATTGCCATGGTAGCTCTGTGCCGTGCGGGCGTTGGTGCCGAGGAAATACAGGCACGCCCCGTTGCTGAGCGTCATCGGATCGCCTTTCAGTTCCACATCCACCTCTTTTGCAAAGTCGATGATGTACTGCTTAAAGACGTGCGCCTGCGCCTTGCTGGCTGAGAGGAAAATCTGGTTGCGGCCGGTGATGATGGCGTCGATCAGCGCTTCGCGGGCAAAAAAGAAGGTCGCCCCGATCTGGCGCGATTTTAGCAGGTTGCGGATACGGTGGCGGTTGCCTGCCTCGTACCAGTGACGCTGGTAGGCAAACATTGAGCCGTGGAAAACCTCCTGCAGCTTCTCGATCTGTTCGTCGGTAAAAACGTTCTTTTCGGGCTGGCGGCGCGGGCCTTTGTTGCGGTTGGCGACCTTCGGGTTTAAATCCGCTTCGTTCCCGCCATCGTTAAATTTACCGATCCGGGCGTGGCGCTCTGACTGGCGCGCCAGCAGGTCAATTTCCTTGAAGTCTTTCCCTTCCTTCTGCTCCTTCATAATGAGCTGGCAGTAACGTGCGGCAGTAGTTAGCTGCATCTGATCCAGCGGCCCATAGTCGCCCCACTTGTCGCGCTTCTTCCAGCTGTGAACGGTTGCAACTTTCTCGCCAAGCATTTCAGCAATGCGGGCTACGCGGTATCCCTGAAAGTACAGCAGCATGGCCTGTCGACGGGGATCGAGATCTGCGGGGGTCAGTGTCGTGTTCATGGCCCAAACATACGGCCTTGGCTGACGGCTTTCTTCGAATGCAGTTTGTGTGCTTGACAGTACAAGCGCAGCACATTGTTTCAATACACCCATCACCGCAACCATAAGGCTCCAGTAAGTTTTTTCTAACGGAGCATGGCTCATGACAGTGAAAGCAAAGCGTTTCCGCATCGGGGTAGAGGGTGCCACCACCGACGGGCGCGAAATCCAGCGTGAATGGCTGGAACAGATGGCTGCCAGCTACAACCAGGCGGTCTACACCGCGCTGATTAACCTTGAGCACATCAAGTCCTATTCCCCGGACAGCGCCTTTAACCGCTACGGCAGGGTGATGAGCCTGGTTGCTGAAGAAATTCAGGACGGTCCGCTGAAGGGTAAGATGGCGCTGTATGCCGATGTGGAACCGACCAGCTCCCTGGTTGAACTGGTTAAAAAAGGGCAGAAGCTCTTCACTTCTATGGAGGTCAGCCCAAAATTTGCCGACACCGGCAAAGCCTACCTTGTGGGCCTTGCTGCCACAGATGATCCGGCCAGCCTGGGTACTGAAATGCTGGCATTCAGCGCCAGCGCCGCGCATAACCCACTGGCTAACCGTAAGCAAAGCCCTGAAAACCTCTTTTCAGAAGCAGCTGAAACGGTGATCGAACTGGAAGAAGCCCAGGACGAGAAGCCGTCTCTTTTTGCCCGCGTCACCGCGCTGTTCAGCAAAAAAGAGCAGACCGATGATGCGCGGTTCTCCGACGTGCATAAAGCCGTGGAGCTGGTCGCCACCGAGCAACAGAACCTGAACGAAAGCACTGTTAAGTCCCTGTCCGAACAGGACAAACGCCTTTCTGATCTGGAGTCTTCCCTGCAGGAGCAGCAGGCCGTCTTTGCTGATCTTGAGCAGAAGCTGAGCCGTGAAGACAGCCGCAAAGACTACCGCCAGCGCGCGTCGGGCGGTGACGCACCGGCAGGCACCCTGACCAATTGCTGATGGAGCATAAAACCCGATGAAAAAGAAAACCCGCTTTGCCTTTAACGCTTACCTGCAGCAGCTGGCGCGCCTGAACGGTGTGGAGATTGAAGAGCTCTCCAGCAAATTCACCGTGGAGCCGTCCGTGCAGCAGACGCTGGAAGACCAGATCCAGCAGTCAGCCGCTTTCCTGACGCTGATTAACATCACGCCGGTCACTGAGCAGTCCGGTCAGTTGCTGGGGCTGGGTGTTGGCAGCACCATTGCTGGCACCACCGATACCACTACCAAAGAGCGCGAACCCACCGATCCGATGCTGATGGAGGACGTGGAATATAAATGCGAGCAGACCAACTTTGATACGGTACTGACTTACGCAAAACTGGACCTGTGGGCAAAGTTCCAGGACTTCCAAGTGCGTATCCGCAACGCCATCGTCAAGCGTCAGGCGCTGGACCGCATCATGATTGGTTTTAACGGTGTGAAGCGCGCCAAAACCTCCAACCGTGCTGAAAACCCGCTGCTGCAGGACGTCAATAAAGGCTGGCTGCAAAAAATCCGCGAAGACGCGCCGGATCACGTCATGGGCAGCACCACAAAAGACGGCGTAACGACTGCAGGTGCGGTCAAGGTGGGTAAGGGGGGCGACTATGCCAACCTGGACGCCGTGGTGATGGATGCCGTCAACGAACTGATCGACGCGGTTTATCAGGATGATGACGATCTGGTTGTCGTCTGCGGACGTGAACTGCTGTCTGACAAGTATTTCCCGTTGGTCAACAAAGAGCAGGACAACAGCGAGAAAATCGCCGCCGATCTGATCATCAGCCAGAAACGCATGGGCGGCCTGCAGGCTGTGCGCGCGCCTTACTTCCCGGCAAATGCCCTGCTGATCACACGTCTGGATAACCTGTCAATCTACTGGCAGGAAGACACCCGCCGCCGTTCTGTTATCGACAACCCGAAACGTGACCGGATTGAAAACTTTGAATCCGTCAACGAGGCGTATGTGGTCGAGGACTACCGCTGCGCGGCGCTGGTTGAAAACATCGAAATCGGTGATTTCAGCGCGCCTGCCGCACCGGAAGGTGGGGAATAACGCATGAGCCTGAGTCCCGCACGGCAGCACCGCCTGCGCATTCAGGCCGAACAGGCCGCCCGTGAGGGCGGCAGTGTTCGCCATGCGTCGGGCTATGACCTGATGCTGCTGCAGCTGGCAGAAGACCGCCGCCGCCTCAAGGGCGTCCAGTCCACGGTTAAAAAGGCGGAAATCAAGGTGGAGCTGCTGCCGAAATATTCCGCCTGGGCGGATGGCGTGCTGGCTGCCGGAGGTGCGCAGCAGGATGACGTGCTGATGTACGTGATGCTGTGGCGTATTGATGCCGGTGATTATGCCGGTGCGCTGGAGATCGGGCGTCATGCGCTGCGCCATGGCTGGGTGATGCCGCTGGGCAACCGTAACGTGCAGACCGTGCTGGCAGAAGAAATGGCAGACGCGGCGCAAAGCACTCTGCTTGCCGCTGCCAGTTTTGATGCCGATCTGCTTTTGCAGACGCTGGAACTGACAACCGATCTGGATATGCCGGACCAGTCGCGGGCGCGCCTGCATAAAGCCATCGGCGCTGTACTGAGCGAAAGCAACCCGGCATCTGCCCTGAATCACCTTACCCATGCGCTGCAGCTCGATCCTCGCTGCGGTGTGAAAAAAGAAAAGCAGCAGTTGGAGCGCAGACTACGCAATGACAGCCGCTAAAGAACGTGCCCCGCGCACGGGCGGCACGGGGTGGCGAAAGGCACTGCCACATCAAAATCCCGTCCACCGCCCACTTATTCAGGAGAAAGCCGCATGAAGTTTGTTGCGCCCGAACAGGCACAGGAACAGGCGGAGGTCATCAAAAATACGCCGTTCTGGCCTGATGTGGACCTGTTGGAATTTCGCAGTGTGATGCGCACTGACGGCACGGTGACACAGCCGCGTTTAAAGCAGGTCGTGCTGACGGCGATCTCTGAGGTTAACGCTGAGCTGTACGACTTCCGCAACCGTCAGCAGATGCTGGGCTGGCGGACACTTGCTGAGGTTCCTGCAGAAATGCTGGACGGAAAAAACGAGCGTATCCAGCACTACCACAACGCCGTTTTTTGCTGGGCGCGCGCTGTGCTCAATGAGCGTTATCAGGACTATGATGCCACGGCGTCAGGCGTGAAGCGAGGGGAGGATCTGGCGGAGGCCAGCGGCGATCTGTGGCGTGATGCCCGCTGGGCTGTCAGCCGGGTGACCGAAGTGCTGGAGTGGCGGCATAAAGCGATTCAGAGAAGCGGGGCCAGCGATGAGTGACAATAACCTGCGTCTGCAGGTGATTCTTAATGCGGTTGACAAACTCACCCGCCCATTCCGATCCGCACAGGCCAGCTCAAAAGAGCTGGCTGCAGCTATTCAGCAAAGCCGCACACGCTTAAAAGAGTTAGATGCTCAGGCGGGTCGCATTGACGGTTTCCGCAAGGCCAGCGCGCAGCTGGCAGTCACCGGCAACAGTCTTAAAGCTGCACGCGAAGAAGCGGCGAAGCTTGCCACGCAATTCTCTGCCACCAACCGTCCAACGGCGGCGCAGACGCGGCTGCTTGAACAGGCAAAAAAACGCGTCACGGCGCTGCAGAGCAAATATAACGGTCTGCGTCAGTCGGTGCAGCGTCAGCGCCTTGCGCTCAATGACGCCGGGCTGGACACGAAAAAGCTCAGCAGTGCGCAGCGGGAACTGCGGCAGAATGCCGACGAAACTCGTCAGGCGCTGGACCGCCAGCAGAAATCCCTTAAACGTCTTGGCGAGCAGCAGGCGCGCATGAATGCTGTCCGTGAGCAATATTCCCGGCGTCTTGAGGTGCGCGACAGAATTGCCGGGGCCGGGGCCACTACTACCGCCGCAGGGCTGGCAATGGGCGCACCTGTCATGGCGGCAGTGAAAAGCTATGCCAGCATGGAAGATGCCATGAAAGGCGTGGCAAAGCAGGTGAATGGTTTGCGTGATGATAACGGTAATCGTACCGCGCGATTTTATGAAATGCAGGATGCCATCAAGGCCGCCAGTGAGCAATTGCCAATGGAAAACGGTGCAGTGGACTTTGCGGCGCTGGTAGAAGGTGGCGCACGAATGAACGTTGCGAACCCCGGTGACAGCTGGAATGAACAGAAACGCGATTTACTGGCTTTTGCCAGCACGGCAGCCAAAGCGGCGACGGCGTTCGAGCTGCCCGCTGATGAGCTGTCAGAAAGCCTGGGGAAAATTGCAAAGCTTTACAAGGTGCCGACGCGAAATATTGAGCAACTGGGTGATGCGCTGAATTATCTGGATGATAACGCCATGTCAAAGGGAGCGGACATTATTGACGTAATGCAACGTATGGGCGGTGTAGCTGACCGGCTGTATTATCGTAAGGCAGCTGCTCTGGGTTCCACGTTCCTGTCTTTGGGGGCCGCGCCGGAAATTGCGGCCAGCGCTTCTAATGCCATGGTACGTGAACTGTCCATCGCCTCAATGCAGAGCGACAGGTTTATGGATGGCATGGATATGCTGAAGCTTAAACCCAAAGAGCTTGAAAAGCAGATGACAAAAGATGCGATGGGAACTATTCAGCGGGTGCTTGAAAAAGTTAATAAGCTGCCAGCTGATAAGCGCCTGTCTGCCATGACGATGCTCTTTGGTAAAGAGTTTGGCGACGATGCTGCGAAGCTGGCAAATAACCTTCCAGAGTTACGGCGTCAGCTGCAACTGACGGCTGGCAGTGCTGCATACGGTTCCATGCAAAAAGAGTCAGATATTAATAAGGATTCATTGTCCGCCCAATGGCTTCTGGTAAAAACGGGCGCGCAGAACGCTTTCAGTAGCCTGGGCGAAACGCTGCGGCAGCCTTTAATGGAGATTATGGACTCCATTAAAAGTGTTACCGGCGCGTTGCGGCGGTGGGTGGAGAGAAATCCGCAGCTGGCAGGTACATTGATGAAAGTTGCAGCTGTGGTGGCTTCGGTTACGCTTGCGCTGGGCACTCTTGCGATTGCAATGGCTGCCGTGCTGGGGCCGATTGCCCTGGTGCGCTTTGGTATGAAAACGCTGGCGCTCACAGGACTTGGCAGGCTCAGTCCGTTGCTGGGCCGAATAGGGCAGGCTTTTACTTCATTCGCTCCCGGTCTTTTTAAGTCCGGCGATGCGCTTAAAAAGCTGTTCGGACTATTTTCAGGCAATGAGGCAGGAGAAACGGTTAACTGGATAAGCCGTATACGTGAGGCGCTCAGCGGCGGCGGCGGAGATGATGACGATGATGCCGGTATCCTGGATGCTTTTCGTGATGGTGCGCTGGACAAAATAAAAGAACATGCCCAGCAGGCGGGAGAAACCCTCGTGTCCTCTTTCCGTAACCCGCGCGAGGCTGTCCGCCAGCTTGGCACGAAAATCAGCGGGCTGGCAAGTGCGGCCTTTGCACCACTGATTGCCTCGGTGCGGGGTGCCGGGGGCATATTCAGATGGCTGGTAATGTCGCCGTTTGCGCTGTTGCGGACTGCCCTGTTGGGTATCGGTAGCGTACTCGGTGTGCTGCTCAGTCCGATCGGACTGGTTGTGGCTGCTCTGGCGGGCGTGGCTCTGGTTGTCTGGAAGTACTGGCAGCCAATCAGCGCATTTTTGGGTGGTGTGGTGGAGGGATTCAAAGCCGCTGCTGCACCGATCAGTGCAGCCCTGGAACCACTCAAACCCGTTTTTCAGTGGATAGGGGACAAGGTGCAGGCATTGTGGGGATGGTTTACTGATTTACTTACCCCCGTCAAAGCCACCTCAGAAGAACTCAATAGCGCTGCAGCAATGGGGCACAGGTTTGGTGAGGCTCTGGCGAATGGTCTTGGCATGGTGATGCACCCACTTGAGTCACTTAAATCTGGCGTGTCATGGTTGTTGGAAAAACTTGGCATTGTCAGCAGGGAGGCGGCAAAAGCAAAGCTACCTGACCAGGTTACACGGCAGCAGCCTGCCACGACGAACAGTGAGGGCAGGATTATGCTTCCGCCCGGCGGATTTCCCTCAATGGGGTTTGCTGGCATGTACGACAATGGCGGCACGATCCCTGGCGGGCAGTTTGGCATTGTGGGTGAAAACGGTCCGGAGATTGTGAATGGTCCTGCAAATGTGACCAGCAGACGGCGAACTGCCGCGCTGGCTTCCGTCATTGCAGATGTCCTGGGTGTAGCGGCAGCGCCTGCAGAGGCCACGCCGCTGCATCCTTACAGTCTGCCGACTATGGCATATAAACAAAGCCCGCCTGCGAATTCTGCCAGCGCGCCGCCAGTGATGCACTTTGAAACTCATGCGCCGATCACTATCTATGCCCGGCCAGGGCAGAGTGCGCAGGATATTGCACGCGAAGTCGCACGACAGCTTGACGAGCGCGAGCGCAAAGCCAGGGCTAAAGCACGCAGTAATTTCAGCGATCAAGGGGGATATGAATCATGATGATGGTGCTGGGGTTATATGTCTTCATGCTGCGTACAGTACCGTACCAGGAGCTGCAGTATCAGCGAAGCTGGCGACACGCCGCCAACAGCCGTGTAAACCGGCGACCATCAACGCAGTTTCTTGGACCGGATAATGACTCGCTGACATTATCTGGCGTACTGCTGCCGGAAGTGACTGGCGGCAGATTGTCATTGCTTGCACTGGAGCAAATGGCAGAGCTGGGCAAGGCATGGCCCCTGATTGAGGGAAGCGGGACCATTTACGGCATGTTTGTGATTGAGAGCCTGAGCCAGACCAAAACAGAATTTTTTGAAAGCGGACTGCCTCGCCGGATTGAGTTTACGCTGACCCTGAAAAGGGTTGATGAGTCGCTGTCTGATATGTTCGGCAGCCTCAGCGATCAGCTCAGTAGCCTGCAGGACTCTGCAAAGACTGCGGCAGGTAATATTAAAAATATGGCTGGAGGGTTGCTGCAGTGAATTTTAGCGCTGATCTTTTTGACCTGAACAGCAAAAGCCCCGCTTTCAGTATCACAATTGAAGGTAAGGATGCGACTACCGCGCTGGATGCGCGCCTGATGAGTCTGACGCTTACCGATAACCGGGGTTTTGAGGCTGACCAGCTTGATCTGGAGCTTGACGACGCCGACGGGCTGATTACCCTGCCGCGACGTGGTGCCGTGATTCAGCTGGCGCTGGGATGGAAAGGCCATCCGCTTTTCCCGAAAGGGGCATTTACTGTGGATGAGATTGAGCACAGCGGTGCTCCTGACCGTCTGACAATCCGGGCTCGTAGCGCCGATTTTCGTGAAACCCTCAATACCCGCCGTGAAAAGTCATGGCATCAGACCACGGTGGGTGAGGTGGTAAAGGAAATCGCCGCCCGGCATAAGTTAAAGATGGCGCTTGGCAAGGACCTGACGGACAAGGCTGTTGATCATCTCGACCAGACAAATGAAAGCGACGCCAGCTTTTTAATGAAACTTGCGTGGCAGTACGGGGCAATAGCCTCTGTTAAGAACGGTAATCTGTTGTTTATCCGCCAGGGGCAGGGAAGAACGGCAAGTGGTAAGCCGCTGCCAGTCATCACCATAGAACGTAAAGCGGGTGACGGTCATCGTTTTACCCTGGCTGACCGTGATGCCTATACGGGAGTGATTGCCAGCTGGCTGCATACCCGTGAACCAAAGAAAAAAGAGACGACAAAGGTTAAGCGCCATCGAAAGAAAACTGCTGCACCTAAAAAGCCGGAAGCGAAACAGGGGGATTATCTGGTAGGAACGGATGAAAACGTGCTGGTACTCAACAGAACCTATGCAAACCGCAGCAATGCAGAGCGAGCGGCAAAAATGCACTGGGAACGCCTGCAACGAGGAGTTGCATCATTCTCCCTGCAACTCGCAGAGGGCCGGGCAGATCTCTATACGGAAATGCCGGTAAAGGTGAGTGGTTTCAAACAGCCTATTGATGATGCCGGGTGGACTATAACCACACTGACGCATTCCATCGGCCCGGATAACGGGTTTATTACCAGCCTGGAGCTTGAGGTAAGAATAGATGATTTAGAAATGGAATAAATTCATTCACAAAATGGAAGTTGGTATATCATTGTGTGATTGAAAAGTGTGGGAGCGGAAATAACGAAAATGATGAATTGCCCGAAATGCGGACATGCGGCACATACTCGGAGTAGTTTTCGGGTATCTGATCAGACTAAGGAGCGATACTGTCAGTGCCAGAATATCAACTGCGGCGCTACCTTTGTTACACATGAGACAGTTGTGCGTTTTATCGCCGCTCCAAATCTAATAAATCAGGCCGCGCCGCATCCGTTAAGTGGAGGGCAGGGACATATGAACTTCTAAAAGAAACCCGCTAAGGCGGGTTTTTTATTGGCATCTTAAAAAACTGCTGCCATTTTGCTGCCAATGGAGATTTGAAAAAACAAAAAAGCCGCCTTTAAAAGTGGCTTAATACCATGATTTATATACTAAAATTTGGTGGCCCCTGCTGGACTTGAACCAGCGACCAAGCGATTATGAGTCGCCTGCTCTAACCACTGAGCTAAGGGGCCGTGGCCGGGAATTATAAAGTAACTCGCCATGGCAATCCAGACATAAACACCTGCCTGCTGTTTTTATAAACAATGGCTTTTCAATCTCTTATACTTTGAATTCGATGTATTCAGCGGAGTAATCATGATTAGCGATATCCTGGCACCCGGACTGCGGGTGGTGTTCTGTGGCATCAATCCAGGCAAGTCTTCCGCCCATACGGGCTTTCATTTTGCCCATCCCGGCAACCGTTTCTGGAAGGTGATTCACCAGGCCGGATTCACCGAGCGGCTGCTGAAACCGGAAGAGGAACAGCATCTGCTGGATACGCGCTGTGGGATCACCATGCTGGTGGAGCGGCCTACCGTGCAGGCCAGCGAGGTTGATCTTCACGAACTGCGCACCGGCGGGCGGGAACTGGTGAAGAAGATTGAGGACTACCAGCCAGACGCGCTGGCGGTACTGGGCAAGCAGGCGTTTGAACAGGCTTTCAGCCAGCGCGGAGTGAAGTGGGGCAAGCAGCAAATAACGATTGGTGGGACTCAGGTGTGGGTGCTGCCGAATCCGAGCGGGCTAAATCGTGCATCGCTGGAAAAACTGGTGGAGGCCTATCGTGAACTGGATGAGGCACTGGTGGTGCGGGGACTGTAGTTTTGCAGATATAAAAAAGCCCTCACGAGGAGGGCTTAAGCACGATCTGTACGATTAATCGTCGAGGAAGCTCCGCAGCACTTCAGAACGGCTCGGATGGCGCAGTTTACGCAGCGCCTTCGCTTCGATCTGACGGATACGTTCGCGGGTCACGTCGAACTGTTTACCCACTTCTTCCAGCGTGTGGTCGGTGTTCATATCGATACCGAAACGCATACGCAGGACTTTCGCTTCACGGGCGGTCAGACCCGCCAGCACGTCGTGGGTGGCGGCACGCAGGCTCTCAGTGGTGGCAGAATCCAGCGGCAGTTCGAGGGTGGTATCCTCGATGAAATCCCCCAGATGCGAATCTTCATCGTCGCCGATTGGCGTTTCCATGGAGATGGGCTCTTTGGCGATTTTCAGCACTTTGCGGATCTTGTCTTCCGGCATCAGCATACGTTCAGCCAGTTCTTCCGGCGTCGGCTCGCGGCCCATCTCTTGCAGCATCTGGCGGGAGATACGGTTGAGCTTGTTGATCGTCTCAATCATATGCACCGGAATACGGATGGTGCGCGCCTGATCCGCGATGGAACGGGTGATAGCCTGACGGATCCACCAGGTTGCGTAGGTGGAGAACTTGTAACCGCGACGGTATTCGAACTTATCAACCGCTTTCATCAGACCGATGTTGCCTTCCTGAATCAGATCGAGGAACTGCAAACCACGGTTGGTGTATTTTTTGGCGATAGAGATAACCAGACGCAGGTTCGCTTCAACCATCTCTTTTTTCGCACGGCGGGCTTTCGCTTCACCGATGGACATGCGACGGTTGATATCTTTAACCTGCTCAATGGTCAGGCCGGTTTCTTCTTCAATTTGTTGCAATTTTTGCAGGCTGCGATGCACTTCATCAGACACGTCGTGCAGCTTCTCGGACCATGCTTTGTTCATGGCGATAGCGGCGTTAAACCAGGTTTCGCTGGTTTCGTTACCGGTGAACAGGGTGATGAAGTTTTTCTTCGGCATTTTGCACTGTTCGACGCACATCTTCATGATCAGACGTTCCTGGGTACGCACGCGGTCCATCATTACGCGCATACTGTTAACCAGGTAATCGAACTGTTTTGGCACCAGGCGGAACTGTTTGAACACTTCAGACAGTTTCAGGATTTCTTCCTGCGATGCAGCGTTACTGCGGCCCTTCGCTTTGATGGTGTCGCGAGTAACGATGTACTGCGTGCGCAGCTCGCCGAATTTTTCGCGCGCCAGCTCCGGGTCGATGCTGTTGTCGTCATCGCTGCTGTCGTCGCTTTCTTCGTCCTCGTCTTCATCTTCGTCGTCCATCTCTTCGCTGGACAGCTCGGAGCCGACGTGCGTCGCCGTTGGCGCTAAATCTTCTTCCGCGTTCGGGTCGACGAAGCCGGTGATCAGATCGGACAGGCGTGCTTCTTCCGCTTCCACGCGATCGTACTGCTCCAGCAGATAGGTGATCGCTTCCGGATATTCAGCAACGGAGCACTGGACCTGGTTGATGCCGTCTTCGATGCGCTTGGCGATGTCAATTTCGCCTTCGCGGGTCAGAAGCTCAACGGTGCCCATTTCACGCATGTACATGCGGACCGGGTCAGTCGTACGCCCGATTTCAGATTCAACGCTGGAGAGTACCTGTGCGGCAGCTTCTTCGGCATCTTCGTCGGTGTTGTTTGAGTTTTCAGCAAGCAGCAGATCGTCGGCGTCCGGTGCTTCTTCCATCACCTGGATGCCCATATCGTTGATCATTTGGATGATGTCTTCGATCTGATCTGAGTCGACGATATCTTCCGGCAGATGGTCGTTGACCTCGGCATAGGTCAGATAGCCTTGCTCCTTACCACGTTGGACAAGAAGCTTGAGCTGTGACTGCGGGTTTTGCTCCATAAGACGGTATCCACACTTAATTCATGAGGTTGGTGTCGGTCGGCGAAACAAACCGCCAACATAATACGCTTCATCTTTCAGGCTGTTTTCACTGCCGTGAAAGATGTCGTGTATGACTTAATGAGGGCTTGCTTATATTTTTGCCGCTGCCCTTCAGTGCGGCTGTCGGGATCTTCCCGAACGATATTCGGCACTTAAGCCGTTAAATTCATTTCTTTGCCAGTTCCTGGTTTAACGTCCAGAGTTCCCGGCGTTCTTCATTGTTCAGGCCGTGCGTGCGGTCGCGAGCGATTAACTCTTCCTGGCGCAGCTTGAGCAATGAATCAAACATATGATTAAGCGAGTCGGTGAACGTTTTTTCTGCAATATCTCTATCTGCTATATCGTCCCACATCGACAGTTTTTCAAGGGTCGCGGCCTCATTTGTGCCACGATAATGTTCTAAAAGTTGCCCAGTGGTCAGGCCAGGCTGTGACAAACAAGTGTTGACCAATTCGGCAAATAAGCCAAGTCCGGGCAGCTTACTTTGGTCCAGACCTGCCAGCGGTGGCACCAGCGGAGCTAAATCCGGGTTCTGTAACAGCAGTCCTATCAGTATACGCATGGTCGTGCGTTTTAGCTGTGGAGCCGGGCGCGCCGTGCCACTTTCTGCCTGTTTCGGCATTAAACGATCAAGTTGGGCATCATCCAGAATGCCGAGCTTGTTACCGAGCTGCTGACGCAAATAAATGCGCAGCGTTTCGCCTGGCACCTGACCTATCATCGGCAATGCCAGCGCGGCAAGCTGCGTTTTGCCGTCCGGGGTGCTGAGATCCACCTGCGGCAGCAAACTGTTAAACAGAAACGTGGAGAGCGGCAGAGCCTCGTCCATCCGCGCTTCAAACGCCGCTTTTCCTTCTTTGCGCACCAGCGTATCGGGATCTTCGCCGTCGGGCAGAAACATAAAGCGTAGCTGACGCCCGTCGGACATATACGGCAGCGCCGTTTCCAGCGCGCGTTTCGCCGCGTCGCGTCCTGCGCGGTCGCCGTCGTAGCAGCAGATCACGTTCTGCGTGGCGCGAAACAGCAACTGAATATGGTCGGCGGTGGTGGAGGTGCCTAACGACGCAACGGCATAGTTGATGCCATACTGCGCCAGCGCCACCACATCCATGTAGCCTTCGACCACCAGCAGGCGCTGCGGTTCCGCTTCGCTCTGCTGCGCTTCATAAAGGCCATACAGCTGGCGGCCTTTATGGAAAATATCGGTTTCCGGTGAGTTCAGGTATTTTGGCGTATCGTTGCCTAAAACACGGCCACCAAATCCAATCACCCGACCACGTTTGTCGCGAATAGGGAACATTACCCGTTCGCGGAAACGGTCATAGCTGCGGCCCTGATCGTTAGTGACTAACATGCCCGCGTCGGTTAACGACTGACGGTTTTCACTGTTGCCACCAAAACGTTTTAACGCGTTATCCCAGCCTGGAGGCGCAAAGCCGATGGCAAAGCGAGCAATGATGTCACTGCTTAAACCACGTTTTTCCAGATACTGACGCGCGGGTTCCGCTGCGGGATGCGTAAGGGCTTGTTGATAAAACGCATTCAGGCCATCCATCAGTTGATATAGCGTCTGCCGCTGATGACGCTCAATCTGCGTTGGCCCGCTGCCTGCTTCGAACGGGATTTCCATGTTGTGCATGGCCGCCAGTTCTTCGACGGTTTCGACAAACTCAAGTTTGTCGTAATTCATCAAAAAATCGATCGCGTTGCCGTGCGCACCACAGCCGAAGCAGTGATAAAACTGCTTTTCACCGTTGACGGTGAAAGAGGGGGTTTTTTCGTTATGGAACGGACAGCACGCGTGAAAATTCTTGCCCTGCTTTTTTAGCTTCACCCGCGCGTCGATCAAATCGACGATGTCGGTGCGCGCCAGCAGGTCATTGATAAAGACACGTGGGATTCGTCCAGCCATAAGCCCCGTTCAATTTTTACCAACTCGTAAACGAAAATAAGCCGCGCATTCCTTACGGAAGCACGGCCTTACCACTACAACTCGGTCTGAAAAATGAGAGCTTATGCCCTCATATCATTAGTACAGACGAGTACGGCGTGCGTTTTCGCGAGCCAGTTTCTTCGCGTGACGTTTCACAGCAGAAGCTTTAGCGCGCTTACGTTCGGTAGTCGGTTTTTCATAGAACTCACGACGACGAACTTCCGCCAGAACACCTGCTTTCTCGCAGGAACGCTTGAAGCGACGCAGTGCTACGTCGAACGGCTCGTTTTCACGTACTTTAATTACCGGCATGTAACTCTCACCTTTAATAAATTCGGTTTGCCGCTGGCATCAACGCCAGCTTATTTCAAAATGGTGCGGAATTTTACTGCAAATGCTGCTGCTTTGTAAAGCACCGCTGCCGTTTTTGAACAGGACATTTATAAGGGTGAGGAGTATACACGACCTTACTGCCAGGGGTGAGCAAAGTTTTACAACCACGACCATTGGCCCTACACTGCGCGGTATTGAAATGAGGTAAAACAAGCCATGCGTGTACTGGGTATTGAAACATCCTGCGATGAAACCGGCATCGCCATTTACGACGACGAAAAAGGTCTGTTAGCCAACCAATTGTATAGTCAGGTGAAATTGCACGCTGACTACGGCGGCGTGGTGCCGGAGCTGGCCTCCCGCGATCACGTGCGCAAAACCGTGCCGCTGATCCAGGCGGCGCTGAAAGAGTCCGGGCTGACGGCAAAAGATATTGACGCGGTGGCCTATACCGCAGGGCCAGGGCTGGTCGGCGCGCTGCTGGTCGGTGCAACCGTCGGTCGGTCACTGGCGTTTGCCTGGGACGTTCCGGCGATCCCGGTACACCATATGGAAGGACATTTGCTGGCTCCGATGCTGGAAGAGAATCCGCCCGCCTTCCCCTTTGTGGCGCTGCTGGTTTCCGGTGGTCACACGCAGCTGATTAGCGTGACCGGGATCGGTCAATATGCTCTGCTGGGTGAATCCATTGACGACGCGGCGGGTGAAGCTTTCGATAAAACCGCCAAGCTGCTGGGGCTGGATTATCCCGGCGGCCCGATGCTGTCGAAAATGGCTGCGCAGGGTACGGAAGGGCGCTTCGTTTTCCCGCGTCCGATGACCGACCGTCCAGGGCTGGATTTCAGCTTCTCCGGCCTGAAAACCTTCGCCGCCAATACGATCCGCAATAACGATGCTGACGATCAGACCCGCGCCGACATCGCCCGCGCGTTTGAAGACGCGGTGGTCGATACTCTGATGATTAAGTGCAAGCGCGCGCTGGATCAAACCGGTTTTAAACG
This sequence comes from Enterobacteriaceae bacterium UBA5654, assembly GCA_002421005.1. GTDB lineage: Bacteria > Pseudomonadota > Gammaproteobacteria > Enterobacterales > Enterobacteriaceae > Superficieibacter. The sequence goes on along the minus strand of DIJC01000021.1, from coordinate 28,804 downwards.
TCTGGTGATGGCGGGCGGCGTGAGCGCCAACCGTACCCTGCGGGTGAAGCTGGCGGAGATGATGCAAAAGCGGCGCGGCGAGGTGTTTTATGCCCGGCCGGAATTTTGTACCGATAACGGCGCGATGATCGCCTATGCGGGCATGGTGCGCTTCAAAGCGGGCACGACGGCCGATCTCGGCGTTACCGTGCGCCCGCGCTGGCCGCTGGCGGAGCTGCCTGCGGCGTAGCGGTTTTTTGCCGGATGGCGTCCAGAGGCGCGATCCGGCATGTTATTTATTCTTTCAGCATCCCTCTGTCTTCCAGAAACGCGATAATTTTCCCCAACCCGTCACCCGATTTTAAGTTGGTAAAGGTCCACGGACGCTCGCCGCGCATCCGCAGGGTGTCGCGCTCCATGATTTCCAGCGATGCGCCGACGTAGGGGGCGAGGTCGGTTTTGTTGATCACCAGAAAATCGGATTTGGTGATCCCCGGCCCGCCCTTGCGCGGGATCTTCTCGCCTTCCGCTACGTCAATCACGTAGATCGTTAAATCCGCCAGTTCCGGGCTGAAAGTGGCGCTCAGGTTGTCGCCGCCGCTTTCCACAAATATCAAATCCAGGTTGCCAAATTTTTCGCTCAGCGCTTCTACCGCGGCGAGGTTCATCGAGGCATCTTCACGGATGGCGGTATGCGGACAGCCGCCGGTTTCCACCCCGACGATGCGTTCCGGCTCCAGCGCGCCTGCCTCGGTGAGGATACGCTGATCTTCTTTGGTGTAGATGTCGTTAGTGACAACCGCCAGTTGCCAGGAATTACGCATGGCTTTACACAGCGCTTCCAGCAGGGCCGTTTTCCCGGACCCGACCGGTCCACCGACGCCGACGCGCAGGGGGTGTTTATAACTTGTCATAAGTTCTCCTCAGGAACGGAACAGACGCGAATATTGGGTTTCATGGCGTGATGAAGCGATGGCGGTCAGCGGTGTGGCCGAGCCAATGTCGTCATCGGGAAGAAGAAGCGCATTCTCCATTCCCGCCGCGTAGCGCGCGCTCAGAGACAGGATCAGCTGTTGCGCCGCCTGCTGACCGAACGGCACCAGCTTAACGCCCGCCATCACCGCGCTTTCGATCCAGCTATAACCGAGGCTGAGCGCCAGCGCGTTCAGCTCGATCCGCCAGCGCACGCCCAGCCAGGCCATGCCGCAGAGCTGGCTTTGCGCGAACAGTGTGCGCCAGGCCGGAGGGCAGTCCGGCTCCCAGTCGGTGACCAGCCGGGTGAAGGCCGCGCCGCGATTGCGCTCTTCTGCCCGCAATTCCCGCGTTTCACGGCAGGCCAGCAGGCAGGCGGTCCAGCGCCGGGCCTGGTCGATGTCATCCGTCGCGCAGGCGCGATAAAGCCGGGCAAAAATGGGCAGATCGACGGTGAAAAAACTGCGTTCCATCTGCTGAATCTGCCAGCGGTGGAAGCCTGCGCTGTCAGCGATCCAGCCCGCTTCCACTGCCCATTCCAGCCCCTGCGACCAGGTAAACGAGCCGACGGGCAGGCTGCTGCTGGCAAGCTGCATCAGACGCAGCCACTGTACGGGATCCGTCATTTAATGTGCATGCGCGTGGGAATGGGCCTGTGCAGAATACGCCCCGGCCTCTGGCTCAAACGGCAGGTGGGCGAACGTCACTTCCAGCGCAAACTGGCGCAGCATTTCATCCAGCACGTGATCGTGGTGATAGCGCAGCTCGCCCGGCAAAATTTGCAGCGGGACGTGGCGGTTGCCGAGGTGATAGCAGGCTTTAGCGAGCAGAAACGGGTCGTCACAGCGCACCACCGAAACCGATTCATCGGCGGCGATGACTTCAATGATCTCGCTGCCGTCATCGCTACCCAGCAGATCGCCGCCGCGCAACTGTAGCCCGCGCGGTAGCATCAGCCCGGCTTCGCGTCCGTCGCTTAAGGTCACTTTCGCCCGGCTTTTCACCCGGACATCAATCGGCAGCGTTACCGTCGCCGTAACGCTGGCGGGCGCGGTGAGGCGGGTCGTTAAATACAGCATGGCGGCTCCTTAAAACAGAAAATAACGTTGTGCCATCGGCAGTTCTTCTGCCGGTTCGCTGGTAATGAGTTCGCCGTCAATGCGCACTTCATAGGTCTGGGCATCAACGGTAATCGCCGGTTGCAGGCTGTTGTGGATCATGTCGCGTTTTTTCACCGTCCGGCATCCTTTCACCACGCCGATCGCGCTCTGCAAATGAAGCTGCTGCGCGACGTTACCCGCCTGCGCTGCCTGCGAAATAAACGTCATGCGGCAGGCGTGGCGGGCGGCACCCAGCGCGCCAAACATCGGCCGGTAGTGAACCGGTTGCGGAGTCGGAATAGACGCGTTGATATCACCCATGGGGGCGCAGGCGATCATGCCGCCCTTCACAATCGTGGCGGGCTTCACGCCAAAGAATGCGGGCGACCAGACCACCAGATCCGCCAGCTTACCGGCTTCAATGGAGCCGACTTCGTGGGCGATGCCGTGGGTCAACGCCGGGTTGATGGTGTATTTAGCGATGTAGCGTTTGACGCGTGCGTTGTCGTTATCGCCGGTTTCTTCCGCAAGCGGGCCGCGCTGGGCTTTCATCCGGTGCGCCACCTGCCAGGTGCGCAAAATCACCTCGCCCACGCGTCCCATCGCCTGCGAATCTGACGAGGTCAGCGAAAACGCGCCCAGGTCATGCAGCACATCTTCCGCGGCAATGGTTTCCCGACGAATGCGCGATTCGGCAAAGGCCACGTCTTCGGCGATATCCGGGTCAAGATGATGGCAGACCATCAGCATATCGAGATGTTCGTCGATGGTGTTGACGGTGTAGGGCAGCGTCGGGTTGGTGGAGGAGGGCAGAATATTCGGATGCGCGCAGGCGGTAATAATATCCGGCGCATGACCGCCGCCCGCGCCTTCGGTATGAAAAGTGTGAATGGTGCGATCGCCAATTGCCGCCAGCGTGTCTTCCACAAAGCCGGATTCATTAAGCGTATCGCTGTGCAGCGCCACCTGAATATCCATCTCATCCGCCACCGTCAGCGAACAGTCGATGGCCGCAGGCGTTGCGCCCCAGTCTTCATGAATTTTCAGGCCAATAGCCCCGGCGGCGACCTGCTCGCGCAGCGCCTGTGGGTTAGCGCTATTGCCTTTACCCAGCAGGCCGATATTCACGGGAAGCGCGTCTGCGGCCTGCAACATGCGGGCGATGTACCACGGGCCGGGTGTACAGGTCGTGGCGTTGGTGCCCGCCGCCGGGCCGGTGCCGCCGCCGATCATAGTCGTTACGCCGGAGACCAGCGCCTCCTCTGCCTGCTGCGGGCAAATCCAGTGAATGTGCGTATCGACGCCGCCTGCGGTAACGATTTTGCCTTCCGCCGCGATAATTTCAGTGGCCGCGCCAATGGGAATGGTGACGTCAGGCTGAATATCCGGGTTGCCCGCTTTGCCAACGGCCGCGATCCGTCCGTCCTTAACGCCGATATCCGCTTTGACGATCCCCCAGTGATCGATAATCAGCGCATTGGTCAGCACCAGATCCATACACTCGCGGGCAGGCATCTGCCCCTGACCCATGCCGTCGCGGATCACTTTACCGCCGCCGAATTTCACCTCTTCCCCGTGGGTGGTGAAATCGTTTTCCACTTCGATCCACAGGTCGCTGTCCGCCAGTCGGACTTTGTCGCCGGTGGTGGGGCCAAACATATCGGCCCACGCCTGGCGCGATACCTTAGTCATGATCTGCCTCCAGGCGGCCCATTACTTCACCGCGAAAACCAAAAATACGGCGTTCGCCCGCCACCGCGACCAGCGTGACCTCGCGCTTCTGCCCCGGCTCAAAACGTACCGCCGTGCCAGCCGCAATGTTCAGCCGGAAACCTTTGCAGCGCTCGCGGTCGAACTTCAGCGCCGGGTTTACCTCATAAAAGTGATAGTGCGATCCGATCTGGATCGGACGATCGCCATGATTTTCAACGACGACCGTCAGCGTGGGACGGCCCTGATTAATTTCGATTTCGCCGCTCTGGATCTTATATTCGCCTGGGATCATCGTGCGTCCTCACTGAATCGGATTATGAACGGTGACCAGCTTGGAGCCGTCCGGGAAGGTCGCTTCAACCTGAATATCCGGGATCATCTCCGGGATCCCCTCCATCACCTGATCGCGGGTGAGGACGTGCCGCCCGTCTTCCATCAGCGAGGCGACGCTTTTGCCGTCGCGCGCGCCTTCCATAATGAAGGCGCTGATCAGCGCTACGGCTTCCGGGTAATTCAGCTTCAGGCCGCGCGCAAGGCGTCTTTCCGCCACGAGGGCGGCGGTGAATAGCAGCAGCTTATCTTTTTCTCTCGGCGTCAGTTCCATAGGGGTCTCTTATGTCAGCCAGATACGGGGGAGCACGGGCGGTTTACCTGTCAGGTGCGGACGGACGTAGCACCAGATTTCACGCATCGCCCGCTGGCAAATCAGGTTGTCATCACTGAGAAAGCGTACCGTCAGCAGTTCATCGACGAGCGTCGCGCCAGCATAATCGCCAAGCGTGGCAAGCCGCTCTCGCACGCCGTCAAGCAGCGCGTCGGTGCCCGGGTAAAACAGCAGGGTGCCCACCCACGGACGCCCGGCGACCGGGGACAGATCGCCCTGCGCGAGGCGAAGTTGTTCAATCAGCAGCGGCTGCTCGTCTTTCCATACTTCCAGTCGGTTATGCAGGCATCCGGGACTGAAAGGCTCGTTCAGCACCGGGCGGCCGAGGCACAGCAGATCCCACGCCAGCAAACGCGCGCTGGCCCGGAGGTGAAAAACAGAGTGCACGCGCGCCTGCGCGCCGGGAAAGAAAATCGCGTCCTGCGGTAGCCACTCCAGCGTGGCGTTCTCCGCCAGATGGAAATGCTGGGTCAGGCGCGCCGTTGCGCCACCGCTGCGATAAAACTTGCTGGCACCGGGCATGGTCAGCAGGACGTGGCTGTGTTTATCCAGCCGGACGGTTATCTCCAGCGCATCGCCGCCGACAATACCGCCGGGGGGATGCAGCAGGTAGAGATGGCAGGTGTTATCTTCAGGATAAAAGGGGCGCTGTACCGTGAGCGGTCCGAGGTGGCGGGCCGAGCGCAAAACGGTCTTCTCCGGGGTGTGAGAAAACTGCAACGCAAGCGACGCCTGCCAGCCTTTATCTCTTTTATCAGTGACCTGGGTGACTAACATCCTGCATCCATCCGCTCGTCATATTCTGCTTCAGTATGCCCTGGCAGAAATAAACCCTGTCATACGAGTCGCTTATGGATGAGAGAGGAAAACCGGCGCAGAAATGCGCCGGGGGAAGGAGATTAACGGTAATCTTCCGCGTCAATATCATAGCCTGACGGCTCCCAGCGGATCGCCAGCAGCGACACCAGACCGATCAGCGGAGCGATAGCGATAATCCAGAACACGGCGGTATCCAGCGAGGCTACCAGCAGCGGGAACAGGAACAGGGATAACGTGGAGCTACTGCGCATCAGCGTCTGGTTGAGGCCCACGCCCACGCCGCGCAGCGAGGTCGGATAGCTAAGGGAGGCAAACGTCATCGTATGCGCCCCCGGCCCAAAGCCCTGACCGAACAAAAACAGCGCCAGCATCGCGACAGCGGTCACACCTTCCGCCGCGCCGTCAGGACGACCAATAAGCGCCAGCACCAGCAGCGCGATAAGCTGACAGGCATAGCCGCCAAGTGACATGCGCCATGCGCCAATGCGAGGCACCAGCCGCACGGCCAGCAGGCCACCCACGAAGGCAAACAGCAGATTCAGCGCCAGCGAAATCAGAATGGTGGTTAGCATCGACTGCACGAAGAAACTGGAGATAATCACCGGCAGGCCGAACGCCACGGCGTTATAAGCAAACGATGACACCACCGACAGCAGCGTCGCCAGGGTGGTACGGCGCAGGTAAACCCCGTGGAAAAGATTGAGATAGTTTTGCCACCTGGCTTTGTTGACCACCGGTGCAGGCCGATCCAGCGCATCCTGCGGCACGTGCGCGTTGATGTTGTACGCCTTGCGCAGAATTGACGCGGCCTGTTGCAGATTTCCCTGATTCGCTGCCCAGACCGGCGATTCGCTCATATAGCGGCTACGAATGGCGATAATCACCAGCGCGGGAATGGCGCCAAAGCCGAGGATCAACCGCCACAGCCAGTCGCTGTGGCTCTCCGGCAGGACGGCATAGAAAAACAGCACCAGCAGATAAGAGATGCTGATGGCGGCATACCAGGTCGGACACCACATGGCGACGCTGGCAGCTTTATTACCCGGTCCTTTCAGCCGCGCAAACTCGCTGAGAAAGGCCATCGCCACCGGCAGGTCAATCCCCACGCCAAGCCCCATCACAAAACGCGCCCCGGCGAGAACATATTCATTCGGCGCAAACGCGCAGGCAATCGCTGCCACGACGAAGAAGATCATATCGGCCATAAAAACGCGGTAGCGACCGATTTTATCCGTCAGATAGCCACCGATCAGCGCCCCGACAATCGCCCCGAAAGTGATGGCGGAAGCAACCATGCCGGTGCCAGCAGGCGTGAGGTTAAACTCGCGGGTAATATCTTTGATGCCGAAGGCCAGCGCGCCGAGATCGTAAGCGTCAAGGAAAATGCCGCCCAGCGCGATGCCGATAACGATGCGCGCGTTGGCTCTTCCCTGCGATCCGCCGTTAACCAGTTGCGTAACGTCAGAGGCGTTGCGCACCCATTTAATCTCGCCGCCGGGGGCGCTCCCTGTCGTTGCAACGGAACCTGATTCAGTGATGTCAGTCATTTTCTTTAGTTAGGTTGGCAATACGTACCAAAAGAGTACCCATAGCCAGAAAGTGAGCTAAATCACATTTGGTTATAAGACATAACGAAGCGGTTGAAAAGAAAGGTGTTTTGGGGGAATAAGGCCCGAATTACTTCGGGTCTTTTGATTTTTTCTTCTTCAGGCGAGTCCAGATTTTGGTTTCCTGACGCCGCCATAAACGCTGAATATTGTCATGGTGGCGCAGCAAAATCAGGCAGGAGAGCATGGAGACCGGGAAGGTAAACTGCGGCTTAAACCACCAGACGTAAAACGGGGCGATAAGCGCGCTGACAATGGCACCCAACGATGAATAGCCGCTAAGCAGAATAGTCAGTAGCCAGGTGCCAGCCATCACACCGGTGAGATCCCAGCCGATGGGGGCGATAGCGCCAAACGCCGTCGCCACGCCTTTACCGCCGCGAAAATGAAAGAACACCGGCCAGATATGCCCAAGGCAGGCGGCGATCGCAATCAGCCCCAGCCAGAAAGGGGCAATGCCTAACGCATACGCGCCCCAGACGGGCAGCATACCTTTCAGCACGTCGAAAATCAGTACCGCTACGGCTGCTCGCTTGCCGCCAATTCGTAATACGTTGGTTGCCCCAGGATTCCCGGAACCGCTCTCGCGAGGGTCCGGCAGCCCCGCAATGCGGCAGACCAGAATGGCGCTGGAAATTGAGCCGCAAAGGTAGGCGAGGAGGATCATTCCAGGCGCGATTGCACTCATAACGCTGTTCCGTTTAGAAAAAATCGGTTTATTCTCTGCATCTGTGGATAATACGCATAATTCGCCGGAAGTGGTATCCGGTTTAGCTAAAAAGCAGGCAGGTCATGATGGATATTGTATTTATAGAGCAACTTTCGGTAATCACCACTATTGGAGTTTATGACTGGGAACAAACTATCGAACAACAGCTCATGTTCGATATCGAAATGGCGTGGGATAACCGCAAAGCAGCAGCCAGCGATGACGTTGCAGACTGCCTGAGCTACGCCGACGTCAGCGAACTGGTCGTCAGTCACGTCGAAGGCGGACGTTTTGCGCTGGTGGAACGCGTGGCGGAAGAGGTTGCCGATCTGCTCCTTAAGCGCTTCCCCTCACCGTGGGTGCGGATCAAAGTCAGCAAGCCCGGCGCAGTCGCCCGCGCGCGCAGCGTTGGCGTAATCATTGAGCGTGGCAATAGTCCTAAATAAAACATTTAAATACAGTATGATTAAACCCAACGCGAGAATGTTGGTCATAATGCGGGATTATCTTTAATTTTTTATTCATTTATCTTTTAGGGGTTTACCTGATGAGCGATATGCACTCCCTGCTGATTGCGGCGATACTGGGTGTGGTCGAAGGATTGACAGAATTTTTGCCTGTTTCCAGCACTGGCCATATGATTATCGTCGGACATTTGCTGGGTTTTGAAGGCGAAACGGCAAAAACATTTGAGGTGGTGATCCAGTTAGGCTCGATTCTGGCGGTGGTCGTGATGTTCTGGCGTCGGCTGTTTGGTCTGATCGGCATTCATTTTGGTCGCCGCCCGCAGCCGCATGAAGGCACCGGCAAAGGTCGCCTGACGCTCATCCATATTCTTCTGGGGATGGTTCCGGCGGTCGTGCTGGGGCTGGTATTCCACGATGTCATCAAATCGCTGTTTAACCCGATTAACGTGATGTATGCGCTGGTGGTGGGTGGTTTCCTGCTGATTGCCGCCGAGTGTCTGAAGCCGAAAGAGCCGCGTGCGGTGGGTGTGGATGATATGACGTATCGTCAGGCGTTTATGATTGGCTGCTTTCAGTGCCTGGCGCTGTGGCCGGGATTTTCACGCTCCGGGGCGACGATTTCCGGCGGGATGTTGATGGGCGTCAGCCGTTACGCGGCCTCAGAGTTCTCCTTCCTGCTGGCGGTGCCAATGATGATGGGGGCGACCGCGCTGGATCTCTATAAGAGCATCGGTTTCCTTTCCGTGGCGGACATCCCGATGTTTGCCGTGGGTTTCATCACCGCGTTTGTTGTAGCGCTTATCGCGATTAAAACCTTCCTGCATATCATCAAACGGATTTCGTTTATCCCGTTTGCGATCTACCGCTTTATCGTCGCGGCAGCGGTTTACGCCGTCTTTATGTGAGTTGTTGCCCTCAGCCTTCCGGCTGGGGGCAGTTTTTACTCTTCCACTGTGCGACGGCCTGAATGCGGCGTCGCGTCAGCTCTTCGCGAATTTCTGGCCCGGTAAATCCTGCTTTAACCACTTCACTGACCGGCACGGCGCGGGCCACTTCCCACGCGGCACGCAGCTGGCGTCCCTGCGGATAATCATTGCCTTCAAACCCGGCGCGTCCGCGCACATCGGCCTCGCTGGTCAGCGCGATTTGTTCCACGCGCTGCGGTTTACGCCAGGCGTCGATGGCGTCGAACAGCTTGACGATCGTTTTGGGTTGCAGCAGGGGAAAGGTGTGGATCAGGTCGTGATATTCCGCCACCAGCTTCGCCAGATCGCGGATTTCATTCGGCACGCGCAGACGCTGGCACAGCTTATTAACCAGCAAGACGCCCGCCGGACCGTGACCGTGGTGACGCGGCCACAGCGCTTCAGGCGTCAGTCCTTTACCAAGGTCGTGGCACAGGGTTGCGAAACGCACGTCAATATCCGGGCTAAGCATCGCCGCCATTGAGAGCGTCATTAACGTGTGAACGCCGGTGTCGATTTCCGGGTGCCATTTTGCCGGTGCCGGAACGCCGTACAGCACATCCAGTTCAGGGAACAGCACCTTCAGCGCACCACAGTCGCGAAGCACCTGAAAATAAACCTGCGGATTACGGGTGCCAAGCGCGCTTTCCGTCTCTTTCCAGACTCGTTCCGGGGTCAGATATTCAAGCTCCCCGGCGGCGGTCATGTCGCGCATCAACGCCAGGGTTTCATCCGCAATGCGAAAACTTAAATGCGCATAGCGCGCGGCAAAACGCGCCACGCGCAGCACGCGCAGCGGATCTTCATTAAACGCGGGTGAGACGTGGCGCAGCAGGCGCTGACGCAGGTCATCGCGCCCGTGGCAGGGATCGATAAGCTGACCGTCAGGAGCCATCGCGATAGCGTTGATGGTTAAATCGCGGCGCAGGAGATCCTGCTCAAGCGTGACGTCCGGTGCGGCGTAGCAGGTAAAGCCGGTATAGCCGGGGCCTGATTTGCGCTCGGTACGCGCCAGCGCATACTCTTCACGGCTTTCAGGGTGGAGAAACACGGGGAAATCGCGGCCTACCTGAAGGTAGCCCGCGTCGAGCATTTGTTGCGGCGTCGCGCCAACCACGACCCAGTCCCGGTCTTTGATCGGCAGCCCTAATAACGTATCCCTGACAGCCCCACCGACCAGATAACTCTTCACCTACCGCTCTCCTGAAATAATCGCTATCCATAAATCATACGTAAGTGTCAGGAAGAAGGCGAATCCGGCTTAATTCATCCAGCGGTCTTTACGCTTGCGGGTCGGGATCATATGCGGCAGCACCAGCCCCAGAATCAGCCCGGCACCCAGCACGCCGCCGCCATACATAAACCACTGCATAATGATGGTGCGCTGTTTGTCATCAAGCTGGAGATTCGCGGCGCTGACTTTCTTCTGCGCCACGATCAGTTCATTCTTAAGCTTCTGGTTTTCATCTTTCAGGCCGTTAATAACGCTGTCGCTCTGCGCTACTTTCTGCTGCATTTCTGCGGTGCGCTGATTCCAGGTGGTGTCGATACCGTTAAGTTTATCGGTCAGCGTTTTAACCTGGTTTTCGAGATCCGGCACGCGCGAGCGCAGGCTCGGCTCGGTATTCAGCTCTTTTAGCGGGATCCAGGCGGTACGACCGCTGCTGTCGCGCACCTGACCGTAGCTGGTGCCCGCGTCGCTCTGGAGCAGGGTAACTTCTTCGCCAGCATTCACGGTGCCAACGAGACGGTAATTATCGCCGGGTCCGCTGCGAACCCAGGTATTCAGTTCATCAGAAACGTAACGCTTTTCTTCGGCATGAACCAGGGAGGATGCGCTAAGCGCAAGTAAAGTTAATCCAATCAGGCGTAATTTTGGCATTAGATCATCGTTATTGTCATAGAAGTGGAACGAATGTCGTGGCAACAGTCTGACGACGCAATGGCTTTTGCAGCAATCGGAATCATCCGGGTCGGGAAGCCAAACTTTTCTGCCCTTCAACGCGCGTGTTGCATGGTATTTTGCCGCAAAATACTATCTACTGACAAAAAAGATGTGAGTAAGTTCGCCAAAATCGCCGTTTGTAATAACTCAACCTTAAGAATTCAGCTATGGCTCAAGAAATCGAATTAAAATTTATTGTGAATCAGGACGGCGTTGAAACGCTGCGTAGCCACCTCAACACGTTACCGGCGGAGCATGTTGCCGCGACTCCGTTGCTTAATATTTACTACGAAACCGACGATAACTGGCTGCGTCAGCACGATATGGGGCTGCGCATTCGCGGTAACGAGGGTCGTTACGAAATGACCCTCAAAGTTGCCGGACGCGTGGTGGGCGGACTGCACCAGCGCCCGGAGTACAATGTTGAACTCAGTCAGCCGGAACTGGATCTGGCGCGCTTTCCTGCCGAAGTCTGGCCGCAGGGCGAACTGCCTGCGGATTTAGCCGCGCGGGTGAAGCCGCTGTTCAGCACCGATTTTTCCCGCGAGAAGTGGCTGGTGGATGTGGGGCAAAGCCGGATTGAAATCGCGCTGGATCGCGGCGAGGTGAAAGCCGGTGAATTCCAGGAGCCTGTGTGCGAGCTGGAGCTGGAACTGCTTTCCGGCGAAACGCAGGACGTGCTGAAGCTGGCGCGCCAGCTGGTGAATCTTGACGTGCTGCGTCAGGGGAGCCTGAGCAAAGCCGCGCGCGGTTATCATCTGGCGCAGGGCAATGAGCCACGGCAGTTAAAACCGTTGACCATCCTGAGGCTACCGCCGAAGGCCAGCGTGGAGCAGGGTTTTGAGGCGGCGTTGGAAATGGCGCTGGCCCACTGGCAGCATCATGAAGAGCTGTGGGTGCGCGGTAATGCCGCGGCGAAAGCAGGCGTGCAGGATGCCATGAGTTTGATCCGCCATACCCTGACCCTTTTCGGCGGGATTGTACCGCGTAAAGCGAGCGCTCGCTTACGTGATTTACTGACCCTCTCCGAGGCGACGCTGGCGTCCGATGTTTCAGCCGAAACCGCCGCCAGCAGCACCCCGCTTTCGCTGGCAAAATTAGTGCTCACCGAGTGGCTGATCGCGCGGGGCTGGCAGCCGTTCCTCGATGCGAAAGCGCAGGCCAAATTCGCCGATTCATTTAAGCGTTACGGCGATATCGCGCTCTCGCGCCACGCTGCGGAACTGCGGAAAACCTTTGCTTATCCGCTCGGCGACAGCTATGCCGATCAGCTTCCGCGACTGGGACGTGATATCGACAGCGTGATGCTGCTGGCGGGATATTACGACACCGTCGTCGCCGAGGCCTGGCTGGAAAACTGGCAGGGACTTAAGCACGCCATCAAAACCCGCCAGCATATTGAAATCGAACATTTCCGTAATGAAGCGCTGGCGATGAAGCCGTTCTGGTTGCACAGCGGCAAACAATAATTCAGGCAAAGGACTTTTCCGATGATGCCGCTTTCTTCACGACTACAGCAGCACTGGCAGACGGTGGCAGAACGTTTGCCGGAGGCGATTCCCGCGAGCGCGCTTAGCGAGCAGGCGCAGTGGGTGCTTACTTTCAGCGATTTTGCAGAGCAGGCGCTGGTGGCGCACCCGGACTGGCTGACATCGCTGCAAAACACGCCGCCGCAGGCGGATGAGTGGCGACACTATGCGGCGTGGTTACAGACGGCGCTGGCAGAGGTCAGCGACGAAGCCGCGTTGATGCACGCCCTGCGCCTGTTCCGTCGGCGCATTCTGGTGCGCATCGCCTGGGCGCAGACGCTGATGCTGGTCGATGAAGAAAATACCCTGACGCAGCTTAGCGTGCTGGCGGAGACGCTGATCGTCGCCGCCCGCGACTGGCTGTATGCCGCCTGCTGTCGCGAGTGGGGAACGCCGTGCAACGCGCAGGGTGAAGCGCAGCCGCTGCTCATTCTTGGGATGGGAAAACTGGGTGGCGGCGAGCTGAATTTCTCTTCGGATATCGATCTGATTTTTGCCTGGCCGGAAAACGGCTCCACCCAAGGCGGGCGGCGTGAACTGGATAACGCGCAGTTCTTTACCCGTCTGGGGCAGCGGCTGATCAAAGTGCTCGACCAGCCAACCCAGGATGGTTTTGTGTATCGCGTTGATATGCGCCTGCGCCCCTTCGGTGATAGCGGTCCGCTGGTGCTGAGCTTTGCCGCGCTGGAAGATTATTACCAGGAGCAGGGGCGCGACTGGGAGCGCTATGCGATGGTGAAAGCGCGGATTATGGGCGATAACGACGGCGTGTACGCCAGCGAACTGCGCGCGATGCTGCGGCCTTTTGTTTTCCGTCGCTATATCGACTTCAGCGTGATCCAGTCGCTGCGCAATATGAAAGGCATGATCGCCCGCGAAGTGCGGCGTCGCGGCCTGAAAGACAATATCAAACTCGGCGCGGGCGGCATTCGTGAAATCGAGTTTATCGTTCAGGTCTTTCAACTGATTCGCGGCGGGCGCGAGCCGTCGCTACAGCGGCGTTCACTGTTGCCCACGCTGTCGGCGATCGCCGCGCTGCATTTACTGACCGAAGAGGACGCCGCCGCGCTGCGCGAGGCGTATCTTTATCTGCGGCGGCTGGAAAACCTGCTGCAAAGTATTAATGACGAACAGACCCAGACGCTGCCGGGCGACGAGTTAAACCGGGCGCGGCTGACATGGGGAATGGGCGTTGCCGACTGGTCAACGCTGGAGGCCGCGCTTGGCGGGCATATGCTTCGTGTGCGCCAGGTGTTTAATCAGCTTATCGGCGATGATGAAGGCGAAGCGCAGGAGGCGGCGCTGTCAGAACAGTGGCGCGAACTGTGGCAGGACGCGTTGCAGGAAGAGGACGTCACGCCCGTGCTGGCGCATCTCTCCGACACCGATCGCCATCGGGTGGTGGCGCTGATCGCCGACTTCCGTAAAGAGCTGGACAAGCGCACGATTGGCCCGCGCGGGCGGCAGGTGCTGGATCACCTGATGCCGCACCTGCTCAGCGACGTGTGCTCGCGCGACGATGCGCCGGTGCCGCTTTCGCGCCTGACGCCGCTACTGACTGGCATTGTAACCCGCACCACCTACATCGAATTGCTAAGCGAATTCCCCGGCGCGCTCAAGCATCTGATAACCCTGTGCGCCGCCTCACCGATGGTGGCGAGTCAGCTTGCACGTTATCCGCTTCTGCTGGACGAACTGCTCGATCCCAATACCCTTTACCAGCCGACTGCCACCGATGCCTATCGCGATGAACTGCGTCAGTATCTGCTGCGCGTGCCGGAAGAGGACGAGGAACAGCAGCTTGAAGCGCTGCGTCAGTTTAAACAGGCGCAGCTATTGCGCATCGCGGCGGCGGACATCGCCGGTACGCTGCCGGTAATGAAAGTGAGCGATCACTTAACCTGGCTGGCGGAGGCGATCATCGACGCGGTCGTCCAGCAGGCGTGGACGCAAATGGTCGCCCGTTACGGTCAGCCTACCCATTTGCGCGAGCGGGAAGGGCGCGGATTTGCGGTTATTGGCTACGGCAAACTCGGCGGCTGGGAGCTGGGCTACAGTTCCGATCTCGACCTGGTATTCCTTCACGACTGCCCGATGGAAGTGATGACCGACGGCGAACGGGAAATCGACGGTCGCCAGTTTTATCTGCGGCTGGCCCAGCGAATTATGCATCTTTTCAGCACCCGCACCTCGTCCGGCATTCTTTATGAAGTGGATGCGCGGCTGCGCCCTTCCGGCGCGGCGGGAATGCTGGTGACAACGGCCGACGCCTTCGCCGACTATCAGCAAAACGAGGCGTGGACCTGGGAGCATCAGGCGCTGGTGCGCGCCCGCCCGGTGTACGGCGATCCGCTGCTGAACCGCCGGTTTGAGACTATCCGCCGCGAGATTTTAAGCGTGCCGCGCGATGGCGAAAAGCTGCAAACCGACGTGCGCGAAATGCGCGAGAAAATGCGCGCGCATCTCGGCAATAAACACCGCGATCGTTTCGATATCAAAACCGATGCGGGCGGGATCACCGATATCGAGTTTATCGCCCAGTATCTGGTGCTGCGCTACGCCCATGAAAAACCGAAGCTGACCCGCTGGTCGGATAACGTGCGCATCCTCGAACTGCTGGCGCAGAACGACATTATGGATGAGCCGGAAGCACAGGCGCTAACCCGCGCTTACACCACGCTGCGCGATGAACTGCATCATCTGGCGCTTCAGGAGCTGCCGGGTCATCTGGCGCAGAACGCTTTCGCGGCTGAACGGGCGCAGGTCAGCGCGAGCTGGCAGAAGTGGCTGCCTGAACCGCGCACATCGGGTCAGGTGTGATATTATCGCGCGCAACAGGTATGACTGATAAATCTCTACCCTTGACCTCTTTGGTCTGCCGCCGCGCAGCCTGAAAGATGACGGGTATCTCAGGAGACAGGAATGAAAGTAACGCTGCCAGAATTTACGCGTGCAGAAGTGATGGTTGTCGGTGATGTGATGCTGGATCGCTACTGGTACGGCCCCACCAGCCGTATTTCGCCGGAAGCGCCGGTGCCGGTGGTGAAAGTGGACACCATTGAGGAGCGTCCTGGCGGCGCGGCAAACGTGGCAATGAACATCGCCTCGCTCGGCGCAGCATCGCGTCTCGTCGGGCTGACCGGCATTGACGACGCCGCCCGTGCGCTGAGTAAATCGCTGGCTGACGTCAACGTGAAGTGTGATTTTGTCTCCGTGCCGACGCATCCGACCATCACCAAGCTGCGCGTGCTGTCGCGTAATCAGCAACTGATCCGCCTTGATTTCGAAGAGGGCTTTGCCGGAGTCGATCCGCAGCCAATGCACGATCGTATTCAGCAGGCGCTGGGACACGTAGGCGCACTGGTACTTTCCGACTACGCGAAAGGCGCGCTGACCAGCGTCCAGCAGATGATCACCCTGGCACGCAACGCGGGTGTGCCGGTGCTGATCGACCCGAAAGGAACCGATTTTGAACGCTATCGCGGCGCGACGCTGCTGACGCCTAATCTGTCAGAGTTTGAAGCGGTGGCGGGCAAATGCCAGAGCGAAGACGAGCTGGTGGCGCGCGGGATGAAAATTATTGCTGATTTCGATCTCTCCGCACTGCTGGTTACGCGCTCCGAGCAGGGCATGACGCTGTTGCAACCGGGCAAAGAGCCGCTGCATATGCCTACCCAGGCGCAGGAAGTTTATGACGTCACCGGCGCGGGCGATACGGTGATTGGCGTGCTGGCGGCCACGCTGGCAGCGGGAAATTCGCTGGAAGAAGCCTGCTACTTTGCCAACGCGGCAGCGGGCGTGGTAGTGGGTAAACTCGGCACCTCAACCGTTTCGCCGATCGAGCTGGAAAACGCGGTACGTGGCCGCGCCGAAACCGGCTTTGGCGTGATGGATGAAGCCGAGCTACAGGACGCGGTAGCGGCAGCCCGCAAGCGCGGCGAGAAAGTGGTGATGACCAACGGCGTGTTCGACATCCTCCACGCGGGGCACGTCTCTTATCTCGCTAACGCCCGCAAGCTGGGGGATCGGCTGATTGTGGCGGTGAACAGCGACGCTTCGACGAAACGGCTGAAGGGCGATTCCCGCCCGGTCAACCCGCTGGAGCAGCGAATGATCGTACTCGGCGCGCTGGAAGCGGTGGACTGGGTCGTCTCGTTTGAAGAGGACACTCCGCAGCGCCTGATCGCCGGAGTATTGCCGGATCTGCTGGTAAAAGGCGGCGATTACAAGCCGGAAGATATCGCGGGCAGCAAAGAAGTGTGGGCCAACGGCGGCGACGTGCTGGTGCTGAACTTTGAAGACGGCTGCTCAACGACGAATATCATCCGCAAAATCCAGAAAGACAGCCAGAAGTAAGTGGGCTGCACATCCCCGGTGGTGCAATGCCACCGGGGAATATTAGTGGCCTGCGAACACAAATCGCCTGGTTTTTACCCGATCGCAAAAAGATTATTCCTCATCCCCTGTCCCTGGCGAAATTTAGCCTAAGCTTAAAAAAAATGACGGGAGATGCAGGAAAATGAACGAGCAGGATTTGTACTCAGTACATAACTTTGACTTCCTGGCGCGCAGTTTTGCCAGAATGTCGAGTGAGGGAAGGCAGATTGATATTCGTAAAGTGACCGGGAATATGGATGAAGAACATCGTAGCTGGTTTTGTCAGCGCTACGAGTTTTATCAGCACCAGGCAGTAAGCGAGTAATACATAATGGCCCAACATCGTTGGGCCATTGATCGATAAAGGGTTATTCCTGCGGATCGACCGGGGGAATGGCCGGAGCCGGTTTCACTTCTGACGGCGCGGAAACCGTACGGTTCTCCAGCTCGCCAATACGCTGCTCAAGCAGCGCCAGCTTTTCACGGGTACGCAGCAGTACCTGCGTCTGCACGTCAAACTCTTCACGACTGATTAAATCAAGACGGGTTAACTGCGACTGAAGCACCTGACGGATCTTCTTCTCCACATCTTCCCCAAAGTCGCGAATGCCTTTTGGCATTGATTCGTGGACCTGACGGGCGATTTGTTCAATTTTTTTCGGGTCAATCATTCTGGTTTCCCTGATCGGTTAGGCTTTCAATTCATTGTAGTGCGAGATTGTCGCACTATACACAAAATCATTCGACTGACCTTAAAGTGGTACGCATGGCACCGTCGCGCGCGCAAGTGACTGAAGGATAAAAGAGCTATATACCGGCATTGTTTGATGCGAATAGATTGCCCGCCGTAGTCAATGGCGTTATAGTTGCAGTGCTTATTCTCAGGGCGGGGTGTAATTCCCCACCGGCGGTAAATCAACGCATGTTGAAAGCCCGCGAGCGCTTTGGGTGCAAACTCAAAGGTCAGCAGATCCGGTGAAATTCCGGGGCCGACGGTTAAAGTCCGGATGGGAGAGAGTAACGATCAAACGGGCTGTGCCTGCGTACGTTATTTTTTTGACTCCTAAGACTGCCCTGATTCTGGTAACCACAATATTAATGAGGTTTTTTTACCATGAATCAGACTCTTTTCTCTTCCTTTGGTAACGCGTTCGAGCGCGTGGAACAGGCTGTCGCCGCACTGCGTGAAGGCCGTGGCGTGATGGTGCTGGACGACGAAAGTCGTGAAAACGAAGGCGATATGATCTTCGCCGCAGAAACCATGACCACCGAGCAAATGGCGCTGACAATCCGTCACGGTAGCGGCATTGTGTGCCTGTGCATTACCGAAGAACGTCGTCAGCAGCTTGACCTGCCGATGATGGTTGAAAACAACACCAGCGCTTACGGTACGGGTTTTACCGTCACCATCGAAGCGGCGGAAGGCGTGACCACCGGCGTTTCTGCCGCTGATCGTGTCACCACCGTGCGCGCCGCTATTGCCGATAACGCTAAACCTTCCGATCTCAACCGTCCGGGTCATGTCTTCCCGCTGCGCGCGCAGCCGGGCGGCGTATTGACGCGCGGTGGACACACCGAAGCGACGATCGATCTGGTCACGCTGGCAGGCTTTAAGCCGACTGGCGTGCTGTGTGAACTGACTAACGACGATGGCTCTATGGCGCGCGCGCCGGAGTGCATTAAGTTTGCCCGCGAGCACAACATGGCGGTCGTCACTATTGAAGATCTGGTGGCGTATCGTCGCGAGCACGAGCGTAAAGCCAGCTAATCTTTCTGTCCCGTCAGCCAGCGCTGGCTGACGGGACGATCATTATCCCAGCCCGATGGCCTGTAGCAGTACCAGACTTAATCCCATCACCGACATTCCGCAAAGCACGCCGTAACTCGGATTATTATGCGGGTCGATCTCCTTCGCCAGCGGCATCAGTTCATCCACCGACAGCGCCACCATAATACCGGCCACCGCCGCCATAATGGCTGCCATCAGGATCGGCGACATCATACTGCCGAGGATCAGCCATGCCAGCACCCCGCCGAAAATTTCCGCCAGCCCTGAAATTCCGGCCCAGAACACCGCTTTGCTCCGCGAGCCGGTTGCTGCATATACCGGACCGGCCACCGCCAGACCTTCCGGGATATTATGCAGCGCGACCGCCAGCGCAATGCCAAAGCCCAGCTCCAGATTATTGCTTGCCGTCACGTAGGTAGCGATGCCTTCCGGGAAGTTATGCAGGCTGATGCCAAGTGTCAGCAAGATCGCGGTGCGGCGAATTTTACCCAACGAAGGTAGCGGTTTTGTCTGCATTAAATCCTGCGGATGTGAATGCGGCAGCACGCGGTCCAGCGCGTAGTAGCCCAGCAGCCCGGCGATAAACATTCCGTAACCCAGTACCGGCGGCATGTTTTCCGTATGCAACGCGGCGGGAAGCATCTCCATCAGCGAGATCAGCAGCATGATCCCGGCCGCAAAACCGAGTGAAAATGCCAGTAAGCGGTTAGAGGGTTTCTGTCCCAGCACGCCGAGGATCGCCCCGATAAAGGTGGCCGCTCCGGCGAGTACGGTCAGAATAAGAGGGACTGACATTGGCTACTCCTTATGATAATGATTCTCATTTATGATAGAGGCATCTTCCATAATGTTCGAGAGGGTATGCCCGGCCTTTAATTATCCTTACATTCAAAATTTCTGACGATGATCATCATCGTTATCAGCGTTTATCAGATGTAGAAAAAGCGTAATGTGATGTTATCAAATTTCACTCTTTGTAAGGATATCATCATGACACGCTCCCGTATGCCAGCACTATTTTTAGGTCATGGCAGCCCAATGAATGTGCTGGAGGATAACATCTATACCCGCGCATGGCGGCAACTGGGCGAAGCATTACCGCGTCCAAAAGCGATTGTGGCGATTTCCGCACACTGGTTCACGCGCGGAACGGGCGTCACGGCGATGGAAGCGCCAAAAACTATCCATGACTTCGGCGGCTTTCCGCAGGCGCTGTATGACACGCACTATCCGGCTCCTGGCTCTCCGGCGCTGGCGCAGCGGCTGGTTGAACTGCTGGCACCCGTCCCGGTGGCGCTGGATAACGAAGCCTGGGGATTTGACCACGGCTCGTGGGGGGTACTGATCAAAATGTACCCTGACGCCGATATCCCGATGGTCCAGCTGAGCGTCGACAGTACCAAACCGGCGGCGTGGCATCTGGAAATGGGGCGCAAGCTCGCAGCCCTGCGCGATGAAGGCATTATGATTGTTGCCAGTGGTAACGTCGTTCACAACCTGCGCACCGCGCGCTGGCATGGAGAAAGCACGGCGTATCCGTGGGCAACGTCGTTTAATGATTACGTGAAAGCAAACCTGACATGGAAAGGCGAGACGCAAGCGCATCCGCTGGTGAATTATCTCGATCACGAAGGCGGCTCGCTGTCGAACCCGACGGCGGATCATTTCCTGCCGTTGCTGTATGTGCTCGGCGCGTGGGACGGCGAAGAGCCGATGAGCATTCCGGTTGACGGGATTGAAATGGGAAGCCTGAGTATGCTCTCGGTGCAGGTAGGCTGACGCGGCTGCGCGCTCCCGGTCAGGAGCGCGCGTTCAGCGCCTTACTCGACAAAAATATGCGGATAAAAGCGCGACAGATCCTGGGTGATCAGCGCCCGATCTTCGCGAATCCCGATCCCCGCTGGCTGGTCGTCGATCAGCCAGCTGCCGATCAGCATATAGCTGTCGCCGAATTTTGGCAGCGGACAGAACTGCTGGACGATCATGCCTTCTTCGCCGTACGGTCCTTCGACTTCTTCAATCGTTTTACCGTTTTCAACGATCGAGACGTTGGCCCCTTCGCGGGAGAAAATCGGCTTAACGACGAATTTTTCCATTGGCGGATGATCGTCTTCGGCAAAGTACGCGGGCAGCAGGTTAGGGTGATTCGGGAACATTTCCCATAACATCGGCAGCAGCGCTTTATTGGAAATAATGCTTTTCCACGCAGGCTCCAGCCAGCGCACGCCCGCATCTTCCAGCTTGGTGGAAAACATCTCGCGCAGCATATATTCCCACGGGTACAGCTTGAACAGGTTGCTGATCACCTGATCCTGTAAATCGGTGAACTGGCCTTTTTCGCCGAGGCCGATATCTTCGATATACAGGAATTCGGTGGCGACACTGGCTTCCGCCGCGCAGTCCTGCAAATACTGCACGGTACCGCGATCTTCGACCGTATCCCGGCAGCAGGTCAGATGCAGAAGCTGGAAGCCGTGCTGCTCGCGCAGTTGGGCAAAACGCGCGATCAGCTTTTCCTGAAGACTGTTGAACTGATCGCTGCCCGCTGGCAGGTTGCCAGCGTTGAGCTGATCTTCCAGCCACAGCCACTGGAAAAAGGCGGCTTCATACAGCGAAGTTGGCGTATCGGCGTTATTTTCCAGCAGCTTAGGCTCGCCGGTGCCGTCCCACGCCAGATCGAGACGCGAGTACAGCGAAGGCTGGTGAGTCTGCCATGACTGGCGTACAAAGCTCCAGGTATGCTTCGGAATGCGGAATTTGGCCATCAGCTCGTCGCTGGCGATGACTTTTTCTACCACTTTCAGGCACAGCTGGTGTAGCTCTGCGGTGACGTCTTCCAGCTTCTCGACCTGGGCGAGCATTAGTTTGTAATAGCCATCTTCACACCAGTAAGGCTCGCCGTACATTGTGTGGAAATTAAAGCCGAACTCGGTGGCCTTTTCGCGCCAGTCCGGGCGCTCGTTGATGCTGATTCTTTCCATCGCGATCAGCCACCCATCGAGCGGGAAGAGCTGCCCGTTGCGCTACGCTGCATGGTGGACTGCTTCGCTACCGACTCACCAAAGCCGCCACGGGTGATGGTAGACGTGGTGGCGGGTTTCGGAGCCATTGCAGTTTTCGGCACGTTCATGGTCCGGCCCGGCTGGGCGGCACCGTAATTTTTACCGCTGGCATCAGTATATTGACCGTAGGCCGGGCTTGCCGGATTACGCGAGCTGAACAGCGGCTGCTGGGCAAAACCAGCACCGCCGCCCATCATCCGCCCCATCATGTAGCCCGCCATCAGCGGCATCCAGAAACTGCCGCTGGACTGTGCCTGCGCCTGGTTTTCCGGGGACATTCCTGCCTGGGATGGCGTTTGCTGGCACTGGCCTTCGCCAAATTCGGCAACGCAGTCTTCGCGCGTGGCGTACTTCGGTGCGGTGCGTTCCGCTTCTTTCAGCGCATTGTTATACGCCGTCGTACACTCGGCGCTTTTGCCCGGATTTGCCGACGTACAATCGTCAGCATTGAGATACGTTGACACTTTTTCGTCGCTCTTTTCACAGCCAGCCAGCATAAACACGGCGGAGACGGCGAAGGCGACAGGGGTAAGATGGCGCGCGTTCCAGCTTTTGCGGAACGTGGCATGATTAATCGTTTTTGTCCGTTTCATAGTGGTCTTCCTGAACCCAGTAGCATTGGCGTGATGAATAATGCTCAGGATAGAGGATGGGGGGGTGAAAATGAAGCGGGAGGGGGATCTTTACGTTGCCTTACGTTCTGAACGGGGACTGGCGTCCCCGTCCATTCAAATGACTTAACGACGAGCGGACGCAGGCTGCACCGCCGCGCCGGAATAACCATCCGCGCTGGCCGTCTGCGAAGCATCTTCCGGGGCTACGCTTTCCGGCGTGGTCGGGACCGCTTTACCCAGAGCACCGTTGAGCGATGCCAGATCCTGCTCGTTCAGCGTGCCGAGGGCAGACTTCACATTAAGCTGGTTAATCAGATAGTTATAACGCGCGCTGGACAGCTGCTGCTTGGCATTGTACAGCGTGGTGGTCGCATCCAGCACGTCAACGATAGTACGCGTTCCCACCGAGTAACCGGCTTCCGATGCGTCCAGTGAGCTTTGCGCCGAGACAACCGCCTGTTTGTAAGCGTTAATGCTGCTGATAGAGGCGTTAATGTTGTTAAAGGAAGAACGCACGTTCTGCACGACGCTGCGGTGCGCGCTTTCTAACTGCTCGCTGGAGCCAACAAAGTTATACTGCGCCTGTTTCACCTGCGAGTTCACCTGTCCGCCCTGATAAATCGGCAGCGAGAAGTTCAGGCCCACCTGATTCTGACCGGCGTCGTTATCTTCATATTGCGTGCCGTTCACGCCACGGGTTCTGGAGCCGCTGTACGAGGTGTTGGACACGCTGGTGGAAGCCGTTAAATTCAGGGTCGGCAGATGACCATCCTGCGCCAGACGAATTTGCTCGCGTGCCAGATCCTGATTCAGACGCGCCTGTAGCAGCGTCAGGTTACGGTTTTCCGCTTCTTTCAGCAGATTGTTTACCGCCTGTGGCCGCGTGGTTTTGAAGTTATCGACGTTCAGCGAAGCCAGTTCAGGATAGTAATTACCGGTCACCTGGCGCAGCGATTCCACTGCGTTATCGAGGTTATTGCGGGCGGTCACTTCGTTAGCCAGTACGGTATCGTACTGTGAACGGGCGTTCTGCACGTCGGTGATGGCGACCAGGCCCACGTTAAAACGCTGGGTGGTTTGATCTAACTGACGGTAGATAGCCTGTTTCTGCGCTTCGGTATAGGAGAGCGCATCAATCGCGCTTAATACGTTAAAATAGGCGGTAGCGGTGTTAAGGATCAGCGTTTGCTGATCGGCCTGCCAGGTGACATCCTGAATACCGGCAGATTTTTCCTGCAGCGTCAGCGCGCGCCATTTCGACATATCAAAGATGGTTTGCGTCAGTTGCAGAGAGCCGCTGGTGGCTTTGGTATCCAGACCATTGCTGTCGCGAAAACCGTTGCTGTAAGTATAGTCGGCACCCAGACCCAGCTGTGGCAGTAAAGGGCTACGCGCTTCGTTGATTTTCTCGAATGCCGCATCGCGATCGGCCGCTGACTTACGCAGATCCGGGTTGCTTAAACGCGCCTGCTGATAAACCTGCAACAGGTTCTCGGCCTGGCTCACTGCGCTGAAACCGGTCAGGCTCAGGCCGACGAGAATGGGGAGCAATTTCTTCATTTGCATTCCTTGTTGAGAAGCATGTCTGGCACTAAACAAATTCAAAAAATAATCGCCGATTCTAGCAGAATCTGCCAGTCTCAAAGGTTGGCGTTATGTGCCATCTGGCGTTGATGGGCACCAATCTATCATAGAGTCTGTGAAACAGTCGTTAAACTGGTGAGAAATCCATAATTTCATCACTATTGTCACCCGGAGATAATCATGACCATACAAAATGGACAGGCGGTAACCTTTACAAAAAATGATATAGAAATTATTGCACGCGAAAAACTCTATCGTGGTTTTTTTTCGCTCGATTTATACCGCTTTCGCCATCGCCTGTTTAACGGTGAAATGAGCGGCGAGGTCACGCGTGAAATTTTTGAGCGCGGTCATGCCGCAGTCTTGCTACCCTTTGACCCAGTGCGCGATGAGGTGGTGTTAGTTGAGCAAATCCGCATTGCCGCTTACGATACCAGCGACACCCCGTGGCTACTGGAACTGGTGGCTGGCATGATTGAAGAGGGTGAGACCGTAGAAGAGGTCGCGCGTCGTGAAGCCGAAGAAGAAGCAGGTCTTGACGTCGGGCGGGTGAAAAAATTTATGAGCTATCTGGCAAGTCCGGGTGGCACCAGTGAGCGCCTCTCCTTAATGGTGGGGGAAGTGGATGCCACGACCGCAGAAGGTATACACGGTCTGGCGGATGAAAACGAAGATATTCGGGTTCATGTGGTGAGCCGGGAACAGGCTTACCAGTGGGTAGAAGAGGGGAAAATCGACAACGCGGCGTCAGTCATCGCCCTGCAATGGCTACAGCTGCATTATAAAGAGTTAATTAACGAGTGGAAAAAATGAAGCGTTACACACCTGACTTTCCCGAAATGATGCGCCTGTGCGAAACCAATTTCGCCCAGCTCCGCCGCCTGCTGCCCCGTAATGACGCGCCAGGCGAGACCGCAAGTTATCAGGTGGCCAACGCGCAGTACCGGTTAACAATCCAGGAATCTACCCGTTACACTACGCTGGTAGAAATAGAACAAACCGCGCCCGCCGTCAGTTACTGGAGCCTGCCTTCGATGTCGGTTCGCCTGTATCACGACGCGATGGTGGCTGAAGTGTGTTCAAGTCAGCAGATCTTTCGTTTCAAAGCGCGGTATGATTATCCTAATAAAAAGTTGCATCAACGCGACGAAAAGCATCAAATTAATCAGTTTTTAGCCGACTGGCTACGATATTGTTTTGCACATGGAGCGATGGCGATTCCGGTTTTATAGCGTCGTTAAACCTAAGGACACCATTTGGAAAGCCTGTTAAATCTTCCTCTGGCTGGTGGGGCCAACGTGAAGATACTACAAGTTACTGATACTCACCTGTTTGCTGAAAAACATGAAACGCTCTTAGGCGTCAACACATGGGAAAGCTATCAGGCGGTGCTGGCCGCCATTCACGCCGAACAGCGCGAATGCGATCTCATCGTGGCAACAGGTGATTTAGCACAGGATCAGTCC
Organism: Enterobacteriaceae bacterium UBA5654; assembly: GCA_002421005.1. GTDB lineage: Bacteria > Pseudomonadota > Gammaproteobacteria > Enterobacterales > Enterobacteriaceae > Superficieibacter. The sequence continues at coordinate 3,443 of DIJC01000021.1, read as the reverse complement.
GCTGCGGCCTATCAGCATTTTGCTGAAGGCATCGCAGGCTTTGCTGCGCCCTGCGTCTGGCTGCCGGGCAATCATGACTTCCAGCCTGCGATGTACAGCGCGCTTCAGGAAGCAGGCATTTCCCCGGCGAAGCGCGTGTGGATTGGCGAACACTGGCAGATTTTGCTGCTGGACAGCCAGGTCTTCGGCGTACCGCACGGCGAGCTAAGCGAGTTTCAGCTTGAGTGGCTGGAGCGCAAGCTGGGTGAGTCCGGCGATCGCCATACGCTGCTCCTGCTGCATCATCATCCGCTCCCGGCGGGCTGCGGCTGGCTCGATCAGCACAGCCTGCGCAATGCGCAGGAGCTGGACAACGTGCTGGTGCGCTTTCCTCGCGTGAAGCATCTGCTGTGCGGGCACATTCATCAGGAGCTGGATCTCGACTGGAACGGTCGGCGGATGATGGCTACGCCCTCGACCTGCGTTCAGTTCAAGCCGCACTGCGCCAACTTCACGCTGGATACCATCTCTCCTGGCTGGCGTTGGCTGGAGTTGCACGACGATGGCACGCTGGTAACGGAAGTCTGCCGTTTACAGAGTGCGCAATTTAGCCCGGATACCGCTTCTGAAGGATATTGATGTCTACGCTTCTTTATCTGCACGGTTTTAATAGCTCTCCGCGCTCAGCGAAAGCGACCGCGTTGCAGCAGTGGCTGGCTGAACATCATCCGCAAATACGGATGGTGACGCCGCAACTGCCCGTTTTCCCCGCGCAGGCGGCGGAGCTGCTGGAGTCGCTGGTGCTGGAGCACGGCGGCGAACCGCTGGGCATTGTCGGCTCTTCGCTTGGCGGTTACTACGCTACCTGGCTGTCGCAGTGTTTTATGCTGCCAGCGGTGGTGGTGAACCCGGCAATCCGTCCTTTTGAACTGCTGGCAGATTACCTCGGTCACAACGAGAATCCCTACACAGGGCAGCAATATGTGCTAGAGTCTCGCCATATTTACGATCTTAAAGTCATGCAAATCGACCCGCTGGAAGCGCCGGATCTCATCTGGCTGCTGCAACAGACCGGCGACGAAGTGCTTGATTACCGCCAGGCGGTGGCGTATTTCGATGCCTGCCGCCAGACCGTAGAGCAGGGCGGCAATCACGCATTTGTTGGCTTTGACGATCATTTCTCACAGATTATCGATTTTCTGGGCCTGCGCTAAGCAGCCGGAACGACCTACGAAAACACCATGACGCAATCTTATAACGCTGATGCCATTGAGGTACTCACCGGGCTTGAGCCGGTTCGCCGCCGTCCGGGGATGTATACCGATACCACGCGCCCTAACCACCTGGGCCAGGAAGTAATTGATAACAGTGTGGATGAAGCACTGGCGGGCCACGCGAAGCGTGTGGACGTCATTCTTCATGCCGATCAGTCGCTGGAGGTGATCGACGACGGGCGCGGTATGCCGGTCGATATCCACCCGGAAGAGGGCGTACCGGCGGTCGAACTGATCCTCTGCCGTCTGCACGCGGGCGGTAAATTCTCCAACAAAAACTACCAGTTTTCCGGCGGCCTGCACGGCGTGGGTATCTCTGTCGTTAACGCCCTCTCGAAGCGCGTGGAAGTCACGGTGCGCCGCGACGGGCAGGTTTACCGCATCGCCTTTGAAAACGGCGAAAAAGTTGAAGAGCTGAAGGTGGTCGGCACCTGTGGCAAACGCAACACCGGCACCAGCGTTCACTTCTGGCCGGATGAAAGCTTCTTCGACAGCCCGCGCTTCTCTGTGTCGCGCATGACTCACCTGTTGAAGGCGAAGGCGGTCCTCTGTCCGGGCGTGGAAATCACTTTTAAAGATAACGTCAACAACACTGAGCAGCGCTGGTGCTACGAAGACGGTCTCAACGACTACCTGAGCGAAGCGGTCAACGGCCTGCCGGTGCTGCCGGAAAAACCCTTTACCGGCAATCTGGCGGGCGATACCGAAGCCGTGGAATGGGCGCTACTGTGGCTGCCGGAAGGCGGTGAGCTGCTGACCGAAAGCTACGTTAACCTGATCCCCACCATGCAGGGCGGCACCCACGTTAACGGCCTGCGTCAGGGGCTGCTGGATGCGATGCGCGAATTCTGCGAATACCGCAATATTCTGCCGCGCGGCGTGAAGCTGTCTGCGGAAGATATCTGGGATCGCTGCGCTTACGTGCTGTCCGTCAAAATGCAGGACCCACAGTTTGCCGGGCAGACAAAAGAGCGTCTTTCCTCCAGGCAGTGCGCGGCATTTGTTTCCGGTGTGGTCAAAGACGCCTTCAGCCTGTGGCTGAACCAGAACGTACAGTCCGCCGAACTGCTGGCGGAAATGGCGATTTCCAGCGCCCAGCGCCGTCTGCGCGCGGCGAAAAAAGTGGTGCGTAAAAAGCTGACCAGCGGCCCGGCGCTGCCCGGAAAACTGGCGGACTGTACCGCCCAGGATCTTAATCGTACTGAGCTGTTCCTGGTGGAAGGGGATTCCGCAGGCGGCTCGGCGAAGCAGGCGCGCGATCGTGAATTCCAGGCGATCATGCCGCTGAAGGGGAAAATCCTTAATACCTGGGAAGTCTCCTCTGATGAAGTGCTGGCCTCGCAGGAAGTTCACGATATTTCGGTGGCGATCGGCATCGATCCTGACAGTGAAGATCTCAGCCAGTTACGCTACGGCAAAATCTGCATCCTGGCGGATGCCGACTCCGACGGCCTGCATATTGCCACCCTGCTGTGCGCGCTGTTTGTGAAACACTTCCGCGCACTGGTTAAGCACGGCCACGTTCACGTTGCGCTGCCGCCGCTGTACCGCATCGATCTCGGCAAAGAGGTGTACTACGCGCTGACCGAAGAGGAAAAGACCGGCGTGCTGGAGCAGCTTAAGCGTAAGAAGGGCAAGCCAAACGTACAGCGCTTTAAAGGGCTGGGCGAGATGAACCCGATGCAGCTGCGTGAAACCACGCTTGATCCAAACACCCGCCGTCTGGTGCAACTGACCATCAGCGATGAAGACGATCAGCGCACCAACGCAATGATGGATATGCTGCTGGCGAAGAAACGCTCCGAAGACCGCCGTAACTGGTTGCAGGAGAAAGGCGATATGGCGGAGATTGACGGGTAGTTTTCGCGTCGGGTTACGCTATCTGAAAGCGGGGGAACAGGTTCTGATGCTGGTCAGTTAAGGAAACCGGGCCTGATGATTCGGGTCTCAAAGAAGATAAAACGGGCTGAAAGTCTGATGCCGGTTTCCCGCCCTCTCCCTGGCCCTCTCCCCCGGGAGAGGGAATGGTCCGGCGTCGTGACTGGATTGTCATCTTTACTCAGGCTANNCCACCCGGGGCACGTCCTGTCCCCTCTCCCTTGAGGGAGAGGTCCGGCGTCGTGACCGTATTTGTCATCTTCACTCAGGCGAAGGGGGCCACCAAACCCTACCCGGGGCACGTCCTGCTCC
>DIJC01000022.1:72670-124624 GCA_002421005.1 Enterobacteriaceae bacterium UBA5654 | reverse complement strand
TCAAGGGAGAGGGAGTGGTCAGTGCCCCGCGACAGGGTTGGTGCACCACTCAAGCCTGAGTAAAAATAACATGTCCAGTCACCACGCCGGACGGTCCCCTCTCCCGGGGGAGAGGGTCAGGGAGAGAGCGAAGACGTATCCCCGCACTCAACCCATTTCATCAGACGTTCCCCCTTCTCCCTCAAGGGAAAGGGAGTGGTCAGTGCCCCGCAACAGGGTTGGTGCATCACTCAGGCCTGAGTAAAAATAACAAATCCAGTCACCACGCCGGACGGTCCCCTCTCCTGGGGGAGAGGGTCAGGGAGAGGGCGAAAGGCAGAGCGCCAAAAGCCTCACTCCTGGCCGTATTTCTCCAGCAGTGCCTCGGCGATAGCCTGCGTCTGCGCATCCGCGACGCCGTTCCATAGCGCCGGGCGGAAATGCATCTGGAAGGCCATGATCACCCGCTGCTGCTCACGCGCCGTCATCTCAGGTTTAACCTCGTAACCATAGCGCGCCAGCAGATCCAGCAGCGAGGCTGTGTCCACTGGCGTATGCGGCTCGCGGCCGTCCAGGTAGAACGCCACCCGCTGCGCATCCGGCCAGGCGCCGATGCCCTGGGCGGCCAGTTCCTGCCATGGGAATAGCGGGCCGGGATCGTCTTTACGCTGGGCGGCGATGTCCGCGTGGGCCACCACATTCTGCGGCGCTATCTGATAGCGGGCGATAATATCTTTCGCCAGCGGCACCAGCGCGGCTATCTGCGCCGGGGTAAACGGCGCGAAATATTTCACCCCGTCACGTTTTTGCCAGCCGCGATTTTCCAGCTCTATGCCAACAGACGTATCATTAAGACGGGTTGCGCCGCGCCAGAAGCTCGCCCCCGCATGCCACGCCACTTTCTGCTCCGGCACCAGTTGCCAGATGCGCGGCTTTCCACCGTGAACGGGCGGGACATCGGGGATCAGATAATGCGCGCTGACGTGTTTATCGGTAAGCGTCGCCAGCGAAGTATCGAAATCATCGGCGGTGTAGTGGATCACCAGCACTTTCACACGCGGGTAAGCCGCCTGCGCCGGGTGGCGCGTATCCAGTTGATAACCGTCTTTATCGACGATCCCTTTTTCACCCGCGCAGCCGGTTAACAGCAGCGCCAGCGCGCAATACCAGGCGAAGCGTCTCATCAGCGCAGCTTCACCGCCGTACCTGAGACGCTGACCATCAGCATACTGCCGTCTTTGCCCACCGTTTCATAATCAATATCAATGCCGACGACCGCATCCGCGCCCAGCGCTTTAGCCTGTTCGCCCAGTTCCTGAAAGGCTATTTCCCGCGCCCGGCGTAGCTCTTTTTCGTAGGCACCGGAGCGTCCGCCCACAATGTCGCGAATTCCGGCAAAGAAATCGCGGAAAATATTGGCACCGAGGATCGCCTCGCCGGTCACGACGCCGCAATACTTAGCGATAGTTTGCCCTTCCAGGGTCGGAGTGGTGGAATATTGCATTGTTTATCTCCTTCTTTAACGTTCAATGCCTTAGCTCGACATACCAAACGCATTATCAAACTGATGCGCTATGCTTGAGAAGAAACACCATTATTATCGTAGATTGCTTATAAGGAAATCAGAATGCGCTACTCTGCTCTCGCTCTTTTTATGCCGTGCGCGTTGCTGTTGAGTGCCTGCACCACCGTTACGCCGGCATTTAACGATATTGGCACCCGCAGCGGCCCCTGCGTTGAAGGCGGCCCGGATACGGTGGCCCAGAAATTTTATGACGCTCGTATTCAGAATCGGAACAACGATATTACCGCCCTGCGTCCGTATCTGAGTGACGATTTAGCCGCGATGCTTAATGACGCCAGCCGTGATACCAGCCGTACCACGCTGCTGAAATCGGATCTATTCTCCAGCCGCAGCACCCTGCCGGAAAGCGCGAACGTTGCCAGCGCTTCCACCATCCCGAATACCGACGCGCGTAATATCCCGCTGCGCGTTGAGCTGAAACAGGGCAGCGAGAGCTGGCAGGATGAAGTGCTGATGATACGCGAGGGCCAGTGCTGGGCGGTGGACGACGTCCGTTACCTCGGCGGCAGCGTGCACGCGCCAGCCGGAACGCTGCGTCAGTCGCTGGAAAAACGCTAACTATTTTATTGCGCAAAACAGAAATGTCGGTCCTGCGGCTAGCGGGCCGACATTTACGCTTCCCCGCTTCCCGTGCCGCTATTTTGTGCTAAGTTTAAGATATCTCGCGGCTTATAGTTAAGTTTTAACGCAGAAATATTGCATAACTATTCTGTCAACGGTACTATTTGCGGCCTCAATTGCTACAAGACTGCCCCGATGAGTATTCAATTAAACGGCATTAATTGCTTCTACGGCGCGCATCAGGCGCTGTTCGACATTACGCTTGATTGCCCGCAGGGTGAGACGCTGGTGCTGCTGGGTCCAAGCGGCGCAGGTAAAAGTTCGCTGCTGCGCGTGTTGAACCTTCTGGAGATGCCGCGCTCCGGCACGCTGGCTATCGCTGGTAATCATTTTGATTTCACCAAAACGCCTTCTGATAAAGCCATTCGCGAACTGCGCCAAAATGTCGGGATGGTATTTCAGCAATATAATCTGTGGCCGCATCTCACGGTGGTACAAAACCTGATTGAAGCGCCGTGCCGCGTTCTGGGCTTAAGCAAAAGCCAGGCGATGGAACGGGCGGATAAACTGCTGGAACGCCTGCGCCTGAAGCCGTACAGCGATCGTTATCCGCTGCATCTTTCCGGTGGTCAACAGCAGCGTGTGGCAATAGCCCGTGCGCTGATGATGGAGCCGCAGGTGCTGCTGTTCGATGAACCGACCGCCGCCCTCGACCCGGAAATCACCGCGCAGATCGTCAGCATCATTCGCGAGCTGGCAGAAACCCGAATAACCCAGGTGATCGTAACCCATGAGGTGGAAGTGGCGCGTAAAACCGCCAGCCGCGTGGTCTATATGGAAAATGGTCACATCGTTGAGCAAGGGGATGCCAGCTGCTTTGCGCATCCGCAGACCGACGCGTTTAAACACTATTTATCTCACTGAAGACCGGGAAAATGACAATGAAAAAAGTTCTGATTGCCGCCTTACTTGCCAGCGTTAGCCTGTCTGCGACCGCCGCAGAAACCATCCGTTTTGCCACGGAAGCCTCTTATCCTCCGTTTGAATCCGTGGACGCCAATAATAAAATCGTCGGTTTTGATGTCGATCTGGCCAACGCGCTGTGTAAAGAGATTGGGGCGACCTGTACCTTCACTAACCAGGCGTTTGACAGCCTGATCCCCGGCCTGAAATTCCGTCGTTTTGAAGCGGTGATGGCCGGTATGGACATCACCCCGGAGCGTCAAAAACAGGTGCTGTTCAGCACGCCTTACTATGAAAACTCGGCGCTGTTTGTCGGTCAAAGCGGTAAATACACCAGCCTCGACCAGCTGAAAGGCAAAAAAGTCGGGATGCAGAACGGCTCCACGCACCAGAAATTCATTATGGATAAACACCCGGAAATCACCGCCGTTCCTTACGACAGCTATATGAACGCCAAGCTGGATCTGGAAAACGGTCGTATTGATGCGGTGTTTGGTGATACTGCCGTGGTGACGGAATGGCTGAAGAGTAATGCCAAACTGGCCGCCGTGGGCGATAAAGTCACCGATAAAGACTACTTTGGCATCGGGCTGGGTATCGCCGTTCGCCAGGGCAACACCGACCTCCAGCAGAAATTTAATACCGCGCTGGAAAAAGTGAAGAAAGATGGCACCTACCAAACCCTCTACAACAAATGGTTCCAGAAGTAATTCTTGATGAATGAATTTTTTCCTTTAGCAAGCGCCGCCGGTATGACCGTCGGCCTTGCCGTTTGCGCACTGGTCATCGGCCTGGCGTTAGCCATGCTGTTCGCGGTATGGGAATCGGCCAAATGGCGACCCGTCGCGTGGCTGGGCACGGCGCTGGTGACGATTATGCGGGGACTCCCGGAAATCCTGGTGGTCCTGTTTATCTATTTCGGCTCATCGCAGCTGCTGCTGACGCTGTCTGACGGTTTCACCCTCAATCTGGGCTTTGTGCAAATCCCGGTGCAGGTGGAGATCGAAAACTTCGACGTCAGCCCGTTTCTCTGCGGGGTGATCGCCCTGTCCCTGCTGTACGCCGCTTACGCCTCGCAAACTTTGCGCGGCGCTCTGAAGGCGGTGCCCATCGGGCAGTGGGAATCCGGTCAGGCGCTGGGGCTTTCTAAAAGCGCGATCTTTTTCCGCCTGGTGATGCCGCAGATGTGGCGGCACGCGCTGCCGGGTCTGGGCAATCAGTGGCTGGTGCTGTTGAAAGATACCGCGCTGGTATCGCTGATAAGCGTCAACGATTTAATGCTGCAAACCCGCAGCATCGCCACCCGTACCCAGGAGCCGTTTAACTGGTACATCGTGGCGGCGGCGATTTATCTGGTGATCACGCTGTTAAGTCAGTACATCCTCAAGCGTATTGATATGCGGGCGACGCGTTTTGAGCGGAGGCCTGGCTGATGCTTGAGTATTTACCCGAACTGCTGAAAGGGCTGCATACCAGCCTGACGCTGACCGTAGCGTCCATCGCCGTGGCGCTGGTGCTGTCGCTGATCTTTACCATCATTCTGACGCTGAAAACGCCGGTGCTGGTGTGGATCGTCCGCGCCTATATCACCCTGTTTACCGGTACGCCGCTGCTGGTGCAGATTTTCCTGATTTACTACGGGCCGGGCCAGTTCCCGACGTTACAGGAATATCCGCTAATCTGGAGCCTGATTTCCGAACCCTGGCTCTGTGCGCTCATCGCCCTTTCGCTTAACAGTGCGGCCTATACCACACAGTTATTCTTTGGAGCCATCCGCGCCATCCCGGACGGCCAGTGGCAATCCTGCGGCGCGCTGGGGATGAGTAAAAAAGATACGCTGGCGATCTTGCTGCCGTACGCCTTTAAACGCGCCCTCTCCTCGTATTCCAACGAAGTGGTACTGGTATTTAAAAGTACCTCGCTGGCCTACACCATTACGCTGATGGAAGTCATGGGCCATGGTCAGCTCATGTACGGACGGACTTATGACGTGATGGTATTTGGCGCGGCGGGCATTATCTATCTGGTGGTCAATGGTCTGTTGACGCTGGTAATGCGCCTGATTGAGCGCCGCGCGCTGGTGTTTGAACGCCGCAATTAATCACTGACATTGCATAAAGTCGCAATTCTAAAGCAGGTAAGCATAACGTTTATCTGCTTTTTTATTTTCCGTAAAAAATAGTTAATCACATATATTGCATACAAATTCATTTAGTGGCATTGTTACTTCATGCCACAGACAGGGCACAAACAATAAAAGTGATCGACGGGAGAATGAGAATGAAAAAGTTAGTCCTGGCCGCAGTGCTTGCCACGTTTGCCGCAGGCGTTAACGCGGCAGATAAAATCAATTTTGGCGTATCCGCCACCTATCCTCCTTTTGAATCGCTGGATGCGAGCAACCAGATCGTCGGTTTTGATATCGATCTGGCGAAGGCGCTGTGCAAACAAATGCAGGCCGACTGCACTTTTACCAATCACGCGTTTGACAGCCTGATCCCGTCGCTGAAATTTAAAAAATACGATGCGGTGATTTCCGGGATGGACATCACCCCGGAGCGCAGCAAGCAGGTCGCCTTTACCGCGCCGTACTACGCTAACTCGGCGGTGGTGATTGCGAAAAAAGAGACCTATAAAACTTTCGCCGACCTGAAGGGCAAACGCATCGGCATGGAAAACGGCACCACTCATCAGAAATACCTTCAGGATAAACACCCGGAAGTGAAAACCGTAGCCTATGACAGCTACCAGAATGCGATTATCGACCTGAAAAATGGCCGTATTGATGGGGTGTTTGGTGATACCGCCGTGGTCAACGAATGGCTGAAAACCAATCCGCAGCTGGGCACTGCCACCGAGAAAGTGACCGATCCGCAATACTTCGGCACCGGTCTGGGCATCGCCGTGCGCCCGGATAATAAAGCGCTGCTGGAAAAACTGAACGGCGCGCTGCAAGCGATTAAAGCCGACGGCACGTATCAGAAAATCAGCGACCAGTGGTTCCCGAAGTAAGCTGAACGCAGGCCCGTTTTTCAACGGCGGGCCTGCTGCTTCAGGCAATCAGTAACCGGCTTTTGCGCATTTCGGTCATTGGCTGGGCGTTAAGCAGCATCACCATATCGCGCACAGTGACCACCGGGTGCGACCAGCCTTCTTTCAGCAGTAATTGCAGATCCCGTCCCGCTCTTTCTGCGATTTCAGTCAGGGTATCAAACAGCTCTTCTTCATCGTCCAGGGCGAAAATTTCGAGCCGGTCATCGGCGGATAAAGGCACGCTATAACCGTGCGGGACAGCCGCGTTAATCTGACTGCTTAACGAATTCCATACCGCGCGGATCACCCAGGTATCTACCTTGCGCGTATCGAAACTGCGGGCAAAATCACAAATGCTTTGCCCGCTGCGCTGTTGGGCCAGCGCGCGCCACTGATTTTTCCGCTGACGACTGTCACGCCAGCTCGCCACCGCCAGCCATGCGACGGCCGCCGCAACGATAAAGATCAACGGTTCGCCGTCTTCAATGAAGCCCACCACCATTGTATAAATCCAGTACAGCAGGCCACCGCCCAGCAGCGCCAGAATTGACCCGCCGGGGGCCGTAACGCGCGCCGGACGCGGTGAAAACAGAAACCGTGAAGGCGTTCGCATGTGTTCTTTCTCCTGTTTACGCTAAATGCGGATCAGCAGCGTCAGAACTTCATAATGGGCGGTGTGCGGAAACATGTCAAAAAGCTGAACGCGGGCAAGGCGATAGCCGGATAGCTGGCGCAGATCTTTCGCCATCGTCTGCGCATTGCAGCTTGAGTAGATGATAAACGGCGGGGCCATCTGGCTTAAATACGCGCACAGCGCCTGACCAATTCCCCTGCGCGGCGGGTTAACCAGCACCAGATCGGGCGCCTCACCCTGCCCGGTCGCAAAGCGGGTGGAGTCCAGCGCCTGAAAATGAAGGTTATTCAGCCCCAACTGGACGGCGGATTGTCTGGCGCAGGCGATCGCTTCCGGGGCGATTTCAATTCCGGTCAGCTTCATCTGTGGCGTGGCGCAGTGCAGGCCAAAGCCGCCGACGCCGCAAAACAGATCCCACATATGCGCCACCGGCAGCGCGCGCACCCATGCACGGGCGCTGGCGTAAAGCTGGCTGGCGACGGTCGGGTTAGTCTGGAAAAAACTCTGCGGCCTGATCCACAGCGGCACGTCATTAAACTGCTCCGCCAGCGCCTGCTGTTCGGTCAAAAAGATCTCTTTCTCACCTTCCATAATCGCCATATGGACAGGCTGTATATTCACCGAGATCACCTTAAGCTGCGGCAACTGCGCCTGAAGATCCGGCAACGCCGCCCGTAGCTGGGCGAGTTTGGTTTCGGAACGCAGTACGAAGCGCAGCATTATGCCGCCATCCTGCTGGCTTTCGGTGATCAGCAGATATTTCAGTTCGCCCCGCTTACGCGCGACGTTATACGGCGTCAACCCGGCGCGGGCGATAAACGGCTTCAGCGCGTTAAACAGCGGCGCAAAAGAGGCGGGATAAAGCGGACAGGCGGTGAGATCTTCCGGGGTGCCGTCGCGGTGCAGCATCCCTAACAGCGGTTTTTCCACGCTGCCGCTGACCACCATTTTGGCTTTATTACGAAACGCCCGTTCCGGGCCGCTGACTGGCGCGCACCACTCTCCCACCGGCAGATCGTCCAGCAATTCCCGGAGATCGTTCATCTTCAGCGAGAGTTGATCGATAACCGGTTTTTCAATCCACTGGCACGAGCGACAGCGACCGGCATCATAGAGTGCGCACTGCATAATAAAACCTTCTGAATTTCAGGGGCGGCGATTGTACCACTGTTATTGCAGGCGGAAAAAGCGGCGGCTCGGTGAGGGAATAAAAAGCAGCAGCAGGACCAGAATATCCGGCAGTTTTTGCATCACCAGCGCGTGGAAGATTTCACCACGGGTTTCTCCGGCAATACTGAACAGTTCAGGATAGCCGTAGCCAATGGACGCGGCCCACAGATAGCTAAATGCCGCCAGCTGCGCCACCAGATACAGCCAGCGCGCCCAGCCTCGTCCTTTCACTACCGAAAATGCACAGAGGATATCCACAAACAGCAGCACCAGGCTTGCCAGAAATACCGCCGTCAGACTCCAGGTTTGCGCGCTGCGGAAAAAAAGTTCGCGGATCCCGTGCCAGCCCAGCAGATTAAACAACATCAGCAGATCAACGCAGCGAATCGAGATGATCGCAATCGCCGCCACCTGCACTACAGCAGGGACGTTCAGACGCGCGCCGGAGCGATGTGTTTTAGTACCCAACGTGTTCGCCTTCCGTGAGAACGGTGCCGCGCAGGTCGCGGCACTGAATGCACATTTTGTTCTGAAATTTTAGGCGCTTCATCCACGTCTTGCACGCTGGATGTCCCTCACCCGCTGCTTTTCTGCGCGCGCCATCAGATACCAGGCGATAAATCCGACAATTCCGACCACGCCCAGGATCAAGGTCGCGAGGGCGTTAATTTGTGGATTCACGCCCATGCGCACGCTGGAGAAGACCAGCATCGGTAGCGTGGTCGCGCCAGGTCCCGAAACGAAGCTGGCGATCACCAGATCGTCCAGCGACAGCGTAAACGCCAGCAGCCAGCCAGAAATGACCGCAGGCATAATCATCGGCAGTGTAATGACAAAGAAAACTTTGAGCGGCGCGGCACCGAGATCCATTGCCGCTTCCTCAATTGAGCGATCCAGCTCGCGCAGGCGGGAGGAGATCACCACCGCCACGTAAGCGGTACAAAACGTGACGTGCGCCAGCCAGATGGTCAGCATGCCACGATCCGCAGGCCAGCCAATCGCATGGCCCAGCGCGACGAACAGCAGCAGCAGCGAAAGCCCGGTAATGACATCCGGCATCACCAGCGGCGCGGTGATCATAAAAGCAAAGCCGCTGGAGCCGCGAAAACGGCCAAAGCGCACCATCACCACCGCCGCGATAGTACCGAGGATCGCCGCCATCGTCGCCGCGCAGGCGGCAATGGTCAGGCTGAGTCCAACCGCGCTCATCATCGCTTCATCATGAAAAAGCGCGGTGTACCAGCGCGTTGACCAGCCAGCCCACACCGTCACCAGCTTTGAGCTGTTGAAAGAGTAGATCACCAGCATCAGCATTGGTGCATAAAGAAAGGTAAACCCGAGCACCAGAATTAACATTCGCCACGGGGAGCGTACTACCGGCAGATTGTTCATCCGTGATCTCCCACGGTTTTTTGCTGATGTTTGTGGAACCACATAATCGGCACGATGAGCAGCAGCAGCATCACAATCGCTACCGCCGACGCCACCGGCCAGTCGCGGTTATTAAAGAATTCCTGCCACAGCACGCGGCCAATCATAATGCTGTCCGGCCCGCCGAGCAGTTCCGGGATCACAAACTCGCCGACCGCCGGTATAAACACCAGCATGGAGCCAGCAATAATCCCACCTTTGGTTAAGGGCACGATAACGCTAAAGAACGTTTTCAGCGGGCGAGCGCCGAGATCCAGCGACGCCTCCACCAGCGAATAATCGATACGGGTCAGCGCGGTGTAAATCGGCAGCACCATAAATGGCAGATAGGCATACACAATGCCGATATACACCGCCAGATTGGTATGCAGAATGGTCAGCGGCTGATCGATAACACCCAGCCACAGCAAAAAATTATTCAGCAGGCCGTTATTTTTTAAAATGCCCATCCACGCATACACGCGGATCAGGAATGAGGTCCACGACGGCAGGATCACCAGCAGCAGCAGGATGTTGCGGGTAGAGGGTTTGCTGTGTGCCACCGCCCACGCCAGCGGATAACCCATCGCCAGACAGCACAGGGTCGAAACTGCCGCCACCTGTAGCGACTGCAGGTACGCTTCAAAATAGAGCGGATCGTCGGTGAGCTGCAGGAAATTGCCGAGATTCAGGGTGATCGACAGTTGCCCGTCGGCCCACTCCAGCAGGTCGGTATAGGGCGGGATCGCCCGCGCCATTTCCGCGAGGCTGATTTTAAAGACGATCAAAAACGGCAGCAAGAACAGCAGTGATAGCCAGATATAAGGCAGTGCTATCACCAGCTTGCGCCCGTGTTTCATCTGCGCGCGGGCCAGCCAGCGCGAAAAACCGCCGGGGCGATCGGCGCGGGCCGGGAGTTCAGGTGTACTCATTGCCGCTCCTTAAACCGTCAGCACGACACAGCTATCCGCGTCCCAGCACAGACGCACTTCATCTCCCCAGGTCGGGGTTCCCTTGCGGTAGCGATGGTCATTCTGCAACTGGGCGCTGATCATCTGCCCGCTTTTCAGACGCACATGATAAATCGACAGGTCGCCAAGATAGGCAATGTGAACAACCTCACCGACGGCAAAGTTAAAGCCGTCCGCCGGAACGTCGTCGCAGAGCATGATTTTTTCCGGGCGCAGGGCGATATACACCGGCACGTTATCGACCACCGAGGCATCGGGATCGACCTTCAGCGGATGCACCAGCCCCGGCGATTCCAGCACCAGGCCGTCCTCATGGCGCGCTTTCAGCACGCCTTCAAACACGTTGACCGAGCCGATAAATTCCGCGCTGTAGCGGGTGGTCGGATGCTCATAAATCTCTTCCGGCTCGCCAATCTGCGCAAATTTGCCCCGGTTCATGATCGCGATGCGCCCGGCCATGGTCATGGCCTCTTCCTGATCGTGCGTCACCATTACGCAGGTTGCGCCGACGCGCTCAAGGATATCGACCACTTCGAGCTGCATCCGGTCACGCAGTTTTTTATCCAGCGCGCCCATCGGCTCATCAAGCAACAGCAGCTTCGGACGTTTGGCAAGGCTTCGCGCCAGAGCCACGCGCTGACGCTGACCGCCGGAAAGCTGATGCGGTTTACGTTTCGCGAATTCCTGCATATGCACCAGCGCCAGCATTTCGGCGACCCGCGCGTTGATTTCCGCTTTCGGCAGTCGGTCCTGCTTCAGGCCAAACGCGATATTTTGCTCCACCGTCATATGAGGAAACAGCGCGTAGGATTGAAACATCATGTTGATTGGCCGCTGATACGGCGGGACGTGGGCCAGATCCACTCCGTCGAGGACGATTTGCCCGGCGGTCGGCTGTTCAAATCCGGCCAGCATTCGCAGCAGCGTAGATTTACCGCAGCCCGACGCGCCCAGCAGGGCAAAAATTTCGCCTTTATAGATGGTAAGACTGACGTCGTCCACAGCGTGCTGACCGTCAAAGGATTTTGTCAGATTACGGATTTCCAGCAGCGGCGTCAGCGCCTTACGGGTTTTCGCCTGCGGGCGAAGAATAGCGTCGTTCACTCAAATGCTCTCCGGCATAAACCAAAAAGAGTGCAGTCGCACCATCACGGTGCGACTGACTCGCACTATTTATTTACCGCTTTTCACTTTTGTCCACGCACGGGTTCTTACGCGGTCGATTTTTGGTTCCTGCACGTTCAGGGTAAACATTTTGGCGCGCACGTCATCCGGCGGGTAGATCCCCGGGTTATTACGCACTTCGGCGCTGACCAGTGGCGTTGCAGCCTTGTTGGCGCTGGCATAGAAGATATGATCCGAGACGTGAGCAATCACTTCCGGGCGCATCAGGTAGTTCAGGAACTGATACGCTTCCTCTTTGTTTTTCGCATCCGCAGGCATCGCGAAGACATCAAAGAAAGCCAGCGCCCCTTCTTTCGGAATGGAATAGGCGATGTTTACGCCATTCTTCGCTTCTTTGGCGCGATTTGCCGCCTGTAAAACGTCGCCCGCCCAGCCGATGGCTACGCAGGTATCGCCGTTGGCGAGATCGTTGATGTACTGCGAAGAGTGGAAGTAGCGAATGTTCGGACGCAGCTTCAGCAGCAGGTCGGTTGCCGGACCGGTGTAGTCATCCGCTTTGGTACTGTTAGGATCTTTGCCGAGGTAATTCAGCACGGTGGCAAAAATTTCCTCCGGTGCATCGAGGAATGAAACGCCGCAGCTTTTCAGCTTCGCCAGATTTTCTGGCTTCATCACCAGATCCCAGCTGTTGACCGGCGCGTCGCTACCCAGCGCCGCCTTCACTTTTTCGACGTTATAGCCGATGCCGGTAGTGGCCCACATATACGGCATGGCGTATTTATTGTCGGGATCGTGCTTCGCAATCAGCTTCAATAGATCGGGATCGAGATTTTTCCAG
Organism: Enterobacteriaceae bacterium UBA5654; assembly: GCA_002421005.1. GTDB lineage: Bacteria > Pseudomonadota > Gammaproteobacteria > Enterobacterales > Enterobacteriaceae > Superficieibacter. Next base: position 112,355 of record DIJC01000022.1, on the reverse strand, counting down.
TTCGGCAGCTTGCTCTTATCCAGAGGCTGGAACACGCCTGCTGAAAGCTGACGCTCCAGGAAGCTGGCAGACGGCACCACCAGGTCAAACCCGGTGCTTCCCGCCATTAATTTGCCTTCCAGCACTTCATTGGAGTCGAAGACGTCATACACCACTTTAATGCCGGTCTCTTTTTCGAAATTAGCCACCGTATCCGGGGCGATATAATCAGACCAGTTATAAACGTGGAGTGTTTTTTGTTCAGCCGCGAGCGTGCCTGCAGAGACGGCCATCAGCGCACCCGTAACCAGACCTGTTAACCATTTTTTACTAAAGGCGGTCATATCTCTTTTCCTTCTCAACGTTCGTTAACAAACGAACCAAATGAATGCATTTTCAGGATATGCAAGATTCGTGCATATTTTCTCGGCTTACGCAGAAAAGAAGAGAAAGTTCTCTCCCTACAGCATTGCTCGCTATTTTAAGCCCGGCAAGAATAACTGTAGCCAGAGTGAGAGACCATAGCCCAGATTAAAAAACGCCGTTTATCAATTTTTTATGCAGTTTTTGTCTATGGGATAAGCCAAAACATCGGAAAGGGAGGTGAATAATTCTTTAAAACCAGGTTACAGGCAGAATAAACAAAGGCAATACGCAGCCGCCACGGTAGCGACTGCGTTAAATAGCAGGAGGATCAGTGAAGAAAATGGTACTGGACGTCTTCTTTTTGTCCGTCTTCGTCTTCAGACGTAAACAGCAGCTGGTTTGCACCCGCCTCAAGAATGACCATCGAAATTTGCTCTTCGCCGTGGCTGACAAACCAGGCAAATTGCTCTTTCGTGATCCCCGGCACGGCGGATAAAGAATGGCAGACCACCAGTTTTGGCAGGTTATCATCCTGAATATCAAGAAAAGCTTTAACCGTCAGCGAGCTGGCGTTAATCGCCGATAAATCACAGGCCAGCGCGAGAAGCGCGGAAGGCTTTACCTCAGCCAGCGCCGAAAACAGAACCACGTTATCGACAATGTCGATTTTGGCGTCGAAAATGCCTTCGAAATTCTGCATATGCGGGAGGTGCAACGCCTGGCAGGTATCACACTCGAAAAAGCTAATTCCCAGTTCGTCGAGCCATTGACGTAACGTGTCCAGACCCGGAACGACGAGTGAATCCATAGTGCGTACAACCTCGTGAAAGAAAAATATCAGCGCCATAGCTTACGCAAAAAGCGCCGAACATACCATGACGAGCGACGAAAATGCGTTATCCGCCAATTTTCAGGCAGTACTCTGGCGTTGCATGGCACTCAATCCACTGGATCATGCGGCTGGCGATATCAATGCCGGTGGTCTTCTCAATGCCTTCCAGCCCGGGCGAAGCGTTAACTTCCATCACCAGCGGCCCGCGATTTGCCCGCAGGATGTCGACCCCAGCCACGTCCAGTCCTAACGTCTGGGCCGCAGTAATGGCGATCTGCCGTTCACGCTCGGTAATGCAGGCCACTTTCGCCACCCCACCCCGATGTAAATTGGAGCGAAAATCGCCCTCTTTCGCGCAGCGTTCAATGGCGGCCACGACGCTATCGCCCACCACCAGGCAGCGAATATCGCGGCCTTTGGCTTCTTCGATATATTCCTGCACCAGAATGTGCGCGTTCAGGCCGCGAAAGGCATCAATCACGCTTTCCGCCGCCTGTCGGGTTTCCGCCAGCACCACGCCAATCCCCTGGGTGCCTTCTACCAGTTTCACCACCAGCGGCGCGCCGCCCACCATCTCGATAAGATCGCTGGTGTCGTCCGGCGAGTGCGCCATGCCGGTGACCGGTAAATCAATGCCTTTACGCGCCAGTAATTGCATTGAGCGTAGTTTGTCGCGCGCGCGGGAGATGGCGACGGATTCATTCAGCGGATAGCTGCCGAGTAACTCAAACTGCCGCAGTGCTGCCGTCCCGTAAAAAGTGATGGCGGAACCAATGCGCGGGATCACCGCGTCAAAATGCGGGAGCTGGCGGCCTTTATAGTGAATGGAGGAAACCGAGGGATTAATATTCATGTAGCAGGAGAGCGGGTCGAGGATTTCGACCAGATGGCCGCGTTGCATCGCGGCCTCTCGCAGACGTTTACAGGACCAGAGCGTTCCGTCCCGGGACAAAATGGCAATTTTCACCCTTTACCTCTCTGAGAAAACCTGAAAAACCGTCGTATCATACAGATTACTAGCGCGTTGCCCAGCCCTGCTTATGCAAATAGTCGAGGATAAAAGGACGGCTTTCTTTAATGATGGTGCGGCGAATATGGTCACTCCACGTATCGCGGCGGGCATTGCTGTCGCGAGTCAGATAATAGTTCGCCAGTTGCTCATCGTAGTGGGCAAGTTGCGTATCATCGAGCGGCTGGTAGTGATTTTCATGAACCAGCATGGCCTGCGGCATCCGGGGTTTAACCTGCGGGTCGTCCGCAGGCCAGCCGAGGCACAGGCCAAACAGTGGCAGAACGTATTTCGGCAACTGCAACAGCTCGGTGACCGCTTCGATGCTGTTACGGATACCGCCGATGTATACACCGCCCAGCCCCAGGGACTCCGCAGCGGTCATCGCGTTTTGCCCCAGCATGGCGGTATCAACCGCGCCGAGCAGCAGTTGCTCGGCAAGTCCGAGCTGTGCATCCGGGCAGATTTGCTGATTACGGTTGAAATCGGCGCAAAACACCCAGAACTCGGCGGCTTCGGCAACGTGCTGCTGCCCGCCGGTTAGCGTCACCAGCGTTTCGCGCATCTGGCGGTCGGTCACCCGAATAATGGAACTGCACTGTAAAAAGCTGGAACTGGAGGCGGACTGGGCGCTGGCTAAAATAGCGTGGCGCTGCTCATCGGTAATCGGGCGATCGGTGAAATGGCGAATTGAGCGATGGCTACGCAGAAGATCAATAGTCGGCGTCATTACATTTTCCTGTCTGGCATAAAGAATTTAATGCTCCCCTGTCCGACAACGGCCGGGGAGCCACACCAGTATAGGGTAGATCTTTTCGGCGTTTTTTACCGAAAGCCCACGTTATTTGCTTTTACTCTCCAGCAGAGAGCTGATGAACAAAAAGCATAACGCCCCCAGCGCGCACCAGAAAACCGCGCTTAACAACCACGCCAGCTCCTGCCACAGCGAGCGCTGGGAAACAAAAAACAGACGCATCACCACCAGACACAGCGGCGCGGCAAGCATTGCGCCCAGTAAAGGCCGAATTACCCGATGCCGGGCCGACATAAAGCTGGCCGCAGCGCCTGGCAGAATAAAAAACAACAGGCCCAGCTCCGGATTCCCGGAAGCCCGAAAAGCCCCCTGCACTTTCATTGTCAGAGAAAGGCAAACCACTATAAAGAGTAAAAAGCAGCAGATAATTCCCGCCCAACCCCGTTCAGACTTCAAAGGATCCTCCTGATTCTTTCTCTATCGAACCCACTTTTAGCCATTAATGGCACCCAGTCTGATAAAGCATGACGGCATTCCTTGCCCAAAAAGCACCTACGCGAGTACATACGATTGTTACTAGCCGTCGCATTCAGGAACGATTAAACTAGCGCTCTGTTTCAGGTCATAAACAGGCGCACGTTGTTGTTAATGGCTTTCAAACCTGCGTCAAACAGTAGCCCAAAAAACTATCTCTTTCAACACGTTACTCGTAAACAAGAAGTTAGCTTCCGTGAATATAAACGTCGCAGAATTGTTAAACGGGAATTACATCCTGTTATTATTTGTTGTTCTTGCACTGGGTCTTTGCCTGGGTAAATTACGCCTGGGTTCAGTACAACTCGGTAATTCCATTGGCGTTTTGGTCGTCTCGTTATTACTGGGACAGCAGCACTTCAGCATTAACACAGATGCGTTAAATTTGGGCTTTATGCTGTTTATTTTTTGTGTTGGCGTTGAAGCCGGACCCAATTTTTTCTCTATTTTTTTTCGCGATGGTAAGAATTATTTAATGTTGGCGCTGGTGATGGTCGGTAGCGCTCTGCTGATTGCCCTGGGTTTGGGCAGGCTGTTCGGCTGGGATATCGGCCTGACGGCCGGTATGCTGGCGGGCTCCATGACATCTACCCCGGTGCTGGTTGGCGCAGGAGACACCCTCCGCCATTCGGGAATGCAGGGCAGCCAACTGGCCCAGGCGCTTGATAACTTAAGCCTGGGTTATGCACTGACGTATCTCATCGGCCTCGTCAGTCTGATTTTCGGCGCGCGCTATTTACCAAAACTTCAGCATCAGGATCTGCAAACCAGCGCACAGCAAATCGCCCGCGAGCGCGGCCTGGATGCAGACGTTAACCGTAAGGTGTATTTACCGGTGATCCGCGCCTATCGCGTTGGCCCGGAACTGGTCGAGTGGGCCGACGGCAAAAACCTGCGCGAGCTGGGGATTTACCGTCAGACCGGCTGTTACATTGAGCGCATCCGCCGTAACGGTATTCTGGCAAACCCGGACGGCGACGCGGTGCTGCAGATGGGCGATGAGATCGCGCTGGTCGGCTACCCGGATGCCCACGCCCGTCTCGACCCCAGCTTCCGCAACGGTAAGGAAGTATTTGACCGCGATTTGCTGGATATGCGCATCGTGACCGAAGAGATCGTCGTCAAAAACCACAACGCAGTGGGCCGCCGCCTGGCGCAGCTTAAGCTGACCGATCACGGCTGCTTTTTAAACCGGGTGATCCGCAGCCAGATTGAAATGCCGATTGATGACAACGTGGTGCTGAACAAAGGGGACGTTCTCCAGGTGAGCGGCGACGCCCGCCGGGTCAAAACCATCGCCGATCGCATCGGCTTTATCTCCATTCACAGCCAGGTCACGGATCTGCTGGCCTTCTGCGCCTTCTTTATTGTCGGCCTGATGATCGGCATGATCACCTTCCAGTTCAGCTCGTTCAGCTTTGGTGTCGGTAACGCGGCGGGTCTGCTGTTCGCCGGGATCATGCTCGGTTTCCTGCGCGCCAACCATCCGACCTTCGGCTACATCCCGCAGGGCGCACTGACAATGGTAAAAGAGTTTGGCCTGATGGTCTTTATGGCGGGCGTCGGGTTAAGCGCCGGAAGCGGTATCGGTCACGGCCTCGGCGCGATTGGCGGACAAATGCTGATCGCCGGTTTACTCGTCAGTCTCGTGCCCGTGGTGATCTGCTTTTTGTTCGGTGCCTACGTGCTGCGCATGAACCGCGCGCTGCTGTTTGGCGCGATGATGGGCGCGCGCACCTGTGCGCCAGCGATGGAAATCATCAGTGATACTGCCCGCAGCAATATTCCCGCGCTGGGCTATGCGGGCACCTATGCGATCGCCAACGTGCTGCTGACGCTGGCGGGGACGCTGATTATCATTATCTGGCCCGGCTTAGGATAAAACTGAAGTTAGCGGTGAAACGAAATTATTTTGCAACTGCGGAGAACTTTTCGCAGGGTCGCCAGTCTTAATTAGTGCCACTGCTTTTCTTTGATGTCCCCAAATTTGTGGAGCCCATCAACCCCGCCGTTTTGGTTCAAGGTTGATGGGTTTTTTATTGCCTGAAATTTACTCTCTCCCCGCTCTCTCACCCGCAATCCTCGCCACCATCCGGCGGATTTCATCGCGCGTCAGCGGCTGGCGGTCAATCACGTAATGCAGCGTCATGCCTTCGATAAAGGCGTCCAGCGCGCGGGCAGTGACCGGGTCAAACCAGCGTTCCAGCGTCTGCTGGCTGCGCAGCATCCAGTTTTGCATCACCTCTTTCAGCGCCGGTTTTTTACTGATATAGGCATACAGCTGGTACATCAGTTCCATATTCCTCGCGGTGGTCATCTGGGCGCTGAAAATTAACGCCGTGATAGCCTCTGCCGCCTGCTCGCGGTTATCCACATGGTCAAAAAATGCTAAATACTGGACCGACATTTGTTCGGTAAAACCGGCAAACGCCTCTTCAAGCAGCGCGTCTATGCCGGTGAAATAGTAGGTCAGCGATCCCAGCGGCACCCCGGCGCACTGGGCAATTTTGCGGTGCGTAACCGCATTAATGCCATGAGCGGCGATGGTTTCCAGGGTGGCCAGCAGGATTTTTTCCCGGCGATGGGGATCGTTAGGAGCACGAGCCATTAAAATTCCTCATAGCGAGTTTATGTACAAATGTACAACGACTTGCTAGTGTTGTCTGCGGTAAATTTTATTGTGCATAGGGAAAACAGCAATGACGCCACGCAAGGCCCTACAGTTACGCACCTGGGCGCTGTTCATGTTCTTTTTTATACCCGGCCTGTTAATGGCCTCCTGGGCTTCACGAACTCCCGCAATTCGCGATGTCTTATCCGTCTCAACGGCGGAAATGGGGATCGTGCTGTTTGGCCTGTCCATTGGCTCGATGAGCGGCATTCTCTGCTCGGCCTGGCTGGTTAAACGTTACGGCACGCGCAAGGTGATCCGTATCACGATGCTGGGCGCGGCGCTGGGGATGCTGGTTATGAGTGCAGCATTATGGTGCGCATCGGCCACGTTTTTTGCCTTCGGGCTGGCGGTGTTTGGCGGCAGTTTCGGCTCGGCGGAAGTCGCCATTAACGTTGAGGGCGCGACGGTGGAGCGCGAAATCAATAAAACGGTGCTGCCGATGATGCACGGTTTTTACAGCTTCGGTACGCTGGTCGGCGCTGGCATTGGCATGACGCTGACCGCGCTGGGCATCAGCGCGAATATTCATATTCTGCTGGCCGGGCTGGCGGCGTTTGCCCCCATTCTCATCTGCATTAAAGCCATCCCGGACGGCACGGGCCAGGATAGCGAAGAGTCAAAAGCCGCCGGGGAAAAGGGGCTGCCGTTTTATCGCGATGTGCAGCTGATGCTGATTGGCGTGGTGGTGCTGGCGATGGCGTTTGCCGAAGGCTCCGCCAACGACTGGCTGCCGCTGCTGATGGTGGACGGCCACGGCTTCAGCCCGACTTCCGGCTCGCTGATCTATACCGGTTTCACCCTCGGCATGACTCTCGGTCGCTTCAGCGGCGGCTGGTTTATTGACCGTTACAGCCGGGTGGCAGTGGTACGCGCCTGTGCAATCATGGGCGCGCTGGGCATTGGTCTGATTATCTTCGTCGATAGCCCCTGGGTGGCGGGCGTGTCGGTCCTGCTGTGGGGACTGGGGGCGTCACTGGGCTTCCCGCTGACCATTTCGGCCGCCAGCGATACCGGCCCGGACGCGCCGACGCGGGTGAGCGTGGTCGCTATCACCGGCTACCTCGCCTTCCTGGTCGGCCCGCCGCTGCTCGGCTTCCTCGGCGAGCATTATGGCCTGCGCAGCGCAATGATGCTGGTGCTCGGGCTGGTGATTATTGCCGCGCTGGTCGCCAGGGCGGTCGCAAAACCTGAATCCAAACCTGCTATGGAGAGTCATTGATGGGCATCAAACTTATCGCCGTCGACATGGATGGCACCTTTCTCAGCGATGCTAAAATTTATAATCGCGAACGTTTCATGGCGCAGTATCAGCAGATGAAACAGCGCGGCATTCGCTTTGTGGTAGCGAGCGGCAATCAGTATTATCAGCTCATCTCCTTCTTCCCGGAGATCGCCCATGAGATTGCGTTCGTCGCTGAAAACGGCGGCTGGGTAGTGGATGCCGGAGAAGATGTGTTCAACTGTAATGTGCCTGATGACCACTTCAGCGCGGTAGTGGAACACCTCCAGACGCTGGCGGATATCGAAATTATCGCCTGCGGCAAAAACAGCGCCTATACCCTGCGCCGCTACGATGATGCCTTTAAGGCCATTGCCGCGAAGTATTATCACCGCCTGGAAGAGGTCGAGAGCTTTGACGATCTCGACGACACCTTCCTGAAATTCGGACTGAATATTCCCGATACCCTGGTGCCGGAAATGCAGGCGTCTTTACACGCCTCGCTCGGCAATATGATGACCGCCGTAACCACCGGGCACGGCAGCATTGATTTGATTATTCCGGGTATTCATAAAGCCAACGGCCTGCGGCTGTTGCAACAGCGCTGGAATATCGACGACAGCGAAGTGGTGGCGTTTGGCGACAGCGGCAACGATATCGAAATGCTGCGTCAGGCGAAATACAGCTTTGCAATGTCCAATGCTTCAGAAGTCGTGAAAGCGGTGGCCCGCTTTGAGGCACCGCGGAATAACGATGAGGGCGTGCTGGGAATTATCGATAAGGTGTTAAAACAGGAAACGCCTTTTAATTAACGTTTATTGAGCCGGACAATCGTCCGGCTCCTTATTATTAATCCCGTGAATTCCCCACCGTTTTATCTTTCAGGAAAATCACTATCAGCCCGACCCATATCAGGCCGTTTGCCAGATTAAACAGGCTGAACAGGCCGTTGCCCCCCAGCAGATACGCATGTTTACTCACTTCAATGCCGACGGTAAAAATCAGCATTTGCAGCATCCCCATGGCGGCGGAAACCGTGCCTTTACTCATCTCGCTGGCAAACAGCGTCAGGCGAACCAGCCCGGCGTTGGCGACCCCGATGCCGAAGGCATACAGGCTTAGCCCCAGCGTCATCCACAGATAGGCATGTGAAGAAACCACCGTTGCCACTGCCGAAACCAGCAGCCCGGCGACAATCGGCCAGCCGCCCATAATGATGAGTGAACGTATGGTACGCCGCGACGTCAGCCGCGCCAGCACCAGATTGCCCATGATCAGCGCGCCAAAAACAGGCACCTGAAGAAGACCATACTCATAGCTGGTAGCCTGCTCGCCGGTAATGATGATAATGGGCGACTGGGCGATCCACGCCAGTAGCGGCAGGCTGACAAACCCGCCCGCCAGCGCGCCCGCCACAAAGCGTCCGTTCTTCAGCACCAGTTTGTAGTCGTGCCCCAGCTCGCGCAGGGACAGTTTCTCACCGAGACGCGTCGCGGTTTCCGGCATCGCCCGTTGCAGGCCAAAAAAAGCGATAGCGGAGAGGACAGCGAACAGCACAAACATGGTTTCCCATGGGGCGACGTGCACCCATGCGGCGCCCACCAGCGGTCCCAGCAGCGGCGCAATCAGCGCCACATTCGCCATCAGCGCGGTGATTTTGATGCACACCGCTTCCTCATAAGATTCCTGGATCGCGGCGTATCCCACCGCGCCGATAAAGCACAGGCTGATACCCTGCAAAAAACGCAGCGCGGTGAACTGTTCGATATTTTGCGCCAGCAGCGTCGCCAGGCAGGTCACGATAAACCATATCACCCCGGTCAGCATTACAGGGCGACGGCCAATACGATCTGAAAGCGGCCCCAGCAGCCACTGGAGAAACATGCCGCCAGCCAGGTAGGCGGTCATTGACGTCGGCACCCATTCAATCCCGGCCTGGTATTGCTCAACCACCGCCAGCATCCCCGGCTGGATCATGTCATTGCCGATATAGGTAGAGAACTCGTAGAGTACCAGACATAGCGGAAACAGCAGTGCCTGACGGCCCAGACGTTTGCCGGAAGATAATTGATTTTGCATGGAATCTCTTAATAAGGAAAAAACGCGCCAAGTGTAATCAAATGCTGCATTTGGCGATAGCGGATAAAGTGCTGCCCGTAAAATGAAGTGATTAAGGTTAGCTTAATGTTGCAGGCTTACCTTAATCAGGTCGATCAGTTTCTTAAACAGTCCATAAACATCTGGATATATAAGATAAAACCGCTTTACCCCCTCCCGACTGACTCTTAATGTGAGCAGCCCCGGAACAGTGCGATGCTTTTACATCAGGTACGGAATAATGCTGGAAAATATCAATTACGCCCTTTTCAATCTTATTAACGCCACGCCGGATTCTCCCCCGTGGAGCCTGACGGTGGCACGCATGGTTGCCGACGACCTGATTAAAATCGTCCCGCTGATGGCCATCGCGCTCTGGTTGTGGGGGCCACGCAGCCAGGTCTGCGCCCAGCGCCAGCTGGTTGTCAAAGTCACCCTGGCGATGGCGGTCAGCCTGACCCTTTCATGGTTTATCGGCACCCTTTTCCCGCACGAGCGCCCGTTTGCGGCGGGCGTAGGTTATAACTTCCTTAGCCATAAAGCCAATAACGCCTTTCCCAGTAACCACGGCACTATCGCCTTTACCTTCGCGCTGGCATTCGTGTGCTGGCATCGCCTGTGGTCGGGGGCGATCCTGCTGGTGATGGCCTGCGCCATTGCCTGGTCGCGCGTTTATCTCGGCGTCCACTGGCCGCTGGATATGCTGGGCGGTCTGCTGGCGGCGATGACCGGCTGCATGGTCGCGCAGATAATCTGGCTGCTGGCCGGTACGTTGATTTATCAGCGGCTGCAACAGCTTTACCGGATCGGCTTCTCAGTGCCGATCCGCAAAGGGTGGGTGCGTGACTAGCGGCCTGCGGGCAGGTAATATTGCTCGCTGACGAAAACATCTGCCGGGGAATTATGGAAACGCGACGTGACGAACGGATTGGCAAACTGATCCATGCGCTGAAACGCAGCGATAAACTGCATCTTAAAGAGGCCGCGGCCCTGCTTGATGTTTCAGAGATGACCATCCGTCGCGACCTCAACAGCCACGGCGGGCCGGTGGTGTTACTCGGCGGTTATATCGTGCTGGAGCCACGCGGGGCCAGCCACTACCTCATCAGCGATCAAAAAACCCGGCTGGTGGAGGAGAAACGCACGGCGGCACGCCACGCGGCCGCGCTGCTTAAAGCGCATCAGATGGCGTTTTTTGACTGCGGCACCACCACGCCGTGGATTATCGAAGCCATTAGCGACGACCTCCCCTTCACCGGTGTCTGTTACTCGCTTAACACTTTTCTCGCGCTCCAGGAAAAACCGCTGTGCCGGGTGATCCTCTGCGGCGGCGAGTTTCACGCCAGCAATGCCATTTTCAAACCGCTGACGCTTCAGGAAACGCTGGGCCATTTAAGCCCGGATATCGCGTTTTACTCCGCTGCGGGGATTGATCCGCACCACGGGGCAACCTGTTTTAATCTTGATGAACTGCCGGTTAAACAGTGGGCGATGCGCCATGCGCGCTACCATGTGCTGGTGGTGGATCACAGTAAATTTGGCAAGGTGCGCCCGGCGCGGATGGGTGAATTAACCTGCTTTGACGCCATCGCCAGCGATCGCCAGCCCGATGAAGAACTGACGGCGCTGGCGAAAGCGCAGTCGATAGATTTACTCTACTGACCTTAAGAGAACCAGCTGCCGAACCATTCGTGGAATTTCATCAGCACGTAATCCCACATGCGACCGAAGAATCCGCCCTCTTCCACCGCTTCCATCACTACCAGCGGGCGCTGCTCAATGGTTTTGTCATTCAACTTAAAGTCGATGGTGCCCACCACCTGGCCTTTCTCCAGCGGCGCGGTAAGCTGCGGCTGGGTCAGCGAATAGCTGGCTTTCAGATTCTTAAGCTGCCCTCTGGGGATAGTGACTGAACCCGCCTCACCCGCGCCCAGCTTCACTTCGCTGGTATTACCAAACCATACGCGCTGATTCACAAAGGTCGCTTCAGGTTTAATCGGCGTCACGGTTTCGTAAAAGCGGAAACCCCAGGTCAGCAGTTTTTCAGATTCATTAAAGCGGATGCGGTCCGTTTTGGTGCCAAGAACCACGGAAATCAGGCGCATATCGCCCTGGGTGGCGGAGGCCACCAGGTTATAGCCTGCACCTGCGGTGGTCCCGGTTTTTACGCCGTCGGCGTTCAGCCCGGTGCTCCACAGCAGCCGGTTACGGTTAGGCTGGCGGATTTTGTTGAAGGTGTACTCTTTTTCTTTGTGGATGGCGTACTCATCCGGCACGTCATGGATCATGGCTTTGGTCAGCAGCGCCATGTCGCGCGCGGTACTGAATTGTCCCGGCGCATCCAGCCCGTGTACCGTTTTAAAGGTGGTATTGGTCAGCCCCAGCTTCTGCGCGTAGTTGTTCATCAAACTGATGAAGGCATCCTGGCTGCCCGCGACATGATCGGCAATGGCGATACTGGCATCGTTGCCGGACTGAATAATCACGCCTTTATTGAGATCCTCTACCGAAACCTGGTCGCCCGGCTTCAGGAACATCAGCGAGGAGCCGCGCAGCGCCGGGTTGCCGGTCGCCCACGCATCTTTGCCAATAGTGACCATATCGGTCAGCTTGATCTTACCCGCTTTTAACGCCTGCCCGGTCACATAGCTGGTCATGATCTTGGTTAAACTTGCCGGATCGAGTTGCTGATCGGCGTTGTTCTCGGCAAGCACTTTGCCGCTGGCGTAATCAATCAGGATCCACGCGCGCGCATCAAGACTGGGCGCAGCGGGAAGCTGTTCAGCCGCCTGCAGCGCGGGCGAAACGAGAAGTAACAGAGTCGAGCCAGCCATAAGGCCGCGCAGAGAAAAAACGGAACGCGTCATAAATGCCACCCAAATGTCCTTTTAAATCACACAAACATTACATGTTGCTATCACTCAAACGCAATAACTTACACGTCTGTGAGTCACTTTTTTGAATTTTACGCAATATCGTTTACTGATGCTGTAATCAGAGCGATTTCTTTGATCCCGGTTGCCTAAATGTTTACTTTATTTCAACATAATCTTAAACACTCTCTTCGTATCCGATGACAAGGCAGGTATCTATGATCACGCTGTGGGGCAGAAATAACTCAACAAATGTTAAAAAAGTGCGCCTGACGCTGGAGGAACTGGAGCTTCCGTATCAGCAAATTCTTGCCGGGCTTGAATACGGCCTCAACCATGACGCCGACTATCTGGCGATGAATCCTAATGGTCTGGTCCCACTGTTACGCGATGATGAAACCGACCTGATTTTATGGGAATCCAACAGCATCGTGCGCTATCTCGCCGCCCAGTATGGACAGAGCCGCCTGTGGCTTGATTCCCCGGCGGCCCGCGCGCAGGGCGATAAGTGGATGGACTGGGCCAACGGCACCCTCTCCCCGGCGCACCGGGTGATTTTAATGGGGCTGGTGAGAACGCCGCCGGAGCAGCGCGATCATCAGGCGATTGCCGCCGGTATTGCCACCTGCGAATCGCTGTTTACTCTGCTGGATGAGGCGCTGGAACAACGGCCGTGGCTGTCAGGCGACGAATTCGGTCTTGGTGATATCGCCGTCAGCCCTTTTGTCTATAACCTGTTCAATACGGTGGATGAATGGCAGCCGCACCCGGCGCTGGAGCGCTGGTATCACGCTCTGGCAGAGCGTCCGGCATGGCGGAACGTGGTGATGATCCCGGTCACCTGATTGCCCGGCGGTGCGCCAGCCCGCGCACCGCATCGCCTGATTTATTCACCTCAGTTATACCTGCTTTTTCTTAAGCTCGTTTTGTGAACGGCTCTGCATATTTTGTAGCCTGCTATTGCGCTCGCCTGCTAATTAATAAAGATTAGCTAATCTTATTACCCCAAGGAGTGAAGCATGGCTTTTCAGTGGAGTGAAGCACAGGCGCAGGGATGGTATCAGCAGCACGGCTGGGCCTGCGGTTTTAATTATTTGCCGCAAACGGCGGTGAACTGGACCGAAATGTGGCAGCGGGAAACCTTCGACCCGGAAACGATTGACCGCGAACTGGGCTGGGCCGAGGAATATGGCTACAACGCTCTGCGCACCAATCTGCCTTTTATCATCTGGGAAGAAGATCGCGACGGCCTGCTGGCGCGTATCGATCACTTTCTGGCTATCGCCGATCGTCACCATATTCAGGTGATGCTGACCCTGATGGACGACTGCGGATTTTCCGGCGACGAGCCGTTTAGCGGCCCACAAAAACCGCCGCGTCCGGGCGTACATAACAGCCAGGCTGCGGCCAGTCCGGGGCGCGCCATTGTGATGTCCCCCGCTGAATGGCCGCGTGTGGAGGCTTACGTCCGCGATGTGCTCGGGCATTTTAAAGATGATACGCGCATCGCGATTTGGGATTTGTACAACGAGCCGGGCAACCGTGGCGTTAACCTGACGGCAACGGAATCGATGGAAGTTGACGTAGCGCTTGAGGACTACGCGCTGAAGCTGATGATTGCCACCTTTGACTGGGCGCGCGCCGTCGGCCCGAGCCAGCCGCTGACCGTCGGGGCCTGGCATGTCGATCATCACCTTTACGACCCTCTGGCCCATCCTGTTGACGCCGCCGCGCTGGAACTGTCCGATATCATCAGTTACCACAATTACAACACCGCCGCCCGGCAGCTGGAAATGCTCGACATGCTGGCACAGCGCAAGCGCCCGGTGCTGTGTACCGAGTGGCTGGCACGCCACGCCGACTGCCACTTCAGCGAACAGCTTCCGCTGTTCAGCGCTTTTGAGACCGGCTGCTATCAGTGGGGACTGGTGCAGGGAAAAACGCAAACCTGGATCCCGTGGACCTGCTTCAACACCGGGCAAGCCGATCCACAGGCGCTCTGGTTTCATGATGTACTGACCCCGGAAGGAAAAGCCTGGAATGCGCAGGAAATGCGGCTCGTCAAACAGCTGACCGCATTCCGCCAACAACGTCACGGAGGAAAATAAAATGCAAAAACTGGTTCCTTTACTGCTGGCCTGCTGCTGCGCCGGGATGGTCGCCCCCAGCTGGAGCGCCGATAAAGTCGAACTGCGCTTCTCATGGTGGGGCGGCAAAGCGCGGAATACTGCCACCCTGGAGGCATTAAAAGCCTTTGAAGCCAAATATCCTGATATTACGGTTAAGGCCGAATATACCGGCTGGGATGGTTATTACTCGCGCCTGACCACGCAAATTAACAGCGGCACCGAAGCGGACGTGATCCAGACCAACTGGAACTGGCTGACCATTTTGTCGAAAAAAGGCGACGGCTTTTACGATCTGAATCTGGTGAAAGACCAGCTTGATCTGAGCCAGTTCTCAGCGGGATCGCTGGCGACCACCAGCGTAAACAACAAAATTAACGCCATCCCGCTCTCCACTAACGTAATGCTGTTTTTCTACAATGCCGAAACCTGGAAAAAAGCGGGCATCGACTATCCGAAAAACTGGGATGAGCTGCTTAAGGCCGGTCAGCAATTTAAAAGCAAACTTGGGGACAATTACTTCCCTCTGATCCTCGGTGAGCAGGACGGCCTGCTGTTGCTGCGTTCTTATATGTACCAGAAGTATCAGAAGCCGATACTTGACGAAAAGGAGCGCAAGCTTAACTGGACGCATGAAGAATGGGTGGAAGCCTTCACTTTCTATAAACAGCTGGTGGATAACCATGTCATCCCCAATGCCAAATATATGGCGTCTTTCGGCAAGGGCGTGAACTATGAAATGAAGCCGTGGATCAACGGTGAATGGGCGGGATTATACAGCTGGAATGCGCTGTATCCGGCTGAATCGCAAAACCTGAAAGCGCCGTCTGATTTAGTGGTGGGTCCCTATCCGATGATGCCAAATGCAAAAGATGCCGGACAGTTCCAGAAAACGGCGCTGATGTACTCCATCGGGCGCTCGACAAAACATCCACAAGAAGCGGCGCTGTTGCTGAACTTCCTGGTCAACGATCCGGCTGGGGTCATTCCCGGCGGGCTTGAGCGCGGCGCGCCGTTAAGCAAAACCGCCGATCAAGCGTTACGCGAGAAAGGCATTCTTTCCGATAACGATCCGGTGATCGGCGGACTGCTTCAGTCCTTTGCCCTGCCTAACGCCTCCAAAGCCTCGCCGTATCTGGAAGACGTCCAGTTCCTGACCCAGTTCACCGCCGCGCGGGATAAAATCGATTACGGCAAAGCCTCTGTTGAGCAGGCCGTTACCGACTTTGAAGCCCAGTCAAACCGAATTTTACGCCGCGTCATGCGCTGATCCGTTTTATTAAGGGTTAGGGGAAATCTCCCCTTAACCTTTCTTCGCGGTGACTCTTCGCCGCCATTAATTTCAGCCTTATGAAACCGTATTTAAGGGAACCCGAATGAAAAAATACCTGTCCCTGCTCCTCGTCTGTGGCTGCTGTGCAGGCGCCCTCACCCCGGCGTGGAGCGCCGAAAAAGTGGAATTACGCCTCGCATGGTGGGGAGGCAAAGCACGTAATATGGCGACCCTCGAAGCAATGAAAGCCTTCGAGGCGAAATACCCGAATATCAGCGTTAAAGGTGAATTCACCGGCTGGGACGGCTTTTATTCACGCCTGACAACTCAGATTAATAGCGGCACGGAAGCGGATGTTATTCAGACCAACTGGAACTGGCTGACGATATTATCGAAAAAAGGCGACGGCTTTTACGATCTTAATCAGGCGAAAGACCAGCTCGATTTAAATCAGTTCTCTCCGGCTTCGCTGGCCACCACCACCGTGAATGGCAAAATTAACGGCGTCCCGCTCTCCAGCAACGTGATGCTGTTCTATTACAACGCCGTGACCTGGAAAAAAGCCGGTATCGACTATCCGAAAAACTGGGACGAATTGATGCAGGCGGGCCAGACGTTCAAAGAGAAACTCGGCGATAACGCCTTCCCACTGATTATTGGCGAGCAGGATGGCCTGCTGCTTCTGCGCTCGTATATGTATCAGAAATATCAAAAGCCGCTGCTGGATGAAAAAGCCCGCAAGCTGGCGTGGACGCATGAGGAACTGGTCGAAGCCTTTACCTTTTTAAAAACGCTCACGGATAACCACGTCGCGCCCGACACGAAATACATGGCGTCCTTTGGCAAGGGCATGATGTATGAAATGAAACCGTGGATTAACGGCGACTGGGCCGGGCTGTACGGCTGGAGCGCGATGTACCCGACGCTCGCGAATAACCTGAAAACGTCCGCCGATCTGGTGTTAGGCCCGTATCCGATGCGCCCCGGCGCGAAAGATGCCGGGCAGTTTCAGAAAACGGCGCTGATGTTCTCGCTCGGACGCTCGACAAAACATCCGCAAGAAGCGGCCCTGCTGGTGAATTTCCTGGTCAGCGATCCCGCAGGCGTTCGCGCCACGGGCCTTGAGCGCGGTGCACCCATCAGCAAAATTGCCGAAAAAACCCTGCGCGAGGCGAATATTTTGTCCGATAAAGACCCGTCGGTTCAGGGCTTGCAGCAGTATTACCAGCTACCGAACCGTTCATTCTCATCGCCTTACCTGGAAGATCTTCAGTTCCTGGCGCAGTTTACCGCCGCGCGGGAAAGCATTGATTACGGTAAAAAAACCATCGATCAGGCCGCGACGCAGTTTGAGGAACAGTGCAACCGCATTTTGCGCCGCGTGATGCGCTAAACATCCCGCCGCCCCGTCTAACCGGCGGGGCTGACCTTAAGCAGTTCCCCGTCCGACTCGTCCGTTAAGACATACAAATAGCCATCCGGTCCTGTGCGCACATCGCGAATGCGCTGTTTTTTATCGCCGAGAATGCGCCCGTCTTCCGTCACTTTATTCCCGTTCACGCTCATCACGATCACATCCTGATCTTTCAGCGCGCCGATAAACAGTTTATTTTTCCACTGCGGGAAGGTATCGGCGTTATAAAACGCCATCCCGCTTATCGCCGGGGATTTTTTCCAGTAATAGACTGGCTGTTCCGTTCCGGCGACGATTTCCCCCTTCGCTTCAGGGATCGGCAGCCCGCTATAGTTAATGCCCCAGGTCGCCAGCGGCCAGCCGTAATTTTTGCCTTTTTCAGGAATATTGATTTCATCGCCACCGCGCGGGCCGTGCTCGTTCAGCCACAGCGTATTGCTCCATGGATTCATGGCCATTCCCTGCGGATTGCGGATACCGTAAGACCAGATTTCCGGGCGTGCACCCGCCTGCTTCACAAAGGGGTTATCGTCCGGGATCTTGCCCTGATCGGTCAGGCGCACCACTTTGCCCTGGAGTTTATCGAGATCCTGCGCGGTAGGACGCTGGTTATTTTCCCCCAGCGCGATGTAAAGATAGCCCTTACCGTCGAAGACCAGCCGCCCGCCAAAGTGATTGCCGGTCGAGAGCTTCGGCATCTGGCGGAACACCACCTGAAAATCATCCAGCCGCGTCAGATCCTCACTTAAGCGACCATAGCCCACCGCTGTGCCCGCCTTGCCGTCATCACCCGCTTCCGCAAAGCTTAGCCAGACGCGGCGCGAATCGGCAAAATCAGGAGCCAGCACCACATCCAGCAGTCCGCCCTGCCCGTTAGCCCAGACGCGAGGGACGCCGGTAATCGGATCGGAAATGCCTTTCCCGGCCTGCCAGTGACGAAGCTGACCGCCTTTCAGGGTGATCAGCAGGCCCTTATCCTCCGGCAAAAATGCCATTGACCACGGATGATCGAGCTTATTTTGCAGCACCTCTACATTCAGCGGGGCCGCCTGAAGCGGAGAAAGAAATAACACTGAACTTAAGACGGAGAGGGTCGCGAGTCGTTGCATGGCAGGCTCCTTATTTGCGCTATGCGTTAAGGTTAGCCAGCGGTCCCGTCGATGCGGTCATATTTACAAAAACTTAATGAAAACGGGGGAGCAGGCTCCCCCGTGGGTCAGGCCTGCGCGAAAGGCGCGGAGGTGCGCAGGAATTGAATACTGTGGGTTAAAATGTTCAGGCAGCTTCCCAGCTTGTGGGTATCGATGGTGACATATTGCGGGCAATCGTGATGGCCGCTCATCAGGCACACCGCCGCTTTGGCGACCGATTCCCCGGCATGACGTAACGCTTCAAATTCCTGTGGCGTACAATTTTTCTTTAGCTGCGGCGCGTTCTGCCGCAGTTCGGCACAAAGTGAAAACAGGCGGTTGCGCAAAGCATCGCTTTCGCTGACCGTCATATAGCCTTTGGCCTTACGGAGTTGCAGATAAGCATCAATGTCGACCCGGGCATCAATGAGCTTGTCCAGCAGGCTGTGATGAAATTTGTCAAATGACATGCTATTTCCTCCTGTGTCAGCTATGGCATCTTACACAGTATGCTTAATATTTAAGCAAAAGCATGAACCAGCTCAAAAAACGTACCGATATACGAAATATTTTATCTGATGATAAAAAAACGTTAAGCCCACGACGGAAACTTCCAGTAGAGACTGCGCGCAAAGGCGTGTAAAATCGCCCGGTTTTTTTACTGTCTACTTTGTGAGCTTACTAGAATGCAACAACCGCGTATTGGCTTTGTCTCTCTTGGCTGCCCGAAAAACCTCGTCGATTCAGAACGCATCCTGACTGAGCTTCGCACCGAGGGCTATGATGTCGTTCCCCGCTACGACGATGCTGACATGGTGATCGTCAATACCTGCGGCTTTATCGACAGCGCCGTTCAGGAATCGCTGGAAGCCATCGGCGAAGCGCTGAATGAAAACGGCAAAGTCATTGTTACCGGCTGCCTGGGTGCCAAAGAAGATCACATTCGCGAAGTGCATCCGAAAGTGCTGGAAATTACCGGCCCGCACAGCTACGAACAGGTGCTGCAACATGTGCATCACTATGTGCCGAAGCCGAAGCACAACCCATTCCTCAGCCTGGTGCCGGAACAGGGTGTAAAGCTCACCCCACGCCATTACGCTTACCTGAAAATTTCCGAAGGCTGTAACCATCGCTGCACGTTCTGCATTATTCCGTCAATGCGCGGGGATCTGGTCAGCCGTCCGATTGGCGAGGTGTTAAGCGAAGCCAAACGGCTGGTCGATGCGGGCGTAAAAGAGATCCTCGTGATTTCCCAGGACACCTCCGCTTACGGGGTGGATGTCAAACACCGCACCGGTTTTCACAACGGCGAGCCGGTAAAAACCAGCATGGTCAGCCTCTGCGAGCAGCTTTCTAAACTCGGTATCTGGACGCGTCTGCACTACGTCTACCCGTATCCGCACGTTGACGACGTGATCCCGCTGATGGCGGAAGGCAAAATCCTGCCGTATCTGGACATTCCGCTCCAGCACGCCAGCCCGCGCATTCTGAAGCTGATGAAACGTCCTGGCTCGGTGGATCGCCAGCTGGTGCGCATCAAACAATGGCGTGACATGTGCCCGGAACTGACCCTGCGCTCAACGTTTATCGTCGGTTTCCCCGGTGAGACGGAAGAAGATTTCCAGATGCTGCTCGACTTCCTGAAAGAAGCGCGGCTGGACCGCGTGGGCTGCTTTAAATACAGCCCGGTAGACGGCGCGGGTGCCAACGAACTGCCGGATCAGGTGCCGGAAGACGTGAAAGAAGAGCGCTGGAACCGCTTTATGCAGCTTCAGCAGCAAATCTCCGCCGAACGTTTACAGGAAAAAATTGGCCGCGAAATTCTGGTCATCGTTGACGAAGTTGATGAAGAAGGCGCCATTGGCCGCAGCATGGCGGATGCCCCGGAAATCGACGGCGCGGTGTACCTTAACGGTGAAATCAACGTGAAGCCCGGCGACGTGGTGCGGGTGAAAGTCGAAAACGCCGACGAATATGATCTGTGGGGCAGCCGGGTGTAAAACGGTCTGACCTGGCGGGCGATACCTCAGCGAACTGCGTTAAACTTCATCCGTATGGCTGCGAGTATTAACGTAATAAGGACCCTGAGCGATGACTACAATCCCTTTCGACGGCTTCGACCTGACGGATTTCTGGGAAGACAGCGAGTACGCCCGCAAAGACTATATCAGCGACCCGCCTGACGATGCGCTGATTCAGGCACTGGAACACGAGTTGGGTTATCGTCTGCCCGCCTCGTACCTCTGGCTGATGAAAAGGCAGAACGGCGGCATTCCCCGCAACCTGAACTTCCCGACCGACGTCGCGACAAGCTGGGCGGAGGATCATATCGCCATTACCGGCATTATGGGGATCGGTCGGGAAAAGGCGAATTCGCTGGGCGGCAGTTTTGGCAGCCGTTTCTGGACAGAAGAGTGGGAATATCCTGATATTGGTATCGCCATTTGTGACTGCCCTTCCGCTGGTCACGATATGGTGTTTCTCGATTACCGGCAATGCGGCGCACAGGGCGAGCCTGCCGTGGTGCATGTCGATCAGGAAGATGACTACCGCATCACGCCGCTTGCCGAAAATTTCGAAAGCTTTATTCGCGGGCTGGTGCATGATGACGTGTACGACACCTCCGCCGAAGACAAGCAGGCCGATCTGGACATGGCGCAGCACGGATCGTTTTCCGCCACGCTTGCCGACCTGTGCGCTCGCACCGATGCCCCCGCCGATATTGAAAAAGCGATCCGCGAAATCGCCAGGCAGATTATCGAAGAAAAGGGCTTTTTCGCCCTTCATGCCGATGAGTGCTCTCTCCTGCTTTACGATATTCAGTTCTGGCTCTACGCCAGCGCCCACCCGGATGTCACTGCCGGGAAATATCTCGAAGATTACCCGAATATTATCGCCTCAGGGTTTGGCAACGATTTCTGCACCGGCGGCTATGCCCCCGGCTTTGTGGAAGACTGGCTGAAGGCGCGCATCGCTCGGGGGATATCGAAGTCAATAATGCCACGCTCTCGGTTAGCGAAAATGCACGCAGGGCACTCGTGAATAAAATAGCGGCTCTTTGACGCTAACAGGCAAAAAGGGGGATCTTAAGCATCCCCCGGATATAAAATGCGGCTTTTTTATTCCTCGCGCATCTCTTTTCCAGCGCCGCTGTAAACGCCGATTTAGTTACTAAGAAATGCATAAAATCGAGAAAGCTGCCCCTCTTTTCGATTTCGCGAAAAAAAACTTCGTGGTCTGTCATGTAGACAATGGGGCTTGCAGGATGCGGATCGTACAGGCAAATCCTCAGGCTGTTGCTTGAAAAACACGTAATGATTACTATAGTAAAGATTACGATCAGGATGATTAATAATGGCTGTCTACAAAGTAAAAAGATTTAACCAAAGTACTAAAAAACTGGGTATTACAGATAAGATCTTAATGGCAGCCGCTAACGAGATCATGAAGGGCATATGGGAAGCTGACTTAGGCGGTGGAGTGATCAAAAAACGACTGCCACTTCAGCAAGGAAAAAGCGGTGGAGCCAGAACTATAATCTTTTTCAAATCTGGTCATCATGTTTTTTTCTATGAAGGGTGGGCTAAAAATGCAGTCAGTGGCAAAGGAGCCAAAGAAATTGAAGATGATGAACTGATTGCTTACAAAAAGCTGGCGAGTGCTTTTTTGGCCCTGAGGTATAGCCAGATTGTAGAGTTGACGAAAACTGGCGTTTTGACTGAGGTAAAAAATGACTAACAAACTGAAAACGATGCTGGAAGATGCTAAAGAGCTTAATGCACTGGGTATGATGCCGGATAGCGACGTTAAAGACATTGCCGCACTGCTCAAAGCTCGCGAGATCAATGCCCGCATTGCCGATGTTACGCTGATGACGGGTGAAGAGATTAAAGCTGTTCGCATCCGTTTCGGTATGTCGCAGTCTCTTCTTGCGCGAACGATGGGGATGTCAAAAGAAAGTGTCTCCAAATGGGAACGCAATGTGATTAAACCCAGCGGCCCCGCGCTGCGCATTTTAAACACGCTGGCGCTGAAAGGACCGGAAGTTTTCACAACCTAAATCGTCACCCGTCAGAAATTCACGGCAGAACTTCTGACGGGATTAAAACGGCATTACCCCTTAATCTTCGGATCCAGCGCATCCCTTAGCCCGTCGCCGAGTAAATTGAACGCCAGCACGGTCAGAAAGATCGCCAGGCTCGGAAAGAGCGCCACGTGCGGAGCCATTACCATATCCGCCCTCGCCTCGTTGAGCATCGCGCCCCATTCCGGTGTCGGCGGCTGCGCGCCCAGGCCGAGGAAGGAAAGGCTGGCGGCGGAGATAATAGAGGTGCCGATACGCATGGTAAAATAGACCACAATCGACGATACCGTGCCCGGCAAAATATGGCTGAATAAAATCGTCATATCGCTGGCCCCGATGCTGCGCGCCGACTCGATAAACGTCTGCTGTTTCAGCACCAGCGTATTGCCGCGTACCAGGCGGGCAAAAGCCGGGATAGAGAAAATCGCCACCGCAATAATGACATTCGACATCCCGCTGCCCATCACCGCCACGACCGCAATCGCCAGCAGGATGCCCGGGAAAGCAAACAGCACGTCGCAGATGCGCATGATGATCCGGTCCCACCATCCTTCGTAATAGCCCGCCAGCAGCCCCAGTACGGTGCCGATAAATGCGCCAATCAGCACCGCAAACACGCCTGCCGTCAGGGAAATTTGCGCGCCCACCAGCACCCGGCTGAAGATATCGCGGCCCAGCGAATCAACGCCAAACCAGTGTAATGCGGAAGGTCCGGCGTTTAGCTGGTCGTAGTCGAAGTAGTTTTCCGCATCAAAAGGCGCAATCCACGGTGCGACTGCCGCAACCCCAATGAGCAGTACAACAAAAACGCCCGCCAGCATTGCCAGCGGCTGGCGACGAAACCGCCGCCAGAATTCGTGCCACGGGGTACGCACCCGGTCGGGCTTAACGGCGGGCATCGCGTTGAGAATGGCCTGACGTCGCCAGTTTAACAGTCGCACTTATTTGTACCTGATAGCGGGATTAATCGCGGCATAAAGCAGATCCACCATTAAATTGATAAGAATAAACTCCAGCGAAAACAGCAGCACTTCCGCCTGGATCACCGGATAGTCGCGCATCTCTACCGAGTCGATCAGTAAACGTCCCAGGCCGGGCCAGTTAAAGACTTTTTCCACCACGATAGAGCCGCCGAGCAGAAAGCCAAACTGCAATCCCATCATCGTCACTACCGGGATCATCGCATTGCGCAGGCCGTGTTTAAGCACCACCAGACTCTCGCTCACTCCTTTCGCTCTGGCGGTGCGCATATAATCTTCGTTCAGCACGTCAACGAAGGAAGCGCGGGTAAAACGCGCCATCACCGCTGCCACCGCCGCGCCCAGCGTCAGCGAAGGCAGGATGTAGTGCCGCCAGCTATCGGCCCCTACCGTCGGTAGCCAGCCCAGTTCGACCGAGAAAACCTGCATCAGCAGCATCCCCAGCGCAAACGCCGGAAAGGAGATCCCGGTCACGGCAAGCGTCATGCCGAGGCGGTCCGGCCAGCGGTTGCGCCAGACCGCCGCGACAATCCCGGCGACGAGGCCAAACAGCACCGCCCAGGCCATACTCGCAAGGGTCAGCCACAGCGTTGGCATAAAGCGGCTGGCAATCTCTTCAGAGACCGGACGACGCGAAACCATCGACTGGCCGAAATCGCCCTGCAAAACGTTGGTAATGTAATGCCAGAACTGCACATGCAGCGGCTGATCCAGCCCCAGCTGCTTTCGCACCAGTTCAATCACCTGCGCGTCAGCTTCAGGACCGGCAATCAGCCGCGCCGGGTCGCCGGGCAACAGATGCACGAACAAAAATACCAGCACCGCCACAATCAGCAGCGTTGGGATCAGCCCCAGCAGGCGTTTAAGAAAATAGTTCAGCATCCTTTTATACCACCGTCATTCCGGCTGACTTTAGCCCCCGCAAGCGGGGGCAACCGGCCCCCAGACTCACTACTTAAGATCCGCATTTTCAAAGCTAAAGCCCGTATCCGGCATAATGTAGAAGTCGGTCAACGACTTGCTGTGCGCGGACACCAGTTTCTCTACCACCAGCGGCACCCACGGTGACTCTTTCCAGATAGTATCCTGGGCTTCTTTATACAGGCGGGTTTTCTCTTCCGCAGAGGTCGTTTTCAGCGCGCCAGCCAGATCGTCATCAACCTGCTTATTGCTGTAGAAGGCGGTGTTAAACAGCGCAGGCGGCCAGTTTTGGGTGGCGAACAGCGGCGACAGCGCCCAGTCCGCTTCCCCGGTCGACGCCGACCAGCCGGTGTAGAACATCCGCACGCCGCTCTCTTTCTGCCCCTTACCTTCAACTTCCGCCGCACGCTGCCCGGCATCCATCGCCGTGACCTGCGCTTTAATGCCGACCTGCGCCAGCTGCTGCTGGGTAAACTGCAGCACTTTCTGCGCGGTGCTGTGATTGTGTGACGACCACAGCGTGGTGCTGAAACCGTTCGGATAACCGGCTTCTTTCAGCAGTGCGCGAGCTTTGGCGGGATCGTAAGGCCAGGCTTTATAAGTCTGGGCATTGGCAATGGCTGGCGGCACAATCCCGGTCGCTGGCGTGGCATAACCGGCAAAGGCGACTTTCACCAGCGCCTGACGGTTAATCGCATAATTGATCGCCTCGCGCACTTTCGGGTTGTCGAACGGTTTTTGCGTCACGTTCAGGCTGATGTAGCGCTGCATAATTGACGGGCTGGCCACCAGCTCCAGCTTGCTGTTTTTTGCCAGCAGCGGAGCCTGCTCGTAAGGGATCGGGAAGGCAAACTGCGCTTCGCCGGTCTGCAACATAGCGGCGCGGGTGTTGTTATCAACCACCGGACGCCAGGTAATGGTATCCAGCTTCGGCAGCCCTTTTTGCCAGTAGCCCGCGTTCTTTTTCACCTTCACAAAATCAGTCTGATTCCAGGTGTCCAGCTCATACGGACCGGTGCCCACCGGGTGGAAGCCGATTTCTTTACCGTATTTTTGCAGCGCCGCCGGGGAAATCATCGCCGTCGCCGGATGCGCGAGGATATTAATAAACGCCGAGAACGGCTGCTTCAGGGTGATTTTTACCGTTGACGGATCGACCACCTCGGTCTTATCAATATTTTTATACAGATTGTAGCGCTTAAGGTGATTTTCCGGGTTACTGGCGCGATCGAGGTTAGCCTTTACTGCCGCCGCGTCAAACGCCGTGCCGTCCTGGAATTTGACGTCCTTACGCAGTTTGATGGTGTAGCTGAGGTTGTCGTCAGAAACGGTATAGCTTTCTGCCAGCACGTTTTGCAGCTTCATGTCCTTATCAAGGCCAAACATCCCCTGATAGAACGACTTCGCCACCGCCTGCGACAGCGTATCGTTGGCATCATACGGGTCGAGGGTGGTGAAGTTTGATCCTACCGCGACGACCACATCTTTTGCCGCAAAAGCAGGCGTCGCCGCCAGTGCGGATGCGACAGCGGCGGCAATCAGCCACTTACCTGAAACGAGTTGTGTCATGTGATTCTCCAAAGGTCCAGCCTGTCTTATTTATAATGGCGAAGTGGATCGGGCAACGTAGTGGCCTGGCGCAATCTGCTGTAGCGGTGCCACCGTCACTTCCTCCCCTCGCTTGTAAATGTTTCCCGGAATATCATCCGAAAGCAGCACTGGCTGCGGACGCTGATGCGTCGGGTCGGCCACCGGCACGGCGGCCATCAGCTTGCGGGTATACGGATGTTGCGGATTTTCAAAGAGCGCGCGGCGGGGGCCAATTTCAACAATCTGTCCCCGGTACATCACCGCGACACGATGGCTGATGCGTTCGACCACCGCCATATCGTGAGAGATAAATAAAAACGCGATCCCCATTTCGCGCTGCAAATCGAGCAGTAAATTGATGATTTGCGCCCGGATGGACACATCCAGCGCGGAGACAGACTCGTCGGCAATCACCACTTTCGGGTTCAGCGCCAGCGCGCGGGCAATACAAATCCGCTGCCGCTGACCGCCGGAAAACTCATGCGGATAACGCCAGGCGTGCTCCGGCTTCAGGCCGACGCGCTCCAGCAGCCACGCCACCCGGCGCTGCGCATGGTCGCCTTCCAGCAGCCGGTGTACCCGCAGCGGCTCCATAATCGAGTAGCCTACCGTCTGGCGCGGATCGAGCGAGGCATAGGGGTCCTGAAAAATAAACTGGATATCCCGACGCAGCGGCTGGAGCTTGCTGACCGGGAGGGTATCAATGCGCTCGCCGTTAAAGGTAATCGTGCCGCTTTGCGACTCCACCAGCCGCAACAGCGCGCGTCCAGTGGTCGATTTACCACAGCCGGATTCCCCGACCAGCGCAAGCGTTTCCCCCGGCCACAAATCGAAACTGACTTTCTCCACGGCATGGACTTCGCGGGTAATGCGATTGAGGATACCGCTGCGCAGCGGAAAACGAGTCACCAGATCGCGTACCTGCAAAATGGGCTTACCGGGGACCACCGTATCCTGGGGCTCGTTGATCTGCGGATCGTCCTGAGGAAGTGGAAAGCGGCGCGGGAGATCGCTGCCCTGCATCGCGCCAAGACGCGGCACGGCGGCCAGCAGCGCGCGGGTGTAAGGATGCTGCGGCGCGCGGAAAATCTGCTCCACGCTGCCGGTTTCGACCGCTTCGCCCTGATACATCACCAGCACGCGGTCGGCGATATCCGCGACCACGCCCATATCGTGGGTGATAAAAATCACCCCCATCGACATCTCCTGCTGGAGAACGTCGATCAGCCGCAAAATCTGCGCCTGAATGGTGACGTCCAGCGCGGTGGTCGGTTCATCGGCAATCAGCACCGCCGGGCGGCACGACAGCGCCATGGCAATCATCACCCGCTGGCGCATCCCGCCGGATAACTGGTGCGGATAACTTTTCAGCACCGACTCTGATTCCGGGATACGCACCTGCTCAAGCATTTTTTTCGCTTCCGCCAGCGCCTTATGATGATTCAACCCCTGATGCAGGCGGATCGACTCGGCGATTTGCTCCCCAACGGTAAATACCGGATTCAGCGAGGTCATCGGCTCCTGAAAAATCATCGCGATGTCCGCCCCGCGCACGCGACGCATTTGTGAGGCGCTGATGGCATTTGGTTCAATCGTCTGACCATTGCGGCGGCGCAGCAGAAACTGGTCGCTGGTGACGTCGCCGCCAGCCTGCTCAATCAGCCGCATCAGCGCCAGCGCCGTCACCGATTTACCCGACCCGGACTCGCCGACAATCGCCAGCGTCTCGCCGCGTTGCAGGCTGAATGACAGATTGCGCACAGCGGAGAATCGCCCCTGCTCCTGGGCAAATGAGATATTCAGGTTGCTAACCGCCAGCACGTCGCTGGCGGCGAATGATTGACCTTGCGGCAACAGCGTCTCCTTATTCGCGGTAAATTCCAATGGTCGGCGTATCGCCTGCGTAACCCCAGGCGCGATACATGCCTTCGCTATTAAACGGCAGGACCACATTGCCCTCGCGATCGACAGCGATCAGCCCGCCACTGCCGCCCAGCGCGGGCAATTTTTCCATCACCACGCGCTCACAGGCTTCCAGCAGGCTTAAGCCGCCGTACTCCATGAGTGCGGAAATATCATAGGCCGCCAGCGTGCGCATAAACACCTCGCCGGTACCGGTACAGGAGACGGCAACGCTGGCGTTATTCGCATAGCACCCTGCGCCGGGCAGCGGACTGTCGCCCACCCGCCCCGGCAGTTTGTTGGTCATGCCGCCGGTTGACGTCGCGGCCGCCAGATTGCCTGCGGCATCCAGCGCCACCGCGCCGACGGTGCCCATTTTGCTGCGTTCATCCAGCGGTGCGGCGTGATGATCCAGCCGCAGTTCACCCGCGCCGCGCGCCTGAAGCAGTTGCTCATAGCGCTCCGGCGTTGAGAAAAGCGAGCTGTCTACGCGCGCCATTCCGTGCTGCACGGCAAAATTTTCTGCACCTTCACCAATCAGCAATACGTGCGGAGTGCGCTCCATCACCAGCCGCGCCGCCAGCACCGGATTACGCAGATGGCTGACGCCCGCAACGGCTCCGGCTTTCAGGCTGCTGCCGTCCATCACGCAGGCATCCAGCTCATGGGTTTCATCCCGGGTATACACCGCGCCAATGCCCGCGTTGAAGAGCGGACATTCTTCCAGCAGTCGCACGGCTTCGGTGACGGTATCCAGCGCACTTTCGCCTGCGGCCAGCATCGCCTGCCCGGTTTCCACAATCGTCGACAGCGCGGCAATGTACTGCTGCTCCCGCTCTGGCGTCATCAATGCGCGACCTATCGCTCCCGCTCCTCCATGAATAGCAATGACTGCATTTCCCATTAATTTCTTCCCGATGCGACGGCGTGACGGCTTTTTCTATACATATCATTACCGTGGCCGCTTCTTTAGATGAATTTTGAATATAGAAAGATGCAGCGGTGATGTAAAGGTTAAGCCAACGGTGGCATACAGCGGCAAGGCAATTTCTGCCATAATGGCGCAATCGCTTTTTGTCTCCAGGAGTTTGCCATGAATATTAACGCCGGTCTGATACCGCTTGATGATGCCCTTTCGCAGATGCTTAGCCGCATCACCCCGCTGACGGGCGCGGAAAGCGTGCCGCTGGTTCAGGCGTTTGGTCGCGTAACGGCGCATGAGACTGTTTCGCCGCTCGACGTTCCCGGCTTTGATAATTCGGCCATGGACGGTTACGCCGTGCGGCTGGTAGAACTTAACGCCGATGCCACCCTCCCCGTCGCCGGAAAAAGTTTTGCCGGGCAGCCGTTTCAGGGTGAATGGCCGCAGGGAAGTTGCATCCGCATTATGACCGGCGCACCGATCCCGCCGGGCTGTGACGCGGTGGTGATGCAGGAAGAGACCGAAGAGACGGCGGCAGGTATCCGCTTTACGGCCGCCGTTCGCGAAGGGCAAAACATTCGTCGCCGGGGTGAAGATATTCAGACCGGTGCGACGGTGCTGCCGCGCGGTACCCGTCTGACGGTAGCAGAACTTCCGGTCCTCGCATCGCTGGGCATCGCGGAGGTTAACGTGATACGCAAAGTGCGCGTGGCGCTGTTTTCGACCGGTGATGAACTTCAGTTGCCGGGACAGCCGCTGGCGGAGGGCCAGATTTACGATACCAATCGCCTGACGGTGCATCTGATGCTGGAACAACTCGGCTGCGAGGTGATTAACCTCGGCATTGTGCGCGACGATCCGCAGCGCCTGCGCGAGACCTTTATTCAGGCCCGCGAGCAGGCTGACGTCGTCGTCAGTTCCGGCGGCGTCTCGGTGGGCGAAGCGGACTACACCAAATCCATTCTTGAAGAGCTGGGCGAAATTGCCTTCTGGAAACTGGCAATCAAACCGGGCAAGCCTTTCGCCTTCGGTAAATTGGGCGATAGCTGGTTTTGCGGCCTGCCGGGCAACCCGGTTTCTGCGGCGCTGACCTTCTATCAGTTAGTACAGCCGCTGCTGGCGAAACTCAGCGGTAATACGGCCCCGGCGCTTCCTGCACGCCAGCGCGTGCGTGCCGCCTGTCGACTAAAAAAATCTCCGGGTCGCCTCGATTTTCAGCGCGGCGTGCTGCAACGTGCTGCCGACGGCGCGCTGGAAGTCATCACCACCGGACATCAGGGATCGCATATTTTTACCTCGTTCAGCCAGGGCAACTGTTTTATCGTGCTGGAGCGCGAGCGCGGCAACGTTGAGGCGGGAGAATGGGTTGAGGTCGAGCCTTTTAACGCCCTGCTGGGAGGCTTCTGATGGCAGAAGAACTCAGCGATGCGGAGATGATGCGCTACAACCGGCAAATCGTGCTGCGCGGCTTTGATTTCGACGGGCAGGAAGCGCTGAAAGCCGCGCGGGTGCTGGTCGTCGGGCTGGGCGGGCTGGGGTGCGCGGCGGCGCAATATCTGGCGGCGGCAGGCATCGGCACGATGACGCTGCTGGATTTCGATACCGTGTCGCTCTCCAATCTGCAACGTCAGACGCTGCACAGCGACGCCACGCTCGGCCAGCCGAAAGTCGTGTCAGCTCGCGATGCGCTGGCGCGCATCAATCCGCATATCCATCTGCGGGTGGTTGACGCCCTGCTGGATGACGCGGCGCTTTATGCGCTTATCGCCGAACATGATGTGATCGTGGACTGTACCGATAACGTCGCCATCCGCCAGCAGCTCAACGCGGGCTGTTTTCAGCACAAAATCCCGCTGGTGTCCGGCGCAGCGATCCGCATGGAGGGGCAAATCAGCGTCTTCACCTGGCAGGACGGTGAGCCGTGCTATCGCTGCCTGAGCCGCCTGTTTGGCGAAAACGCCCTGACCTGCGTGGAAGCGGGCGTTATGGCGCCGCTGGTCGGTATTATCGGTTCACTCCAGGCGATGGAAGCCATCAAACTGCTGGCGCACTACGGCACCCCCGCCGTCGGAAAAATCGTCATTTACGATGCAATGACCTGCCAGTTTCGGGAAATGAAGCTGATGCGTAATCCGGGGTGCGAGGTGTGCGGGGGAGAGTAAACCGTTTCTTGTCACGGGAAGACTCGCTAAGTGCCTGCGGACCTTACGCCTGTCGTGCTGCAAAAGTCC
Organism: Enterobacteriaceae bacterium UBA5654; assembly: GCA_002421005.1. Taxonomy (GTDB): domain Bacteria; phylum Pseudomonadota; class Gammaproteobacteria; order Enterobacterales; family Enterobacteriaceae; genus Superficieibacter. Next base: position 81,445 of record DIJC01000022.1, on the reverse strand, counting down.
TGTTTCGCCCAGGGCATGTCACACGCATTGAAGCATAAGCAGGCACCGTTCGGGTTGATGCCCGCGCCAGGGGGATCGTTCAGAGGCCGTTAGCCGTTAATAGTTCGGCGGAAAGCCCGGTCAATTTCAATATGGTTTCACGATCCAGGCCATTTTCAAGCATTGTGCGAACAATGCGGATGGCTTCTTCCTGCTGTCCTTTCAGCTTTCCTTTTAATTCTCCTTTTAGCTCCCCTTCACGTATCCCCTTCTGCCAGCCAGCTTCATGCAGTTGTTCAGCAATGGTCATTAGTTCCTCCTTGTGTTGCGGTAAGCGTTCGGCGATCTGGCGGAAAAACACACTGAAATCAGGCGCATTGCCACATCGCAGCAGGTAATTAAACAGCGTTTCGCGCTGGATAGCGGTAGTGTATCCCAACGCCAGAAGCGAGGCCAGTTGCTCAAGAAGGCTCATTAAATCACGCTGGCGGATGTGTTTTTGTATCAGTTCCAGCAAGGCTACGCGCCGGTGCTGCATAATGTCGTCATCCGGCGTGACGGTGATGTCCACCAGCGCAAAAGGCTGAGTATAAATCTGGCGTGCCAGGGCCGGATCGGCAAAGTCATCCAGCCAGCACATCGCGTGTGGATAAGGGCTGACGCTGCCGTGATAAAACAGCATCGGTATCACCAGCGGCAGTTTCTTATGGTCTTTGTCCAGATGACGCTGCATGGCATCCAGCGCGTAGCGGATCAGCCTGAAGGCCATTAGCTCCTCCTCCGAGCTTTGATGCTCAATCAGCACATAGATATACCCCTTCCCGGCACGGGTATTGACGGACCAAAGCACGTCGCTATGGTACGCGCGCATATCCTTTTTGATAAAACTCCCCGGCTCCAGCCGCAGCGTGTTCAGGTCGCAAAGCTGGCGCAGCGCGGGCGGCAGATGAATCTCCATAAAATCCCGCGCCGTGTCGGGATGGCAAAGAAATTGTTTGAACAGCGCATCATGCGGTGTAGAAGTGGTTGCGTGTGTCATGGCGTTCCGTCACCGGGTCATCAGGTACGATGACTGTATCCCTGGTGGGGATCAACGGCATTCGGGATTTTGCAGAGTTGCGTAGCGGATTCAGAGAAGAATGCGCCTGTATGTAACGGGTTCATTCTGGTGGAATGCAGTACGCAGAATGCGTAATCAAGCGCGATCTATACCGTGTTGGCTGGTAATTTATGTGTGCATTACCCGGCTGAGTCATTAAAATACATCACGTTGCCGTTTTAGCCAGGAGCCTGTTTATGACCGTTAAAGTTATCGTCACCGATATGGACGGAACTTTCCTTAGTGATGCGAAAGAGTATGACCGCGAGCGTTTTTTAGCCCAGTTTGCCCAGTTGCAGCAGCGCGGGATTGAGTTTGTTGTCGCCAGCGGCAACCAGTATTACCAGTTAATTTCTTTTTTCCCGGAAGTTCGCGACGCCATTTCCTACGTAGCTGAAAACGGTGCGCTGGTTTATGAGCACGGAAAAGAGCTGTTTCACGGTGAGTTAACCCAGCATGAATCGCAGATTGTGATTGGCGAGCTGCTTAAAGATCCGACGCTGAATTTTGTTGCCTGCGGTCTGGAAAGCGCATACGTCAGCGATAACGCGCCGGAAGCATTTATTGAGCTGATGTCTAAGCATTATTACCGCCTTAAACGCATCAAAGACTACGGCGAAATTAACGATAAGCTGTTTAAATTTTCTCTGAACCTGCCGGACGAGCAAATTCCGCTGCTTATTGATGCCCTGCACGTTTCACTCGACGGGGTAATGAAGCCGGTCGCCAGCGGCTTTGGTTTTATTGATTTAATTATTCCCGGTCTGCATAAAGCTAACGGTATTACCCGTTTACTTAAACGCTGGAATTTATCCCCGCAGGATTGCGTCACCATTGGCGACAGCGGTAACGATGCCGAAATGCTGAAAATGGCGCATTACTCTTTTGCCATGGGTAACGCGGGTGAAAATATTAAAGCCATAGCTCGCTATACCACCGACGATAATAACCATCACGGTGCGCTGAATGTGATTCAGGCAGTGCTGGATAAAACCCCGCCGTTTAATGAATACCAATAAAAAAATAGCCACTGACGTGGCTATTTCTGGCATTGATTATTCGACGCCTTTACTGCGCAGGTAATCTTCGTAGTTACCGCTGAAGTCCACCACGCGCTCCGGGGTGATTTCCAGTACGCGAGTCGCCAGCGAACTGACGAATTCACGGTCGTGGGAGACGAAGATCAGCGTGCCTTCGTACATTTCGAGCGCCATGTTCAGCGATTCAATGGATTCCATATCAAGGTGGTTTGTCGGTTCATCCATCACCAGAATATTGGGCTTTTGCATCATCAGCTTGCCGAACAGCATCCGGCCTTTCTCGCCGCCGGAAAGCACTTTCGCCGGTTTTTTGATGTCGTCCTGGCTGAACAGCAGACGGCCGAGGAAGCTGCGCACCACCTGCTCATCGTCGCCTTCTTGCTTCCACTGGCTCATCCATTCGAACACCGTCAGATCGTTTTCGAACTCATATTCATGATCCTGGGCGTAGTAACCGATGCGCGCGTTTTCCGACCATTTCACCGTGCCGCTGTCAGCCTCATGCTCGCCCACCAGCGTTTTCAGGAAGGTGGATTTACCGACGCCGTTGATCCCCAGCACCGCCAGTTTCTCGCCCACTTCCAGCAGCAGATTGACATCTTTGAACAGCGGACCGCTCTCAAAGCCTTTCGCCACTTTCTGTACTTCCAGCGCGTTGCGGAACAGTTTTTTGTCCTGCTCAAAGCGGATGAACGGGTTCTGACGGCTGGAGGCTTTCACTTCGTCCAGCTTGATTTTATCGATCTGACGCGCACGGGAAGTCGCCTGACGAGATTTAGAGGCGTTGGCGCTAAAACGGCTGACGAAGGATTGCAGGTCGGCAATCTGGGCTTTTTTCTTGGCGTTATCGGCCAGCAGACGTTCGCGGGCCTGGGTCGCCGCGGTCATATATTCGTCGTAATTGCCCGCATACACGCGCAGTTCGCCGTAGTCCAGATCCGCCATGTGGGTGCAGACCATATTAAGGAAGTGACGGTCGTGCGAAATGATAATCATGGTGCTGTCGCGCTCGTTGAGCACCTGCTCAAGCCAGCGGATAGTGTCGATGTCAAGGTTGTTGGTTGGTTCATCAAGCAGCAGGATGTCCGGGTTGGAGAACAGTGCCTGCGCCAGCAGCACACGCAGCTTCCAGCCGGGAGCGACTTCGCTCATCGGGCCGTAATGTTGTTCAACCGGAATGCCGACGCCGAGCAACAATTCTCCGGCGCGGGATTCGGCAGAGTAACCGTCCATCTCGCCGTACAGCACTTCAAGATCGGCCACTTTGTAGCCGTCTTCTTCGCTCATTTCAGCGAGGCTATAAATGCGGTCGCGCTCCTGCTTCACTTCCCAAAGCTCGGTGTGCCCCATGATCACGGTGTCGAGCACCGTAAATTCTTCAAAGGCAAACTGATCCTGACGCAGCTTACCGATGCGCTCGTTTGGATCGAGAGAAACGTTGCCCAATGTCGGCTCTAAATCACCGCCGAGGATCTTCATAAAGGTGGATTTACCGCTACCGTTCGCGCCAATCAGGCCGTAACGGTTGCCGCCGCCGAACTTGACGGAAATATTTTCAAATAGCGGCTTACTGCCGAACTGCATGGTGACGTTACTGGAAACTAACACGCGTAATTCCTGAAAAAGATGTGACAAACCGCTAATTATGCCACTTTCGCACCTGTTTATCACGGATAGAAATTCCCCCGCGCCAGGTGAGGGCTTTTACAGCGCAACGGGAGAGCGAATTATGCCAGGATTCTGAATTAAAATCAGTCGCCTGCATTTGCGGCTAGAATGTATGCAAGGGAAAAAAGTGTGATTTTGCACACATCTGTTTCCCAGCAAACCGGAATGCACATATAATGCGCTCCCAATGATAGTCAGACTTTTAAACCAACAGCCTGTGGCACTGGTATCTTGCATAACATGAAAATGAAACTTACGGTTCTCTTTGCGGCGGCGCTGGCTGTCGTGGGCTTTTGCAAAACAGCTTCAGCCGTCACTTATCCACTGCCGACCGATGGCAGCCGTTTAATCGGCGAAAATCAGGTCGTTATGATCCCTGACGATAACAAACAGCCGCTGGAATACTTTGCGGCGCAGTATCAGATGGGGCTTTCCAATATGCTGGAAGCGAACCCTGGCGTAGATACCTATCTGCCGAAGGGCGGCACCGTGCTGAATATCCCTCAGCAGCTGATCCTGCCGGACACCGTGCATGAAGGCATCGTGATCAACAGCGCTGAAATGCGTCTTTATTACTATCCGAAAGGCACCAACACCGTCATCGTGTTGCCTATCGGTATCGGTCAGTTAGGTAAAGACACGCCGATTGCCTGGACGACCAAAGTTGAGCGCAAAAAGGCGGGTCCGACCTGGACGCCGACCGCTAAAATGCACGCCGAATACGCCGCTGCGGGTCAGCCGCTGCCCGCCGTCGTGCCCGCCGGACCCGATAACCCGATGGGCCTGTATGCGCTTTATATTGGCCGCCTGTACGCGATCCACGGCACTAACGCCAACTTCGGCGTTGGCCTGCGCGTGAGCCACGGCTGTGTGCGTCTGCGTAACGACGACATCAAGTTCCTGTTCCAGAACGTGCCGGTCGGTACGCGCGTACAGTTTATCGATGAGCCGGTGAAATCCACCACCGAGCCGGACGGCAGCCGCTATGTCGAAGTGCATAACCCGCTGTCCACCACCGAAGCGCAGTTTAACGGTGATGAAATTGTGCCGGTAACGCTGACTAACGCGGTGAGAAAAGTCACCGATCAGGCCGATGTCGATCAGAACGTGCTGGATCAGGCGATTCAGAATCGCTCCGGGATGCCGGTTCGCCTGAACTAAAAGTTTTGCCGGGCAGCGCAAGGCTGCCCGGCATCATTGCTAGCCGTTATTGACGATGACAATTCCGCTGTGATCGTAACGATAATGACAGTGGGCATATTCCAGCGGCGTACCATCCTCCAGATAAATCACCTGCTCCACCTCCATCACCGGATCGGTTTGCTCGCAGTTCAGATACTGCATATCCAGCGCGTCAGGCTTTAAGGCCCGCACCACCCGGTACGACCCCATGATTTTTAGCCCCAGCGTTTGCTGGATATAGCGAAAGACCGAGCTTTCAAGATGGGATTTATTCAGCCCTGGCACCAGGCTCACCGGCATAATGGTGGCATCAAGCGACATCGGCTCGCCGTTGAGCAGGCGCAGGCGGATAAAATCGTAGACTGGCGCATCGGCATTAATCAGCAGCGACGTCTGTTCTTTTTCGCTGGGGAAACGCAGTTCGAAGCGCACCACCAGGCTGCTGACGGTGCCTTTGTCCTGCCAGGTCTGGGTCGCACCGAAGTAGTCGCTGCCCACCAGGTCCCACTGGGAGAGCTGGTAGAAATTTTTGCGGATAAACGTCCCCTGCCCCTGCCGGGTGTAAACCAGCCCTTCAACAATTAACTGCCGCATTGCCTGCTGGATGGTCATCCGGCTGGTGCTGAACTCTGCCGCCAGCGCAAACTGGTCGGGCAACGGCTCGCTCGCGGGATACTGCTTGCTGATAATTCGCTGCCTGATTTCCCGCGCGATCTGGATGTACTTCGCTGCCATTGCCCTTCCTTTTATCAGTCGATCCCGCTGTTTTTCATTGCCACTCTCTCCGCCACTTTGAGAAACGGCAGGTAGAAGAATACACCAAAGACGATGATGATCAATTGCACTACCACGGCGCGCCAGTCCCCCGCTGTCGCCAGCCAGGCGCTGAGCACCGGCGGCGTGGTCCACGGGATCATCACCACGCAGCGCGACATTAGCCCAAGCGTAGTACAAATCCAGGCGAACAAAATGCCGATGGCGGGCAGCAGGACGAAGGGGATCATCAGCGGAATGTTAAACACAATCGGCAGACCAAAAATCACCGGCTCGTTGATATTAAACAGGCCGGGGGAAATCGCCAGCCGCGCCACCTGCTTCGAGGCTTTCTGCCGCGAGAAAATAAAAATCGCAATCAGCAATGAGAAAGTGCTGCCAGTGCCGCCGATCATACCAAACGTCGGCACGAAAATGTTGTTGATGATATGCGGGATCGGCTGGCCGTTGGCGAACGCCAGCATATTTTCATTGGTGTTAATCAGCAGGAACGGTTCGAGGATCACGCTATTGACCACTGCCTGATGAATACCGAGGGTAAACAGGAAGTTGCCAAAGCTGTAAATAAACAGGGTGCCCGGCAGACTGGTATTAATCAGGCGCAGCGGCTGCTGAATAAGGGTGGTAATCAGATGGATCAGATCGGTATGCAAAAAATTCGCCAGCAGCGCGGCAAAAATCGCAAACAGCGACAGCGTAAGGATCGTCGGGATCAGCGACGAGAACGACTGGCTTACCGCCGGAGGCACGTTTTCGCCCAGCGAAATATGTAGCCGCTTGATGCCCGCGATGCGAATAAAAATCTCGGTGGAGAGCAGGCCGATAATCACCCCGGCAAAAATACCGGTCGTGCCGATATTGGCGAAGGTGAGCACCTGAGTAATATTGACGGTGGCTTTATCACCTACCGGCACCAGCTCAACCTGCATGGGCATCATAATAATAAAGCTACAGATGGCGATGATCACCGCCGAAACTGGATTATCGATATGCTTATTGCGCGCCAGCGACCAGGCGATCATCGGAGCAATTAACAGGGCGGCAATATTCAACGTCCCGTTAATAATCGCATCGCCCCAGAGTTTAAATCTCGTCAGCGTCTCCCCTTCCATCACCCACGGAAACACCACGTTGTTGACCAGCACCGCCAGCCCGGCGAGGATAAAAATCGGCATAATGGCGGCAAAGGCATCGCGCAGGGAGCGCAAATGGACCTGCCCGGCGATGCGGGCGGAAATATCGACAAAACGATCGGTTAACGACTGCATATTTGCATCAGACATAGCAGAACCCTTTCTTTGATAGCCTGAAGAATTCAGGTTGTCGGATTCGGCAACCTGAAATCAGTACATACCCGGTTCGGCAGCGGACTTATATCTTCTCACCGTTGCTGTGGATCACCTGTTTTAGCCATGCGTAGCTTTTTTTCGGCACCCGCTTCAGGTCTTTCAGATCGTGATTTTCCCGGTTGACGTACACCACGCCATAGCGCTTGCGCATATCACCCTGTGAGCTGAGGATGTCGATCAGCCCCCAGCCGAGATAGCCGATAACCTGCGCGCCGTCTTCAAAAATGGCGGCTTTCATGGCTTCGATATGCTGGCGGTGATAATCAATCCGGTAATCATCCGCAACCGGATTAACCCCGTCCCAGGACTCAATCACCCCGATACCGTTTTCAATCGGGAACACCGGCATCCGCCAGTCGTTGTAGTAGCGGGTGATGATGGTACGAAAGCCAAGCGGATCGATCTGCCAGTTCCACTCCGTCGCCTTCAGCCATGGATTTGGCTTGTCGCCGTGCAGCAGGTAATAGTTCACCGGCGTATTTTCCGGGATCGCATCGCTGTCGAGCGTCCGGCTGGCATAGTAGCTGAAGGCCATAAAGTCGTTTTTCAGCGTGGCGAACAGCGCCAGATCCTCTTCCCGGTAGATATCGCCGAAGCCTTCGCGCTCCACCACCGCCAGCACTTCCGGGCTGTAACCCTCGCCCGCGTAGACCCGCAGCAGGTTCTGATTAAGGAATTCGTCAAACTGCTGGGCGCAGAAAATATCGCGCGGCTTGCAGGTTGCCGGATAGACCAACTGGTGCGCCAGCATTCCGCCGAACAGTTTGCCGGGACGGGTTTCATGCAGATACTGGGTTAAGCGCATGTGAGCCACCATCGTGTGATGCTGGATCTGATACAGCTCACGCAGGGTTTGATCGCCGTGCAGATAGCCGCCCACCTTAAAGGCTTCCGGCATATGGAAAATGTTCTGCTCGTTAAAAGAGAGCCAGTATTTAACCCGGTCGCCGAAACAGTCGATCATCTTCTGGCCGTAGCGGATAAACGCGTCCATCACGTGGCGGTCGGTAAAACCGTTGTACTGCTCTGCCAGCGCCAGCGGCATGTCGAAGTGATACAGGCAGACCATCGGCTCTATGCCACGGGCGAGCAAATCGTTGATAAAGCGGTCGTAGAAGGCGATGCCCTCGTCGTTAAACTCGCCGTCACCCAGCGGGCATACGCGGCTCCAGGCGATCTGAAAGCGGTAGCAGTTCATCCCCAGATCCTGCATGTAATCAAAATCTTCGCGATAACGATGATAAGAATCGGTGGCGACTTTCCAGTCGGAGGCAAACTCGCTGGCTTCCCGAATATCGTAAACCGACTTCCCTTTACCGCCTTCATTCCAGGCACCTTCGGTCTGCATACTGGAGACCGAGTTTCCCCATAAAAATCCGTCAGGTAGTTTTACTGTCATGATTAGAGTCCTCGCACAGGTATGTAAAGTCATTTTATTTATATGACTAGTCATATACCCGGCAGGCCCAACCTGGCAAAAACTAATAGACGAAAATGTGAGCGAATTCGAAAAGATCCCGATCGGCGAGCACAAAAAAGCCCGGCAGGAGCCTAATGCTGGTCAGTTAAGGAAACCGGGCCTGATGATTTGGGTTTCAAAGAAGATAAAACGGGCTGAAAGTCTGATGCCCGTTTCCCGCCCTCTCCCTGGCCCTCTCCCCCAGGAGAGGGAACGGTCCGGCGT